>NZ_JAAATR010000001.1 GCF_009907385.1 Atlantibacter hermannii
GTATATGACCCAAAGTGTCCTGAAATTCTGGATTCCATTTATCAAGTAAATACTTTGTCCATAATACAAGAAAAAAATAATTTCCACTGATTAAAAACCCTCCATCATCGAAATAATTTAAGATTTTAACCCAGCCGATTTAGAAATAAATACCCACATCAATCATTGATATAAATAGTTATCAAATATCAAAGATAAGGCAAAAAATACATAATATTCAATCAATTACATTTATATGTAAATATAATAAATTATAAAAATTTATAGGGTTAATTTATGATTGATATTTTCGTTATCATTTTGAAATATCCCTATAGATTTACTTACATATAATTCTGAAATAAAATCCACGCATCCCATTATTATTTGCACGGATATAAACGCGTCTCTCAATGAACGTAATAAGGAAAGCACTAATGAATAGGAAAGTACTGGCACTCGTTATTCCTGCTTTATTAGCAGCAGGCGCAGCGCACGCTGCGGAAATTTATAATAAAAACGGCAATAAAGTTGATTTCTACGGCAAAATGGTCGGCGAGCGTATCTGGTCAAATACCGACGACAGCAACAGTGAGAATGCTGACACCTCTTATGCACGTTTTGGCGTAAAAGGTGAGACGCAAATTGCCGATCAGTTCACCGGCTTCGGTCAATTCGAATACAACCTGGACGCCAGCCACCCGGAAGGCGCGCAGGATGAATCAACCCGTCTGGCTTTTGCTGGCCTTAAATATGCTCAGGCAGGCTCATTCGATTATGGTCGTAACTATGGCGTAGCTTATGATGCGGCGGCTTACACCGATATGCTGGTTGAATGGGGCGGCGATTCATGGGCTTCCGCAGATAACTTCATGAACGGCCGTACCAATGGCGTTGCAACCTATCGTAACAATGATTTCTTCGGTCTGGTCGAAGGCCTGAATTTTGCTATTCAGTATCAGGGCAAAAATAACGATCGTTCCGTGACGAAAGCAAACGGCGACGGTTACAGCCTGTCAGCCAGTTACAACTTCGACGGTTTTGGCTTTGTCGGCGTTTACGGCAAATCTGACCGTACCGACGAGCAGGCAGCAGACCACTATGGTGACACTGCTGAAGTCTGGTCTCTGGGCGCGAAATACGATGCCAATAACGTTTATGCCGCAGTGATGTACGGTGAAACCCGTAATATGACCGTGTTTGGCAATAACAATAACGGCAAATATTTTGCTAACAAAACGCAAAACATCGAAGCCGTTGTCCAGTACCAGTTCGATTTTGGCCTGCGTCCATCTTTGGGTTATGTCTATTCAACCGGCAAAGACCTTGGCGCGCGCGACAACCATCGCGGCGTTGATGCGGATCATGTGAACTACATTGAACTGGGTACCTGGTACTACTTCAACAAGAACATGAACGTGTATACCGCTTATAAATTCAACCTGCTGGATGAAGATGACGCGGCCATTACCGGTGCTGCTACAGACGATCAGTTCGCGATGGGTATCGTTTACCAGTTCTAACCTAAGCGTACATGAAAGCTAATCATCCCTTGCGATGACGTTAGCGCTTAAAGCCTGAATCAGGAAACTGGTTCGGGCTTTTGTCTTTTGTATCATTACATGTAATTTTTTGGTGTTAACAGAATGATTCAGACAAAATGAACCTGCTTTACAGCAAGTGTGACCGTGGTCGTTGCCAGGAAATGAGGTAACTGCTTGAATAGTGGCGGAGAGAGGGGGATTTGAACCCCCGGTAGAGTTGCCCCTACTCCGGTTTTCGAGACCGGTCCGTTCAGCCGCTCCGGCATCTCTCCGTTTTGAACGGTTGCCATGATGCCAGGTTATTTGGCATTTTAATAGTCCTTGCCCTTTCAATTTTGTTCAAATGACGACTTTGCGAGCAGATAGATGATTAAGTGGCCGTGGAAAGCGAGTGAATCCACCTCATCAACGCCTCTTCCCTGGGATGAGGCGTTCACTATTCCCGTTTTAGCGGGCTTTACGTCATCGGAGCAGCAAAAGCTGATCCGTCTGGCTGAACGTTTTCTGCAACAAAAACGGCTGGTTGCCCTGCAGGGCTTTGAACTGGATGAACTTAAAACAGCCCGGATCGCCCTGCTCTTTTGCCTGCCCGTCATGGAATTAGGCGTTGAATGGCTGGATGGCTTCCACGAAGTGCTGATCTACCCCGCACCCTTTGTGGTGGATGATGAATGGGAAGACGATATTGGCCTGGTCCATAATCAGCGTTCGGTTCAATCGGGGCAAAGCTGGCAGCAAGGACCGATTATTCTTAACTGGCTGGATATTCATGACTCCTTTGACGCGTCCGGCTTCAATCTGATTGTTCATGAGGTCGCTCACAAGCTGGATATGCGTAATGGCGACCGTGCAAGCGGCGTGCCCTTTATCGCCCTGCGAGATGTGGCAGGCTGGGAACACGATCTCCATGCTGCCATGAGCAATATCCAGGATGAGATCGATCTGGTGGGTGAAAACGCCACAAGCATTGACGCCTACGCCGCAACCGACCCGGCGGAATGTTTTGCCGTCCTGTCTGAATACTTTTTTAGCGCGCCGCAACTCTTCGCCCCGCGCTTTCCATCGCTGTGGCAGCGATTCTGTCAGTTTTACGGCCAGGATCCGTTACAACGCCTCTATTCAGGTGAAACGGATCGCTGGACGGAACAAGTCCATTAAACGGGCAAAATGATGCGAAAACAGCCAATTGAATCAAAGCGTTAATTTTTGCATTGACACATATAGGGACCGCTATTACTATGCGACCCGTTCACACGATTCCTCTGTAGTTCAGTCGGTAGAACGGCGGACTGTTAATCCGTATGTCACTGGTTCGAGTCCAGTCAGAGGAGCCAGATTCAGAAAATCCCGCTTAAGCATCCTTAAGCGGGATTTTTGCTTTTTGGCCGAGGTAAGTAAGCAACAGACGTTATATCTGATAATCAATGACCAACTCATCGCTTTCCAGCGCCTGACGCTTGATTTCTTCCACCGACAGCGCTGAATTACATAATTCAATAAAGCGCCAAACATAATTGCGCTGCAACTGCCCACGTTTCAACCCTAACCAGACGGTATTTGCATCGAACAGATGGCGTACATCCCGTCTCACCAACTGCCCGCTGTCATGCTCACCACTTGCCTGTTCCGCGACAATGCCAATCCCAAGCCCCAGCTCAACGTAGGTTTTGATCACGTCGGAATCCTGTGCGCTCAGCACAATATCGGGCACGATACCTTTACGGGCAAACGCCTCATCAATACGCGAGCGCCCCGTAATCCCCTGTCGATAAGTGATGAGCGGCCAACGGCCTAACTCGTCCAGCGTCACCGGCACAGCATGGGAGAGCGCATGGCCTGCGGGGATCAGCAGGCTATGCGACCAGCGGAACCACGGATAGGCCACCAGCAGCGGATCGTTACTCAGACGCTCGCTGGCGATACCAATATCCGCCGTACCATTTTCCAGTAGGGTTTCGATTTCCTGCGGCGTGCCCTGAATCAATTCCAGCCGGACTTCCGGGAACAGCGCGCGAAAAGATTTAATTACTGCAGGCAGGCTGTAGCGCGCCTGGGTATGCGTGGTGGCAATGGTCAGAATGCCGCTGGTATCGTTAGAAAACAGATCCGCCAGACGGCGGATATTACTGGCTTCATTCAGAATGCGTTCGGCAATCACCAGCAGAGCTTTACCCGGCTCGGTCATGCCCAATAAGCGCTTACCGCGGCGAATAAAAATTTCGATGCCCAGCTCATCTTCCAGCTCGCGTATATGGCGGCTGACGCCGGATTGCGAGGTATAGAGCATACTGGCGACTTCAGTCAGGTTGTAATCCCGCTTCGCCGCCTCGCGGATAATTTTGAGTTGCTGAAAATTCATCATGTCTCCAGAAGCATTCTGATATAACGCTATTGTTAAAGTCTGTGCTTCTGCATAACAAATAATAAAAACCAGCAACTTATGCTTTTCAGGAATATAAACTAGCTGACCAGCAGCAGCTCACGGCTCTCCATCACAGGGCGGGAAATCAGCGACATAAGAATGTCTTTTACCGCCTGGGCCTGCGGCGAAAGCGACATATGCGCCGAGACATTCAGTGACAGCGGCAAATTCAGCGTCGGGCTGGAAATGCGCGCCGTCCAGCCGTTTGCCGATTGCGCCAGTGAACGTGCGGCAGATTCCGGCAATACCGTGACCCCCATACCGCTTGCGATGGCAGCGGTCAGCGTTGAAACCGAATCGATTTCGCCAATAATTTTGGCCGAGAGTCGACGTAGCGAAAAGGCTTCGTCAACGCGTTTGCGCACCGCGCAAAAATCACGCGGCAGGAATAAATTCATCTCCGCCACGCTGGCTAAATCCACCTGCTGCCCGGGGCAATCCCGGGTGCCGACTAAAAACAACTCTTCTTTGAGCAACGGCTGGCTGGCGATGCCGGCAACCGGCGCGCGATCGTACAGCACCGCCATATCCAGCTGGCCGCCAAGCAGTTTATCGTTCAACTGCGCGCCGCTGTTTTCCTGAAGGTAAACCAGCACCTCCGGCAGCTCGTTGCGTACCGCCTGCAGCAGCGGCATGGTGATCGCCGCAGCGGCGGTACCCGGCGCAAGGCCAATTGACACGTGCCCGCTTAACGTATGCCCCACATTATGCACCGCCAGTTGAGCTTGCTCGCACTGGCGCAGAATGGTCCGCGCATGGGCATAGAGAATTTTCCCGGCCTCGGTTGGCGTGACGCCGCGCTTGGTGCGAATAAGCAGTTGCTGATCCATCTCACCTTCCAGCGTTGCCACCTGCTGGCTCAGCGCTGGTTGGGCGATATGCAGCACTTCAGCCGCCTGGGTCAGGCTACCGATATCAACGATTTTTACGAAATACTTCAGGCGTCTAAGGTTCATATGGCCCCCTGGAATGAAAACATGAACAAGCTGTTAACAATGAAATTGCAAGATGCTTGCCAGTTTTTTCTTTGCCGGAAAGGCGCCTTTAACCTGCTGGATAATAAGAGAAACGAATCTTTGAACGTATTTTAAAAATGGAATAGTGTTTTGCTTCTGCCCCATAAGAGGTAGTCATGCACCATTTGCGGGCGTCAGTGTACGCGTTGCCGCCAGTTCACTGATAACCCTTACGATTCTGCCCATATGCGGCGTTTGCATTGCCAGGCTGACGGAAAATTCAGCAATCAAAAAGTTTTAGGCAAAACAGGCTTTGACAAGGCGATCGGCCCCCGTTAACATGCGCCCCGTTCACACGATTCCTCTGTAGTTCAGTCGGTAGAACGGCGGACTGTTAATCCGTATGTCACTGGTTCGAGTCCAGTCAGAGGAGCCAGATTCAGAGAAGCCCGCTTAAGGAAACTTAAGCGGGCTTTTTGTTTCAACCGCTCAGCCCGCTGCGGTTTCACCCCCCTCACACCCCACCCAGATATGCCTTCCTCACTTCCGGGTTTACCAACAATTCCGCACCGCTGCCGCTCAGGCGAATTTCCCCGTTAGTCATCACATACCCCCGATCGGAGAGTTTCAGCGCGTGGTTGGCGTTTTGCTCCACCAGAAACAGCGTCACGCCCTGCAGAGTCAGTTCGCGCAGGATCTGAAAAATCTGTTTCACCACCAGCGGCGCGAGGCCCAGACTCGGCTCGTCCAGCAGGAGTAATTTGGGGCGGCTCATCAACGCCCGGGCGATAGACAGCATCTGCTGTTCGCCGCCGGATAACGTCATCGCCCGCTGACTGCGCCGCTCCTCAAGCCGCGGAAACAGTTGGTACATGCGCGCTTTATCTTCTTTCTGATAGCGATTGCCGATGGCAATCGCGCCCATCAGCAGGTTTTCCTCCACCGTCATATCCGGGAAAATACGCCGCCCTTCCGGGGCCTGGGCGATGCCGTTGCTGGCAATAAAATGGGTGGAGCGACGGCTGATATCTTCGCCCCGGTAGAGAATTTGCCCGCTGGCGATGCGCGGCTGGCCGAAAATCGACATCAGCAGGGTGGATTTGCCCGCGCCGTTCGCGCCAATCAGCGAGACGGTTTCGCCCTCGTTTACCGTCAGCGAGATGCCTTTCAGCGCCTGGATTGGCCCATAAAACACATCAACATCACGAAACTCCAGCAGCGGCTTCATCCCGTCACCTCCTCTTCCTCTGCGCCCAGGTAGGCGGCGATAACGCTGGGGTTGTGCTGGATTTCCTGCGGCGCGCCGCGCGCTATGACGTTGCCATGATCCAGTACGATAACGTGGTCGGAAATCTCCATCACCATGCCCATATCGTGTTCAATCAGCAGCACCGTGACGCCGTGTTGCTGGCGCAGCAGCCGCAGAATGCGGCTCAGGGCGTGGGTTTCCACCGGGTTAAGCCCGGCGGCGGGTTCGTCCAGGCAGATCATCTCCGGCCCGGTACACATGGCACGGGCGATTTCCAGCCGACGCTGCTGCCCATAAGAGAGCGTGCCCGCCAGCCGGTTGGCGCAATCCACCATTTCCACCACTTCCAGCCAGTAAAACGCCCGGTCCAGCGCCTGGTTTTCTGCCCGGCGGTACGCGGCAGTGTTAATAATCCCGGCAATCAGATTACGGTTCGCCAGCCTGTGCTGGGCCACCAGCAGATTTTCTACCACCGACATTTCACGGAATAAGCGGATATTCTGGAAGGTGCGCGCCAGTCCGGCCCGGTTAACCAGGTGGGTGCCGCCAAACATTTTGTAGTAGAGCCGCGAACCGAGCCGTCGGGGATGCAGGAAATCACCCGCACGCAGCTTTTGCCCCAGCACCTCGATGATGTCGGTAGGCGTGCGCGTGTTCAGCAGGATCGCGCCGCCGGTAGCGTGATAAAACCCGGTCAGACAGTTAAAGACCGTGGTTTTACCCGCCCCGTTGGGGCCGATCAACGCGGTGATCGAACCGCGCTCCACGTCCAGATTGACGTCGTTAAGCGCGTTAATGCCGCCAAAATGCATCATCAGATGTTCCACTCGCAGGATACTGTCGCTCATGGCGCCACTCCTTTGCGGGTGGCGAACCCGGCGCGGCTGGTGCGCACCAGCCCGCGGGGCCGCCAGATCATCATCACCACCATTAACACGCCGAACAACAGCACGCGGTATTCGGCAAAACTTCTCAGCAGTTCCGGCGCCACGGTCAGCACAAATGCGGCCAGCACTACGCCGAGCGTCGAGCCCATGCCGCCCAGCACCACAATGGCGAGGATCAATGCCGATTCGAAGAAGGTAAATGACGTTGGATTGACAAATCCCTGATACGTGGCGAAGAACACGCCGGCGATCCCGGCGGTTGACGCACCGATCATAAAAGCTGAAAGCTTCACCAGCACGTGGTTGAGCCCCAGCGAGCGGCAGGCGATTTCATCTTCACGCAGCGCCTCCCAGGCCCGGCCTATCGGCATCCGCGTCAGGCGATGCTTGATAAACAGCACCAGCAGCACCACCAGAACCAGGACCGCGTAAATAAAAATAAACTTCAGGTTAGGGTTATAAGAAAGACTGAAAAACTCATGGAACGGAACGCCGCCGTCTTTGGCGCGCCGGGAAAACTCCAGCCCGAACAACGTCGGCGCGGGGACGGAAATCCCGTTCGGCCCGCCGGTAAAGCTCAGCCAGTTGTTGAGCACCAACCGGATGATCTCCCCAAATCCGAGGGTGACAATCGCCAGGTAATCCCCGTGCATCCGCAATACCGGAAAGCCGAGCAGCGCCCCGGCCAGCGCGGCAAGCAGCGCGCCCAGCGGGAGCATCACCCAAAAGCCCAGCCCCAGACACTGATAGCCCAGTGCCAGCCCGTAAGCGCCGATGGCGTAAAACGCCACGTAGCCCAGGTCGAGTAGCCCGGCCAGGCCCACCACGATATTCAGCCCTAATCCGAGCAGCACGTAAATCAGCCCGAGGATCGCCACGGTAAGCAGGTACTTGGTGGCGACAAACGGAAACAGCAGCGCCAGCACCATCAACAACGGGATCGCCCAGCGCAACGGCGATTTATAATCCGAGGGGCGCACGTAGACGCCGTCGTCCCCGCTTTCGAACTGGCGGGCAAACCGCCGCCCGCGCGACGTTTGCAGCGCCAGGCTCAGAACGAAGCGCCCCGCCATTACCACCGCCACCAGCAGCGCCACGCGATCCGGCGACAGCGTATAGCTGTAGCCGCGCAGCACCACCCCGACGATCGGCCCAAATACCACCAGTGCGCATAGCCCTGCCAGTACGGTATCCAGCAGGCATTTTTTGATATCGATTCCTGGCTTCAGTGCCGCATCTGTCATCGTTTACCCCTTACACCTTCGCGACCACGGGACGGCCCAGCAAGCCTTGCGGGCGAAAAATCAGGATCACCACCAGCAGTGAAAACGAAAACACGTCTTTGTAATCGGAGTTCACCAGCCCGGCGAACTGCGCTTCGGCAACCCCCAGCAGCAGGCCGCCAAGCATCGCGCCGGGCAGCGAGCCTATGCCGCCCAACACCGCCGCGGTAAAGGCTTTAATACCGATAATGAAACCGGCATAAAAATCGAAGGTCCCGTAGTTCATGGTGACCAGCACCCCCGCCAGCCCGGCCATCGATGCGCCGATGACAAATACCAGCGAGATCACCCGGTTGGTGTTGATGCCGAGAATCGACGCCATGCGCCGGTCCTGCTGGGTGGCGCGGCAGATCCGCCCCAGCCGGGTGAACTGGATAATCCACGTCAGCACCCCCATCCCCACCACGGCGGCCACCAGGATAAACACTTTGGTTAAGGTGATTTGCACTACGCCGTCGTCAACGTGGAAGCGCAGCACGCCGGTCAACAGCGTGGGAATGCCCTGCTGATTCGGCCCCTGGCTTAACTGAACGTAGTTTTGCAGGATCAGCGACATGCCGATGGCGGAGATCAGCGGTGCCAGCCGGGTGGAGTTGCGCAGCGGCCGGTAGGCGATGCGCTCAATCGCCCAGCCGTACACGGCGGTCACGGCGACGGTGAAAATCAGCGTACCGAAGATCAGCAGCGGGAAGGAGTGAATGCCGAAGCTGGCCAGCAGCGCCAGCCCGATGGCGCAGAGATAAGCCGAGATCATATAGACTTCGCCGTGAGCGAAATTGATCATCCCGATAATGCCGTAAACCATGGTGTAGCCGATGGCGATCAAACCGTAGACAGCGCCTAACGTCAGCCCGTTGATCAGCTGTTGGAGAAAAAAAGCATCCATATCAACACTCTCGCCAGTGAGAAAGCGGCCCGAGAGCCGGGCCGCCTTCAGTGTCGCGGCGTTTTACCTGGCGGCAAAACGGACGGGGCGGCAAATTACAGCTGTTTGTATTTGCCTTTGTCATCCCACTGATAAACCACGTAATCCGAGACTTTCAGGTCGCCCTTGCCGTCCCAGGATTTGGGGCCCATCACCGTATCCACGGTATTGGACTTCAACCACTCACTGGCTTTTTCGTTGTCTTTTCCCGCGCCGTTATAGGCGGCGGCAATCGCCTGGATCGAGGCGTAGGCGTAAAGGGTGTAGCCTTCCGGCTCAAAACCGCTGGCGCGGAATTTTTCGATCACCGTTTTACCCGCCGGGATGGTGCGCGGATCGTTGCCGAAGGTCATCAGCACGCCGTTGGTAAACTGCGGGCCGCCCGCTGCGGTCACCATCTCTTCGGTCACCACGCAGTCACCGGAGAAGAATTTCGCCTGCACACCCTGTTCGCGCATCTGGCGCACCAACGGGCCAGCTTCCGGATGGCAGCCGCCAAAATAAACCACGTCGGGTTTCAGCGAACCGATTTTGGTCACCAGGGCATTAAAATCTTTTTCCCCGCGCGACAGGCCTTCGTACAGCACCTCTTTGGTGCCGCGCTTTTCCAGCGCCGCTTTGGTGGCGTCGGCAAGACCCTGGCCGTAGGTGTCCTTATCGTGAATGATGGCGATTTTCTTCGCTTTCAGCGTGTCGAGCATATAGTTGGCCGCCACGACGCCCTGCTGATCGTCGCGCCCGCACATGCGGAACATGCCCTTCATGCCGCGCTCAGTCACCTGCGGATTGGTGGAGCCCGGCGTGATGGTTAGCACGCCTGCCTCGTCATACACTTCAGACGCAGGCATGGTGGAGGAAGAACAGAAGTGACCAACCACCGCTGAGACTTTTGATTCATCCACCATACGGTTGGCGACCGCCACCGCCTGCTTGGGTTCGCAGGCGTCATCTCCCTGAACCAGCACAATTTTCTCGCCTTTAATGCCGCCAGCGGCGTTGATATCCTCCGCCGCCTGGGTTGCGCCCTTCCAGTATTGCGCGCCATACGTGGCGTTCGGGCCGGTGAAAGGCCCCGCCACGCCGATTTTGATATCCGCCTGGGCATAAAATGCCGTGGTTAAACAACCGAGAATGGCGATATGCAGCGGTAATGGTTTTATTTTCAAAGACATTCGGATATTCCTCGCACTATTCAGACACGGCGCCAGGGCTGGCGCGGGAAAAATCACGGGCTTCGTCAATACACTGGCTTTCAGGCGAGCCTGTTTATTAACAATCAAAGGGATGAGTTTGCCATCACGTGGCTGGCTGGGATGCGCGGTTTCCGGACCGTCCAGAATCTTAAACATAGCCGTGGCCCGTCAGGCTGCGCACCCTGCAAGTATAAATTTGCGGCGAAGATCACCTGTGCGATGCGGAGAGTTGAACATTAACAGTCGGTTCAGGGCGGCAATCATTCAGACGGATGAGTTTTACAGGGGTTGCTATTCAACACACGGCTGTATTACTCCTGTGACATACTATCGGTAATGTTGCACCCGACAGTTCGCCGGGATAAGGAGAGAAGATGAACCAAGCCGTAGTCAGCCTGACGCCAGAACAGGCGCTGGATCAACTGGAAGCCCTTTACGACCAGGCCGTGAACGCCCTGCGCGACGCCATTAGCCTGTATATTTCAGAAGGAAAATTACCGGATGCCACCCGCCGCGCCAGCGGGCTGTTTGTTTATCCGCAACTGCAGGTAAGCTGGGACGGCACGGCGGTTAATCCGAAAAAGACCCGCGCTTACGCCCGGTTTACCCATCCCGGCTGTTACACCACCACCATTACCCGCCCGGCGCTGTTTCGCGCCTATCTGGCGGAGCAGCTGGAGCTGCTTTACCATGACTACGGCGCGATCATCGAAGTGGCGCCGTCGCCCCATGAGATCCCCTATCCGTATGTGATCGACGGCTCAGCGCTGACGCTGGACCGTTCCATGAGCGCCGGTCTGGCACGCCATTTCCCCACCACCGAACTGGCGCAAATCGGCGACGAAACCGCCGATGGGATTTTCCACCCCACCGAGTTTTACCCGCTGTCGCATTTTGACGCGCGCCGGGTCGATTTTTCGCTGGCGCGGCTGCGCCACTACACCGGTACGCCGGTGGAGCACTTTCAACCGTTTGTGCTGTTTACCAACTACACCCGCTACGTGGATGAGTTTGTGCGCTGGGGATGCAGCCAGATCCTTGACCCGGACAGTCCCTATATCGCGCTCTCCTGCGCGGGCGGCATCTGGATCACCGCCGATACCGAGGCGCCTGAAGAGGCGATTTCCGATCTGGCCTGGAAGAAACACCAGATGCCGGCCTGGCATCTGGTTACCCAGGACGGCCAGGGGATCACGCTGGTGAATATCGGCGTCGGGCCGTCGAACGCTAAAACCATTTGCGACCATCTGGCAGTGCTGCGCCCGGATGTGTGGATGATGATTGGCCACTGCGGCGGGCTGCGCGAAAGCCAGGCGATCGGCGATTATGTGCTGGCGCACGCGTATCTGCGTGATGACCACGTACTGGACGCGGTGCTGCCGCCGGATATCCCGATCCCGAGCATTGCGGAAGTGCAGCGCGCGCTGTACGACGCCACCAAACAGGTGAGCGGTATGCCGGGGGAAGAAGTCAAACAGCGGCTGCGTACCGGCACGGTCGTCACCACCGACGACCGCAACTGGGAACTGCGCTACAGCGCCTCGGCCCTGCGCTTTAACTTAAGCCGCGCCGTGGCGATCGACATGGAAAGCGCCACCATCGCCGCCCAGGGCTATCGCTTCCGGGTGCCCTACGGTACGCTGCTGTGCGTATCGGATAAACCGCTGCATGGCGAAATCAAACTGCCCGGCCAGGCAAACCGCTTCTACGAAGGGGCGATTTCCGAGCATTTGCAGATTGGCATCCGGGCGATAGATTTGCTGCGCGCCGAGGGCGACCGCCTCCATTCCCGTAAGCTGCGCACCTTTAACGAACCGCCGTTCCGCTAGCTTTTAACCCGGCCCGGGTGGAGAATTTCACCCGGATTTTCGGCAAGTTGTGGAATTAATCAGCAAACGCACGCAAAATCAAAAACAGGCTTTGACAAGCCTACGGTGGGTCGATACTATGCGCCCCGTTCACACGATTCCTCTGTAGTTCAGTCGGTAGAACGGCGGACTGTTAATCCGTATGTCACTGGTTCGAGTCCAGTCAGAGGAGCCAAATTTAAAAACCCGCTTAAGGCGACTTAAGCGGGTTTTTGCTGTCTGCGCTAAACATCAGGAAATAAAAAGCCTCAGTTCAGAATAGCTTCCAGCCGGGCCAGCACTTCATTCACGATACTGTCAGGTATCTGTTCCAGCCGTTTGCCGTTGCGGGCAGCCATATCAACTGTTCTGGGCTGGTCACAGCGGATAATACCTGTTGTTTTCGTTCCCGCCCCGTCCAGTGAAACGGCAAAACCGGCTGCGCGGGCAAAGTTTCCGCCGCTGGTCACAGGGACAACAACGGGTAGCCGGGTCAGCTTATTGAATGAAGCTGGTGAAACGATAAGCACCGGGCGTTTCCCGCTTTGTTCATGACCAGCAGCGGGATCAAGCGAAACGAGCCAGATTTCCCCTCTGTCCATTTACAGGATCTCCTTCCCCACCGCCGGTGCATCAATCCATTCACGATCCTCTTTGCTCAATTCAGCGTTGGGATCGCACTGCGCCAACAATTCTTCCAGTGAATAACGTGGTCGCTTCTGGGGTTCAATAATCAGGCAACCTTTTTCAATAGTCATGCCGACTTCACTATCTGTCGATAGACCCAGCGTTTTAAGCACAGCGGGAGGCACCGCAAGCATCACAGATCCTCCAACCTTTTTGAGACGGGTGGTATACATATTAAACCTCCGAAAGTTATATTTTAATATAACATCGAAAGCGGGAAACGCACAATTATTCATCATTTCCATTGAGACTTCCTCAACGTAGCACAGCGTGAAGGATCATAGTAATCAACTGATTTTACTGTTGAAATGATTATGATGAATCAGATAAATAAAATGCAGCGCAGCTTCCATAATGGTTCTGCGCCGCCAGGCATGTCAGGACAATGACTGAACAGACGGCCCTCCTTGCGCAACGGCTTTCTGAGCCCGCAGCCACACAATCTGCGCCTGAACCGCTACCATGATGGCAATCAGCACGAGGATTTCCCCAAAGCCGTTATGCGGTTGCGGATGGTTAAAGTACAGCCAGGTGCCGAGCAGGAATTTAAACGCCACCAGCCCAAGGAACAAACCAATTGTCAGCGCGCTTCCCTGGCTGAAGACTTTACCGTCCTCAACGGTCAGGCGTGTCAGATTGCCGCGCATCACACCCACCAGCGCGCTGGCGCCGACGCTTACCACCACGGTTGCCCAGGCGATGGCGTCGGTCGGCAGGTAAAAGCCGCCCACCACCAGGCCGATAATCCCGTAAATTTTCGCCATTTTGAAACGGCCTTTTCCGTGCACTTCCGTGCGGATAGTTTGTTTGTAAACTGACCAGCAGGTCAGGGCGATCAGCATCAGGATTTGAGTGGCGGTCATTTTTCATCTCAGCGGTTCAGGAGTGCCTGTCGATGAAATAATCTTACCAGTGGAAAGATAAACGCCGAATCAACAAAACGAACGAAAAAAAACCAGGCGTTTAAGCCTGGTTCAGTGGGGAAGGAAGAATTAAAAGGTCGTCCCGACCGCATGGTTAATCTGCACCGGCATTCCCGAGCGGCGCTCAAGGGCTTCGGTCACCACCTGCGCATCCGCATCCGGGCTTTCCACCTCTTTACGCAGCGCCCCGGTTAAGGTGATTGGCACGCGTTTATCCGATTCAAACTCGGTGCGGTTGCGCGACAGCGGCTCGTGCACCTCCAGCCAACGCGTGCCGTCCGGCTCAAGGGTGGTTTTTACCGGTTGATCGATCAGCTGCACGCGCGTGCCCACCGGAACGTTATCAAACAACAATTTGATGTCATCATCGCGCAAACGGATACAGCCCTGGCTTACCCGCAGGCCGATACCGAAATTGGCATTGGTGCCGTGGATGGCATACAGGCGGCCAATATAAATCGCGTACAGCCCCATCGGGTTATCCGGCCCGGCAGGAACAAACGCCGGTAGCGTAATGCCCTCTTTCGCGTATTCGCGACGGGTATTGGCGGTCGGCGTCCAGGATGGCGCTTCCTGTTTACGCTCCACTTTAGTAACCCAGTTGCGCGGCGTCTCGCGGCCCGCCTGACCGATGCCAATCGGCAGCACCACCACGGTTCCGCTGTCTGGCGGATAGTAATAGAGGCGCATCTCGGCGCTGTTCACCACAATCCCTTTACGCGGCGTATCCGGCAGGATCACCTGCTGGGGAATAATCAACTGGCTGCCCGGTGTGGGTAGATACGGATCGACGCCCGGGTTGGCCTCCAGCATATTACTCAGCCCCAGGCCGTACATTGCCGCGAAATGCTCCAGCGGCTCGGTGTTGCCTTCCGGGATTGTGATAGTGATGTTACTGCCCACCAGGCGACTGCCTTCGGGCGGCAAGGGATAGGTTGTCGCCCGGGACGCTTGCAGCGCGGAAACCAGAAGTAAAGATGAAACCAGAATTAAACGAAGCATAGCGTTCCTTATTGAGTCAGAACTTTAAGCATAGATTGTCAAAACATGACCGAATGTTACAGAAGTATGATCTTATAGCCACCTTCGTGTGAAACGCCCATTCTCTTAAGTCCTAAAAGTCATCCTGACTGCCTTGCCGCACAGATTTAGGTGATAACAATTATCATTTGCCCTTCCGTATAGCTTAAGCTATGTTTTATAGCAGATGCTATAAACGATGAAATATCAATCAGGAGAGAGGCATGACGGTAACCGGTAAATGGCAGAGTGTGGCGGCAATCATGGCACTGACTGCCGCGCTAATGTCGTTCCAGGCCAGCGCGCAGGAAAAGTTTAAGGCGGTCACCACCTTCACTATCATTGCCGACATGGCGAAAAACGTGGCCGGAGACGCCGCCGAAGTAGAATCGATCACCAGGCCCGGCGCGGAAATTCATGAATACCAGCCCACGCCTGGCGATATCAAACGCGCCCAGGGGGCGAAGCTGATCCTCGCCAACGGTATGAACCTGGAGCTATGGTTTCAGAAGTTTTATCAGCACCTGAAAGGCGTACCGGAAGTGGTGGTGACAAAAGGCATTACGCCGATGGCCATCGGCAACGGGCCGTATCAGGGCAAACCTAACCCCCATGCGTGGATGTCGCCCGATAATGCGATGATTTATGTCGACAATATCCGCGATGCATTTATTGAGCACGATCCGGCCAATGCCGACACCTATCGCGCCAATGCGGAAAGCTATAAACAAAAAATTGCCGCCGCCCTTGCGCCGCTGCATCAAAAACTCGATCAACTGCCTCCGCAGCAGCGCTGGCTGGTGACCAGCGAAGGGGCGTTTTCCTATCTGGCCCGGGATATGGGGCTGAAAGAGCTGTATCTGTGGCCGATCAATGCCGATCAGCAAGGCACGCCGCAACAGGTACGCAACGTGGTGGACACCATTAAGCGTGAGCGCATCCCGACCATTTTCAGCGAAAGCACCGTATCCGATAAGCCCGCCCGCCAGGTGGCCCGCGAGACCGGGGCGCATTACGGCGGCGTACTGTATGTCGATTCACTGAGTAAGGCCGACGGTCCGGTTCCCACCTATATCGATTTGCTACGGGTCACCACCGACACCATTGTCACCGGCATCCGCGAGGGGGCAGCACAATGATTTCTCCTTTCAGGCGAGTTCAACCATCAGATATCTCACGACACGGGCCCGGCGTGGTGGTTAGCCAGGCGACCGTCACCTGGCGCAACGGCCACACCGCCCTGCGCGACGCATCGTTCCAGCTGCCGCAGGGCAGCATTACCGCGCTGCTCGGCGTCAACGGCGCGGGAAAATCTACGCTGTTTAAAGCCATTATGGGGCTGGTGCCGCTGGCACATGGCGAGATCACTCTGTTGGGGATGTCGGTGAAATCCGCGCTCGGCAATAATCTGGTCAGCTATGTGCCGCAATCCGAAGAGGTGGACTGGAATTTCCCGGTGCTGGTGGAGGATGTGGTGATGATGGGGTGCTACGGCTATATGGGCATGTTGCGCCGTCCGTCCGCCGCCGATCGCCATGCCGTCGATCAGGCGCTGGCGCGGGTGGATATGGGCCATTTACGCCAGCGGCAAATCGGCGAGCTCTCCGGCGGCCAGAAAAAGCGCGTCTTTCTGGCGCGAGCGCTGGCACAAAACGGCCAGTTGATTTTACTCGACGAGCCTTTTACCGGCGTGGATGTGAAAACCGAGCAGCAGATCGTCACCCTGCTCGGCCAGCTGCGTGACGAAGGCCGCACGCTGCTGGTATCCACCCATAATCTTGCCAGCGTACCCTCGTTTTGCGATCACACCCTGCTGATTAACGGCAGCGTGGTGGCCTGCGGCAAAACCGCCGACACCTTTACCCATGCCAATATCGAACGGGCGTTCGGCGGCGTGTCACATCATCTGTTCAGCCCCTGTCAGGAGGCGGTATGACCTGGCTGCTGGAACCCTTCAGTTACGGCTGGATGGTAAACGCCATGTGGGTCTCGGCCCTGGTGGGCGGCGTTTGCGCGTTTCTCTCCTGCTATTTGATGCTTAAAGGCTGGTCGTTGATTGGCGATGCGCTTTCACACGCGATTGTCCCCGGCGTGGCGGGGGCGTGGATGCTCGGCCTGCCGTTCTCGCTGGGCGCGTTTTTCTCCGGCGGGCTGGCTGCCGCCGCGATGCTGTTTCTGAATCAGCGCACCCGGCTGCGTGAGGACGTGATTATCGGCCTGATCTTTTCGTCGTTTTTCGCCCTCGGGCTGTTTATGGTGTCCCTGAATCCCACCGCCGTGAACATCCAGTCGATTGTGATGGGTAATGTACTGACCATCGCGCCCTCGGACATCCTCCAGCTGTCGCTCATCAGCGGCATTACCCTGCTGATTTTACTGGTGAAATGGAAAGATCTGCTGGTGACGTTTTTTGATGAAACCCACGCCCGGGCCGTTGGCCTGAATCCGGTAGGGTTAAAATGCCTGTTTTTTACGTTATTGTCGGCCTGCACCGTGGCGGCGCTGCAAACCGTCGGCGCATTTCTGGTGATTTCTATGGTGGTCACCCCCGGCGCGACGGCCTGGCTGTTTACCGATCGTTTTCCCCGGCTGATTATCATCGCCGTGGCGCTCGGCAGCCTGACCAGCTTCTTCGGCGCGTGGCTGAGTTATTACCTTGACGGGGCGACGGGCGGCATCATCGTCACCCTGCAAACGCTACTGTTTACGCTGGCGTTTTTCTTCGCCCCGCAGCACGGCGTTATCGCGGCCCGCAAACGGCGGATGACCCGCCAGGCGGTGCACCATGGTTGAGTGGGTAATGGCCCCGCTGGGCTTTGACTTTATGGTCAACGCGCTGATTATTTCCGTGCTGATCGCCATCCCCTGCGCTCTGCTCTCTTGCTTTTTGGTGCTGAAAGGCTGGGCGCTGATGGGCGATGCCATGAGTCACGCGGTGTTTCCCGGCGTGGTGATCGCGTGGATGCTCGGTCTGCCGTTCGCGCCCGGCGCGTTTGCGGCGGGGATGCTGTGCGCGCTGGCAACCGGCTACCTGAAAGACAACAGCCGCATCCGCCACGACACGGCGATGGGCATCGTGTTTTCCGGCATGTTTGGCTTCGGGCTGGTGCTGTATGTCTGGCTCCAGCCGGAGGTACACCTCGACCATATTCTGTTTGGCGATATGCTGGGGATCGGCAGCAGCGACATCCGCGATACCGCGCTGGTCACGCTGTTCACCGTAACCGTCATCGCCATGAAATGGCGCGATCTGGTGCTGCACGCCTTCGATCCGGTGCAGGCCCAGGCGGTAGGTCTGCGCATCAGGCTTTTGCATTACGGGCTGTTAGTCCTGCTGGCGCTGGCGATTGTCGCCTCGCTCAAAGCAGTGGGGATTATTCTCGCCATCGCGATACTGATAGCGCCCGGCGCGATTGCCTTTTTGATAACCCGCACCTTTGGCGCGATGCTGCTGGCGGCGGTTGGCGTGGCGATTATCGCGTCGCTGAGCGGGATCTGGCTGTCGTTTTATCTCGACAGCGCCCCCGCGCCCACCATCGTGCTGGTATTCAGCCTGCTGTTTGTCATGGCGATGTGGGTTAACCGTCGCCACTCTGCGCCGCAGCCTGGCGCGTAACGGCCGTTTTTTTGCTGCGCGGGTACTTCTGCAACCAGCGTCCGCTAATCATACGCCAGTAGAAGAAGAGGCCGCGCACCGCCCAGTCGAGGAACATACCGAGCCAGACCCCGATGACGCCCATGCCGAGCATAATCCCCAGCACATAACCGGCAACCACCCTGCAGCCCCACATGCCCAGCATGGTCACCCACATGGCGAAACGGGCGTCGCGCGCGCCTTTCAGCCCGGCGGGAAGCACCCACGCCGCCGCCCAAATCGGCATAAACAGCGCGTTCAACCACAGCAGGTGTTTAACCACCTGGATAACGTCCTGCTCGTGGGTATAGAACGAGGCGATAAGCCCGGCGAAGGGCGCACTCAGCCAGGCGATGGCGGTTAAGCCGAGGGTCGAAATCCAGAAGATATGGCGCAGTTGCAGCTCCGCCTGGCTAATCTGCCCTTTGCCGAGGCGTTTGCCGACGATGATGGTTGATGCAGAACCCAGCGCGTTACCCGGCAGGTTAATCAGCGCCGCCACGGAAAAAGCAATAAAGTTACCGGCAATCACGTTGGTGCCCATACCGGCGACAAACATCTGGGTAAGCAATTTACCGCAGTTAAACAGCACCGACTCCACGCTGGCCGGCACGCCAATCCCCAGCACTTCGCGCAGAATCGAAATATCGAGGCGGGTAAAATAGCTGCGTAAGGTGATCTTCAGCGCCGGATTAAAGCCGATCATCAGCACATAAATAATGCCCAGCGCGCCGATATAGCGCGACAGCGTAAGCCCCAGCCCCGCGCCGGAAAATCCCATCCCGTCCCAGGAAAACAGGCCGTAAATCAGCACGCTGCTGATCATAATATTGAGAATATTCATCCCGCCGTTAATCAGCAGTGGAATTTTGGTGTTCCCTGCCCCGCGCAGCGCCCCGCTGCCGATCAGCGTAATGGCCGCCGCCGGGTAGCTCCATACCGTCAGCTGGAGATAATTAAGCGCCAGCTGTTTCACCTGAACGGTAGCCTCGCCCGCTACAACATCAATGATTTGTTCGCCGAAATAGTGGATCACCGCCGCCAGCGCTACGGCGACAAGGGTCATCAGAATCAGCGACTGGCGCGCCGCCGCGCGGGCGCGTTTCGGGTCGCGCTTGCCGAGACTAAAAGCCACCACCACGGTGGTTCCTAAATCAATGGCCGCAAAAAACGCCAGGATCACCATATTGAAGCTATCCGCAAGACCGACGCCCGCCATCGCTTCTTTGCCCAGCCAGCTCACCAGGAAGGTGCTGAGCACCCCCATCAACAGTACACAGGTGTTTTCTATGAAGATCGGCACCGCCAGCGGCATAATTTCCCGCCAGTAAAGGGTGCGATAACTTTTTCTACGGCCGTGCCAGTGCGTGCGCGACAGAATGCGCCGCAGCGAAGTGGATAAGCTCAAGGTGAATCCATCAGGAAAGTAAAACGACTTTTCAATGATGAGTGAGGAACGGCGTTACTGCAAAGTATTTCCACATTTTTTGTTGGCATTTTCAGCGAAGCGCCGGCAAAGTGGTCAGTCGAAGGCTTAAGGCCGAAATGGGGTTTGACAAAAAGATTTCCCTCGCTAAGATAAGCCTCCACACGATTCCTCTGTAGTTCAGTCGGTAGAACGGCGGACTGTTAATCCGTATGTCACTGGTTCGAGTCCAGTCAGAGGAGCCAAATTTGAAAAAGCAGATGTCGCAAGACATCTGCTTTTTTGCTTTATTACGCCGACGCGCTTACAGCATAAACCCGTCCGGCAGCCCCACATCCCGCTGCCGTTTCCCGCCCGCCGCTTAGACATAGCGCTTCAGCGAAGAGAGTTTTAAATCGCGCACCGGCTTTTCCATGCCCGCCTCACTAAACTGTCTGGCAAATACTTCTCTGGGCGCTGATTTACTGAAATTAATTTTTTAATAAAGAACATTTAAAAAGCGACTTCTGGCGCACGTGATACCATTTTCTACACAATGAACTCCCTCTGAATTTCACCCTAACTTATGGTTATCTATGCTGGGCAATAAACTCTCTTTAGCCCTGCTGATTTGTATGACTTTTACCTGTCAGCAGGCCTGTGCTGTCCATAAATCACCACAGGGTCCAAAACCCCATCCCGAACGGAGTTACGCAGCGCGGCAACGTATGTATAACCGCGCCAAACTGTTCAGGTTGTGGAAAGACAAAAAAGAGAAAGCGGACAGGAATGTGGTGTACGGTAATAAAACGTCGAAAGCGGCGCTCCGCACCAAAAACCGCGTGCTGCTACGCGAGCATCCGGACTGGTTTCCCGGACCATACCGGCAAACCAGTCCACATTGGGATCATCTGCGCGACAGCGATGGTAGCCTGTACAGCGATCGCCTGCGCGATACCACCGATATGATTGTCGACCGCCTGGAGGACCAGCTCGGTAAACCCTACGTATGGGGCGGCACATCACCTGTTAATGGCTTCGACTGTAGCGGACTGGTGTTCTACGCTTATAACAAACTGCTTTCTTCAAAGCTGCCGCGTACCGCCAACGAGATGTATCACGATAAAAACGCACGTCCGGTGGCGAAACGCGATCTGAAACGCGGAGATTTGATCTTCTTCGGCATCCATTCTGAAGGCGACCATGCCGATCACGTCGGCGTGTATCTTGGCGATGGCGATTTTATTGAAGCGCCGCGAACCGGCCTGAATATCCGGATCAGCCACTTTGACGGTGATTTCTGGCAGGATCACTATCTGGGAGCCCGGCGCATCCTTACCGCCAACAATATCCTTTAACGAGTCACAACAAACAAAAAGGCCATCAATAGTAATATTGATGGCCTTTTATATACGCTTCGCAATCAGGACAGCGAACCTAACACTTTCAATTCCAGTTCATCCGGCACTTCGTTATACGACAGCACCTGTAGTCCAGGGGCGAACAGCCGCGCATAGCGTGACAAGAGCGGGCGCAGTTGCGGCGCGACCAGCAGTACTGGCTCTTTTCCTGCCGCTTTCATCTGCTCTTTGGCTTGCGGCATGGTGCTCTGGAACTGACTGAGCATATTCGGATCTACCGGTACGCTATCCAGCGACACTTTATTCGCCTGCTGGGTTTGATTGACCACGCCGAGCAACAGATTTTCCAGTTCATTTTGCAGGGTATAAACGGATAGCGTCTGATTACGCACCAGCGGCGTGGCGATACTGCGGCGCAGTGCCAGCCGTACATCCGAGGTGAGCAACACCGGATCTTTGGTCGTAGCGCTGCTGGCAACCAGCACCGTGGCGATAGTCACAATATCTTTTAGCGACACGCCTTCGGTCAGCAATTGCCGATACACCTTCAATAACTGGCTGTAATTCAGCGTCGCGTTAAGATCTTCCGCCAGCTTCGGCGCCATAGCCGAGAGGCGGTTATGTAAATGGGTCACATCATCGTAATTAAACAGCTCGGGAATGTACTGGCGCACCACTTTATTGACGTGAGTAGCGATAACGCTGGCACAGTCAATCACCTGATACCCCAGATTCAGGGCTCTGGCCTTCTGGTCCGCCTGGATCCAGGTCACTGGCATCCGGTACGCCGGATCCATGCCCAAAATCCCGTCGACCTCACCGTAGGTTTCGCTGGTGGGCAGCGCCATCAGCCGGTCGGCAGGCACGTCGCCCTCTTCCGCCTGAATACCGTTAATATAAATCGCGTATTGCGTGGGCTTGAGGCGAAAGTTTTCCCGGATGCGAATTTCCGGCAGCAGCACGCCGCTGGTATCAGAAATCACCTGCCGCACCCCCCGTACCCGCTGAGTCAGCGGCCCGCCTTTGGTTTTATCCACCAACGACACCAGCTTGTAACCCAGGCTCAGGCTGACCGGTTCAATGAGCGGAATGGTTTCCCAGCTCACCGGTTGTTCCGGCGTGTCGACAATTGCTTTGGTCAGGTTTTCGAGATTCTGCTCAGTTTCCTGAGAAACCTGCGGCTGTTTGCTTTGACGCCAGGCCGCGTACCCCAACAACAACGTAAACAGCAAAAACGGCAGGTGCGGCATCCCCGGTACGATTGCCAGCATAAACATGATGCCGGCAGCGGTATAGAGAATAGTCGGGTTCGCCAACAGTTGGCCACGCACGTCTTTTGCGATGTCACCATTATCGCTGACGCGCGTTACGATCACCGCCGCGGCGGTGGAGAGCAGCAGCGACGGGATTTGCGCCACCAGGCCGTCGCCAATGGTCATCAGCACATACTGCTGGAAGGCGGCGGAAGCGCTGAGATCGTATTTAAAAATCCCAATACAAATCCCGCCAATCATATTGATGGCCAGAATCATCATCCCGGCGATGGCGTCACCGCGCACGAATTTTGACGCGCCGTCCATCGCGCCGTAAAAATCCGCCTCGTTGGCGATGTCTTTACGGCGGGCCTGCGCCTGAGACTGGTTAATCAGCCCGGCATTGAGGTCGGCGTCAATCGCCATCTGTTTACCCGGCATAGCGTCCAGGGTAAAGCGCGCCGAGACTTCAGAGATACGTTCAGCCCCTTTGGTCACCACGATGAAGTTAATCGTCAACAGCGTCAGCGAGAACGATCGCAAAAATATCGTTGCGGCGCTTAATGAACAGTCGATATTTAGTGGCAATGGCGTGATGCCGTTAAATAATCTCGGCAAGATGGCAATCCTTGAAAGCGGCGCACGCGGCGAAACGCAGCCCGCCAGCGTAAAAGCGCCGCCAACTACGCAGGCGGTCACTGTTAAAAAAACCACCGATGCTACCGTTGATACATCGCAGGCATTGCAGGCCCAACAGGCCAATAATAAGCGTGTGGCGATGAAAGATAAGTCGGTACGCGAACTGGGCGAACTGGCGACCGTGATTAATTCCATCGCGGAAAAAAGCCATATGCAGAGCAACATGGAGATGGAAATCGTGCCGCAAGGGCTGCGGATTTTGATCAAAGATGATCAGAACCGCAATATGTTTGAGCGCGGCAGCGCGAAGATTATGCCGTTTTTTAAAAAGTTGCTGATAGAACTGGCACCGGTATTCGACTCACTGGATAACAAGCTGATAATCAGCGGCCATACGGACGCCATGCAGTATAAAGATGGCGACAACTACAATAACTGGAATCTCTCTGGCGACCGGGCGCTATCGGCGCGCCGTGTGCTGGAACAGGCCGGAATGCCGGTAGATAAAGTGATGCAGGTCAGCGCGATGTCCGACCGAATGCTGCTGAACGAAGGGGATCCGAACAGCGCTGAAAACCGCCGTATCGAAATTATGATTTTAACCAAATCGGCATCCGACACGCTGTATCAGTTCTTCGGAGACAAAGGCGAAAAAGTGGTGAAACCAGCGGTAAAACGCGTTGAGGAACAGCATCACGTTACCGCTGGCATCCGATGACTAATACGTGGCCCGTCCACCGGATAAATCAAACGCCGCCCCGCTGTTAAAAGTGCATGCGCCGGAGCTGAGCCACATTGCCATCTCCGCCACTTCCTCCACGGTGCCTAACCGCCCCTGAGGCGATTTGGCGATCATAGTGGCCACATGCTCGGGCGTCATCTGCGCCAGCAGCGGGGTTTCAATCGCGGCGGGGGTAATGCAGTTTACCCGCAAGCCGCTTTGGGCATGCTCTTTAGCGAGCGATTTAGTCAGGGCGATGACGCCCGCTTTCGCCGCGCTGTACGCCGACGCGTTGGGCGTACCCTCCTTCCCTGCCAGCGACGCCAGATTCACCAGCCAGCTTTGCGGTTGCGCCAGCAGCGCCGGAACGAAGGTGCGACAGACTTCAAACGTGCCGGTCAGGTTGACGTCGATAATTTGCCGCCAGACCGCCGGATCGTAATCGATCAGCGGCAGGGTCGGGCCGGCGAACCCGGCGCAGTGGATCAGGGTATCCAGCCTGCCGCTGGTTTGCAGGATCGTCTCGCGCGCGGCAATCAACGACGCCGGTTGGGTAATATCCAGCGGCAACTGGGATCCGTCGCGCGCCGGGTAATGCCTGTCCAGCCTCCAGACCTGCGCGCCCGCCTGCTGAAACCGGGCGCTAATCGCCTCGCCGATACCGCGCGCCGCGCCAGTTACCGCCACCACGCGACCAGAAAAATCGTACTGCGGAAAACCTGTATTTACGTTCATGTTCTTCTCCGGGAATTTGCCGTCAGCAAAACGCGGAAAAGCGGGCTACACCAGTTGCTTCTGGATCGCCGCCACGCAGGCGCGGATCGCGCCGATGGCTTCCTCAGCCTGCAGGGCGTCAAACCGGTACGTCGGCATACTCACGCTGATACACCCCACCGCCCGCTGGCCGCTGTCAACTATCGCGCTCCCGTAGCAGCAGATATCCAGCTCGTTTTCCTGGATATCCTGCGAATAGCCGCGCTCGCGGGTGCGATTGATCTCTTCAGTGATGCGCGCCCGGTCAGTGATCGTATGCTGCGTGAACGACGTCGGCGTGATTTTCGCCAGCATCTGCTCAGCCTGGTCAGCGCTGTGCGCCGCCAGCCACGCTTTCCCAACAGAACTGGAAAACAGGCTCACGCGGGTCCCGATCCGCGAGGCCATGCGCACTGTGCGATTGGCTTCCAGCTTATCGATGTAGACCATCTCCAGGCCATCGGGGATGGCAAGGTGGACGGTCTCATCCAGCCGGTCGCGCAACTGCTCTATGTGCGGTCTGGCGATCTGCCGCAGATCGTGGGTCTCCAGGCTGCGCCAGGCCAGACTCACCAGGCGCGGCCCTAAGCTCAGGGTGTCGTTATCGTGCCGGAGCATCCCTTCCACCACCAGCGCCTCGACGATGCGGTGCACGGTGGGGCGCGGCATACTTAACTGCCGCGCCAGGCCGCTGATATTCAGCTGGCCAGGGGTTTCCGATACGGCCTGCAACACCCGCATAAACTTCTGAAATGCGGCGGTTCCGGGTACAGCGTGCGTGTTTTCCATCGTCTCTTTTCGGGTTATACGGTCAGGTATCCTCCATCCACGGCCAGAATGGTGCCGGTAATAAAGGATGCCGCCGGGCTGCACAGGAAGGTGACGGCCTGAGCCACATCCTCCGGCGTGCCCCAGCGTTTTAGCGGGGTGCGGGAGAGAATGGGCCCGGCGCGTTCGGCATCATCCTGCAACGCCTGGGTTAATGGGGTGGCGATCCAGCCAGGAGCGACCGCGTTAACGCGGATCTGCTCGTCGGCATAAGCAATCGCCAGGGATTTGGTCAGCTGCATTACGCCGCCTTTACTGGCGCTGTAGCCGGGCACCAGCCCGCCGCCAAAAAAGCTCAGCATCGAGGCGGTATTCACGATGCAGCCCGCGCTCTGCGCAAGCTTAGGTCGGGCGATGGCGCAGCAGCGCAGCGTGCCGTTCAGGTTGATATCGATGACGTCCTCAAAAGTATCAATCTGGTGCTCGGCGCCGCGCTTAATCACCCCGGCGCAGTTGATGAGGATATCAAGCCGCGGCAGATCATCAACAATATGCTGGATCTGTGTGGCGTTGCGCACATCCAGCTCGCGGATCGCGATGCCCTGCGGCAGGTTATTGCATTCACTATTGACCCCGGCGGCGATCACGGTCGCCCCCAGTTGCGACAGCTGCGTGGCGATGCCCGCCCCAATCCCGGAGGTCCCGCCGGTGACCAGCGCGGTTTTACCGGCGAAAAGCTCAGCGTGAAACGTCATAATTATTGGCCTCATGGTGAATGTCGCTGGCGGCGCTGTCATCCGGCAGCGGTTTTCTGACTAAGACGAAGTAAACGGCGGCGGCGAGCACGGCGATCCCGGCGCTGACCAGCAGCGCGTTGTCGTATACCCCGGTGCGCTCAACGATAGCGCCCGTGATGATGGGGGCAAGGGAGCCGCCGAAGTAGCCGCCGCAGTTCTGGATGCTGCCGAGAGAGGCCACCTGGCGCTTCGGCACGATCACCGTCGCCATGGTCCAGCAGGCGGCGCTCGCCAGGTTAATAAAGAACATCGCCAGGCAGATGTAGCCCACCGCCAGGGTGGTGCTGGTGGTGAAAATCGCCGGTACGGTAAACGCCGCACCGCCCAGCAGGCCCAGGCACACCGGCCACTTGCGGCTGTTGATCACGCTGATGCCGCGGTTGGCTAAAATGTCCACCACCCGCCCGGCGACCACCATGCCGACCATGCCGAAAATATACGGGATCGCCACCACCCAGCCGGTACGCGCCAGCGACAAGCCGCGCGCATGTTCCAGATAGCCCGGCAGCCAGGTCAGATACAGCCAGACCATGTAGATCACGCCCATAAACCCGAGCAGCATCCCCCAGGTGGTGGCGTGCGTGAACAGCCCGCGCCACTCGCGCCCGGTGATTTTCTTCCCGGTTTCGGTGAAGCGCTCGCCAGCGTCGAGGTACTGTTTATCCTCCCGGGTCAGCGTCACTTCATTGCGGTTGCGATAAATCAGATACCAGCCAATAGCCAGCATCACGCCGAGGATACCGGTGATGATAAACATCCAGCGCCAGCCGACGGTGAGCATAATCACCGTCAGCAGCGGCGGCGCGATGCACGGGCCGATACAGCTGGAGGCGACGAATATCCCGGTGGGCGTACCGCGCTCCTTCAGGTTGTACCATTCGCTGATCACTTTCGCGCCCGCCGGGAACAGCGGCGCTTCCGCCACGCCCAGCACCGCACGGGAAACCAGGAACGTGCTCAGGGAGTTGACCATCCCGCAGGCGGCCTGCGCCACCGACCAGAAAAACATGCCGAAACCCAGCATCATGCGCGCGCCGAAGCGATCGAGCAGCGCGCCCACCGGAAGCTGGGAAAAGGCATAAGCCAGGGAAAACGCCGACAGCAGCCAGCCCATCTCGGTGGGCGTAATGTGCATCTCTTCGCGGATGGTGGTATTGGCGATGGAGAGCGCGCTGCGGTCGATATAGTTGATGACGCCGGCAATCGTCAGAAACAGGATCGCAACCAACTGAATGCGCGCCACGCGTTGAGTTTTAGGTACAGAAGTCATAGCGATGTCTCTTTAATTATTATCTGCAGGTGAAAGGACAGACAGCTATCGGATGAATTGGTCGACGTAATCCGCACCCAGGCCGCATTCGGCGTAGTGCTTGCGGCACATATCGATTTTGGTGAACACGTCTTCGAACCCGGCGTGATTGCCCCACGGATCGACGTAATACATGCAGCCGTGCACCTGGAACAGGGTGATCATCTCCTCCACGCCTTCATCCACCACCAGGGTATGGGTTTCTCCCGGCGGCTCGAACGCGTATGCGCCTTCGGTGGCTTCCCAGTCGTGCTCCAGATAACGCCAGCGCCCTTTAAGCACGAAGGCATGCACCGGCCCCGGATGGCGGTGACGGCTAAGCACGCCGGATTTACGCACCCGCAGCAGGTTCATCCAGTACCCGCCGGAGCGGCTCAGGCACAGCGGACGAAACCAGACATTATCCGCCTGCGGCACCCAGATGCGCTCGTCGCTGGGGATCGCACCAGGCACCACCAGATCCGGGATCATCTCTTTCGGTTGGTCAAACTGATACGGCATTCGGCGCAGGGTTTCTGCATCGTTGGTCAGTGTGTTATTACTCATCGCATCCTCTTGTTCACATTGTGGATAACTAATCCATGATATGGATGAAGAAGGTATACGCGTAAAAACGCAGCGATCTACAAAGCGCATTCATAATTGTGCTTTAAATCACCAAATTGATACATCACGGCAACATTGTCGTAACTAAAGCCGTATTGGCGTTTAAATTGAAACGAGGTTCTGAAAAATAGAGACATGCATTCCAGAGATGGGAACTGACGCTTGCGCCGCATGATGCGCCACATACACTTTTAGCGAGAATCGATAAAAACCCGCTTTGCTTGCCCTTACCTTTGCCCTTAAACGCAGGAGTCCTGATGATGAGTACCCCACTGTTTCATGGCGTTATTCCCCCTGTTGCCACCCTGTTCGACGACGAAGGCCGCTTTTCACCCGCTGAACAAGCGCGGCTGATAGAGCGCCTGGTCGCCAGCGATATCGACGGGCTGTTCTTTCTTGGGAGCGCCGGCGAATTCGCCCATATGTCTGATGCGCTGCGCCAGGAGATTGCCGAATTCTGCGTGAAGCAGGTAGCGGGACGAAAACCGGTCTTGATCGGGATTGGGCATTCCGGCACCCAACAGGCGATTGAACTGGGGTTACATGCCCAGCGCTGCGGAGCCGACGGCGTGGTGGCGATTAACCCGTTTTACAATCCGCTGAGCGAAAGCAATCTGATTGCCCACTATCAGCGCATCAGCCAGGCGCTGGCATTGCCGGTAATGCTGTATAACTTCCCGGCCCTGACCGGGCAGTCGCTGCCGGTGTCGGTGATTGTCGAGCTGGCGAAAACCTGCCCGAACATCGTCGGCCTGAAGGATACCGTGGATACGCTGTCGCATATTCGCGAAACCCTGGCGGCGGTGAAACCGGTACGGCCCGATTTCGCGGTCTTTGCCGGTTACGATGAGTATCTGTTTGGTACGCTGATTCTGGGCGGCGACGGCTGTATTCCGGCCAGCGCTAACTTTGCGCCGCAGCTGACCTGCGGGATCCTTAAAGCCTACCGCGAGCAGGATTACGCCACGGCGGTAGCACTCCAGCAGCGCCTGTCGCTGATCCCGCCGCTGTACGGCATCGATTTACCGTTCTACAACGCCATCAAATACGCGTTGCAGCTGACCGGGCTGGACGTCTCCTGCAACAGCCTGCCGCCCGCCTCGCCGCTGACGGACGAGATGAAAATGCAGATTAAAGGGATTTTGCAAACAAGCGGCGTGATGTAACGCAATACCGCCGTCTTGCGACGGCGGTTTGCTTTTATGCTCTGGTGATATTCCCCCACACCAGGCTCCCCCGGTGGAACGTGGCCGCGCGGGGTGAAATTCGCGCCACCGCTTCCGCCGAGCAGGACGCCTCCACCAGCACAAAGCTGGCGTCATCCTGCGCCTTCGGCCAGGCGCGTCGGCCTTTGTCATCCAGCGGCAGGACGTCCCCGGTGGCGATCGCCAGCGCGCGCGACAGGGTAAATTCGTTGGGACGAATATAAAGCTGGGCGTAGAGATTGGCTTTCTCCAGCATGTCGCCGAGGCCAAACGGGGACCAGTGGTCAATCACGCTGTCGGTGCCGGTCATCACAAATACGCCCTTTTGTTTCAGCTGGCTGAGCGGCATATGCAGCGTGCCAATCGGCACGGTTGAAGCAATAGTAATGCCCTGCGCCGCCATCCGGGTGGCGGTCTCGTCAACCTGCTGCGGGCTAAGCGTCGCCAGCGCAAAGGCGTGGCTGATGGTGAGCTTGTCCTTCAGCTCCGGGGTTTTCTCAACGGTTTCAATCATATAATTTACCGCCGCCACGCCCGCCGGGCTGGTTTCATGCAGATGAATATCCACGCCTTTTTTATAATCGAGGGCAATCTGGAACATCGTGTCGAGGGATTTTTCCATCGCGCCGTCGACGTTGGTCGGGTCCAGCCCGCCGACGTAGTGCGCCCCCGCCTGCATCGCTTCGCGCATCAGCGGCTCGCTTTTCGACAGCAACAGCCCGTGCTGGGGGAAGGCCACGATTTCGCACTCAAAACCGTCTTGACGCTGCTCCAGCACCGCCATCAGGTTTTCGAGGTTTTTCAGCCCGGATACCGGCTCGATATTGCAGTGGCTGCGCGCCACAGAGGTGCCTTTAGATTGCAGCAGATCGATCAGCTTTCCGGCGCGCTCGCGCGTGTACGGTTGCAGCTCCGGCAGCAGTTTGCGCTCCAGTTCGATCATATCCATGATGGTGGTGCCTTCCGGGCGCGACAGCGCGCGCCACGGGCCGCCGTAGAAGGTTTTATCCAGATGGATATGCATATCGCGCATCGCCGGCAGCAGCAGATGCCCGCCTGCGTCGTAGCGCGGCAGCGTGGCGTCGGGATGCTGATGGTTAGCCAGCAGCGCGGCGATTTTGCCGTCCCTGATTTCCAGCGTCATCAGTTCGGTTTGGGTGCTGACCGCCGTGTCGCCCTGCCAGTCAAAACCGCTTTCAAGACGCACGTTATCCAGATAGTACTGTTTTTCGCTGATGCTGCTCATGGTGCGCGATGCCTCACCGGTGCCGGGAGCGGGATCGGCAGCATACGCCAGTTGCCCGCCCGCGCCCAGCAGCGCGCACGCGGCGACCGCTTTGCCGCTGTGGCTTAAAAACGCGCGACGGCCCGGGTTTTCGTTGTGATTCATGGGTTACTCCTTGTCTCAGTCACTGGCAAATAATGTGGGTGCCGGTTTGTCCGCTCAGCGCGGCGGGCAGCTTTTCGGGCGTGGTGATAATCACCCGCTTGCCGCCATGGCGCAGAAACGACAGGCTGGCCTCGATTTTCGGCAGCATACTGCCCGCCGGGAAATGGCCTTCGGCGACGTACTGCTCCATCTCCGTCACGGTCACCGTGCCCAGCGCCCGCTGCTGCGGTTTGCCGAAATGGACGCACACCTGCTCCACGCCAGTGGTGATCGCCAGAATATCGGCGTTGATTTCCTTCGCCAGCAGCGTGGTGGAGAGATCTTTATCGATCACCGCGTCCACGCTGCGGTACTCGCCGCCCGGTTCACGGATGACCGGGATGCCGCCGCCGCCCACGCCAATCACCACAAAACCCTGGTCGATTAACGCGCGGATGGCTTCGGCTTCCACGATGCGCACCGGCTGCGGCGAGGCCACCACCCGGCGATAGCCTCGCCCGGAATCCTCGACAAACCGCCAGTCGGGATGCGCCTGCAACAGCGCATCGCGCTGGGCCTCATCGAAAAACGCGCCGATGGGTTTGGTGGGATCGGCAAATCCGGCGTCGTGTTGATCGACTTCCACCTGGGTGATCACGGTGACCGCTTTTTTATCGCCGTGCCGCGCCAGTTTATTGTTCAGCGCCTGCTGAATGAGATAACCGATCCCGCCCTGGGTATCCGCCACGCAGTTCGCCAGCGGCGTCAGCGGCAGCCCCTCTTTCTCATGGGCGATTTCGGCGCGGCGCAGATCCAGCCCCACCTGTGGGCCGTTGCCGTGGGTCAGCACGATGTCGTAGTCCGACGCCAGCATCCCGAGGATGGACTCCGCCATCTCGTTTACCGCAACCTGCTGATGCTCAACCGACTGGCTGGCATTGTCTTTAATAATGGCATTACCGCCAATGGCGACGACCACGCGTTGTTTCATGTCGAGTTCCTGTCCAGAGTGCGGCAGGCGGGAGTCCGCCTGCCGTCAGGGGTTATGCGGTTTTGGTGGTTTCATCCGTGGAAGAGACCTGCAGATCAGAGGATTTTTCGCGGCTGTCCAGCCAGTGTTTCAGTACGAACATGCCAGCCATCATCAGATAGGCAGTGACGAAAATCAGCGATGAGCCTTTCGCGAAGCCCACGACCGGCGCGTGGATCACGCCGAACAGCGCCAGCAGCGCCCCGGTGGCCGCGGCTACTGCGCCGCGCAGCGGGCGGTTCATGATGGCGAAAATCGCCAGGCAGCCCCAAATCATACTGGCCAGCGGCGCGCCGTTGCCGAGGTGCATCAGCCCCTGGTAGTAAACGCCTTTGCTGTGTAGCAGGTCGGTGCCGAGTTTCGCCGCCGAGGTGCCCGCCGCGTTCATCACGCTGTTGACCATGGTCAGCGCCCAGTTGGCGATCCACGGGAACAGACAGATGAAGATGACCGGCACCTCAAGTTTGGGCGTTTCCCTCACCACCTGGTTGGCGGTAACCACGCCGATAAATACCAGAATCGGCACGATGGCGGTCATCGGGATCACCGCCAGCATAAAGGCCCCGAGACCGAACAGCGGGACGATAAACATGGTCACGCCGGACGCCAGGGTATAACCGATGCTGGCGCCCATGGCTTTCCAGCCCGCGTGACCGACATACACGGTCACCGGGAACGGGTTGCCCATCAGGCAGCCGAGCATTGAAGAAAGCCCGTTCGCCAGCATCACTTTGCGGGTGTTGTACTCATCCCCCGCCGCGTGGGCGCTCTCGATGTTTTCGAGGTCGAAAATGTAGTTCGCCAGCCCCAGCGGCACTGCGGATGCCAGGTACGGCAGCGCGTGCGGCAGCCCCTGCATAAAGCTGTCGATATGCACTTCCGGCGGGTTAAAGCCGAATGACGACATGAAGGCTTTGATGGCGTCCGGGCTTTGCAGGCCGGAAATCCATGCCAGCGCAGTACCGGCAATCAGCAGCAATAAGCCGGTAGGAATACGCGCGAAGATCGGCTTTTTGCCGAACCAGTTAATGAAAATCAGCAGCAGGACGATAAACGACACCGTCGGCGCTTCAAAGGCTTGCAGCATCGGGTTCATCGCCAGCAGCAGAAGCCCCAGGCCGGAGAGGCACGACAGCAGCACGGTACGCGGGATCATCTTCCGGATGGTTTCGCCGAGGAACGATCCGCCCGCCAGGATCAGCGCTTCCACAAAGCACCACACCAGGCCGATCTGGATGGCGAAATCCGCATCGCCGGTGGTCTGGTAAACCGGCATCAGCACCAGAAACGTCACGGTGAAAATCGACGGCGCGCTGGGGCCGGACGGCAAGGCGGTCACATCTTTACGCCCGGTCTGGCGCGCCAGTTGCAGGCCAAACCAGGTATAGCTCAGGCTCGCCACCAGCACCGCTAAACCAAACGCCGGGGCAATACGGCCATAGACAATTTCTTTCGGAATGCCGACCACAAAAATCAACAACCCCATCATGGTCAGCAGGTTGGTCAGGTTGTTGGTCATCAGGCCAAAATAGGCCGCCCAGTCACCCCGTTTCCATTCAAGTTTTATCTTACTCATGGAACTATCCTTCAAGGTCAGTAAATCGCGCTACACTCCCCCGCCGGGTCTGGGCCAGGCGCAAGGTCCGGTAATTCGTGCAGGTGAAACCTCCTTTCGCGAACCGTCGGGCGACGCCGTAACGCCGCCCGTTTAGGGTTATTGGCTGTACCGGTCGCTAAAGGCGAGCAGAGCTTTTTCAAAACAGTCGAACGGCGGATGAACGATGCCCGCGCCAATCATGCCGATGCCCGCGTCTTTGTGGGCGATAGCGGTGTTAATCACCGGCAGAATGCCGCTGTTGCCCACCCGGGTGATGTCAATGGCGGTGGGAATGCCCATAAAGTTGAGCAACGGAATGGTGACGTTGGGGTTCTCGCCGAGGGTGATCTCCCGCATCTGGCGCGAAAAATCCACCGCCTCGTCCACGGTGCCGCCCACCAGCGCGACAATCGCCGGGGCGGTCGCCATGGCGAAACCGCCAATGCCGTAGGTTTCGGTAATGGCGCTGTCGCCGATATCCAGCCCGGAATCCTCCGGTTTGAACCCGGCGAACATCGGGCCAATCACCTGCTGCGCCGGGCCGGTGAACCACTGCCCCGGCAGGCCGGAAACCCGCAGGCCGAACTCGTAGCCGTTACGCGCCATGGTCGTGACCACGGTGCTGTATTCGATGCCGTGCGCCGCGTCCATCGCCGCTTTACACATCGCCATCCAGGTCGGGCCCGAGAAGTAATCGCTGCTGGCGACAAAATCGAACACCTCTTTTTGCTGCGCCACGGAAAAATCGGTCTGGATTAAATACGGCGTCAGCGCCTGGATCAGCAGCGTGGTGCCCGCGTTGTTGCGGTTGTGGCACTCGTCGCCCATATGCAGCGCCTGGGCCAGCATCAGCCGCAGGTCGATCTCCCCGGCCAGTTTCATGGCGTCGCGCAGCATCGGGCCGAGCACGTCGCGCATCCAGATCAACCGGTCGATCACGCTCTGGTCGTTGGCCCCCATGCGCAGGATCTTCGCCATCTGCTCGCTGAGGTTGGTGTAGGCGCGGTTGCCGTAAGTTTTGTTTTCGACGATATGCATAAACATCGACGCCGAGGTCACCCCCGCCATCGAGCCGACGCAGTCATGCTCGTGGCACGGCGAGAAGATGATCTCCCCGGAGGCGGCAAGCCGCGCGGCGTCATCCAGATCCCGCGCCAGCCCTTCAAACACCAGCGCCCCGGTGACTGCGCCTTTCATTGCGCCGCACATGTTTTCCCAGCTTACCGGCGGCCCGGCGTGCAGGATGGTGTTGCGGGTCATGCCCGGCACCACGTTGATGGCCTGGTCATAACCCACCAGCACCGGATGGGACTGAATGATGCGCTCCAGCGCCCGGGCGTTGGCGGCGGCGATTTTCTCCGCCAGCTGCGGCGCGGCGAGCTTATCCAGTACGCGCACCACCTCCAGGTTGCCAAGCCCCGGCGGCGTCCAGTCAAGCTGGGTGACCGCCACGTGCTGCTGCTTTAAATCTTCGCTAAAACGGGCAATCCCGATGTTGATAACATTCAGCGGTTGGCTAAACAGTGTTGGACGGCTCATCAGGCATTCTCCCCTTTCCAGACAAATTCACGCGCCAGTAGTCCTGTATTGGTGCTGCTGCTCGCCCAGGTAACCCCGGCGTCGGTCAGCATGTTGCATTGGGCGGCCAGCGACGGCGTATCGAGATCGGTGCCCAGCACGTAGCCGAGGATCTCCAGATGGCGGCCCGCGTCGGCGGCGATCTGTTTAGCCTGTTTGATGGCGTCGATCATCACGCCCACCGGATCTTCATGCGCCCCGAAGCCGAGCACGAAGTCCATGGCGATCACCCCCACTTCCGGGTCGCGCGCTTCCTGGAGTAAACGGCTGATGCGGTTGGTCGGATCGATCATCGGGTGCGGTTTGCCGTTGGTGAAGTCATCATCGCCAAAGTCCAGGAAGGTGTGGGCGATGCTCTGATTGACGTCGCGCAGGCGGCGTTCCGGGTCCGGCTGGATGTTGCTGTAAACGTCGGGGTATTTTTCCAGCGCCGCAAACATCGCCTCATCGCACAGGGTGCCGCCGCAAAACAGCGCACGGATGTATTTTTGCTGCGGGTTGAGTCTGGCGCGCACTTCGTGGATCAGCGGCCAGTTCAGCGGATGCAAATCAATGCAGGACTCATCGACGCCGGTTTGCAGCACCGCCTTCAGGGCGGCTTCTTTGGTGCCGCGCGCGAAAATCAGCCCAGGTTTATCGGCCTGCGGCTCCGCGCCGAGGAAACACACCACTACCGGCTTGGCGCAGGCTTCAGCGCGGGCTAACACCTTTTGAGCCACCGACGGCGCGGGCGGCTTGGAAATCAGCGCGATGACGTCGGTTTCCGGGTCATTCTCCAGCATCGCCAGCGCGTCGAGCATCATCAGGCCGCCGATGTTCTCGCTGAGATCGCGCCCGCCGGTGCCGATCAGCTGCGACACGCCGCCGCCGAAATCGTGGATGCGCACGCTCAGCTCCTGGCTGCCGGTCCCCGACGCGCCGATAATGCCGATACGCCCGCGGCGCACCGCGTTGGCAAAGCACAGCCCCGCGCCGTTGAGGATGGCGGTGCCGCAGTCCGGCCCCATCATCAGCAAGCCTTTTTCATGTGCCAGCGTTTTTAACGCCAGCTCGTCGTCGAGGGAGACGTTGTCAGAAAACAGCATCACGTTGAGATCGTTTTCCAGCGCCTGGCGCGCTTCCCGCGCCGCGAATGCGCCATTGACGGAAATCACCGCCAGGTTGCTGTCCGGCAGGTGCTGGCGGGCAGAATTGAGCGTGGCGAAGCGCGCTTCGTGGCTGCCGCTGCTCTCTTTACGGATAAACAGCGCTTCGATAGCGGCCAGCGAAGCGTCGTTCGCCGCCTCATCGCCCTTAATCACAATCATCAAGTCGCCGCTTTTCGCCGCTTCCAGTTCCGGCGTCAGCAGATCAAGGTTACGCAACACCCCTTTGTTCATTTCGGTGGCCATCGCCACAAACGCCTGCTCCACGCCATCCAGCTGGTTAGCTTTGGTTGAAATCGACATAAGCGACACGGAATCAAAATAGGTGTTCTTTTTAATCACGATCCTGGTTGACATATTCTCCTCCAAAATATTGCGTCAATAGCAGGGCGTCGGCCATGCCGTACAGCATGTCGCATCCTGAGCTTGACCCTATTTTCATCACGCCCTGTATTTCGCGCAGAATATTGCCGCGATTTTCCAGGGTTAATTTTTTAATCAATAAATAAATCACTTCGCGATAACGCTGGTGAATCGCCTCATTCAGAGTCAGCGCGCTGAGCGGCGTGGTTTGCTGATGATATTTATTCAGCCAGCGTAAAAAATCATCCTGAAATTGCCGGCCCGGGCTACCAGTAATAAATAAAACCGCACTCAGCCCCACCAAATAATCATCGCCGCCCGGCGTTAATCCAATGCCTAAGCCTAATAGTTGCTGAAAAGCCGCTTCACTGTATTGTTTATCGCGCCGTTTTAATCCGTCGGTTAATTTTCCGCGCGCGTCGGTTAATTGTTTTGCCAGCTGCCGGTAAAAAATATTATCAGCGCAATAATGAAATAATGACGCGTTGCGCGGTATCGCCTGTTCAATGAGGGTTGCCAGCGTTTCGCCCTGTTGCTGTTGGCAAAACGCGCCTAATGCTTCACTTTTCCAGCAGAGTATTTCCGGTTGCCACTGCTGGCACGTTCGAAAATCAATCCGCATTCGCTGGCCGATCCTCAGCCAGTTTCCCTGCCAGTACACCGGATCGCCGGGTTGTAATAGCCCTGCAAAGGTCGATAACGCTAACCGGCAGCTGTTGGGGGCGTTATCGCTGCCCGCCGACAGCAGGGTGAAGCGCTGCAAACCCTGCGGGCAAACCAGATTGACGGCTTTATCGAAACATTGCTCCACGCGCCCGCTGAATGCTGGCGCTTGTAAAAACTGGCTGTCCGCCGAAAGCGCCGTGAACGTCTGCCCGTCAGCCGACGCGAAAGGGTTCACGCGAACCTCCCGTCAGGCGCCCGCGTTGACCAGCAGCTGGGCGATGGCGTCATAGCCCTTTTCACGCGCCAGTTCGAGAGGCGTTTTGCCGTATTTGTCGGTCATATGCGGGTTGGCGCCGTGGTCCAGCAGCAGCTTAACGATTTCCTGCTGCTTTTCGCCGCCGTCGTTGAGTACGATGGCTTCCAGTAAGGGCGTCCAGCCGACAAAGTTGGTGTGATTAAAATTAATTTCGGTTTTGGTTAATAATTCCCGGACAATTTCCACGTGGCCTTTTTCACTGGCCGGCGTAATTCCCACGCCGCCGAAACGGGTCAGACGAGTTAAATCGGGTTTGGCAGGTAATACAATGCGCAGCAGGGTTAAGTCATTATTCAGGCAGCTTAACAGGAACGGGTTAAAACAGGTTTCGTCTTGCTTATCGATATCTGCGCCTTCAGAAATTAAAAAAGAGACTGCCTCATACTGCTTATTCAGGCTGGCGAGTGTAATTGCCGTTCTTCCCTGGCGGTTAGTGCAATTAATATCCACGCCGTTTTCCAGGCAGGCTTTCAGGGCATTGACATCGCCCTGCCGGGCGGCAAGCAAAAATTCGCTAATCAGTTCATTCTGAGACATAGGGTTCTCCCCGTCAGGGCCAGCAGAAATAAAATATTTCGCTCTGGCTAATCATTGGATGTTTACTGATTCTGAGAATAGCAACACTGTCCGGTGAATAACATCCGTTTGAAATGCATTCATCGGAAGGGGATGGATTGTTGAAGAAATTTTGATAATCGGGCTATTGTGTGCGGCAGCGCACCGTTTGAGCGTGCCGCGCTCACATTTCGAACGCATAAATGAAAGGCTGAGACGCAGTTTCAGCTCTCTCGATGAGAAGCGTTTTCATTAAATGCTGAAAACGTGAAGCGGGACGGGTTTATTGTAACAACAGTGTTAAATTGTATTCAAAACTGACGCCGCGTCGCTGATAAGGAAAATCGTCATGAATTCCATCTTTACCGAAGAGAACCTGCACACCTTCACCATGGCCGCCCGCTACGCCAGTTTCAGCAAGGCCGCAGAGGAGCTGGGCGTGACGACGTCAGCAGTGAGTTACACCATCAAGCGTATTGAAACCTATCTCGACGTGGTGCTGTTTGAGCGTAATACCCGCAGCATTGAGCTGACCGAATCAGGGTTTTACTTTTATCGCAAAGCCATCGATTTACTGAATGACTTTCACGCTATCAAGCGCGGCATTGATACCATCGCCCAGGGCATTGAAGCCCGGGTGCGGATTTGCATAAACCAGCTGCTTTATACGCCGCGCCACACCGCGAAGCTGCTGCAAATCCTCAAAAAGCAGTTCCCCACCTGCCAGATCACCGTCACGACGGAGGTGTATAACGGGGTATGGGATTCGATCATTAATAACCAGGCCAATATTGCTATTGGCGCGCCCGATACCCTGCTGGACGGCGGCGGCATCGATTACACGGAAATCGGCGCGGTGCGTTGGGAGTTCGCCATTGCGCCGACCCACCCGCTGGCGCTGATGCCGGAGCCGATCACCGAAAGCCAGCTGCGGCTGTACCCCAACATCATGGTGGAAGACACCGCCCACACCATTAATAAAAAAGTCGGCTGGCTGCTGCACGGGCAGGAAGCGATTCTGGTGCCGGACTTCAATACCAAATGCCAGTGCCAGATTCTGGGCGAAGGCATCGGCTTTTTACCGGCCTATATGGTGAAAGAGCCCAAAGAGCATGGTCTGCTGGTGACCAAAACCATCCATAACCCGCGCCAGGATTCGCGGATGCTGCTGGCGACGCAGCACGCCGCCACCGGGCAAGTGACGCAGTGGATCAAAAAGCAGTTTGCCCCGGACGGCGTGCTGACGGCGATTTATCAGGATCTGCTGTGGCGCGAGTAAATCATAACCGGATATTGCTCTCCGCCAGGCTGCCCATCTCGGTGTAAATCGCGCAGGCGGCATCCACCAGTTGCATCGCCAGCGCCGCGCCGCTGCCTTCGCCAAGGCGCATTCCCATATGCAGATACGGCTCCAACCCCAGCGCGTGTAAGGCAATGGCCGCGCCCTTTTCCGCCGAAAAATGCGACGGGATCAGATAAGGTTTTACCCCAGGCGCGATTTTGCAGGCCGCCAGCGCCGCCGCGTAGGAGAGAAAGCCGTCCAGCACCACCGGCAAACCGCAGCGCGCCGCGCCGAGGATCGCGCCGGTCATCCCCAACAGGTCAAATCCGCCGACTTTTGCCAGCACGTCGACACCGTCGCTGGCATCCGGCTGGTTCAGGGCAATCGCCTGCTGCACCACCGCCACCTTATGGGCGATTCTGTCCGCCGGGAAGTTGGCGCCAAACCCCACCACGTCGGCGGGAGAGGCATCGGCCAGCACGCTGACCATCGCCGCCGCCGGGGTGGTGTTCGCCATGCCGAGTTCGCCCACGCCAAACACCTTCACGCCGCGATTCGCCAGCTCGCAGGTATGGGTGATCACGCTGACCAGCAATGCGTTCGCCACCTGGCGCGACATCGCGGGCTCCCGGGCAATATTGCCGCTGCCGCGCGCCACTTTCAGGCTGAAAATCCCCGGTAGCGGATCGCTGTCGATGCCGATATCAATCACATGCACATCCGCCCCTGCCTGCTTCGCCAGTACGCACACGCCGGTATTGTTGCGCAGCATGTTCATCGCCTGGATGGCGGTGACCGCTTTCGGCGAAATGGTCACCTGTTCGTCATACACGCCATGATCCGCGCACATCACCAGAATGGCCTTTTGTGCCTGCTGCGGCTTACCGTGAAACCCCGGCATCCCGGCCAGTTGCACCGCCAGGCTTTCCAGCCGGCCCAGGCTTCCCGGCGGCTTCAGCAGGCCGTCAAGATGGTTTTGCGCCTGACGCATGGCGTTATCGTCAAGAGGGGGGATTGCGTTAATCAGTGAGGCCAGTGTTTGCATGTGCGTGCTCGTTATAAAAGGGCAATAAGAAAAATGACTTCGCCCAGCTCAATGGCTGCGCCAAGGGTGTCGCCGGTCTGGCCGCGCAGGGTACGTTTGATGGCAAAGCCGATCATCGCGATGGCGACGGTGGCGAGAAACCACGCCAGCAGGCCGCCGCCGGGAAGCAGAACCAGGCACAGCGCCGCGCTGGTCGCCAGCGTTATCGCGGTTTGCGCCAGCGTGACTTTGCCGATAAAGATATTGCCGAGCCCGTTGTCGCGGGCGTAGCGCTGGCGATACATCAGCAACACCACCGCGCCGCGCCCTACCACGCTTGCCAGAATCAGCACCGGCAGCATCGAATAGCCGCGCAGCGCCAGTTCGTTCACCACCAGCACTTTCGCCAGCAGGACAAAAATCAGCCCCAACCCGCCGTGCGTGCCAAGGCGGCTGTCGCGCATGATCTCCAGCTTTTTCTCGCGGATACGGGCGGAGAACAGTCCGTCGCAGGTATCCGCAAGGCCATCCAGATGAAAGCCGCCGGTCAGCAGCGCCAGCGCCAGTACGTAAAACAGCGCGGCCAGCGGCGTGCCGCACCAGGGCGCAAGCAGCATAAACACCGCGGCGGCAATCGCGCCGAGCACCAGGCCCACCCACGGGAAAACCACGATGCCGCGCGAATACTGGTCCAGCTCCAGCCCCTGCGACCAGCGGTAAGGCACCGGCAGGCGGCTCATAAAGGCGAGTGTGGCAAAAAAAGTCCGTATCATTTTTTCTCCGTGATGCTGAAAACTTAAAACAAGAGATAAAGCAGGCTGAATAATATCAGCGCCAGCAGCGACGCAACGTTCATCAGACGAATCGTCGCCGGGATGTCGTCAACGCTCACTTCGCGCGTCGCATCGCCAATCCAGGGTTTCTCTACCCGTTCGCCAAAATAATCGTTGGGTCCGCCCAGCCGGATCCCCAACGCGCCTGCGACCGTGGCTTCCGGCCAGGCGCAGTTGGGGCTGCTGTGATTGCGTCGGTCACGCCAGCCAGTGCGTAGCGCGGATTTATGATCATTGCCGCACAACGCTGCCGCCAGCGCCAGCAGCAGCCAGCTGATACGCGCCGGAATAAAGTTAGCGATGTCATCCATGCGCGCCGACACCCTGCCTATCGCCCGGTACTTTTCGTGCTTATAGCCGACCATCGAGTCGAGGGTGTTGACCGCTTTGTAGGCCATCGCCAGCGGCGCGCCGCCCAGCAGCAGGAAAAACAGCGGCGCAATCACGCCATCGACGCTGTTTTCAGCCACGGTTTCCACCACCGCGCGGGTGATTTGCGGCGGCTGAAGCTGAGAGGTATCGCGCCCGACGATCCATGACAGTTTTTCACGGCTGCGGGCCAGGTCCCCCGCACGCAACGGTTTTTCTACCTCCCGCGCGGCATCGCCAAGGCAACGCCCGGCCAGCAGGGTGTAGATCATCCAGATTTCCAGCGCCACGCCCAGCCATGCGTGTATGCCATACGCCAGCGCCAGTATGGCCCAGGATAGCGCCCAGGTTGCACCCACCACAATCAGCCACAGCAATGCGCCGCCCAGCGTCAGGGACAGCTCGCTACGGCAGACGCGGCGCACGGCGCGCTGCACCAGATGAATAACATTGCCGATTACGCGGATGGGGTGCGGCCAGTGTTGCGGATCGCCAAGCCAACAATCGAGCAGCCAGGCTGCCCACCAGATGAGAAGCGTCATCAGGATTTCCCGTCGCGCCAGTGATAAGTGTGTAGAGGACGTTGAGTTTCAGTTATCCGGCGTCGCGGGATACACGCTCCGGTTGACTTACGCAGAATGAAAAACGGCGGCAGGAATAGCCCTTGCCGCCGTCTTACTGAATCATTCTTTGATGTCAGGTACTTTCAGTTCGCCCATGACTTTGAGCTTTTTGGAGATCTCACGACGCTCTTTAGACAGCTCGGCGTTTTTGATGATGTAGTCATCCACGCGATCTTCATAGTCGGTTTTCATGCTGGCGATGATGCCCTGAATGGCTTCAATGCTCATGCCTGGCTTGATGTAATCGCTCAGGTTGTCGAGCAACAGCACGCGTTTCTGGTTGTCACGGATCTTCTTCTCTACGTCCTGAATTTCGCGTTGCAGTTTGTTTTTACGACGGAACAAACGCACGAACTCCAGTACGTCCTGGAATGAAGGTTTGCCATTTTCCATATTTACACCCCTGATAATTGAGACTCTGATTCGTTCAAGCCGCAGCGACAAACATAACCGGCAACGGCTGCGCATGACAACGGTTAATACCCTACCCTAATCATACGCTGAATTCCTGCTGAATCGAAACCAGCAATATATCCATGCGGTTTCGTATGGTTTTTATTTACGCAATGCCCGGCAGATCAGGTGCGATAACAGCTCCAGTTGACGCGCCAGTTCCAGGCTTAGCCACACGTAGCCGTGAATCGAGGTTTCATGCAGCGCGCTGCCTTCGTCCTGGCGCATCATCTGGCGCAGTTCACCGACAATTTCCGCCAGCTTCGCGTTATTGGCCGCTGCCGGGGAAGGGTTACCTTCGTACAGCGCCTTCGACAGCGCCGCCAGGGTATGGTGGGTCATCTGCTGGGTTTCGCGCAGGGTATGGGCGTTAATCATCACAAAATGGCTTTCCCGGGTCGCCCAGTGGGCATTGAGCTGGAGTTCCAGGGTACACACCAGGTTGCGGCTGACGGTCTGGATCGCCTCGAACACCGATTTCTGAATATGGGTTTCTTTACTGGCAGGGACAATCAGGGCGCGCATTTTCACCACGTCGCTCAACATGGCGTGCAGCGATTTATCAAGCCGGGGCCGTTCGACCAGGTTGGGCGAAAATCCGGCCTGCGAAAGCCGGGTAAAATTATGCGCGAACGTCGCCATCTGGATGCGCCAGTGAATAAACGCGCGCTGGGGATAGATGCTGGTAAACAGCATCGCCAGCAGCGACCCTAAAATCACGTCGCCGCTGCGCCACAGCGCGATCTGCAGATCCCCCGCCGGCGCGCCCACCACCACGGAAAGCGTAATGCCTATCAGCAGCGCCTGGTAAGGCCGTTTGCCAAGCGTAAGATAGCCGCAGATAAACATCGCCAGCGCGCACCACAGCAGCATAATCGGCAGGGAAATCAGCTCCAGCTTCAGGGCGATCAACCCCACCGACGCGCCAAAAATCGTCCCCCCGATGCGCTCAAAGGCGCGCGGCACCACGTTGCCCCAAAACGAGATCGGCCCCATCACCACCACCAGCGTAATCAGCGGCCAGGTCCCCTCCGGCACATTCAGCAGGCGAACCAGTAAAAACGTCAGCGTGAAGGCCAGCGCGATACGCACGCCGTGCACCAGGCGGTAATGACGATAGAGCCGAATTTCGAAAGGGCTTAATGATTTATCAGGACGCACACCGGCACTCCGCATGAAAAAACCCGCATTGTACCGGGATTTTTGCCGCCTGGTATCAACACATCGGGTTAAACGCGCCGTTATTGCGGCGAATAACGGCGACGTCATGCCCGCTCAGGGCGAGTTACGCGTGTTTAGGCTCAACCGGCAAGAACATGTTGATGTCCCAGTAGCCCTCCTTTGCGCCGTCGTTGAGGTAGATTTCGAAGCAGGGTTTAGGGGCGATTTGGTACTTCACGTCTTCGAGCAGGCTATTGAAAAACAGCCGCCAGGGTGTTTCAAAATCATGATTTTCAACGCGCGCCTGCGCTACCGCATATTGCCCGCCCGCCACTTCAGTTGCAATAACGCCTTCACTGTTGGCAGGGATGGCAAAGTTTTCCGGCACGGTGACGGCGGTATCGCAGCGCAGTTTCTCTGCGGGCACCCTGTCCGGGTTGTCGTAATAAACGGCAATCCACTCCAGCGGTTGGATTTGGTTGCTGTCCACCCACATCATCAGTTGCTCAAACCCCTGAGGAACGGTTTTATCCCAGGGGCCAACGAAATGAAACCCGGCAATGCGACGGGTTTCGGCTTGCTGAATCTGATAATCCATGATCGTTCCTCGCTGTGAAATAACTGTATATGCAAACAGTATTATACGTTTTGCACGGGCGCTCTAAAGCATAGTGTGCTTAATTTGTGAGCGCACTCGCGGAAAAGTCGTTTTCAGAAAACGAGGGGTTAAGTCGTTGTTAAGGCGTTAAAGTTTATGATGCAGGTAATCACTGAAGCGCGAGAACATGCCGCCTTTTTTCACCGCGTGAAGCGTCACCAGCGGCCAGTGGGCCACCAGCGTATCGCGATCATAAAGTTCGATTTCCCCTACCCGCTGCTGTGCCGCCAGCGGCGCTTCCAGCTCGGGCTTGTCCAGGACGTATTTGGCTTTGATATTTGCCACTTCGGACTTCGGCAGGCTGAGCCAGAAATCGCGGTCGGTTCCCACTTCGACGTTTTCAATGTCCCCGTACCAGATGCGCTCGGTGCCGACTTTTTTGCCTTTATGGAGGATCTGCACGGTATCAAACTGGTTTTGCCCCCAGTGCAGCAGTTTACGGGCCTGCTCCTCACGGTCTTTCGGGCTCTCCGCGCCCATCACCACGGCGATTAACCGACGTTGGCCATCAACGCTGGAGGCGATCAGGTTAAACCCGGCGCCGGAGGTATGCCCGGTTTTCAGACCGTCTACGTTCAGGTTTTTATCCCACAGCAGGCCGTTACGATTCTGCTGGGTAATACCGTTCCAGGTCAGGCTGCGCTCGCTGTACATATGATAAAACGACGGCTCGCCGTGGATAATCGCGCGCGACAGCACCGCAAGGTCGTACGCGGAACTGTGCTGGCCCGGCGCATCAAGGCCGTGAACGGTTTCGAAGTGGGTATCGCGCAGGTTCAGCCTGTGGGCATAGTCGTTCATCATTTTGACAAACGGCGCTTCGCCGCCCGCGATGTAATCCGCCAGCGCTACGCAGGCGTCGTTCCCGGAGTCAACAATCAGCCCGCGGCTCAGATCGTGGACCGTGACGCGATCGCCGGCCTTTAAAAACATCAGCGACGAACCGGCGAATACCGGATTGCCATACGCCGATGCGTCCGCGCCAACGGTCACCACGTCATCTGGCGTGATGCGGCGACTGTCGATGGCGCGATCCACCACATAACCGGTCATTAGTTTGGTGAGGCTTGCCGGGTTGCGCTGCTGATGCTCATTGCCTGCCGCTAAAATTTGCCCGGTAGTGTAATCCATTAATACCCAGGATCCGGCTTGCACCTGCGGGGGAACGGGCGTGACGGCGAACGTGGGATCCGCGCGGGCGTGGGCAGAAAGAAAAGCGAGCAAAGAAGCGGCAATCAGGCGGGTTTTCAACAGCATATCCTCGTTTATGTTTTTTTGTCCGCGCCTGTTTTACGGAACTTCGTATGTAAACGCATTCATTAATTGCAAAAAAATATGACAGCAAACACATTTATCGGAGTAATACGTACCCGCTGGCGTAAAAAACCACCGTGATTTTCTTCTGAACAGGCGGCCAATCGTTTACCATTAACGCCAGTTTTTGACCCCTTCAGGATGGTGACCGGTGACTGATTCCGCAGCACAGCCGACTTTTCTTTTTCACGATTACGAAACCTTCGGCACCCGCCCGGCGCTGGACCGCCCCGCGCAGTTCGCCGCGATACGTACCGATATGGATTTCAATATCATCGGCGAGCCTGAGGTGTTCTATTGTAAACCGGCCGATGACTATCTGCCGCAGCCCGAAGCGGTACTGATCACCGGCATCACGCCCCAGATCGCAACGGCGCGCGGCACTCACGAAGCCGATTTCGCCAAACGCATCCATGATTTATTCACCGTGCCGAACACCTGCGTGGTGGGTTACAACAATGTGCGTTTCGATGATGAAGTGACGCGCAACGTGTTTTACCGCAATTTCTACGACCCCTATGCCTGGAGCTGGCAGAACCATAATTCGCGCTGGGATTTGCTGGACGTGATGCGCGCCTGCTACGCCCTGCGCCCGGAAGGCATCAACTGGCCGGAAAACGATGACGGGTTGCCGAGCTTTCGCCTTGAGCATCTTACCGTCGCCAACGGTATTGAGCATGCTAACGCCCACGACGCGATGGCGGATGTCTACGCCACTATCGCGATGGCGAAGCTAGTGAAGACCCAACAGCCGCGCCTGTTTGAATACCTGTTCAGTCACCGCAATAAGCAAAAGCTGGCCACGCTGATTGATATCCCGCAGATGAAGCCCCTGGTGCATGTTTCCGGTATGTTCGGGGCGTTTCGCGGCAACACCAGCTGGATCGCGCCGCTGGCGTGGCATCCGGAAAACCGCAACGCGGTGATTATGGTGGATTTAGCGGGAGATATGACGCCGCTGCTGGAGCTGGATGCCGATGCGCTGCGTGAACGGCTGTATACCGCTAAAACCGAGTCAGGCGATGACGCGGCAGTGCCCGTTAAGCTGGTTCATCTGAATAAATGCCCGGTGCTGGCGCAGGCCAATACGCTGCGCCCGGAAGACGCCGACAGGCTGGGCATTGACCGCCAGCGTTGCCTGGAGAACCTGAAAATCCTGCGCGACCGCCCCGACGTGCGTGAAAAAGTGGTAGCCCTGTACGCTGACGCTGAGCCGTTCGTGCCGTCAGACGATGTGGATGCCCAGCTGTATAACGGCTTCTTCAGCGATGCCGATCGCGCCGGGATGCGTATTATCCTGCAAACTGACCCGCAGAACCTGCCGGCACTGGATATCAGCTTTGTGGATAAGCGCATCGAGAAACTGCTGTTTAACTACCGGGCGCGTAATTTCCCCGGCACCCTGGATCACGAAGAGCAGCAGCGCTGGCTGCGCCATCGCCAGGCGCGCTTTACGCCGGAGTATTTGCAGCGCTACGCTCAGGAACTGGAGATGCTGTACGGGCAGTATGAAGGGGATAAAGAGAAAATCGCCCTGCTGAAGGCGTTGTATCAGTACGTTCAGGACGTGCTGTAAGCTAAAAAAAATGGCTCCCGGGGGAGCCATTTTTGTTTTCGCATTACTGCGCGATATCTTCGTACTGCGGAACCGGGTTGCGGAAGCTTTTGGTCACGCAAGCCAGATACACCAGGCCGATGCCCGCCCAAATCAGGCCCAGCACCATAGAGCTCTCTTCGAGATTAATCCACAGCGCGCCTACGGTCAGCGCGCCGCAGACCGGCAGCACCAGATAGTTAAAGTGGTCTTTCAGCGTTTTGTTGCGCTTCTCGCGGATCCAGAACTGGGAAATCACCGACAGGTTAACGAAGGTAAACGCCACCAGCGCACCAAAGTTAATCAGCGCCGTCGCGGTAACCAGGTCGAAGTTAATCGCCAGCAGAGCAATCGCCCCCACCAGCAGCACGTTCCACGCCGGAGTGCGCCATTTCGGATGCACATAACCGAAGAAACGGGTCGGGAACACGCCGTCGCGGCCCATCACATACATCAGGCGAGAAACGCCCGCATGCGCCGCCATACCCGATGCCAGTACGGTGATGGTGGAGAACACCAGCACGCCGAACTGGAAGGTTTTACCCGCGACGTACAGCATGATTTCCGGCTGGGACGCGTCAGGATCTTTAAAGCGCGAGATGTCCGGGAAATAGAGCTGCAGGAAGTAGGACGCGCAGATAAAGATCAGACCGCCGATCAGCGCCGTCAGGAAAATGGCTTTCGGGATCACGCGCTCCGCGTCTTTGGTTTCTTCCGACAGCGAGCTGATGCCGTCAAAGCCCAGGAATGAGAAGCACAGGATGGTCGCGCCGGTAATCATCGGCACCACGTGCGCGCCTTCGCTCCAGAACGGACGGGTGCTGGTCAGCGTACCCGCGCCTTCGCCGTGCGCTACGCCGTAGACGATCAGGCCAATAATCACCGCCACAATACCCATCTGCAAAATAACGATCAGGGTATTGAAGTTCGCCACGCTCTTAATGCTGCGCAGGTTAGAGATAGTCATAAAGGCCACCAGCGCCACCACAAAAATCCATGACGGAACGGAAGGCACCAGCGCTTCGAAGTAAATCTTCGCCAGCAGAATGTTGATCATCGGCATGAACAGGTAGTCCAGCAGCGATGACCAGCCCACCATAAAGCCAACGGTCGGGCTGATGGATTTCTGGGCGTAGGTGTAGGCCGAGCCAGCGGACGGGAAGCGCTTAACCAGCTTACCGTAGCTCAGCGCGGTAAACAGGATAGCGACCAGCGCAAAGGCGTAAGCCGTTGCGACGTGCCCGTCTGTGAGGCCCGATACGATACCGAACGTATCAAACAGCGTCATCGGCTGCATATAGGCAAGGCCCATCATGACAACCGGAATCAACGTAAGCGTTTTACGTAATTCCACGCGAGAGGTGTTTGGAGTAGCGTTATGCGACATGGTCATCCCCCATTACGGCGAATGCCGTCGCAAAAGCAAAAAATTGCCCCATTTTTTGGTTTCCTCAGCGACAACAACTGTCGATTTTTAGTAAGTATCTATCCGGTACGAAGCCCGGCCTCTTTGATTTGAATGACGTGTTTGTTGCAAAAAAATAACCGACGCTCTTAACGTCGGTTAGCTTTAATTTTTGCAGGCGGCGTATTTTGCCCATTTTGGATTGCAAAGACAAGACGTTGAGAGCCTCATCACGCATTTCTTTTTAACTGCGCACGATATGCTCAAACGGGTTCAGACTGGGGAGCATACAGCGCCATGATTTCCGGGCTGCCGAGAATGTTTTCCCGCCACCAGTTGCCGGCCAATCCTTCGGTCTGTTCGTTCCAGCCCAACCATACCGAAACCGCGCCCAGTTCCGGTATGACGCGTTTTTCGATTAACGCGCCGGAATCGATAAAACGCTGCGCCATAAAGCGCGGCAAATAGCCACAGGCAAGGCCGCTGATGTGCAGTTCCAGCTTGGTTTTAAAATCAAATACCGTAATCACATCCTGCTCATCCAGCACCATGGTGGCAGATGACAACGCCGGACGGCCATCTCCGATCACCGCGGTTCGATGCCGTTTAATATCCCGACGGTTTAAAGGTTCGGGGGATTGTGACAAAGCATGGTGAGCCGCAACAACAAACACGCTTTCTAATTTTCCGAGCAGCTCGTAACCAAAACCGCTCAGCGAAGGCGGCGGATGTAAAGCGCCAATAATCAGGTCGGCCTGCCCCTGGGTTAATGCGTCCCAGGAGCCGCCCTGGATGCCATTAACAAACTTCAGTCGCGTCACGTTGCAGTTGGCAAAGAACTTTTCAATCAGCGGAGCCAGAAGCGAAAAAGGAAACGCATCATCAACCCCGATACGCAGCTCCTTTTCCCACCCCTGATGCAGTTTAACCGCCTGTTTTTCCAGCTCGCGCACCGTATGCAGCACTTCCCGCCCGCGCTCAAGCAACATCTGGCCGGTGCGGGTAAACTTCGCCCGGTGGCCGCTGCGGTCGAGCAGCGTGATTTTCAGGTCGTTTTCCAGCTTGTGGACGGTATAACTCAGGGCGGAGGGTGTCTTGTAGAGTTTGGTCGCAGCGGCGGCGAAGCTGCCCTCTTTATCGAGGGCATCAAGAATAACGAGAACATCCAACAGTGGTTTCATATGCGCCCCCTGCGTTGCGCCTGATAACCCGTGCGGGATGTTATTCCATCGGCATCACTAACGGGTCAGGGTACTGGTATTCAAAGCCGAGTTCATTACAGATTCGGTTTCCGTCAATCAGTTTGCCACTCCCCGGCTGGGCGCTGTCGCTGAAATGCGGCGGCGCAAGGCCGAGCTGGCGGGCCATTACCGGGTAAAATTCTGCGCGGGTCGGATGACGCGGCGCACATATATTATAGACGTGACCGCCTTTTGGAGCCTGAAGCAGCAGGGTAATCGCAGCGACAACGTCTTCCAGATGCACCAGGTTCACCCCATGATTGCCGTTTGGACCGCTTTTACCGGCGAAAAAACGCCCCGGATGACGGCCCGGCCCGACCAGGCCCGCAAGCCGCAGGATATCCACCGAGGTGCCGGGCAAGTTATGCAGCCAGTCTTCCAGCTCTTTCAGCACCCTGCCGCTTTCAGTTTGCGGGTTGCGCGGCGAGGTTTCTTTGAAGGTGCCTTCGCTGTCGCCATACACCGAGGTGGAGCTGGTAAAAATGATGCGTGGGATGTTATGGGCCAGCGCGCTGTCGACGATCTCCTGCACCGCCTGGAGGTAGAATTCACCGTTGCCGCCGGTGCGCCGGGCCGGGAGCGTCAGCACTAACGCATCGACATCCAGCAAGGCGTCCAGATCGTCGGTATCGCACACCAGTTCCGGTTGCAATTGAAGCTGGAACGCTTCCACGCCACACATCCGCGCCGCCTCCACGCCGTCAAAGGTGGTTTTGCTTCCCGTGACCTGCCAACCGCGCGCGTTGAGCGCCAGAGCCAGCGGCATACCCAGCCAACCTAACCCGACAATCGCCACTTTTTTCATCTCTCCTCCTGTAATCCTTTGTTACGCTGCGCATCCCCTACTGTGCAGTGTAGGCTACGCCAGCCATACGCTGCTGACAATTCACCTGTTGAATACGAAACGGCGATTGATGAAAAAAAGGGCTTGCCAGTTCGGGCGTATCTGGTTTAGGGTAAATGTCACAGTTTGAATAATCATTCATCAGAGAATTTTATGACGCGCGTTCAGTTTAAACACCACCATCATCACCATCACCCTGACTAGTCTTTCAGGCGATGTGTGCTGGGAGACAGTGAGATCTTCCAGTGGTGCAGAACGCAAGAGAAAGCCCCCGGAAGATCGTCTTCCGGGGGCTTTTTTTTACCCCGCCGTTCAGGGTAATCCGGTGTAATAAAACAGATAACGCACAACACAATTCAGGGTTTACGAGGAAAAGAGAAGATGACCGACACCAACCGTTTACGCATAGCTATTCAGAAATCCGGGCGTTTAAGTGATGATTCACGCGAATTGCTCGCGCGCTGCGGCATAAAAATTAATCTCCACACCCAGCGCCTGATCGCTCTTGCCGAAAACATGCCGATCGATATCCTGCGCGTACGCGATGACGATATTCCCGGCCTGGTGATGGATGGCGTGGTGGATCTCGGCATCATCGGCGAAAACGTGCTGGAAGAAGAGCTGCTGGACCGCCGCGCCCAGGGCGAAGATCCGCGCTACTTCACTCTGCGCCGTCTGGACTTCGGCGGCTGCCGTCTTTCCATCGCCGCGCCGGTTGACGAGCCGTGGGACGGCCCGCAAGGCCTGAACGGCAAGCGTATCGCCACCTCCTACCCGCACCTGCTCAAGCGTTACCTCGATCAAAAGGGCGTTCAGTTCAAATCCTGCCTGTTGAACGGCTCGGTAGAAGTGGCCCCGCGCGTCGGCCTGGCGGACGCTATCTGCGATCTGGTTTCTACTGGCGCAACGCTGGAAGCCAACGGCCTGCGTGAAACCGAAGTGATTTACCGCTCTAAAGCCTGCCTGATCCAGCGCGACGGCGAAATGCCGGACGCTAAACAACAGCTGATCGACAAACTGCTGACCCGTATCCAGGGCGTGATTCAGGCCCGCGAATCCAAATACATCATGCTGCACGCGCCGACCGAGCGTCTCGACGAAGTGATTGCCCTGCTGCCGGGCGCGGAACGCCCGACCATTCTGCCGCTGGCAGGCGATCAGCAGCGCGTGGCGATGCACATGGTGAGCAGCGAAACCCTGTTCTGGGAAACCATGGAAAAACTGAAGTCGCTGGGTGCCAGTTCGATTCTGGTGTTACCGATTGAGAAAATGATGGAGTGACGCCATGGCCTTTTCTAGCCCGATCAACTGGAACGACTGCGACGCCGCGACCCAACAGGCGCTGTTGACCCGCCCGGCGATGTCCGCCTCGGACAGCATCGCCCGCACCGTCAGCGAGATCCTCGCGAATGTCAGCGCTAACGGCGACAGCGCGCTACGCGAGTACAGCGCGCGTTTTGATAAAGCCACCGTGAATGCGCTGGCGGTCAGCGAAGCGGAGATCGACGCCGCCGTGGCGCGTCTGGGCGACGAGATTAAACAGGCAATGGCGGTGGCCGTTGCCAATATCGAAACCTTTCACCGGGCCCAGGTGTTGCCTGCCGTGGATATCGAAACCCAGCCTGGCGTGCGCTGCCAGCAGGTGACGCGCCCTGTCGACTCGGTGGGTCTGTATATTCCCGGCGGCTCCGCGCCGCTGTTTTCTACCGTGCTGATGCTGGCGACCCCGGCGCGCATCGCGGGCTGTAACAACGTGGTGCTGTGCTCGCCGCCGCCGATTGCCGATGAAATCCTGTATGCCGCGCGCCTGTGCGGGGTACAGCAGGTGTATCAGGTTGGCGGCGCTCAGGCCATCGCGGCGCTGGCGTTTGGCACTGAGACCGTACCCAAAGTGGACAAAATCTTCGGGCCGGGCAACGCGTTTGTCACCGAAGCCAAACGTCAGGTCAGCCAGCGGCTGGATGGCGCGGCGATTGATATGCCTGCCGGGCCGTCTGAAGTGCTGGTGATCGCCGACAGCGGCGCGACCCCGGACTTCGTGGCCTCGGATTTGCTGTCCCAGGCGGAACATGGTCCCGATTCGCAGGTGATCCTGCTGACGCCGGACAGCGCCATGGCGCAGGCGGTAGCCGACGCGGTTGAGCGCCAACTCGCCGACCTGCCGCGCGCGGAAACAGCGCGCCAGGCGCTGGCGGAAAGCCGCCTGATTGTGACCCGCGATTTAGCGCAGTGCGTGGCGATCTCTAATCAGTACGGCCCGGAGCACCTGATTATTCAGACCCGCAACGCGCGCGAGCTGGTTGACGACATCACCAGCGCCGGATCGGTGTTCCTGGGCGACTGGTCCCCGGAGTCTGCCGGTGATTACGCCTCCGGCACTAACCACGTGTTGCCGACTTACGGTTATACCGCCACCTGCTCCAGCCTGGGGCTGGCGGATTTCCAGAAACGCATGACGGTCCAGGAGTTAACCCCTGCCGGTTTCAGCGCGCTGGCGCAGACCATCGAAACCCTGGCCGCCGCAGAACAGCTTACCGCCCACAAAAACGCCGTTACCCTGCGCGTCGCCGCACTAAAGGAGAGGAAATGAGCATTGTCGAGTTAGCCCGTGAAAACGTTCGCAATCTGACGCCCTATCAATCCGCGCGTCGCCTGGGGGGTAACGGCGATGTGTGGCTGAACGCCAATGAATACCCGACGCCGGTCGAGTTTCAACTCACTGCGCAAACGTTAAATCGCTATCCGGAGTGCCAGCCCAAATTAGTCATCGAACGTTACGCGCAGTACGCGGGCGTGAAGCCGAAACAGGTGCTGGTGAGCCGCGGCGCGGATGAAGGAATAGAACTGCTGATCCGTGCGTTCTGCGAGCCGGGGAAAGACGCGGTGCTGTACTGCCCGCCGACCTACGGCATGTACAGCGTCAGCGCCGAGACTATCGGCGTGGAATGCCGCACCGTGCAGGCGCTTGACGGCTGGCAGCTTGACCTCCCGGCCATTGCTGAAAAGCTCGACGGCGTAAAAGTGGTGTTTGTCTGTAGCCCCAACAACCCCACCGGGCAGTTAATTAATCCGCAGGATATTCGCGTTTTATTAGAAATGACGCGCGGAAAAGCCATCGTGGTGGCCGATGAGGCCTATATTGAATTCTGCCCCCAGGCAACGCTGGCCGCCTGGCTGGACGAATACCCGAATCTGGTGGTGCTGCGTACCCTGTCTAAAGCCTTTGCGCTGGCCGGATTACGCTGCGGCTTTACCCTGGCGAATGAAGAGATTATCGGCCTGCTGCTGAAAGTGATCGCTCCCTACCCGCTCTCTACGCCGGTCGCGGATATCGCGGCCCAGGCGCTGAGCCCGCAGGGCATCGTGGCGATGCGCGAACGGGTGGCGGAAATCCTCGTCAATCGCCAGTTTTTGGTGAGCGAGCTGAAAAAGGTCGCCTGCGTCGAAGCGGTGTTCGACAGCGAAACTAACTATGTGCTGGCGCGTATCACCACGTCGAGCGCGGTATTTAAATCCCTGTGGGATCAGGGCATTATCTTACGCGATCAGAATAAACAACCGACATTAAGCAACTGCCTGCGCGTGACCGTCGGCACCCGTGAAGAGTGCCAGCGCGTGATCGACGCTCTGCAGGAACAACCCGGCCTCGCGGCCACGGAGTAAGTATGAGTCAGAAGATCCTCTTTATTGACCGTGATGGCACCCTGATTTCAGAACCGCCGGAAGATTTCCAGGTCGACCGTTTTACTAAGCTGGCGCTGGAGCCGGACGTGATCCCGCAGTTGCGTAAGCTCCAGGACGCGGGCTACAAACTGGTGATGATCACGAACCAGGACGGCCTCGGCACCGCCAGTTTCCCGCAGGATGATTTCGACGGCCCACACAACCTGATGATGCAAATTTTTACTTCTCAGGGCGTGAATTTTGATGACGTGCTGATTTGCCCGCACCTGCCGGCGGACAACTGCGACTGCCGCAAGCCGAAAACCCAACTGGTGACGGCATACCTGGCGGAAGAATCCCTGGATCGCGCCAACAGCTATGTGATTGGCGACCGGGCCACCGACATCGAGCTGGCGGAAAACATGGGCATCACCGGCCTGCGCTATAACCGTGACGAGCTGGGATGGGCGAAAATCGCCGAGCAGCTGACCCGCCGCGATCGCTATGCCCGCGTGGAGCGCAACACCAAAGAGACCCAGATTGAAGTCGAAGTGTGGCTGGACCGCGAAGGCGGCAGCAAAATCCACACTGGCGTCGGCTTCTTCGACCATATGCTGGATCAAATCGCTACCCACGGCGGTTTTCGCATGAACATCACGGTAAAAGGCGATCTGTACATTGACGATCACCACACCGTTGAAGATACCGGCCTGGCGCTGGGCGAAGCGCTGAAGCTGGCATTAGGCGACAAGCGCGGCATCGCGCGCTTCGGTTTTGTGCTGCCGATGGATGAGTGCCTGGCGCGCTGCGCGCTGGATATCTCTGGCCGTCCGCACCTCGAATACAAAGCGGATTTCACCTTCCAGCGCGTGGGCGATCTGAGTACCGAAATGGTTGAGCACTTTTTCCGTTCGCTCTCCTATACCATGGGCGTGACGCTGCACCTGAAAACCAAAGGTAAAAACGATCATCATCGCGTGGAAAGCCTGTTTAAAGCCTTTGGCCGCACCCTGCGCCAGGCGATCCGCGTGGAAGGCGATACGCTTCCGTCGTCGAAAGGAGTGCTGTAATGGACGTGGTGATTCTGGATACCGGATGCGCCAACCTGTCGTCAGTGAAATGGGCGATCCAGCGCCTCGGCTACGAGCCGCAGGTCAGCCGCGATGCCGACGTGGTGCTGCGCGCCGATAAGCTTTTTCTACCGGGTGTCGGGACCGCGCAGGCCGCGATGGACCAGCTGCGCGAACGCGAATTGATCGACCTGATCAAAGCCTGCACCCAGCCGGTGCTGGGGATCTGCCTCGGAATGCAACTGCTGGGTTCGCGCAGCGAGGAAAACCAGGGGGTGGAAACCCTGGGCATTATCGACCAGGCGGTGCCGAAGATGACCGATTTCGGCCTGCCGTTGCCGCACATGGGCTGGAACCGCGTCTATCCGAAAGCGGGTAATCGTCTGTTCAATGGCATTGAAGACGGCGCGTATTTCTACTTCGTCCACAGCTACGCCATGCCGGTGAACGCTTCCACCATCGCGCAATGCAACTACGGCGAGCCGTTTACCGCAGCGGTGCAGAAAGATAATTTCTATGGCGTGCAATTTCACCCGGAACGCTCCGGCGCGGCGGGCGCACAGCTGCTGAAAAATTTCCTGGAGATGTAAATGATTATCCCGGCATTAGATTTGATTGACGGCACGGTGGTGCGCCTGCATCAGGGTGATTACGGCCAGCAGCGCGATTACGGTAATGACCCGCTGCCGCGTTTACAGGCCTATCAGGCGGAAGGCGCGCAAGTGCTGCACCTGGTGGATCTGACCGGGGCAAAAGATCCGGCGAAGCGCCAGATCCCCTTGCTGAAAACCCTGCTGGCGGGCGTTAGCGTCCCGGTACAGGTTGGCGGCGGCGTGCGCACCGAAGAGGATGTCGCGGCGCTGTTAGACGCCGGGGCCACGCGTGTGGTGGTGGGATCCACCGCGGTGAAATCCCCTGAGCTCGTGAAAGGCTGGTTTAAACGCTTCGGCGCAGAACATCTGGTGCTGGCGCTGGATGTACGCATTGATGAAAACGGCGCGAAACAGGTGGCGGTCAGCGGCTGGCAGGAGAATTCCGGCGTGACGCTGGAAGAGTTGGTGGACGCGTTTCTGCCGGTTGGCTTAACGCATGTGCTGTGCACGGATATTTCAAAGGACGGCACGCTTAAAGGCTCGAATGTCGGGCTGTATCAGGAAGTGTGCGCTCGCTTCCCGTCCGTGGCGTTTCAGGCTTCCGGCGGGATTGGCGGCATTAAGGATATCGAGGCATTAAAAGGCAGCGGCGTAAAAGGCGTGATCGTCGGACGTGCGCTGCTGGAAGGCAAATTCACCGTCGCGGAGGCTGTACAATGCTGGCAAAACGGATAATCCCCTGCCTGGACGTGCGTGACGGCCAGGTCGTGAAAGGCGTGCAGTTCCGCAACCATGAAATCATCGGCGATATCGTTCCGCTGGCCAAACGCTATGCCGAAGAGGGCGCGGATGAGCTGGTGTTTTACGATATCACCGCCTCCAGCGATGGGCGCGTGGTGGATAAGAGCTGGGTATCGCGCGTCGCCGAAGTGATCGACATTCCCTTCTGCGTGGCGGGCGGCATCAAAACCCTCGACGATGCGGCGCAAATCCTGTCGTTCGGCGCGGATAAAATTTCCATTAACTCCCCTGCCCTTGCTGATCCGGAGCTGATTACCCGCCTGGCAGATCGTTTTGGCGTGCAGTGCATCGTGGTGGGCATTGATACCTGGTTTGACGAGCAAACCGGCAAATATCACGTTAATCAATATACCGGCGATGAAAGCCGCACCCGCGTGACCCAGTGGGAAACACTTGACTGGGTGCAGGAAGTGCAAAAGCGCGGCGCGGGTGAAATCGTGCTGAATATGATGAACCAGGACGGCGTGCGTAACGGCTATGATCTGGTGCAGCTGAAAAAAGTGCGTGAAGTCTGCCGCGTGCCGATGATCGCCTCCGGCGGCGCGGGCACCATGGAGCACTTTCTCGAAGCTTTCCGTGATGCCGATGTGGACGGCGCGCTGGCTGCATCGGTATTCCACAAGCAGATTATTAATATTAGTGAACTTAAAGCGTTCCTGGCGCTACAGGGAGTGGAGATTCGGGTATGTTAACTGACACGCAACGCGCGCAGCTTGATTTCGAAAAGACCGATGGGCTGTTGCCGGTAGTGGTGCAACACGCCGTATCCGGCGAAGTGCTGATGCTGGGCTATATGAACGGCGAAGCGCTGGATAAAACGCAGGAAACCGGCAAAGTCACTTTTTATTCACGCACTAAACAGCGTCTGTGGACCAAAGGCGAAACCTCGGGCCATTTCCTGAATGTGGTAAGCATCACGCCGGATTGCGACAATGATACGCTGCTGGTGCTGGCGAATCCCATCGGCCCGACCTGTCACAAGGGAACATCGAGCTGCTTCGGCGATGTGCATCACCAGTGGCACTTTTTGTATCAGCTGGAGCAACTGCTGGCGGAGCGCAAGCATGCAGATCCGTCCAGCTCGTACACCGCCAAACTGTACGCCAGCGGCACTAAGCGCATCGCGCAGAAAGTGGGGGAAGAAGGCGTGGAAACCGCGCTGGCGGCAACGGTAAACGATCGTGAAGAACTAACGAATGAAGCGTCAGATTTGATGTATCACTTGCTGGTGCTGTTGCAGGATCAGGCGCTGGATTTAGGTGCGGTGATTGAGAATTTGCGGGGAAGGCATAAATAGGATTAACAGGGGCGTTTATCGCCCCTGTTTTATGCGCTGTAGCGCACGGGAATATGCCATTCAGCGTGGGTTATAATGACCCAGGCAGGCTTTAAATAATATTTTTAATACGGATAAATTACCGCTAAAACTGCTAATTTTCGTTGGTACTTCACCCTCTGGATAAATACGCGAGGTGGGAAGCTCTATACACTGAAAGCCCAGCTTAGGCGCAATATATGAGAGGTAGGCAAGCAGTTCATAGGTGTTAAAAATATCTCTGAAAGGTGCGACACGTTCATCCAGTAACATCTTACTGCTATAAGCACGAAAACCTTGCGTGGTATCCGTCCAACGGAACCCAGACGCCATACTGAGTACAGGTGCATGAATGTATTTGATGGCAAAATCGCGCGATTTTGGCGTGTTCACCGCGACGCCGCCTTTTACAAACCGGGATGCCTGAACAAAATCATAGCCCTTATCAAGCGCAGCGATAAATTCCGGAATGGGTGCGGGATCGTCTTTATCATTACCGTCTATGGTAACAATATTTTTATATCCCTCTTTCAAAACAAAAGCATAGCCGCAGCGAAGCTGTGCACTCAATTTGCCCGGGCCAGTTTTTACAATCAATCCCGTCACGCCAAGTTCTAACAGACGATCTTTTTGAAGAGAACCATCTGTACTTCCACCATCAACAATAATGATGTCAGCAATATCAGTAATGTTCAGATTGCTAATCTTAGCGAGTAAACTTGTGATTCGGCTACCCTCATTGATGACGGGAATAACAACACAAGCATCATGTTTTTTACCTGTCCAGATAAGGGGCCCATAAGCCGGGACGTCCCAGTTTTTATCATTGATCATAGTAAACCTATTTATTTAAGCAGCCCTGGCGGTGATTAAAGCAACGCCAACGATCACAAATGCTACGCCAGCAATAGTCGTCCAGTGAAAAGTTTCATTAAAAACGAGTACCGATAAAACAGCTACCGCCGCGACAGCACCTGTGGTCAACACAGGGTGAGCAATATTCAAAGGTAATACGGCCAAAGCTGCTGCGTACAAAATAAACGCACCGCCATAAAGTGCCAACCCCAGCCAAAACGGCCAGTTAGACAGCGAGGCAAGAGGATCAGCGAGCGAAGGAAATTTTCTTGGCGGCATCATGGCCATTTTAATCAATACGCTGGCAGACGCATTACAAGCAATGCCCAGAATAAGAATTAACCATTTCAAAATATCTGTACCTACTTAACGATAGAGAGAGGTAACGTAGTCAAGCGCGCGGCGTATTGAAACCGTATGGGATTCATCTTTAGTCGCCAGCATTTCAATAGTCGCCAACTGGGATGGGAACGTAGATTTCATGATCTCCGCAAGCTTTTCATGATTGCCGAAACGATCGCCTGGTGGAACAAGTTGCGGCTCGCTAATATGAATGTGTCCGATGAACGGCTTCGATTCCTGCATGACACGATCATAATCTTCGTTATTAATCATCATAGCGCCGGTATCAAGCTGCATTTTGATAGACGGATGAGCAATCTGTTTCACCACTTCGCATGTTTCATGACTCGTCGTCATAAAGTTAGCGCCATAGATCTCCGGATTAGGTTCAAGGCAAATGATAACGCCATAACTGGAGGCAATATCACCTAATCGTCGGAAAAAACGGGTGGAGACAGAAGCGATTTCGTCTGATGACAGACCTGAGCAATCGCGATTTTTTGGCGAACCAAATACCAGCCTTGTGGCGCCCAGTTCAGCGCCGATAAAACAGATAGCCGAGAGATGGTCAAGAAGCTGCTTCTGGACAGACTCCGTTCCAAAAACATTCAATCCGGACGTACCAAATAAGAGCGCCTGCATACCCACGAGCTCAATGCCACGCTCTGCCCACCACGCTTTTACGGCTCTGATTTCCGGGGATTTGGCCTCTTTGATATTTGAGAAATATTTCCCTGGCGCGATATCAATCGCATTGATGGCAAACTCTTGTAAAAGAGCGGCCACTGTATTGTCTTCTTCTACGTCCCAGGCCAGATTGGAGATTGAAACCCTCATTAATTACCATCCTGATGGTTGTTCATTTCAGACTGAGCATAATGTCGTACGGCCTGAATAGTTTCACTCACCGAGTACTGATACTTGTCACTACCGCCAAACAGAGGGGCATAGATACTCCGCATGTCGTAGGAAATAACAGGCGAAGAAAGCTCGTTAGAGAAATCATTACCAAACCCCTGTTTTGCAATATGCGTGACAGAAACCGGTGCTGACGTCAAATGAATAAGTTGAATATTGTTTTCAATTGCCTTAACGATATCAAACCACAGATTCACCATGGGGTAGAACTGGAAAATATTGCGGCTTTCAATCTTGTCAATATTATTTTCATGCAGAAAATCATAAATGATATTCTTGCGCAACCCAGGACCCACGAGGCCAGGCAAGCGAACAATCAAATGACGAGGGAATTTTTGCGCGACGAATTTTTCAAGATGATAACGATTAAGGCCATAGGCATGTAAATTATCTTCATCAATAACGGTATTTTCATCAACAGCATCAGGTTTTTTGAAAACGTCAACGGTACTGATGAGAATGAAATGGTCACATTCCACGTTGTCAAGGCAATTAATTAATGAATCTATTTTATTACGATCGCCCTGAGGGTCGGCATTTGCCAGCCATTTTTGTGCCGGCGCTCCGGCACAAACAATAACATCGAATTTCTTACCTTTAATATCTTCTATATTTGTCGAACGATAAAACGCATCGAATTGCGTTTGCTTCATTAACGTCGTACCGACAAATCCTGTAAATCCGATTAAGGCCTTCTTCATACTTTTATCCCCTTAACGATCGCGCCCGGTCTGCACAAGATTAGGTTCTTCCGTGGTTGATTTACTCAGCACATTTACACGATCTTTATTAACCATAACAGCACTTTTCTTCTCAAAAACGACGGAATAAGCGGCCTGTTCACTTCTGTCATCTAACAATCTACTTAAATATTCACCAAAAAAGGCCAACATAATGAATTGCATCATGAACAAGATAGACATAAACAGAATGGTCGTCGTCCAGCCCTGCACGACATGCCCATCGATCATATTGACTACGATGCTGTAGATAGCAAACAACAAGGCGCTAAAACTGCCAAGAGTTCCAATGATTGACATCCATCGTAACGGGCGTGAGGAGTTGAAAACCATCAACCTCACCAAATTGCGAAAACCATAGACAATTGAATTTTTAACCTGGTTTTCGCAAAGCGGTTCGTAGACCAGCTCAGCAATCGGATAACCGGTTTTCTGAATTCTCATATAAAATTGATGGTGAAAACGTCCAGTATCCGTGACCGCATTCACTGCTCTACGGCTAAGGCAACGTAAGCCAGTAGAGTTTTTGGGAATATGATAATCAATGGCGGTCAGTATTCGGGTCGCGGTTTCTCGTAAAAATTTATATACCGGAGGTATGCTTTGGTTCGACACCCCAACGACTACGTCAAAACCAGACTTACATTTTTCTACGGCAGTATGAATAACGTCGACTGGGTCCGTTAAGTGATCGAACAGGACCACAAAATCGCCGATTGCGTTTTCTAAGCCAGCAGCCCAGACAATATCATCATGGACGCAGCCTGATAATTGCAATAACCGTACGCACGGCACTGCTTTTAAGGTTTGATCAATACTTGACACTCTGGGTACATCACGATATGGGCCTTTTGATACAATCAAAATTTCATAATCAGTATAATTAGCATCAAGCAATTCGTGAATTTGATTTAGTTTGCTTGCTAACTCATTTGAAGGGAGTTGCGTATTTAAAACAACAGAAACGAAAGATTCGCTTTTCACGGGAAGTCTCTTATATGGCTTTTAAATAAGATTTATATTTTTAATTGCTTCAACGGCATCGTAAACGTTATCAATCTTGCCGCCCATGATACAATGAAAACCCTTTATGCCGTGGTTTGGACGGAAAAGTATCGGGCGTGAATCATCAGTTTCACTGCGTGGAAGCAATGTTTTCACTTCCCAGAGTGAACGTTCATAACGGCACTCATTAAGGACTGGCATATATCGCGCCGCATCTTTTAGCATATACTGCCAGGCGCTAACCTTTATATCTTCATCAAATTTTGAATAGGAATTGTGGTATTTTTCTAAAGGTTTATCGTGCCATTCATAATGGGGCGTATAACGAACATGACTGAAAGAATGCAGGCCAACTGAAGGAAATGGCATAACAGAAAAAAACGGACCGCACATGATAGTAAAACCCGTTGATTTTAGTTCATCGGGTACATCTACCAGACACATTTCTGTCATTTCATGCTTGAGAGGAATTAATTCTATTTCAGACTGGTCGAGCAGATAATTTAAATTTGCATAAGTGCAATTAAAGACATGATCGGCATAATAACTCTCAGTCAGACCGTTCTCTAAGTTGCTTATATGCGTAATAATTCCTGCACCCTTACTTTCAACTTTATCGACTGAATAACCACAATGGTATCGAACGCCCGCAGCATCCAGCCTCTGCAACATAATGTCTCTTAATTTAAACGAGTCAAAGGCAAATTCTTTAACAGTAAAGCAGGCGTTGATTAACTGAGGGTTAACCAATTTTTCAATCCTGGCAGGAGCATAGTCGCAGTCAGCGCCAATGCGCTCGCAAAATAACCGAAATTGAGAAGCGGAGACTTTCCCTAACAGTTCGCTGATAAGATAATACTTATCAAAATCAGAACTGACGCAATCTCGAAACTCTTCAACAAAGCGAGGAAATGACAGCCTGGAACGCAGGGCTGTTAAAATACTTCGGGGATAATGATAACCATTATGAACACGCGCTTGATTATTATACGAAGCACGAGACATGCAGCGCTGCTCTTTTTCATAAAGGCTAACGTCATGCCCGAGCAAAGATAACTGCTCAGCCAGGTACATTCCGAAAAAGCCGCCGCCAGCGATTATAATTCTTTTATTCATAGCCAAAACAATACCTTTTGTGATAAGGGCTTATTTTATCTCCGATGAACGTATAAATACATTTATTTTTTAGGAAAATTCCAGGGATGAAAAAAAAAGACCATCATTGCGATGGTCTTCAGCGGCAGAATTTGACGCGCAAAGTAACTTATTCAAGCCACTCGGTATGGAATACACCGTCTTTATCGGTACGCTTGTAGGTATGCGCACCGAAGTAATCGCGCTGGGCCTGGATCAGATTAGCAGGCAAAACCGCTGCTCGATAGCTGTCGTAATAAGCCACTGCCGCAGAGAAGGTTGGCGTTGGGATGCCATTTTGAACAGCATAAGCGACAACATCGCGAAGTGCTTGCTGATAATCATCTGCCGCTTTTTTGAAGTATGGAGCTAACAAAAGGTTGGCAATGGAAGGATTCTCTGTATAGGCATCAGTGATTTTTTGCAAAAACTGTGCACGGATAATGCAACCGGCTCTGAAAATCTTTGCAATCTCGCCGTAGTTAAGATCCCAGCCATTTTCTTCAGAGGCGGCACGCAGCTGGGAAAAGCCCTGCGCGTAAGAAACAATTTTGCCAAGGTAGAGCGCGCGGCGAACTTTCTCAATAAACTCAGCTTTGTCCCCGGCGAAGGGTTGGATCTGAGGACCACTCAGTACCTTAGATGCAGCCACGCGCTGCGCTTTAAGTGAGGATATATAGCGCGCAAAGACGGATTCCGTGATCAGTGACAGGGGTTCGCCCAAGTCCAGGGAACTCTGACTGGTCCATTTGCCCGTACCTTTGTTAGCTGCTTCATCCAGTATCACATCGACCAGATAGATTCCATCTTCATCTTGTTTGGTGAAAATATCCTTGGTGATATCGATTAAGTAGCTGTTCAGTTCACCTTTATTCCATTCGGTGAAGGTATCCGCCAGTTCTGGATTTGACAGATTCAGGCCGTGTTTCAGAAGGGAGTAAGCTTCTGCGATAAGTTGCATGTCGCCATACTCGATGCCGTTATGCACCATCTTGACATAATGACCGGCACCATCAGCGCCGATGTAGGTCACACATGGCTCACCATCGTCAGCAACCGCGGCGATTTGCTTCAGGATCGGCGCAACCAGTTCATAAGCTTCCTTCTGACCGCCAGGCATAATTGAAGGACCTTTTAATGCCCCTTCTTCGCCCCCCGAAACCCCCGTGCCTATAAAATTGAACCCTTCAGCGGAAAGCTCACGGTTACGACGAATGGTGTCATGGAAAAAGGTGTTGCCGCCATCAATGATGATATCGCCTTTATCCAGAAACGGTTTAAGGGATTCAATCGCTTTGTCAGTACCTTCGCCAGCTTTAACCATCAACAGGATACGGCGAGGCGTCTCCAGTGACTCAACAAATTCCTTAACGGTGTAATAAGGAACCAGTTTTTTACCGGGATTTTCTGCAACGACTTCTTCAGTCTTTTCGCGTGAACGGTTGAAGATGGACACGGTATAACCGCGGCTTTCGATGTTAAGCGCCAGGTTGCGCCCCATTACGGCCATACCAACAACGCCGATTTGTTGCTTGGACATTTTTTACTCCTGGTTAACGAAGGGAATACTCACTGCATAGGGT
>NZ_JAAATR010000010.1 GCF_009907385.1 Atlantibacter hermannii
TCGCGGGTTCGAGTCCCGTCCGTTCCGCCACTTATTAAAAAAATTAAGCCTGCTAACTTAGCAGGCTTAGTGATAAAAAATATAGGGGCGTAGCTCAGTTGGTAGAGCACCGGTCTCCAAAACCGGGTGTCGCGAGTTCGAGTCTCTCCGCCCCTGCCAGTAATAATCCTTAGCTTCGGCTAAGGATTTTTTTTTGCTTTTTTTCCTCTCCATTATCATTAACCTTTCGGCCAATCAGATAATGACTGGCGATTTCAGCAACTCTTTAATCCATTGTTGTTTATCGCTATTCTGCAACCAGATAGCATACAGCGGGCGAGAAAGTGTGGTGGAATCTACCACCGTAAAAAGATCTTTTTTATCCGCAGCCCAGGTCACAGGCAACCAGGTGCAACCGTTGAGTTGCGGTAGCATTTTGCGGGTGATCTCAGCGGAACTGGTCGTCAGAAACGGGATCTCATCCTGCGTAATCAGACCTGCCTCGTGCTGATGAAAATCAGGCCCCCACTCCAATCGTAGATAACTTAATTCAGCGCGCTTTTTGTCGGGTGAAGAAGCAAAAAGTGCCAGTGAGAAATGGCCGAGCAACTGGCTGGAAAACTCATCCATTTTCGGCGCTTCTGTAGTAATGAGTAGATCCAACTGACGTTCATGCAACTGCTTAACCAGCGATTGACGCTGCGCGATGCGGGCCTCGAACTGGAGATTGCTGTATGTGCCGTACAGGCGCGTCAGCCAGTCGGTCAGCATGCATTCCCATAACGACGCGCTGGCACCAATCGATAACTCATTATGCCGGGTGGTATATGCCACTTCTTTTTTCGCCGCCTGCCAGGTACTCATCAAATTCTCGGCATAGGGCAGTAATTTTTCCCCTGCGGTGGTCAGCCTGATATTGTTCCGATGGCGGGTAAAAAGATTCACACCTAACTGATTTTCTAATTGGCGGATACGAAAGCTCACTGCCGATTGTGTCAGGTAAAGCGCTTCCGCAGCGCGGCCAAAATGGCGAGTTCGGCTGACTTCGAGGAAGGTTTTAAGTAAGTCAGTATCCACATCTCTCTCCGCAAAATTTTTTGTCGTTATGATTTAAATGTTTTGTTTGACGCTCTGTCAAGCGTAACTAATACTCCGCGCCATAAATAGCTCGGCCAAGAGAATTAGGAGCGTGTAGGATGGCGGAAAGCTTTACGACGACTAATCGATTTTTCGACAATAAATATTATCCGCGCGGGTTCTCTCGCCATGGTGATTTCACGATCAAAGAAGCGCAGCTGCTGGAGCGTTGTGGTTATGCGTTCAACGAACTGGATTTAGGTAAACGCGAACCCGCGACCGACGAAGAGAAGCAATTCGTCGCCGTTTGCCGCGGCGAGCGTGAGCCTGCAACAGAAGCTGAGCGTGTTTGGAGTAAGTACATGACGCGTATCAAACGCCCAAAACGTTTCCATACCCTGTCAGGCGGCAAGCCGCAGATGGAAGGCGTGGAAGACTACACTGAGAGCGATGATTAAAAAACAGGGGCGATAAGCCCCTTTTTTACGCCAGCATCTTTTGTAGATGCACCAGCATCCTGTCAATTGCGCGATAGGACAACGCTTCAAGAATATGTTCGCGGAGAATATCCTGCGATGCAGACATATCTGCGATTGTCCTGGCAACCCGTAGCAGTCTGAACCAGGCGCGTGTCGAAAGACCCAGCGTGGTTAGGATATCCTCCATCCAGGCGGCATCTTCCGTGGATAGTTCGCAATGGGCATTGATGCCATGGTTATCCAACTGCGCATTCAACTTCCCCTGACGTTGATATTGCCGCTCCTGAACGCGTTGCACCCGGGCTCGTACAACGGAACTGCTTTCTGATGATAAGTTTCGTTGACTCAACATACCCGGCGGCGGCAGAGGAATTTCCAGCGAAATATCAAACCGATCAAGAAATGGCCCTGATAGCCTCCCCAGATAGCGTAAGGTTTGTTCCGGCGTACAGCGGTTATGATTGCCCTGGTAATGCCCCGTTGGGCTGGGGTTCATGGCAGCGATAAGCTGAAACCGGGCTGGATAGCTGACTTTAGCGCGCGTCCGTGAAATATGAATCATGCCGGACTCAATCGGTTCTCTGAGCGCGTCCAGCACGCGACGTTCAAATTCGGGCAACTCATCAAGAAAAAGCACTCCGTTATGGGCCAGCGAAATTTCTCCAGGTAATGGGATCGCGCCGCCACCCACCATCGCCGTTAACGATGCGCTGTGATGAGGAGCCCGGAATGGACGCTGACGCCACTGTTGGTGGATCGTCAACGGGTTGACCAGACTATGGATGGCCGCGCTCTCCAGCGCCTCCCGATCGCTTAATATCGGCAGTAAGCCATTAAGTCGGCTGGCCAGCATGGTTTTACCTGTGCCGGGAGGGCCGATAAATAGTAAGTTATGCCCGCCAGCAGCAGTGATCTCTAATGCGCGTTTACCCTGCTGCTGACCGACGACTTCACTAAGATCATCTGTTATCAATGGCGCAGCGACGGCTACTGTATGAGGAGGCTCCAGTTCAGTCTTGCCCTCCAGAAAAGCACATACCTGTTGTAAATGTTGAGCGAGCAAACAGCCTTCTTCCTGAATCAGACCGACTTCCTCAGCATTATCCTGTGAGACAATAATCTTCCTGCCAGCGCTTAACGCTTCCATTGCGGCACAGATCGCGCCGGGAACGCCTCTCAGCGCGCCTGTAAGCGCGAGTTCACCAACAAACTCGTAACATGTCAGGTTTTGGGCGTTAAGCTGCTCAGACGCCGCCAACAGCGCGATAGCAATAGGTAAATCATATCGCCCCCCTTGCTTGGGTAAATCTGCCGGGGCCAGGTTGATAGTGATCTTACGTGCCGGAAAAGTGTAACCACTGTTGATCAAGGCGCTACGCACGCGATCTCTGGCCTCTTTCACGGTGGTTTCCGGCAGCCCAACAATGGTGAGTCCAGGCAATCCCTGGCTGATATGAACTTCAACCGTCACCAGCGGGGCGGTGACGCCTAATGCTGCACGTGTATAGATAACTGATAACGACATAACCCCTCCATTGAGAAGATTTTGTCAGTCAGCCTGGAAGAGTAAAAATCGTGATGGTTGAATTTACGCGCGCCATTCCAGGATTTCTATGCAGTTTTCATATTTGACATTGAATGCGGAAGAGAAGCCGCAGAATCAAAAACCGACGAAATACTGTGCGGAATGTGCCATTACTGAAAAAAATTCATCTGGGATATTAATAATCAAAAACAAATACTTATTGATAATGCCAGGCAAAAGTAAAAAAAAGGACTGTAAAAATTTGTTGTATGTTGAGCCCGCTCTATGGTAACTCTTTAGGTATTCCTTCGATTACGATGTAAGAAATAACCAAAATGACAGCCCTTCTACGAGTGATTAGCCTGGTCGTGATTAGCGTGGTGGTGATTATTATCCCACCGTGCGGGGCTGCACTTGGAGAAAGAAAGGCTTAAAAATCAAGCCTGAATCAACGAGAACCCCCGCACCGAAAGGTCCGGGGGTTTTTTATTAGCTAACGAAAAGTGATGAGGGGTAAATGATGTGTTCTAGCATAAAATCCTGTTTGCCTCATTCTGCGACGGAAGAATAACTATGAACGGTGCTCAGTGGGTGGTACATGCTTTGCGGGCTCAGGGAGTGGATACGGTTTTCGGCTACCCCGGTGGCGCGATAATGCCCGTGTACGATGCGTTATATGACGGAGGCGTCGAGCATTTACTGTGCCGCCACGAGCAGGGTGCCGCCATGGCCGCTATCGGCTATGCGCGTTCAACCGGTAAAACAGGCGTTTGCATCGCCACCTCTGGCCCTGGCGCGACTAACTTAATCACCGGTTTAGCGGATGCGTTACTGGATTCCGTACCCGTTGTGGCCATCACCGGGCAGGTCGCTTCCCCGCTGATTGGCACCGACGCGTTTCAGGAGGTAGATGTGCTGGGTCTTTCACTGGCATGCACCAAGCACAGCTTCCTTGTTGAATCCTTAGAAGCGTTGCCTCACGTCATCGCTGAAGCCTTTGAAATCGCGAATTCAGGCCGCCCGGGCCCGGTTCTGGTTGATATCCCTAAAGACATTCAAATCGCAAGCGGCGATCTCGAGCCCTACCTGGCAACGGTTGAAGACACCTTTGAATTGCCTTATGCCGAACTGGAACAGGCGCGCGCCATGTTGCACCAGGCGAAAAAGCCGATGGTTTATGTGGGCGGTGGGGTCGGGATGGCGCAGGCCGTTCCCGCGTTACGCGAATTTTTAGCTGTCACCGCAATGCCTGCCACCGTCACGCTGAAAGGCCTCGGCGCGGTGCCTGCCGATTATCCGGGCTATGTAGGCATGCTGGGCATGCACGGCACTAAAGCGGCCAATCTTGCCGTGCAGGAGTGTGACCTGCTGATCGCCATAGGTGCGCGTTTCGATGATCGCGTGACCGGCAAACTGAACACCTTTGCGCCGCACGCGAAGGTCATCCATATGGATATCGACCCGGCGGAAATGAACAAACTGCGCCAGGCGCATGTCGCTTTGCAGGGCTCGCTGAATCACTTACTGCCTGCTTTGCAAAAACCGTTAGCTATTGATGCCTGGCGTGAAGAGGTCAGTGCGCTGTGCGCGGAGCATGCCTGGCGTTACGATCATCCCGGCGAGGCCATCTACGCGCCGCTGCTGTTAAAACAACTCTCCGAGCGCAAACCACATGACTGCGTAGTCACCACCGACGTCGGTCAGCACCAGATGTGGGCCGCGCAGCATATGTCCTTTAGCCGCCCGGAAAATTTCATCACTTCAAGTGGTCTGGGCACGATGGGATTCGGCTTGCCGGCTGCAGTCGGCGCGCAGGTGGCGCGTCCTGACGATATGGTGATCTGCGTATCGGGTGACGGATCGTTCATGATGAACGTTCAGGAGCTGGGCACAGTGAAGCGAAAGCAGCTGCCGTTGAAAATCGTGTTACTGGATAACCAGCGTTTAGGCATGGTTCGCCAGTGGCAGCAGTTGTTCTTCGCCGAGCGTTACAGTGAAACCACCCTGACCGATAATCCCGATTTTTTGATGTTGGCCCGTGCCTTCGGCATTGCTGGCCAGCATATCACCCGCAAAGACCAGGTAGAGGCCGCGCTTAACGAAATGTTGACCAGCGAAGGGCCGTATCTGCTTCACGTCTCAATCGATGAACTGGAAAACGTCTGGCCGCTGGTACCGCCGGGTGCCAGTAACTCACAAATGCTGGAGAAATTATCATGATGCAACATCAACTGGCGGTACAGGCGCGTTTTCGTCCAGAGACGCTGGAGCGCGTGATCCGCGTGGTTCGCCATCGCGGTTTCGAGATCTGCGCAATGAACATGGCGACGGCAGGCAACGCCGAAAATATAAATATTGAATTGACCGTTGCCAGCCTTCGCCCAGTCGAATTACTGTTTAGTCAGCTTAGTAAGCTGGTCGATGTCGCTTACGTCGAGATCCAACAAGAAACACATCACTCATTATCACAACAAATTCGCGCATAAGCGCAAAGGAACAAAAATGACGACGAAGAAAGCTGATTATATCTGGTTCAACGGTGAGATGGTTCCGTGGGGCGAGGCGAAGGTTCACGTAATGTCTCACGCGCTGCACTATGGTACGTCAGTCTTTGAAGGCATCCGTTGCTACGACTCCCATAAAGGCCCGGTAGTTTTTCGTCATCGCGAGCACATGCAGCGTCTGCGTGACTCGGCAAAAATCTATCGCTTTCCGGTCACGCAGAGCGTGGACGAGCTGATGGAAGCGTGCCGCCAGGTGATCCGCAAAAACAATCTGGTCAGTGCTTACATTCGTCCGCTGGTGTTTGTTGGCGATGTGGGTATGGGGGTGAACCCGCCTCCGGGCTACACCACCGACGTAATTATCGCCGCGTTCCCGTGGGGCGCGTATCTGGGCGCTGAAGCCCTGGAGCAGGGTATCGACGCGATGGTCTCTTCCTGGAACCGCGTTGCGCCGAACACCATCCCGACCGCCGCGAAAGCGGGCGGCAACTATCTTTCCTCTCTGCTGGTCGGCAGCGAAGCGCGTCGCCACGGTTATCAGGAAGGTATCGCGCTGGATGTGAATGGATATATCTCCGAAGGCGCAGGCGAAAACCTGTTTGAAGTAAAAGACGGCATTCTGTTTACTCCGCCGTTCACCTCTTCTGCGCTGCCGGGCATCACCCGTGATGCGATCATCAAGCTGGCGCAAGATCTGGGTATCGAAGTGCGCGAGCAGGTGCTATCCCGCGAATCGCTATACCTGGCCGATGAAGTCTTCATGTCCGGCACCGCTGCCGAAATCACGCCGGTACGCAGCGTGGACGGCATCCAGGTCGGCGAAGGCCGCTGCGGCCCGGTGACCAAACGTATTCAGCAAGCATTCTTTGGCCTCTTCACCGGTGAAACCGAAGATAAATGGGGCTGGTTGGATCAGGTAAATTCATAAAAAAATGGGACGGCTTGCACCGTCCCATTTAACAGACACAGATGGGAGTAACTAAAGCATGCCTAAGTACCGTTCCGCCACCACCACCCATGGCCGCAATATGGCGGGTGCCCGCGCATTATGGCGCGCCACCGGCATGACCGACGCTGACTTCGGTAAGCCGATTATCGCGGTGGTGAACTCGTTTACCCAGTTCGTGCCGGGCCACGTGCACCTGCGCGATTTAGGCAAACTGGTTGCCGAGCAAATCGAAGCCGCAGGCGGCGTAGCAAAAGAGTTTAATACCATTGCCGTGGATGATGGCATCGCCATGGGCCACGGCGGCATGCTTTATTCACTGCCGTCCCGCGAACTGATTGCCGACTCGGTGGAGTACATGGTGAATGCTCACTGTGCCGATGCGATGGTGTGCATTTCCAACTGCGATAAAATCACCCCGGGGATGCTGATGGCCTCGCTGCGCCTGAATATCCCGGTGATCTTCGTTTCCGGCGGGCCGATGGAAGCGGGTAAAACCAAGCTCTCCGACAAAATCATCAAGCTGGATCTGGTCGACGCCATGATCCAGGGCGCAGACCCGAAAGTCAGCAACGAACAGAGCGAGCAGGTTGAGCGCTCGGCGTGCCCGACCTGCGGCTCCTGTTCCGGTATGTTCACCGCTAACTCCATGAACTGCCTGACCGAGGCGCTGGGCCTGTCGCAACCGGGCAACGGCTCGCTGCTGGCGACCCACTCCGATCGCAAAGAGCTGTTCCTGAGCGCCGGTAAACGCATCGTTGAATTAACCAAACGCTATTACGAGCAGGACGATGCCCGCGCGCTGCCGCGCAACATCGCCAACAAAGCCGCATTTGAAAACGCCATGACGCTGGATATCGCCATGGGCGGCTCCACTAACACGGTACTGCACCTGCTGGCGGCGGCGCAGGAAGCCGAAATTGACTTCACCATGAGCGATATCGATAAGCTGTCGCGCAAAGTGCCGCAGCTGTGTAAGGTCGCGCCGAGTACACAGAAATACCATATGGAAGACGTACACCGTGCGGGTGGCGTGCTGGGGATCCTGGGTGAACTCGACCGCGCCGGCCTGTTGAATCGCGACGTCTTTAACGTACTGGGGCTGACCCTGCCGGAAACCCTCGATCGCTACGACATCATGCTGACCAAAGACGATGCGGTAAAAAGCATGTTCTCCGCAGGTCCGGCGGGCATCCGCACCACCCAGGCGTTCTCCCAGTCCTGCCGTTGGGATTCACTGGATACCGACCGTCAGGACGGCTGCATCCGGTCGCTGGAGCACGCCTATAGCCAGGACGGCGGTCTGGCGGTGCTGTACGGCAACTTTGCTGAAAACGGCTGCATCGTGAAAACCGCAGGCGTGGACGACAGCATCCTCAAATTCACCGGCCCGGCAAAAGTTTATGAAAGCCAGGATGACGCGGTAGAAGCGATCCTCGGCGGCAAAGTGGTGGCGGGCGACGTGGTCGTTATCCGCTACGAAGGGCCGAAAGGCGGGCCGGGTATGCAGGAGATGCTCTATCCGACCACCTTCCTGAAATCCATGGGTCTCGGCAAAGCCTGTGCGCTGATCACCGATGGGCGTTTTTCGGGTGGGACGTCCGGGCTGTCTATCGGCCACGTTTCCCCGGAAGCGGCCAGCGGCGGTGCGATCGGCCTGATTGAAGACGGCGATCTGATTGCCATCGACATCCCGAACCGCGATATCCAGTTGCAGGTCAGCGACCGCGATCTGGCTGCCCGCCGTGAAGCCCAGGAAGCGCGCGGCGAGCAGGCCTGGACGCCGCGTAACCGCGAACGTCAGGTTTCCTTCGCCCTGCGTGCCTACGCAAGCCTGGCCACCAGCGCGGATAAAGGCGCGGTGCGCGATAAATCAAAACTCGGGGGCTAATCATGGCTGACGTCCAACCCCTACCTGCCGCCCCCTGCGGGGCGGAGTATCTACGCGCGGTGCTACGTTCGCCGGTTTATGAAGTGGCGCAGGTTACCCCGTTGCAAAAGATGGAAAAACTGTCATCCCGGCTGGGCAACGTGATTCTGGTGAAGCGGGAAGACCGCCAGCCGGTTCACAGCTTTAAGCTGCGCGGCGCGTACGCCATGATGGCGAATCTTACCGACGAGCAGAAATCTCGCGGCGTGGTCACGGCATCTGCTGGCAACCATGCCCAGGGCGTCGCGCTCTCCTCGTCACGTCTGGGGCTAAAGTCGCTGATTGTGATGCCGGTGAGCACTGCGGATATTAAAGTGGACGCGGTGCGCGGTTTCGGCGGTGAAGTGCTGCTGCACGGCGCGAATTTCGACGAAGCCAAAGCCAAAGCGATTGAGTTGTCTACCCAGCAGGGATTCACCTATGTGCCGCCGTTCGACCATCCGGCAGTCATCGCCGGGCAGGGCACGCTGGCGCTGGAGCTGCTCCAGCAGGACGCGCATATTGACCGGGTATTTGTTCCGGTGGGCGGCGGCGGCCTGGCGGCGGGCGTGGCGGTGTTGATCAAACAACTGATGCCGCAGATCAAAGTGATCGCGGTGGAAGCGGAAGACTCCGCCTGCCTGAAAGCTGCGCTGGATGCCGGTAAGCCGGTCGATTTGCCGCGGGTTGGGCTGTTCGCCGAAGGCGTGGCGGTGAAGCGCATCGGCGATGAAACCTTCCGGGTCTGCCAGGCGTATCTGGATGACATCGTGACGGTAGACAGCGACGCGATCTGCGCGGCGATGAAAGACCTGTTTGAGGACGTGCGCGCTGTGGCGGAGCCGTCTGGCGCGCTGGCGCTGGCGGGCATGAAAAAGTATATCCAGCAGCACAACATTCACGGCGAGCGTCTGGCGCACGTGCTGTCTGGCGCGAACGTCAACTTCCACGGCTTGCGCTACGTTTCCGAACGCTGTGAGCTGGGCGAACAGCGCGAAGCCCTGCTGGCGGTGACGATTCCGGAAGAGAAGGGCAGCTTCCTGAAATTCTGCCAACTGCTGGGTGGCCGTTCGGTTACGGAGTTTAACTACCGTTTCGCGGATGCCAGAGACGCCTGCATTTTCGTGGGCGTGCGCCTGAATCGCGGCCTGGAAGAGCGCAAAGAGATCCTCGCTATGCTGGCTGACGGCGGCTATGCCGTCGTGGATCTCTCTGATGATGAAATGGCGAAACTGCACGTGCGCTACATGGTCGGCGGACGGCCATCGCGCCCGCTTCATGAGCGGCTATACAGTTTTGAATTCCCGGAATCGCCGGGCGCGTTGCTGAAGTTCTTACAAACCCTCGGCACCCACTGGAATATTTCGCTGTTTCACTACCGCAGCCACGGCACCGACTATGGCCGCGTGCTGGCCGCGTTTGAGCTGGGCGATCACGAGCCGGATTTCGAAACCCGGCTCAATGAACTGGGCTATGACTGCCACGATGAATCAAATAACCCGGCTTTCCGTTTCTTCCTGGCGGGTTAGTGATTCGGCAATAGCGTCCAGAATGCATCAATAAGCGGCTCATGCAGCCGCTTTTTTTGTGCGCAGACGCCAAGCTCAAACGGCGTTTTCTCGTCGCTACGTTCCAGAATCATCACGCGGTTACGCACCGGTTCCGGGCTGTTTTCTAAAACCACTTCCGGGAGCAGCGCCACGCCGCAGCCGAGCGCCACCATTGACACCATCGCTTCATGCCCGCCGACGGTGGCATAAATCGACGGATTGCTGATTTTCTGACGGCGGAACCAGAGTTCGATGCGGCGGCGCACCGGCCCCTGATCGGCCATAATAAACGGCACCGTCGACCAGTCGGGATCATCTACCGACACCTGGTTGCGCACCGGGCAGGGCAGCGCCGGAGCGATCAGCACCACTGCCAGATTTTCCAGCATGGAGAACGCCACCGCGGCGGGCAAGGTTTCCGGCTTGCCGGCAATCGCTAAATCTGCTTCGCCCGTGACCACTTTTTCCATCGCGTCGGCGGCATCGCCGGTGGTGAGCTTAATTTCCACAGAAGGATGTTCGGCGCGAAAGAGGTCCAGGATCGGCGGCAGATGGCTATACGCGGCGGTGACCGAGCAGAAAATATGCAGCTCGCCGGAGAGCGACGGACCTTGCTGATCGATAGTGTGGCGCAGTTGCTGGTACTGCAGCAGCGTCTGCTGGGCGAAGACGCGCAGCGATTCTCCGGCTTCGGTTAACGTCACCGTACGGTTATCGCGCACAAACAGCGCCTGGCCGAGATCCTCTTCCAGCCGCTGGATCTGCCGGGAGAGCGTGGAAGGGCTGACGTGCATCGCCCGCGCGCTGCGTCCAAAATGGCGGTTTTCCGCCAGATGCAGGAAGGTTTTAAGATCGCGTAAATCCACAGGCGGCACTCCCGGTTTGACGTTGCAGAAATTGCAATGTGACGTTGTGAATATATCAATTTCCGCAATAAATTTCCTGTTGTAATGTGGGTACATTCTCGCTCGATAGCGAACCGAACAATAAGCACCACAACATCACGAGGTTTCATCATGGCTAACTATTTCAACACACTGAACCTGCGCCAGCAGCTGGCGCAACTGGGTAAATGTCGCTTTATGGGCCGCGACGAATTTGCCGATGGCGCAAGCTATCTTCAGGGTAAAAAAGTGGTCATCGTCGGTTGTGGCGCGCAGGGTCTCAACCAGGGCCTGAACATGCGCGACTCCGGTCTGAATATCGCCTACGCCCTGCGTAAAGAAGCTATCGCGGAAAAACGCGCTTCATGGCGTAAAGCCACTGAAAACGGTTTTGCGGTAGGCACTTATGAAGAGCTGATCCCGCAGGCGGACCTGGTCGTTAACCTGACGCCGGACAAACAACACTCCGACGTAGTGCGTTCCGTTCAGCCGCTGATGAAAGACGGCGCGGCGCTGGGCTACTCTCACGGTTTCAACATCGTTGAAGTGGGCGAGCAGATCCGTAAAGACATCACCGTGGTGATGGTTGCGCCGAAGTGCCCGGGCACCGAAGTCCGTGAAGAGTACAAACGGGGTTTCGGCGTACCGACGCTTATCGCGGTTCACCCGGAAAACGATCCGAAAGGCGAAGGCATGGCAATTGCTAAAGCCTGGGCTGCGGCCACCGGCGGTCACCGCGCGGGCGTGCTGGAATCCTCCTTCGTAGCGGAAGTGAAATCTGACCTGATGGGCGAGCAGACCATTCTGTGCGGTATGCTGCAGGCTGGCTCTCTGCTGTGCTTTGACAAGCTGGTGGAAGAAGGCACCGACCCGGCATACGCTGAAAAACTGATTCAGTTCGGCTGGGAAACCATCACCGAAGCGCTGAAGCAGGGCGGTATCACCCTGATGATGGATCGCCTGTCTAACCCGGCGAAACTGCGCGCTTATGCGCTGTCTGAACAGCTGAAAGAAATTATGGCGCCGCTGTTTCAGAAACACATGGACGACATCATCTCCGGCGAGTTCTCCTCCGGCATGATGGCGGACTGGGCCAACGACGATAAGAATCTGCTGACCTGGCGTGAAGAGACCGGCAAAACTGCCTTCGAAACCGCGCCGCAGTACGAAGGCAAAATCAGCGAGCAGGAGTACTTCGATAAAGGCGTGCTGATGATCGCGATGGTGAAAGCGGGTGTTGAGCTGGCGTTTGAAACCATGGTGGATTCCGGCATTATCGAAGAGTCTGCATACTATGAATCACTGCACGAGTTGCCGCTGATCGCGAATACCATCGCCCGTAAGCGTCTGTATGAAATGAACGTCGTCATCTCCGATACCGCTGAGTACGGTAACTACCTGTTCTCTTACGCCTGCGTGCCGTTGCTGAAAGAATTTATGACCACGCTGCAGCCGGGTGATCTGGGCAAAGCGGTAGAAGGCAGCGCGGTGGATAACGCGCAACTGCGTGACGTGAATGACGCGATCCGCAGCCATGCGATTGAAGCGGTAGGCCAGAAACTGCGCGGGTATATGACGGATATGAAACGCATCGCCGTTGCAGGCTAATTCCTCGTCGTCTTTCAACTTGCCGCTTGCTGGCAAGTTGAAATCCACAGAGGAATCTTTCCATATAAAAAAGCCCGGTGAAATTTCCACCGGGCTTTTTTATTAGTTACGGTACAGCACCTTGATGATGTGATAACCGAACTGCGTGTGCAGCGGGCCGGTCGGCTCCAGCACCGGGCAGGAGAACACCACTTTATCGAATGCCGGGACCATCTGGCCCTGGCGGAACTCGCCTAAATGGCCGCCTTTTTTGCCTGACGGGCAAATGGAGTGCTTCTTCGCCAGCTTTTCAAAATCGCCGCCGTTTTTAATCTGCTCCAGCAGATCCAGAGCCAGTTTTTCTTCTTTAACCAGAATGTGCAGTGCTGCTGCTGTTTTAGCCATGTGGGTGCCTTAAGTCATAGGGATTACGGCGGCTATAGTAGCGATCCTTAATGGCGATACAACACCTTAATGATGTGATAGCCGAATTTTGTTTTCACCGGCCCGAACGGTTTCAACAGCGGGCAGCTGAACACCGCCTGGTCAAAGGGGGCAACCATCGCGCCTTTACTGAACTCGCCCAGATTGCCGCCGTTGCGCCCGGAGGGACAGCTGGAGTAGCGTTTCGCCAGGGTATCAAAACTGACGCCGCGCTCGAGTTTTTGCATGATCTCCAGCGCCAGCTTTTCGGTCCTGACGAGGATATGCAGCGCCGCTGCGGTTCTTGCCATAATTAATCTCCGGGAAGTCATTCGCTTGTCTTCACTTTACTATTCCCTGACTGGATTGCCGTTAATTCCTCGTTCCGCTTTTGCTACAATCCCTCCCCCGTTCGAAGATTGAGCAACTATCATGCGTTTAAACCCCGGTCAACAACACGCTGTCGAATTCGTCACCGGCCCCTGCCTGGTGCTGGCGGGCGCTGGCTCCGGAAAGACACGCGTGATCACCAATAAGATCGCCCACCTGATCCGCGGCTGCGGTTATCAGGCCAAACATATCGCGGCAGTGACCTTTACCAACAAAGCGGCGCGCGAAATGAAAGAGCGCGTGGCGCAAACCCTGGGGCGCAAAGAGGCGCGCGGACTGATGATCTCCACTTTCCATACCCTGGGGCTGGAAATTATTAAACGTGAATACAAAGCCCTGGGCATGAAGGCCAACTTCTCGTTGTTCGACGATACCGACCAGCTGGCGCTGATCAAGGAACTCACCGACGGGCTGGTGGAGAACGATAAAGCGCTGTACCAGCAGTTGTTGTCCACCATTTCGAACTGGAAAAACGACCTGCTTAACCCGGCCCAGGCAGCGGCGCAGGCCAAAGGCGAACGTGACCGCATTTTTGCTCATTGCTATAGCTTGTATGATGCCCATCTCAAAGCCTGTAACGTGCTCGATTTTGACGATCTGATCCTGCTGCCGACTCTGCTTTTACAGCGTAATGAAGAAGTGCGCGAGCGCTGGCAGAACCGCATCCGCTATTTGCTGGTGGATGAATACCAGGATACCAACACCAGTCAGTATGAAATGGTGAAGCTGCTGGTAGGCGCGCGGGCGCGGTTTACCGTGGTAGGTGATGACGATCAGTCCATCTACTCCTGGCGCGGCGCGCGTCCGCAGAACCTGGTGCTGCTCAGCAAAGATTTCCCGGCGCTACAGGTGATTAAGCTGGAACAAAACTACCGCTCATCCGGGCGCATCCTGAAAGCGGCGAATATCCTGATCGCGAATAACCCGCACGTGTTTGAGAAAAAACTGTTCTCTGAGTTGGGCTACGGGGCTGAATTAAAAGTGCTTTCTGCAAATCACGAAGAGCATGAAGCGGAACGGGTGGCGGGGGAGCTTATCGCCCATCATTTTATTAATAAAACCCAGTATAAGGATTACGCCATCCTGTACCGTGGCAACCACCAGTCCCGGGTGTTCGAAAAATTGCTGATGCAAAACCGCATTCCGTATCGCATTTCCGGCGGTACCTCGTTCTTCTCTCGTCCGGAAATTAAGGACTTGCTAGCCTATTTGCGGGTACTCACTAACCCGGACGACGACAGCGCGTTTATGCGCATTGTGAATACGCCACGCCGGGAAATCGGCCCTGCCACACTGCAAAAGCTGGGCGAATGGGCCAATCAGCGCAACAAAAGTCTTTTCACCGCCAGCTTCGATATGGGACTGAGCCAGACCCTTACCGGGCGCGGTTATGAATCCTTAACCCGCTTCACCCACTGGCTGGGCGAGGTGGCGCGTCTGGCGGAACGCGAGCCGGTGGCGGCGGTGCGCGATCTGATCCACGGGATTGATTATGAATCCTGGCTTTACGAAACCTCGCCGAGCCAGAAAGCCGCCGAAATGCGGATGAAGAACGTTAACCAGCTGTTTAGCTGGATGACGGAAATGCTGGAGGGTTCGGAGCTTGAGGAGCCGATGACGCTGACTCAGGTAGTCACCCGTTTCACTCTGCGCGACATGATGGAACGCGGCGAAAGCGAAGAGGATCTCGATCAGGTCCAGCTGATGACCCTGCATGCCTCAAAAGGTCTGGAATTCCCGTATGTCTTTTTAGTGGGCATGGAAGAGGGGCTGTTGCCGCATCAGAGCAGTATTGATGAAGATAACGTCGATGAGGAGCGCCGTCTTGCTTATGTCGGCATCACCCGTGCCCAGAAAGAACTGACGTTTACCCTGTGCAAAGAGCGTCGCCAGTACGGCGAGCTGGTACGCCCGGAACCGAGCCGTTTTCTGCTGGAGCTGCCGCAGGACGATGTGCTGTGGGAGCAGGAGCGTAAAGTGGTCTCACCTCAGGAGCGGATGCAGAAAGGGCAAGGTCATCTGGCGAATCTGAAAGCGATGATGGCGAAAGCGCGCGGCGAGAAAAACGCGTAAGCGCCCGATTAAGGGCGCTGACGATTAATTGATTTCTAACGGCCAGTGAACGTAACTCTGCCAGAGCTGTTCCTGCTCCAGCGATTCGGCGGCAAGCGGATGGCTGGCTAGCCAGTTTTCCGGCAGGGTCAGGGTGAGTGTATCGCCCTGCGCGGCCAGATCCACCGTCGGCAGTGTATCGTCGCGGCGGCGGCTGGCGAACATAATCGACAGCCGCAGCAGGCGGCACAGCTGCTCAGCCACGCGCGGCGGCACGGCATTTTGCTGGTGCAACGACGACAGATCCACCGGGCTGGTTTGATTCAACAGCAGCGTGGACAACAGCTTTTTCTGCGCCGGGGTGAAGCCGGGCAAATCAAGGTTGCTCACCAGCCATGCGGCATGCAGCGGCGCCTGTTTAAAATCAACGCTCAGGCCAATTTCATGCAGTTGCGCGGCGGCATGCAGCATCGCTTTGCTGCGTTCATCCAGTTGCCAGGCATTCGCCGTCTGAGCGACGAATTTTTCCGCCAGATGGGACACGCGCTGTGCCTGTTCGGTATCCACCAGAAACCGGCGCTGAATATTACGCAGCGTGCGGCTGCGAATATCCTGATCCACCGACAGATGCAGCATGCCGTAGACCAGCCCTTCGCGTAGCGCACCGCCCGCCAGCGTCATGCACTCAATATTCAGCTCTTTAAAGATGGCGATCAGAATGGCGAGGCCGCTGGGAAATACCAGCGCGCGCTCAAGCGTTAGCCCTTCGATTTCCAGCTCTTCCAGACGCCCACAGTGGATGGCGCGCTGTTTCAGCTGTTCGAGCTTGGCAAGCGTGATGCGCTCGTCCATGCCCTGCGCCATCATGATTTCCTGCAATGCCTGAACGGTGCCGGAGGCCCCAACACACGTTTGCCAGCCGTGTTTTCGCAACTCGCCGATAACCGGCTGTAACACGGCGCTGGCGGCCTGCTGGGCAGCTTCGAAATTCTCTTTAGTCAGGCTGCGATCGGTGAAAAACCGCTCAAGCCAGGTGACGCAACCCATCGACAGGCTGAACAGCGATGTTGCCTGCGCGCCGGTGCCGGTGACTAGTTCGGTGCTGGCGCCGCCAATATCCACCACCAGCCTACGATCCGCCCCGCCCGTGGTATGCGCCACGCCCTGGTAAATCAGCCGCGCTTCTTCTTCGCCGCTGATCACCTGGACCGGACAGCCTAAAATTTGCTGCGCTTTCTCGATGAATTCGGCGGAGTTAACCGCGAGACGCAGCGTGGCGGTGGCAACGGCGCGTACCTGAATGGAAGGAATATCCTGTAAACGTTCGGCGAACAGCCGCAGGCATTGCCAGCCGCGTTCCATGGCATCATGCGAAAGGGAGTTGTCACTGTTTAAGCCCGCCGCGAGACGGACTTTGCGTTTGATGCGCGTGAGGGTCTGGATACTGCCCGCCACCTCACGCACTACCAGCATATGAAAACTATTCGAACCGAGATCTATAGCTGCATACAGCGAGGCGGCGGATGGCATCTGACTTAACCTGTGCGGCGACGGTTTCGGGGTGCGCCGCCGGTGCGACGTGGGCCATTGCCGGAGCGAACGCGGGTCAGGCGCTTCGGCGGCGGCAGTTGGCTCAACAGCGCATCAGGGTTGTATTTGCTCACCGGAATCGAATGGCCGATGTAGCTTTCGATGGCCGGAAGGTTCAACGCATACTCTTCACAAGCCAGGCTGATGGAGTGCCCGCTGGCGCCTGCGCGTCCGGTACGGCCAATACGGTGAACGTAATCTTCGCAGTCGTCCGGCAGGTCGTAGTTGAACACATGGGTTACCGCAGGGATGTGTAAGCCACGCGCCGCAACGTCGGTTGCGACCAGAATATCCAGATCGCCACGGGTGAATTCTTCAAGAATACGCAGACGTTTTTTCTGCGCCACGTCGCCGGTTAATAGCCCGACGCGATGACCATCAGCGGCCAGATGACCCCAAATATCTTCACAGCGATGTTTGGTATTGGCGAAAATAATGGCGCGATCCGGCCACTCTTCTTCAATAAGGGTCTGTAGCAGACGCATCTTTTCTTCGTTGGACGGATAGAAAAGTTCTTCTTTTATGCGGTGGCCGGTTTTCTGTTCCGGTTCGACTTCCACATATTCCGCGTTGTTCATCTGCTCGAAAGCCAGTTCACGCACGCGATAAGACAGGGTGGCAGAAAACAGCATATTCAGACGCTGGGTCACCGGCGGCATGCGACGGAACAACCAACGAATGTCCTTAATAAAGCCGAGATCGTACATGCGATCCGCTTCATCAAGCACCACAACCTGGATAGCACCCAGATTAATGTGGTTCTGCTTGGCGTAGTCGATTAAGCGACCGGTGGTGCCGATCAGAATATCAACGCCGCTTTCCAGCACTTTAAGCTGTTTATCGTAACCGTCGCCGCCGTAGGCCAGGCCAATTTTCAGGCCGGTGGCCTGGGCAAGCGGTTCTGCATCAGAGTGAATCTGGACGGCGAGTTCACGCGTCGGCGCCATAATAATCGCGCGCGGCTGATTCACCTGGCGGTTTTCGATCGCCGGGTTAGAAAGGAGGTAATGAAACGTTGACGTTAAAAACGCCATCGTTTTGCCGGTACCTGTTTGCGCCTGTCCTGCAACATCACGTCCCGCCAGCGTCAGGGGAAGTGCAAGTGCCTGAATCGGGGTGCAATTATGAAACCCTTTCTTTTCAAGGGCTTCAATCACCGCGGGGTGCAGGGCGAAGTCGGCAAACTTCTGTTCTGTCAAATGTGTTTTGCTCATAGTGTGGTAGAATATCAGTTTACTATTGCTTTACGAAAGCACATCCGTTCAAATAAACCGGGTGAAATAAAGTCAACCTAAGTTGGTTAATGCTACACCAACATGCCAGACTTAATCTTGTGGAGTAAAACATGAGCGATAAAATTATTCACCTGACCGATGACAGTTTTGACACGGATGTACTAAAAGCGGACGGGTTGATTCTTGTTGATTTCTGGGCAGAGTGGTGCGGCCCTTGTAAAATGATTGCGCCGATTCTGGATGAAATCGCTGATGAATATCAGGGCAAATTGACCATTGCCAAGCTGAACATTGACCAAAACCCGGGCACGGCGCCGAAATACGGTATCCGCGGTATCCCTACGCTGCTGCTGTTCAAAAACGGCGAAGTGGCAGCGACCAAAGTGGGTGCGTTGTCTAAAGGTCAGCTGAAAGAGTTTCTGGACGCTAACCTGGCGTAATCGCCTCTTAGCCGGCGCGTGCAGGGTCCGAAAAATTTCGGACCGCTGGACGCCCGGCGATAGTCGTGCTAAGTTGTTTATCAACTGCTGTTTGAACTTGCCTTATAGTTTAAATCTTGTAATACCCAATACTTCCCGGTGCTAAAAGACAGACCGCCTTTAAGCCCGCGTGAAGTGATTATTATCCGGGCTCATCATTCATTCCGTCTTGTCGTTTCAGTTCTGCGTTCTTTCCTGCAACCAGGCCACGAACAGACATGAGATGAAGGCCGTTAACAGGCATGGATGTTCCTGCCATACCATTCACAACATTAAGTTCGAGATTTACCCCGAGTTTAAGAACCCACCATTATGAATCTTACCGAATTAAAGAATACGCCGGTTTCTGAGCTGATTACTCTCGGCGAAAATATGGGGCTGGAAAACCTGGCCCGTATGCGCAAACAGGACATTATTTTTGCCATCCTGAAGCAACACGCAAAGAGTGGCGAAGATATCTTTGGCGACGGTGTGCTGGAGATATTGCAGGACGGATTTGGTTTCCTCCGTTCCGCAGACAGCTCCTACCTTGCCGGTCCCGATGACATCTACGTTTCTCCCAGCCAAATCCGCCGTTTCAACCTCCGCACAGGGGATACTATCTCCGGTAAGATTCGTCCGCCGAAAGAAGGCGAGCGTTACTTTGCGCTGCTGAAAGTTAACGAAGTCAACTACGACAAACCTGAAAACGCCCGTAATAAAATCCTGTTTGAAAACCTTACCCCGTTGCACGCGAACTCCCGTTTGCGTATGGAACGCGGCAATGGTTCTACCGAGGATTTAACCGCGCGCGTACTGGACCTTGCATCGCCGATTGGCCGTGGCCAGCGTGGTCTGATCGTGGCACCGCCGAAAGCCGGTAAAACCATGCTGCTGCAGAATATCGCGCAGAGCATCGCTTACAACCATCCAGACTGTGTGCTGATGGTCTTGCTGATCGACGAACGTCCGGAAGAAGTGACCGAAATGCAGCGTCTGGTGAAAGGTGAAGTGGTTGCGTCGACCTTCGACGAACCGGCATCTCGCCACGTTCAGGTTGCGGAGATGGTTATCGAGAAGGCCAAGCGCCTGGTTGAACACAAGAAAGACGTGATCATTCTGCTCGACTCCATTACCCGTCTGGCGCGCGCCTACAACACCGTGGTGCCGGCTTCCGGTAAAGTGTTGACCGGTGGTGTGGACGCCAACGCCCTGCATCGTCCGAAGCGTTTCTTCGGTGCTGCGCGTAACGTGGAAGAGGGCGGTAGCCTGACGATCATCGCGACTGCGCTGATCGATACCGGTTCCAAAATGGACGAAGTTATCTACGAAGAATTTAAAGGTACAGGCAACATGGAACTGCACCTGTCGCGTAAGATTGCTGAAAAACGCGTGTTCCCGGCGATTGATTACAACCGCTCCGGTACCCGTAAAGAAGAACTGCTTACCACTCAGGAAGAGCTCCAGAAAATGTGGATCCTGCGTAAGATCATTCACCCGATGGGCGAAATCGACGCAATGGAATTCCTCATTAACAAGCTGGCCATGACGAAAACAAACGATGATTTCTTCGACATGATGAAGCGCTCATAAGTTGTAAAAACTCGGGGAACGCCACGCTTTGTCGTGGCGTTTTTCATTATAGTTTCTGGGATACGGAATTTTCCTCTTGATGCAGGGTTTTTTACCTGCCAAGGTCGCGTGACTTCTGTGAGTTGGCTATCTTTATCTTGCTGAATAATAAATAGTCCCTTTCAAGGATGACGCATAACCGCCCTTCTGAAGCAATGACTTCGCGGTTATACTTCCAACGGACTTATCTTTTGCAGAGAGCGCACACTGTGAATTTAATTACCTCGGGTGCCGAGTTAATCGGTATCTTTTTATTCACAACCATTTTTCTTTTTTTCGCCCGCAAGGCGGCTAAAAAAATTGGATTGGTGGATAAGCCCAATTTCCGCAAGCGTCACCAGGGACTCATCCCCTTAGTGGGCGGGATCTCTGTCTTTGCAGGCATCTGCTTTACTTTTGCAATCGCTGACTACTATATCCCCCACGCCGCGCTGTATCTGTCGTGCGCTGGCGTTCTGGTGCTGGTGGGCGCGCTGGACGATCGTTTTGATATCAGTGTAAAAATTCGTGCGCTGATTCAGGCCATTATCGCTGTCGTCATGATGTGGTTCGGCGGGCTGTATATGAGCAGCCTGGGCTATATTTTCGGCTCCTGGGAAATGGTGCTCGGTCCGTTCGGTTATTTCCTTACGCTCTTTGCGGTCTGGGCTGCCATAAACGCCTTCAATATGGTTGATGGCATCGACGGCCTGCTCGGCGGGCTTTCTTGCGTGTCGTTTGCCGCTATGGGGCTGATTTTGTGGTTCGACGGGCAACTGAGCCTCGCGATGTGGTGTTTCGCCATGATCGCCGCCATTCTTCCTTATATTTTGTTGAATCTGGGCGTACTGGGTCGCCGTTATAAAGTTTTCATGGGCGATGCGGGCAGTACGCTCATTGGCTTTACCGTCATCTGGATCCTGCTGGAAACCACTCAGGGTGTGACCCATCCGATTAGCCCGGTTACGGCACTATGGATTATCGCCATCCCGTTAATGGATATGGTCGCGATCATGTATCGCCGTTTACGCCGCGGCATGAGCCCTTTCTCGCCTGACCGCCAGCATATTCATCATTTGATCATGCGCGCTGGTTTTACTTCCCGACAGGCTTTTGTGCTGATTACGCTTGCTGCTGCATTGCTGGCGGGCATTGGTGTCGCGTCTGAATACGCGCATTTTATTCCTGAGTGGGTAATGTTGGCATTGTTTTTGCTGGCATTTTTCCTCTACGGGTACTGCATTAAACGGGCGTGGAAAGTCGCACGTCTGATTAAACGCATCAAGCGCCGCATGCGTAGAAATAATGACAATAACCCGACATTAACCAAATGAAGCTGGGGAAGTGATGAAAGAGCAATTGCCAGGCACGCAACAGGGGATGGTTGAAAATGAACTGGACGTGCGCGGTCTGTTCCGCACGTTCTGGGCGGGAAAAATCTGGATCGTTGGGTTTGCCGCGCTGTTTATCATCGGCGCGCTGGTGTACACCATTTTCGCGCGCCAGGAGTGGAGCGCGACGGCAATCACCGATCGGCCCACCGTAAATATGTTGGGTAGCTACTACTCGCAGCAACAGTTTCTGCGTAACCTGGATGCGAAAGTGAATCCTAACGGGGTCGAGCAGCCTTCGGTTATGGATGATGCATATAAAGAATTCATCATGCAGCTTGCTGCCTGGGATACCCGCCGTGATTTCTGGCTGCAGACTGATTATTACCAGCAGCGTAAAGCCGGAAACAGCAAAGTTGATGCGGCGTTGTTGGATGAACTGATCGGCAATATTCAGTTCACGCCGGGCGATTTCACCCGCAATCTGAATGACAGCGTTAAGCTGATCGCTGAAACCGCGCCGGATGCCAATAACCTGCTGCGCCAGTACGTGGCGTTTGCCAGCGAACGTGCTGCCAGCCATTTAAATGACGAACTGAAAGGCGCCTGGGCTGCGCGTACTATCCAGATGAAGGCACAAGTTAAGCGTCAGGAAGCCGTAGCCAAAGCTATCTATACCCGCAAAGTGCAAAGCGTGCAGGAAGCGTTAAAAATCGCTCAGCAGCATAATATTTCTACCAGCGAAACCCAGGTGCCTGCAGAGGAACTACCGGATTCTGAGTTATTTATGCTGGGCCGCCCAAAACTGCAGGCGCGCCTTGAAAATCTTCAGGCGGTCGGGCCTTCCTTTGATATCAGCTACGATCAAAACAGGGCGATGCTTACAACGCTTAATGTTGGCCCCTCGCTCGATCCCCGTTTTCAAACCTATCGGTATCTGAGAACGCCTGAAGAACCGGTGAAGCGCGACAGTCCGCGCAGAGCATTCCTGATGATTATGTGGGGCGCAGTGGGTGCACTCATTGGCGCAGGCGTTGCCCTGGCCCGTCGTCGTCCGGCATAAGCATTTTGTAATGCGCGCAGAGTGCTGCGCGCGGATTTAATGGAAGAGAAGCGTTGTGAAAGTATTAACCGTTTTTGGCACGCGTCCGGAAGCCATCAAGATGGCGCCTCTGGTACATGCGCTGGCAAAAGACCCGTATTTCGATGCCAGGGTCTGTGTAACCGCACAGCACCGGGAGATGCTGGATCAGGTACTGCATTTGTTTTCAATCGTACCGGATTACGATCTCAACATTATGAAACCGGGGCAGGGATTAACGGAAATAACCTGTCGGATACTGGAGGGATTAAAACCGGTTCTCGAAGATTTTGAACCCGATGTGGTGCTGGTCCATGGGGATACCACCACCACCGTGGCGACCAGCCTGGCGGCGTTTTATCAACGTATTCCGGTTGGGCACGTTGAAGCGGGATTACGTACCGGGGATCTCTGGTCACCCTGGCCTGAAGAGGCGAACCGCACGTTAACAGGCCATCTGGCGTCGTATCACTTCGCGCCAACCGAAAACTCGCGTGCCAATCTGCTGCGCGAAAACGTGGCGGATAAACGTATTTTCGTCACCGGCAACACGGTGATCGATGCCCTGATTTCGGTGCGAGACTCTATCCTTGCGGATGCGTCTCGCCAGCGCGAACTGGCGTCCCGCTATCCCTTTTTGCGTGACGATAAGAAATTGATCCTGGTGACGGGCCACCGCCGTGAAAGTTTCGGTCAGGGATTTGAGCACATCTGCGAGGCGTTAGTGGAGATCGCCCGTCAGAATCAGGATGTACAGATTGTCTATCCGGTGCATCTGAATCCCAATGTTAGCGAGCCGGTGAACCGTATTCTTGGACAGGTAGACAACGTGACGTTGATCGAACCGCAGGATTATTTGCCGTTTGTCTGGTTAATGGATCGTGCCTGGCTAATCCTGACGGATTCAGGCGGTATTCAGGAAGAAGCTCCCTCGCTGGGTAAACCCGTCTTAGTTATGCGAGAAACCACTGAACGCCCGGAAGCCATTAAAGCAGGCACGGTACGTCTGGTGGGTACGGACAGCACGCGTATTGTTGCGGAAGTGTCTCGCCTTCTGCATGACGAGAGGGAATACCAAATTATGAGCAAGGCCCATAACCCCTATGGCGATGGAAAAGCCTGTGCTCGCATTTTGCATGCATTAAAAAATAATCGGATAACACTATGAGTTTTTCAACTATTTCAGTAATTGGGCTGGGATACATTGGTTTGCCAACCGCCGCTGCCTTTGCATCGCGTCAGAAGCACGTTGTGGGGGTCGACATTAACTCCCGTGCGGTTGACACCATCAACCGGGGTGAAATTCATATTGTTGAACCGGAATTAGGCAGCGTAGTAAAAGCGGCGGTTGAGGGCGGCTTTTTACGCGCGACCACCCAGCCCGAGGAAGCGGACGCCTTTCTGATTGCCGTGCCAACGCCGTTTAAAGGCGAGCATGAGCCAGACATGAAATACGTGCAGGCTGCGGCGGAATCTATCGCCCCCGTGCTGCGTAAAGGCAACCTGGTGATCCTGGAGTCTACCTCGCCCGTTGGCGCTACCGAGCAAATGGCGCAGTGGCTGGCGGCGTTACGCCCTGATCTCACCTTTCCTCAACAGGCTGGCGATGATGCGGATATCAACATCGCTTATTGTCCGGAACGCGTCCTGCCCGGCCAGGTGATGGTGGAATTGATTAAGAACGACCGCGTCGTCGGCGGGATGACGGCAGTCTGCTCCGCGCGCGCCAGTGAACTGTATTACATCTTCCTGGAAGGGGAGTGTGTGGTGACGAACGCCCGCACCGCTGAAATGTGCAAACTGACCGAAAACAGCTTCCGCGATGTGAACATCGCTTTCGCCAATGAGCTGTCGCTGATTTGCGCCGATCAGGAGATTAACGTGTGGGAGCTGATTCGCCTGGCGAACCGCCACCCGCGCGTCAATATTTTGCAGCCCGGCCCTGGCGTTGGCGGGCACTGTATTGCGGTCGATCCATGGTTTATTGTGGCGCAGAATCCGCAGCAGGCACGCCTTATCCGCACTGCCCGTGAAGTCAATGATTACAAACCCCATTGGGTGCTTGAGCGTGTTAAAGCGACCGTGGCCGATTGCCTGACAGCCAGCGGCAAGCGCGCCAGCGAGCTTAAAATCGCCTGCTTCGGGCTGGCGTTTAAACCCAATATTGATGATTTGCGCGAAAGCCCGGCCATGGAGATTGCCCAGCAAATCGCCCAGTGGAACAGTGGCGAAACGCTGGTGGTCGAACCCAATATTCACCAGTTGCCGGCAAGCCTTGCGCCGCACTGTAAGCTGATCGACCTTGACGAGGCGCTGGCGCAGGCCGACGTTTTGGTGATGCTGGTCGATCATGCGCCGTTTAAAGCGATCGAAGCCAGTAACGTTCAGCAAACGTGGATCGTCGATACCAAAGGGGTATGGCGATGAAACGCATTCTGGTTACCGGCGGCGCGGGATTTATTGGCTCCGCCGTCGTCAGGCATATCATTAACGAAACCGCCGATAGCGTGGTTGTCGTGGATAAACTGACCTATGCCGGCAACCTTGCTTCGCTTGCGCCGGTTGCCGATAACCCGCGTTTCGCGTTTGAAAAAGTCGATATCGTCGACAGAGCTGAACTTGATCGGGTATTCACGACCTGGCGGCCAGATATCGTTATGCACCTGGCGGCGGAAAGCCATGTCGATCGCTCTATTGACGGGCCAGCGGCCTTTATCGAAACGAATATTATGGGAACGTATACGCTGCTTGAGGCCGCTCGCGCCTGGTGGAGTTCACTGGATGCGTCAGGCAAAGCGCGCTTTCGTTTCCATCATATTTCGACAGATGAGGTGTACGGCGATCTTCACAGCAGCGAAGACTTTTTTACCGAGACGACGGCCTATGCGCCCAGTAGCCCTTATTCAGCGTCGAAAGCCGGTAGCGATCATCTGGTCCGCGCCTGGCATCGCACTTACGGCTTGCCCACTCTGGTGACAAATTGCTCAAATAACTATGGCCCCTATCATTTCCCGGAAAAACTGATCCCGCTGATGATACTCAATGGATTGGCAGGTAAGCCGTTGCCGGTTTATGGCGACGGGCAGCAAATCCGTGATTGGCTCTATGTAGAAGACCATGCTCGCGCGCTCTATCTGGCAGCTACCCAGGGGGCGATTGGCGAAACATGGAATATCGGCGGTCATAACGAACGTAAAAACATCGATGTCGTCACCACGATTTGCGATCTGCTTGAAGAGCTGGCTCCTCAAAAACCGCAAGGCGTCGTGCAATATCGGGATCTTATTACCTGGGTGGCAGACCGCCCTGGCCACGATCTGCGTTATGCCATTGACGCCAGTAAAATCGAGCGTGAACTGGGCTGGCGTCCGCAGGAATCGTTTGAAAGCGGTATTCGTAAAACGGTGCTCTGGTATTTGCAAAATCGATCCTGGTGGCAACAAGTGCTGGACGGAAGTTATCAGGGCGAGCGTCTGGGTCTTCAGAGCTAATTATCAGGAGAGACGATATGAAGGGGATCATTCTGGCGGGTGGTTCAGGGACGCGCCTGCATCCCATCACGCGCGGCGTGTCGAAGCAGCTTCTGCCCATCTATGACAAGCCAATGATTTACTACCCGCTCTCCGTGCTGATGCTGGCGGGGATTCGTGAGATTTTATTGATCACGACGCCGGAGGATTTAAGCAGCTACCAGCGACTGCTGGGGGACGGTTCTGATTTTGGCGTCAGCCTTCACTATGCTGAGCAGCCAAGCCCCGACGGGCTCGCTCAGGCGTTTATTATTGGTGAGAAATTTCTCGACGGACAGCCTTCCTGCCTGGTATTAGGCGACAATATCTTTTTCGGGCAAGGGTTCAGCCCTAAATTACGTCAGGTCTCGGCCCGTACTGGCGGGGCAACGGTGTTTGGTTATCAGGTGATGGATCCTGAGCGCTTCGGCGTAGTCGAGTTTGATGACAACTTCCGTGCGCTCTCCATTGAGGAAAAGCCAAAAAACCCTAAATCTAACTGGGCAGTAACCGGCCTCTATTTTTATGATGAAAAAGTGGTCGAGTACGCAAAAAAGGTCAAACCTTCTGAGCGTGGCGAACTGGAAATAACCTCTATTAATCAGATGTATCTTGAGCAAGGCACGCTCTCTGTCGAGCTGTTAGGCCGTGGGTTTGCCTGGCTGGATACGGGAACTCATGACAGCCTGATCGAGGCCAGTACCTTCGTGCAAACTGTCGAGAAGCGTCAGGGGTTTAAGATTGCCTGCCTGGAAGAGATCGCCTGGCGCAACGGCTGGCTGGATGATGATGGCGTGAAGCGCGCCGCAGAACGTCTGACAAAAACGGGCTATGGCCGTTATTTACTGGAGCTGCTTCGTGCCCGTCCGCGCCAGTATTAATCCCCTGGAATGGGAAAGCCGATTCTTTGGCATCAATACTGCACTCCTCCGGCTGAGCGATGACGCACCGGTGCTGGATGCGACGCAGTTAACTGGCTGGTCCCGCTTGCAGGCGAAAGTGCCCGCGCAGCGTACAGACTGGTTGGATGCGCTGCAGCAGTTGCAGTTTCAGGTTGTAGAAGGCGAAGCCGATTTTGTACTGGATGTTGGCGTCGGTCATACCGACCCCGGTCTTCAGCCTGCGAGGGGAGAAGATATTCCCGCTCTGCGCACGATGGCGGCCACGCTGTTTGCCAGGAGCCGTTTTCGCGCCCCCTGGTACGAGCCTGACGCCAGCGAGCGTTTTTACGCTCAGTGGGTAGAGAATGCCGTCAATAGCAGTTTCGATCACACTTGCCTGATACTGCGCGAGGATGACGGCGCTATCCGTGGGTTTGTCACGCTGCGCCAGCTCAACGCCAGCGAGACGCGTATCGGCTTGCTGGGCGGTTATGGCGCAGGGCGCATCCTGATGGATGCCGCGCGCCACTGGTGTGAAATTCGTCAATCAAACGTGTTGCGTGTGGCGACCCAAATGGGTAATCGCGCCGCCATTCGTCGTTATATTCAAAGCGGTGCTACCCTGGACAGCGCCGCGTACTGGCTATACAGGTGAACAGATGATCCCATTTAATGCTCCGCCCGTGGTTGGAACGGAAATTGACTATATGCAGTCTGCAATGGGCAGCGGAAAATTGTGTGGTGATGGCGGCTTTACCCGCCGTTGCCAGCAGTGGCTTGAGCAACGCTTCGGCAGCGTCAGAGTATTGCTTACGCCGTCCTGCACTGCATCGCTGGAAATGGCGGCACTGCTGTTGGATATTCAGCCCGGCGATGAAGTGATCATGCCGAGCTATACCTTCGTTTCTACCGCCAATGCCTTTGTGCTGCGTGGCGCGAATATCGTCTTTGTCGATGTGCGGCCCGATACCATGAACATCGACGAAACGCTGATTGAAGCGGCGATAACCGATAAAACCCGCGCGATCGTGCCGGTGCATTACGCGGGCGTCGCCTGTGAAATGGACGTCATTATGGCCATCGCGAAAAAGCATAACCTGTTCGTGGTGGAAGACGCGGCGCAGGGCGTGATGTCCACCTATAAAGGCCGGGCATTAGGGACCATTGGTCATATCGGCTGCTTTAGTTTCCATGAAACCAAGAACTACACGGCGGGCGGCGAAGGCGGCGCGACGCTGATTAACGATCCGCAGCTGATTGAGCGTGCGGAAATCATTCGCGAGAAAGGCACCAACCGCAGCCAGTTCTTCCGGGGCCAGGTTGATAAATATACCTGGCGGGATATCGGCTCGAGCTATTTGATGTCAGATCTCCAGGCTGCCTATTTGTGGGCGCAACTGGAGGCGGCGGATCGCATCAACCAGCAGCGCCTGGCGCTGTGGCAAACCTATTATGACGCCCTTGAGCCGCTGGCGCGCACAGGACGTATTGAGTTGCCCTCCATCCCGGATTTCTGTAGCCATAACGCGCATATGTTTTATATCAAACTGCGGGATATTGACGATCGCAGTAATCTGATCGCCTGGCTTAAAGAGGCGGAAATCCTGGCGGTATTCCATTACATCCCACTACACAGCTGCCCGGCAGGCGAGAAATTTGGCGAATTCTTTGGCGAGGACCGCTACACCACCCGCGAAAGCGAACGCCTGCTGCGGTTGCCGCTGTTCTACAATCTGGCGCCTTTCAACCAGCGTACGGTTATTAATTCGCTGCTAAGTTACTTCGCCTGATATGTCTCTTGCAAAAGCCTCAGTGTGGACGGCAGCGTCCACACTTATCAAGATTGCCGCCGGTTTACTGGTGATCAAACTGCTGGCGGTGGCGTTCGGCCCTGAAGGGGTCGGGCAGGCAGGAAACTTTCGTCAGCTCATCACCGTATTAGGCGTTCTGGCGGGTGCCGGGATTTTTAACGGCGTGACTAAGCTGGTCGCCCAGCATCATGACGATCCAGAACAACTAAGACAGGTTACCGGCACATCGTCGGCGATGGTATTAGGGTTTTCCACGCTGCTGGCGGTCATTTTTTTGCTGGCTGCACAGCCTGTCAGCATTGGCCTGTTTGGGCACGACCGCTACCAGAACGTGGTGCGGCTGGTGGCTTTTATCCAGATGGGTATTGCCTGGGCTAACCTGACGCTGGCGATTCTGAAAGGCTTTCGCGATGCGCGCGGTAATGCGCTCTCGCTGATTATCGGCAGCATCATTGGCGTCGCCGCCTGGTATCTGTGTTATCGACTCGGCGGCTACGAAGGCGCATTGTTAGGGCTGGCGCTGGTGCCTGCGCTGGTGGTTTTCCCGGCGTTGTGGCTGCTTAAACGGCGTGAGCATGTGCCCCTGGGTTACCTGAAGCCGCGCTGGAACAGCCCCCTCGCCAGGCAACTGTCAACGTTTACCCTGATGGCGTTAATCACGTCGGTTACGCTGCCCGTGGCGTATGTGATGATGCGAAACCTGATGGCTGCCCGGTACTCCTGGGATGAAGTCGGCATCTGGCAAGGGGTGAGTACCATCTCCGATGCCTACCTGCAATTTATTACCGCCACGTTCAGCGTCTGGCTGCTGCCTACGCTGTCGCGCTTAACCGCCAAACAGGACATCACCCGTGAGGTGTTGCGTTCGCTGAGGTTTGTGCTTCCGGCGGTTGCCGCAGCGAGCTTAACGGTCTGGCTGTTACGCGACGTCGCTATCTGGCTGCTGTTCTCGGCGAAATTTACCGCGATGCGCGATCTGTTTGCGTGGCAACTGGTCGGCGATGTGCTGAAAGTCGGCGCTTACGTGTTTGGTTATCTGGTGATTGCCAAAGCGTCACTGCGCTTTTATGTCCTGGCGGAACTTAGCCAGTTTGCGCTGTTGATCGGATTCTCCCACTGGCTGATTCCCGACCATGGCGCGCTGGGCGCGGCGCAGGCCTACATGGCCACTTATATCGTCTATTTCACCCTATGTTGCGGCGTATTTTTACTCTGGCGCAGAAAAGCATGAACCCGTTAATACATATTCTGGGGTCGGATATTCCCCACCATAACCACACCGTACTGGGTTATTTTAATGACGAACTCGCATCGCTGGGGGCAATAGCCCGACGCTTTATGGTGGTCTCACAGGATGCATCGTTGCAAAGCCAGTATCCTGCGTTGAACATTGAACATTATCCCACAAAAAAAGCGCTCAGCGCTGCGGTTATTGCGCTGGCTCGCGGCGACCGCGCGCAGCGTTTTTTCTTCCACGGGCAGTTTAATGCGCCGCTGTGGATAGCGTTGCTGACCGGCGGGCTAAAATCTTGCCAGGTGAGCTGGCATATCTGGGGGGCCGATCTGTATGAAGCGTCGCGCAGCCTCAAGTTTCGCCTGTTTTATTTTCTGCGCCGGTTGGCGCAGAAGCGCGTTGGGCACGTGTTTGCCACGCGCGGCGATCTGAATTATTTTCATCAGCGTAACCCCGGGGTGCCGGGCTCGCTGCTCTATTTCCCAACCCGCATGGACCCGGCGTTGAACACTCTGGAAAAAGCGCCCGCGACGGGCAAATTGACCATCCTGGTGGGAAACTCCGGTGACAAGAGTAATGAACATATTGCAGCGCTTAAGGCGATTCACCGACAGTTTGGCGATAGCGTCGATGTGATTGTGCCAATGGGCTATCCGGCCAATAACCAGGCTTATATTGCAGAAGTCGAGCAGGCGGGGCGCGCGCTATTCAGCGTTGATAACCTTCATATTTTGCGCGATCAAATAGCGTTTGATGATTACCTCGCCATGCTGAGACGTTGCGATCTGGGCTATTTTATCTTTGCCCGCCAGCAGGGTATCGGCACGCTGTGCCTGTTGATTCAGGCGGGTATTCCCTGTGTGCTGAGCCGAAAAAACCCGTTCTGGCAGGATATGACGGAACAGCATCTGCCGGTGCTGTTTACCGACGATATACTTAATGAAACGGTCATTCGCGAAGCGCAGCGCCAGCTTGGCATGGTAGACAAATCAACTATCGATTTTTTCCGGCCTGGTTATATCACCGGCTGGCATCAGGCGTTACGCGTGGCGGCGGGAGAGGCATCATGAGCTTGTTGCAATTTAGCGGGCTGTTTATTGTCTGGCTGCTGGCGACATTGTTTATCACCACCACCACCTGGTTTGAATTCCGCCGGGTGCGGTTCAATTTCAACCTATTCTTCTCGCTGCTGTTCCTGCTGACCTTTTTCTTCGGCTTTCCGTTTACCGCCCTACTGGTGTTTCGCTTTGACGTCGCCGTGGTGCCTGCTGAAGTGCTGCTGCAGGCGCAGCTCGCCGCCGCCTGTTTCTATGGCATCTATTATGTGACGTATAAAACGCGGTTGCGGCCGCGCGGCCGCGAGCATACGCGACAGCTTTTCTCGGTAAACCGCGTTGAGGCACAACTGACGTGGATATTGCTAATGGCGGTGGCACTGGTCAGCGTGGGCATCTTCTTTATGCATAACGGCTTTTTGCTGTTTCGCCTGCACTCCTATAGCCAGATATTTTCCAGCGAAGTATCCGGCGTTGCCCTGAAGCGCTTTTTCTACTTCTTTATTCCGGCGATGCTGGTGATCTATTTTCTGCGCCAGAGCGTCCAGGCGTGGCTGTTTTTCCTGGTGGTGACCGTGGGGTTCGGCTTGCTGACCTATGCCATTGTCGGCGGGACACGCGCCAATATCATTATCGCCTTCGCGATTTTTTTGTTTATCGGCATTATTCGCGGCTGGATTTCTCTGTGGATGCTGGCCGCGGCCGGAGCGATGGGCATCGTCGGGATGTTCTGGCTGGCCCTGAAACGCTATGGACTGGATGTGCGCGGCGATGAAGCTTTTTACACGTTCCTCTATCTGACCCGCGATACTTTCTCGCCGTGGGAGAATCTGGCGCTGTTGCTACAGAATTACGGAAACATCGAATTTCAGGGGCTGGCGCCTGTCGCGCGTGATTTTTACGTGTTTATTCCGACATGGCTGTGGCCAGACCGGCCTGGCATCGTACTTAACTCGGCGAACTATTTTACCTGGGAAGTATTGAATAACCATTCAGGGCTGGCGATTTCGCCAACGCTGATCGGCTCGCTGGTCGTGATGGGCGGCGTGTGGTTTATTCCGCTGGGGGCGGTGGTGGTCGGGCTGATTATTAAGTGGTTTGACTGGCTTTACCAGCACGGTATTGACGGAACCAATCGCTACAAGTCTGCGATTTTGCAGAGTTTCTGCTTTGGGGCCATCTTTAATATGATCGTGCTGGCTCGTGAGGGCCTCGATTCGTTTGTTTCACGCGTGGTGTTTTTTATGGTGATTTTCGGTGCCTGTTTGCTGATCGCCAAATTGATGTACTGGATGTTGGAAAGTGCCGGGTTGATTCGTGGCAGGGTCCGTTCACTATCAGGGCGTTTTCCGCCCGGTCACAATCTCGGATAAGGAAACAGATGACTGACGACAATAGCGCGCCGCGTTATAACCTGCGTGGGCTTAATTTGCTCGGCTGGCGTGATAAGCGACATGCCCTCAACTATCTCTTTGCGGATGGTCGGTTGAAGCAAGGCACACTGGTTGCCATCAATGCCGAAAAAATGCTCACGCTCAACGACGATGCGGAGGTCAGAGCGCTGATCGACGCGGCGGAATACAAATACGCGGATGGCATCAGCGTTGTGCGTTCAATACGCAAGAAATATCCGCAGGCGCAAATCTCCCGCGTTGCGGGTGCAGATCTCTGGGAAGCCTTAATGGCGCGCGCCGGGCAGGTGGGTACGCCGGTGTTTCTGATCGGCGGAAAAGCGCAGGTGCTGAGCGAAACGGTTAGCCAACTGCGACAGCGTTGGCAGGTCAACGTGGTGGGCGAGCAGGATGGCTATTTCCCTCCGGAAGCGCGCCAGGCGTTGTTTGAACGGATCCGTGATAGCGGTGCGCAGATCGTGACGGTCGCGATGGGTTCGCCACGCCAGGAAATTTTTATGCGCGACTGCCGTAAGATCTATCCGGAAGCCCTGTATATGGGGGTCGGCGGCACCTATGACGTCTTCACCGGCCATGTTAAGCGTGCGCCCAAAGCGTGGCAGCGTCTGGGGCTGGAGTGGCTGTACCGTCTGCTCTCTCAGCCCAGCCGTATCACCCGCCAGCTCCGTTTACTGCGCTATCTCGCCTGGCATTATACCGGCAGGCTCTGATCTCCTCACGGCGGAACGCGCTTCCGCCGCATCGTTACCCCCGCATTTTTTTCTATTTCTCAACATTTTTTTAATCTGCCGTTTGCCATTTTGGAAAATTTAGGAAACCATGCGCGGGTTTTAGCGCCTGATATTCGCGTCAGTGATGTTTGGCGACGATTACCCCTATGACATAACCCATAACAATAACCGGCGCAGCCGGAGCAACAACATCACAACACAGAGGATTTATGGCAGAAAATAAACCTGAGCTTCAGCGTGGGCTGGAGTCTCGACATATCGAACTCATCGCCCTTGGGGGCACGATTGGCGTTGGGCTGTTTATGGGCGCGGCGAGTACCCTGAAATGGGCTGGCCCTTCGGTCCTGCTGGCGTACATTATCGCTGGCCTGTTTGTCTTTTTTATCATGCGCTCTATGGGCGAAATGCTGTTTCTGGAGCCAGTGACCGGTTCATTCGCCGTTTACGCGCACCGCTATATGAGCCCGTTCTTTGGCTATCTGACGGCCTGGTCGTACTGGTTTATGTGGATGGCGGTGGGGATATCGGAAATTACCGCTATCGGGGTTTACGTCCAGTTTTGGTTCCCGGAAATGGCCCAGTGGATACCGGCGTTAATCGCAGTGGGCCTGGTGGCGCTGGCGAATATGGCGGCAGTGCGGCTGTACGGTGAAATCGAATTCTGGTTTGCCATGATAAAAGTCACCACCATTATCGTGATGATCGTGATTGGCCTGGGGGTGATTTTCTTTGGCTTTGGCAACGGCGGCCAGGCGGTCGGTTTCTCAAACCTGACGGAACACGGCGGTTTCTTTGCCGGCGGCTGGAAGGGCTTTTTAACCGCGCTGTGTATTGTGGTGGCGTCATATCAGGGCGTGGAGCTGATCGGCATTACCGCGGGTGAAGCAAAAAATCCCCAGGTCACTCTGCGCAGCGCCGTCAGCAAAGTGCTGTGGCGTATTTTGATTTTCTACGTGGGCGCGATTTTCGTTATCGTCACGCTGTTTCCGTGGGACCAGATTGGCAGCAACGGCAGCCCCTTTGTCCTGACCTTCGCTAAAATCGGTATTACCGCCGCAGCGGGCATTATCAATTTTGTGGTGCTAACGGCGGCACTTTCGGGCTGCAACAGCGGCATGTACAGCTGCGGACGTATGCTATATGCCCTGGCCAATAACCGCCAGCTACCGGCGGCGGTAGGCAAAGTCTCGAAAAACGGCGTTCCGGTGGCTGGCGTGGCGATTTCTATCGTTATCCTGCTGATTGGCTCCTGCCTGAACTACATCATTCCCAATCCGCAACGCGTGTTTGTTTACGTCTATAGCGCCAGCGTATTGCCGGGCATGGTGCCGTGGTTTGTGATCCTGATTAGCCAGTTGCGCTTTCGCCAGGTGCACCGGCAGGCGTTGGTCAGCCATCCGTTTCGCTCAATGCTTTTCCCATGGGCGAACTATTTGACGATGGCGTTCCTGATTTGCGTACTTATCGGCATGGGATTCAACGAAGATACCCGCATGTCCCTGATTGTCGGGGCGCTATTCCTGGCGCTGGTATCGGCGGCATACACGCTATTTGGCTTCAATCGACACAATTCACTGCCTAAAGTGGAGAGATAAGCGACAAAGTGCGCAAAGCATAACCAAACGCGCATTTTCTTAAAAAAAGCACTAGACAGCAGGGCGCGAAGCCCGTAGTATCCCCCTCCGCAACGGCGCTACGCGCCCGTAGCTCAGCTGGATAGAGCGCTGCCCTCCGGAGGCAGAGGTCTCAGGTTCGAATCCTGTCGGGCGCGCCATTTAAATGAGGCGCTTGAGCGGTGAAGTAGAACAAAGCGCGTAAAGATTTGCAGTGGTGGCTATAGCTCAGTTGGTAGAGCCCTGGATTGTGATTCCAGTTGTCGTGGGTTCGAGTCCCATTAGCCACCCCATTATTTAGTGGCGATGCGAAGGTGGCGGAATTGGTAGACGCGCTAGCTTCAGGTGTTAGTGTCTTAACGGACGTGAGGGTTCAAGTCCCTCTCTTCGCACCACAACTGAATTGAACTAAAAATTCAAAAAAGCAGTAATTCGGCGAGTAGCGCAGCTTGGTAGCGCAACTGGTTTGGGACCAGTGGGTCGGAGGTTCGAATCCTCTCTCGCCGACCAATTTAGAACCCCGCTTCGGCGGGGTTTTTTCTTTTCTGCCTTCCTTCACGCGTTTTTTTCCTCGCTTTATTACACGTTTCCCGGACTGTCGCCGAAAAGCAACGATGCGTGTCAGGGTTGTCGCTAAAATAAGACATCTAATTCACTGAATTTAAAAAAGAAGATGATATACCCTCAGGGTTGTCTCTTGTTGGCGACAGATAAACCTCCTTTTGATCACATTCTTCCTGTTGGTTTAACCGGTTCAAAACGCTAACTCGCTGAATAATCAAAGCTCTTTTAGGACCATTCTCTTGTGCCTACCTGGCACAGTTTGTGCAATAATATCCATGTAGATGCTCATTCCATCTCTTATGTTCGCCGCAGGCTTCATAAACCCAGGAATGATGCAGAGCCGTTTAACGGTGCTTATCGTCCACCGAGAGATGTCGCTAACGCCTCATCAAACACCATGGACATAACGTTGAGTGAAGCACCTCTTTGTTGTCACAGACCTCTTTAACACCTGCCAACTGGCAGGTGTTTTTTTATCTGTGTATAAAAGCGATGCTGCACAGACATCGCCTTCCCGTTTGAAAAGGCGACAGAGGAGGGTTACTGCGGAGGATTGTTTTGCAACGTCAGCAACAGACCTTCGCGGCGCATTTGTGCGGCCTCTTCGGGCTGATGCAACCTGTCCAGCACATCAGCGAGCCAGGCGTAATCAAAGGCGTCGGGGCGCTGTTTTAACGCCGCGCGAAACGCGATGCTCGCTTCCTGCCATTCGCCATGCTTCATCAGCAACTGGCCCAGCGTACTCCACAATAACGGGCGATCGCCCTGGGTTTTAATCTGCTGGCGCAACGCTTTTTCAAGCTGCTCCGGGTTACCGGTTTTCAGACGCGGCATCAGCATCACCAGGCGCTCATCGTACTGGCGTTTCAGTCCATCCAGAATAATGGTCTGGGCGGTATCGTGATCGTCGCATTCGATAAGGTGCTCCGCCATCGCCACCTGAAGCGCAGGTTGCTGGCGCGTCTTGCGGCTTTGGTTTTGCCACCAGGCCTTCAGACCGTCGCTACCCTGCTCGGCGCGCGCCTGATCCATTAGCCCGATCCATGCCTGTTGCTGTAGCGCGTCGCGATGGGCATCGTCCGCCACCTGCGCTTTCTGCATTGACGGCAGAATATCCAGCAGCGAGCTCCACGCGCCGGTGCGCACGTAAGCTTGCTCTGCCAGGCGCAGCACTTCCGGATGACGCGGAGTCACTTCCAGCAGCTTATCAACGCCGTGACGCGCCGCGTGGTTTTCATTACGCGCCAGTTGCAACCGCACACGGGTGATCTCCACCGGGATTTGATCGCCGTCGGCCAGTTCCGCCGCGCGCTCCAGATGCTGATTGGCGCGAATTTCGTCGCCGCGCTGCTGGGCCGCTTCTGCCGCCAGCAAGTAGTTCACCACCGGCTGTTCGGCATGATCGGCGTTTTTCGACATCAGCTTCTCAACCTGCTGATAATCGCCTTCCGCCAGTTTCAACAAGGCCTGGCTGGTTTGCTTGCGGGCGCGATTGCGTTTGCGGCCCAGGAACCAGCCGCGGGTGCGCGCGCCGGTGCGGAACAGACGACGCAGTATCCACTCAATCGCAAACAGCACCACCAGCGCCAGGATCACGATGATCGCTAACCCGGTGACGCTGGTTTCGATGTTCCAGTTGTCGGTCTGGATCAATACGTAGCCCTGGTGACCGGCGATCATCGGCCCCACAACGATCCCTGCCATTAGCAGCAGGAAAAGCAACAGTACTTTAACCATTACTGTTCTCCCTGCGCCGGTTCAGATGTCGCAGGCGCTTCGGCAGGCGCCTGCGCGGCCTCCGCAGGGGCGGCGGCAGGCTGCGCCAGCAGGTTGCGTACCCGGGTCTGCATCAGTTTTTCCAGAATCGGCTGGCTTTGCAGCGTTTCCGGCACATCCATGGTGATGTTTTGCTGGCTCAACGCATCCAGCGTCTCAAGGAAGCCTTTAGTGGTGGCGTCGTCGGTGTCGTAATAGGCGCGTACCCAGGTCGATACGTTATCCAGCGATTGCTTGTAGGTTTCATTCTGATGGCGCGGCACCGCCTGTGCAGCCACTAACAGCCGCGAACGGATGTTCTCACGCAGGTAGATATCCTGATTGGGTGCCAGCAGCGGAACGGCGGTGTCGTCGCGGCGGCGGATAGTGATGAAGCTGTCCATAAAGTTATGCCAGCTCTTCACCAGGTTTTGACGCCATTCGGTCACGGTGCTGGAAAGCTCAGTGCCGTCGCTATCCATCGGCGCGGAATCATTGTCGTTATCCGCCAGGCGCAGATTATCAACCTGATTGGCCAGCTGATTCAGCTTCAGGATAATGCCGTCATAATCCACCTGAGACACCGCAGACAGGGTGGCGATATCATCAGTAATGGCGCGACGGGCGGTAATCAGGCTCGGATCGTTCATATCCGCGAGGCTGGCGTCGGCGCTTTTCAGCAGCGCGGCGGCGGTGGTAACATCCTGGTCGCTCCACAGCTTGCGGCCAGCCAGCTTCACCAGAAAGTCCGACTGTGCCAGCAGCCAGGTTTTGGCGTCGGTCCCGGAGATGGTGGCGACTTTCTGCTGTACTTCATCCAACTGGCGGGTCAGGTTTTCCTGCTCGCGCTTCGCCGTTTCCAGCGCGCCCGCCTGCTGTTTAATGGTGTTTTCCAGATCGGATTTCTGGGCTTGCTGCTGCTGTTGCAGCGCCGTCAGCTGGCCTTCCAGCGCGTCAAGCGTGGCCGCCTGATTGGCGGACTGATGTTTGCCCCAGCTATACAGCCCCACGCCAGCGGCCAGCGCAATGGCGATTGCCACCGCGCTTAACGCCAGCGCAGTATTGATTTTGCGGTCTTTTTTCTCGGGTTGTTGAGGTGGGGAGGTGATTTCCACCGTATCCCTGTTTTCTTCAGGCACAGTTGAGGCGTTTTGTTGTTCCGTCATTATGGCTTCCCATTATGAGAGTTATTGCAACACGCGCAGCAGCGCATCGTTGTCAGCATTATCGGCGACGGTAATGTCCAGCCAGCCCAGTTCCCGGGCGAGGGTCGCCAAACGTTCGCTGACGACAATCAGTCGGCAACGAAGTAACCAGTGTGTTTGATACCAGGGCGGGATCAGCGTAAACAGGCGCCTGAGCATTTCTCCGCTGGTTACCACCAGCGTATCCACGCCGCGCTGTTGCCAGCGGTGTGCTTCTTCCGTCCCATCATAGTATTTGTCATTACGTTGATAACATTCACAAAACGTCACGCTGACGCCGCGTTTTGCCAGCGTTTCGCCGATCAGCTCGCGCCCGCCGTTGCCGCGCAACAGTACAGCGCGCTTGCCCGCAACGTTTTGTAATTCTGGTAATTGTAGCAACACTTCGCTGATTTCCCGGTCACGGGGATAATTAACCGTGAGGCCGCTGGCGGTATGCAGCGCAAGCGCCGTGGTTCGTCCAATGGCAAAAGCCTGAACCTGCGGCCAGGCGAGAGAGTGCTGTCGCAGCGTGGCCGCCGCATGCGATACGGCGTGTTGTGAAAGGGCGAACAGGAGATCGTCAGGCGACAGGGACGCCAGCAGATCCGGCAGAGCCGACAGCTCGCGTCCGGGAGAAAATTCGATCAGCGGTAAACTCCAGGCGACCTTTCCCTGCGCGCGCAAGCGGCTTACCAGCTCTTCTCCCGCAGGGGAGGGACGGGTCACCAGGATATTCATGCCGGTGCGTCTCCGTTATAGACTTCCGCCAGAATGGCGCGTGCGCCGTTTTCCAGCAGCTCTTCCGCCAGCGAAACGCCCATTTTTTCTGCGTCCTGCGCCGGGCCACGGCGTTCGCCGCGGATCACCTGGGATCCATCCGGCGCGCCGACCAGCGCCCGCAGCCAGATTTCCCCATTGTTGATCTCCGCATAGCTGCCGATAGGCACCTGACAGCCGCCTTCGAGACGGGTATTCATGGCGCGTTCGGCGCTGACGCGGATCGCGGTTTCCGTATGGTTCAACGGTGCCAGTAACGTGCGGGTGCGCTCATCATCAAGACGGCATTCAATACCGACCGCACCCTGGCCGACGGCAGGGAGGGAGATATCGGCAGGAATCGCGTAACCGATGCGCGCGTCAAGATCCAGGCGCTTCAGCCCGGCAACGGCGAGAATGATGGCGTCGTAATCGCCATTATCGAGTTTGCTCAGACGAGTGCCGACGTTACCGCGCAGCGAGCGGATTTCTAAATCAGGACGGCGCTCGGCAATTTGACACTGACGGCGCAGGCTGGAGGTGCCGACGACGCTGCCTGCCGGCATATCGTCGAGGCTGGCGAAACGGTTAGAGACAAACGCATCGCGCGGATCTTCGCGCTCGCAAATGGTCACCAGCCCCAGTCCTTCCGGGAACGCCACCGGCACGTCTTTCATGGAATGCACGGCGATATCAGCACGGCCTTCAAGCAGCGCCAGCTCAAGCTCTTTAACGAACAGCCCCTTGCCGCCCACTTTCGCCAGCGGGGTATCAAGAATGATGTCGCCTTTGGTCACCATCGGCACCAGTTCCACCGTCAATCCTGGATGAAAAGCCTCCAGACGGTTTTTGACATAATGTGCTTGCCAGAGTGCGAGCGGGCTTTGGCGGGTGGCAATTCTTAGTACATTGTCTAACATGCTTGTTACCGTTAATTCGTCCATTTACCATCCTAACATTGTAACCAGAACAGTGTCAGTTTTAACGGGTTTTAGCAGGAAAGAGGGATATGCGTCTTGTTCTAAGACTCCGAAGCGGGCTTTCAATGCTACAATAGATATGTAGCGCAACTTCCTTTACGGTCAACCCGCAAGGTGTTAAATTGATCACGTTTTAAGCCGAATGTCAGCCTGTATGGGTAAAACGATAAAGGCGACAAACGCGGCAGTTTTTCGAAATAGTGCAATCATCAGGCGATATGTCTTGTACCTCTATATTGAGACCCTAAAACAGAGACTGGATGCCATCAATCAATTGCGCGTGGATCGCGCTCTTGCTGCCATGGGGCCTGCTTTCCAACAGGTCTACAGTCTGCTGCCGACATTGCTACACTATCACCACCCGCTGATGCCGGGTTACCTTGATGGTAACGTTCCCCGTGGCATCTGCCTTTACACGCCTGATGAAACCCAACGCCACTACCTGAACGAGCTTGAGCTCAAGCGCGGCCTGATCCCACGTGAAATGCCTCAGGGCGAATTGCCGATCACCGGCGTCTACACCATGGGCAGTACATCATCCGTCGGGCAGAGCTGTTCATCCGACCTCGATATTTGGGTTTGCCACCAGTCCTGGCTCGATAACGATGAGCGTCAACTGCTGCAACGTAAATGCAGCCTGCTGGAAAGCTGGGCCGCGTCGCTGGGCGTCGAGGTGAGTTTCTTCCTGATCGACGAAAACCGTTTCCGCCACAACGAAAGCGGCAGCCTGGGCGGCGAAGACTGCGGCTCGACTCAGCACATTCTGTTACTGGATGAGTTCTATCGCACCGCTGTCCGTCTGGCCGGGAAACGCATCCTGTGGAATATGGTCCCGTGCGAAGAAGAAGAGCATTACGACGATTATGTGATGACGCTTTACGCCCAGGGCGTACTGACGCCTAACGAATGGCTTGACCTCGGCGGCCTGAGTTCGCTGTCGGCGGAAGAGTATTTCGGCGCCAGCCTGTGGCAGCTGTATAAAAGCATCGACTCCCCCTACAAAGCGGTATTGAAAACCCTGTTGCTGGAAGCGTACTCCTGGGAATACCCGAATCCGCGCCTGCTGGCGAAGGACATCAAACAGCGCCTGCACGACGGTGAAATCGTCTCGTTCGGTCTCGACTCGTACTGCATGATGCTGGAGCGCGTGACGGAATATCTGGAGCAGATTGAAGACACCGCCCGTCTGGACCTGGTGCGCCGCTGCTTCTATCTCAAAGTGTGCGAGAAACTCTCGCGCGAGCGCGCCTGCGTGGGCTGGCGTCGTGAAGTTATCAGCCAGATGGTGAAAAGCTGGGGCTGGGACGACGCGCGTTTAACCATGCTGGATAACCGCGCTAACTGGAAAATCGACCAGGTGCGCGAAGCGCATAACGAATTGCTTGACGCCATGATGCAGAGCTACCGCAATCTGATCCGCTTTGCGCGCCGCAACAACCTGAGCGTTTCGGCAAGCCCGCAGGATATTGGCGTTCTGACCCGCAAACTGTATGCGGCTTTTGAAGCGCTGCCGGGTAAAGTCACGCTGGTGAACCCGCAGATTTCGCCGGATCTCTCCGAGCCGACGCTGACCTTTATTCATGTTCCGCAGGGCCGCGCCAACCGCAGCGGCTGGTATCTCTACAACCGCGCGCCGAACATGGAATCGATCATCAGCCATCAACCGCTGGAATATAACCGTTATCTTAATAAGCTGGTGGCCTGGGCCTGGTTTAACGGCCTGCTGACCTCGCGCACCCGCCTGTTTATTAAGGGCAACGGTATTTGTGACCTGGCAAAACTGCAGGAGATGGTGGCGGATGTTTCCAGCCATTTCCCACTGCGTTTGCCGGCGCCAACGCCGAAAGCGCTCTACAGCCCGTGCGAAATCCGCCACCTGGCGATTATCGTCAACCTCGAATACGACCCGACTGCCGCCTTCCGCAATCAGGTGGTGCATTTCGATTTCAGAAAGCTGGATGTGCTGAGTTTCGGCGAAGAGCAAAAATGCCTGATCGGCAGTATCGACCTGCTGTACCGTAACTCCTGGAACGAAGTGCGTACGCTGCATTTCAACGGCGAGCAGGCGATGATCGAGGCGCTGAAAACCATTCTCGGCAAAATGCATCAGGATGCCGCACCGCCGGACAGCGTTGAAGTGTTCTGCTACAGCCAGCATCTGCGCGGCCTGATCCGCACCCGCGTACAGCAATTAGTGTCTGAATGTATTGAGTTCCGCTTATCCAGCACCCGTCTCGAACCGGGCCGCTTTAAAGCCTTGCGCGTAGCCGGGCAGACCTGGGGTCTGTTCTTTGAACGCGTAAACGTGTCGGTGCAGAAGCTGGAAAACGCTATCGAATTCTACGGTGCGATTTCCCATAACAAGCTGCACGGCCTGTCGGTACAGGTTGAGACCAACCAGGTGAAATTACCTTCCGTGGTGGATGGCTACGCCAGCGAAGGGATTATTCAGTTCTTCTTTGAGAACACCAAAGACGACAGCGGCTTTAACATCTACATTCTCGACGAGAGCAACCGCGCTGAGGTTTACCACCACTGCGAAGGCAGTATTGAAGAGCTGGTGCGCGACGTCAGCCGCTTCTACTCGTCATCTCACGACCGCTTCACCTACGGCTCCAGCTTTATCAACTTCAACCTGCCGCAGTTCTACCAGATTGTGAATATCGATGGCCGCAATCAGGTGATCCCGTACCGCAGCCAGGCGATAACTCACGTTGCGCCGCCCCGTCAGGACGACGCCACGCCGTTGTTGCAGCAGTATCAGTCGTAATCAGCGAAAGCTGACGGCTTCGCCCGCCTGGTGAGTGCAGGCATTTTCCAGCAGCGTCCAGAATGTTTCGCCGGTACGATCGCACACCCACTCATCATCACGTAAATCAAAATGGTAGCCGCCCTGTTTGGTCGCCAGCCATACCTGATGCAGCGGCTCCTGACGGTTGATGATGATTTTGCTGCCGTTTTCAAAGCTTAAGGTCAGCACGCCACCGTTGATTTCACAGTCGATATCGGTTTCACCGTCATAATCGTCGATACGTTCTTCAATGGTCTGCCACAGACCATCGGCGAGGCGATGAAATTCACTGTCGTTCATTGTTTTTCCTGTTTTTGAAATGCTCATGTACCCTACATGCAGGTAAACGATTGTATATTGCTCATTAAACAATCGCATTTTGCTGCATATGATTATAAGAGATATTTCGTCAGTAAATCTCGCCATAAGATCATCTGAGAGGCGAGAGACACCGCTTCAGAATGTAGGCGCGTTATTTTGCAGGGGTAAATTTGGCATTAACGTCGTATCCACCCTCTGGGGTGATGAGTAATGGCCGCGATTCCCAGGCGTATTCATATTTAAGGTGTGCCAAATCCGGCTGGACAGTGACGAATCGATGAACAATATCTTTATAATCAAAAATATAAATATATTTGTTGTCGTGTGCGAAAAAGTTATAACCGTGCTTGTCTGGTTTATCGATTAACACAAGCGGGCCTGCTGTCTCCATCACCTGAACACCATTAATGGCAATGAAGTAAGCATGGCTTTTGCCAGCGTTGATACGTTTATCAATCTGTAAATCGGGCGCATCTAAAATGAGCGTTTCCAGTCGTCGCGCATCGTTACCGTCGTTTTTAATAATAAACAAGCGATCCCGATATTGTGCTGTCACGTTATTTATTTGGTGAAAACTTTCAGGATCATCGATATCAGCGATCTCTTCTACCTGACATTCACTGATGTGTTTGCGCCACATGACTTTCTTTTCCATTGCAGTAAATGCAAGGTCACACAGGTGGGATTTATAACCATCCAGCGTATAACGACTTACGCCATTAACATCTTTATAAACCAGTAATTCGCCGGGTATCCACCGTACGATTTCAAAAGAGTCAGGATCAGCACCGATTATGTGCCCATTAACGATAACCTGACGGATTGTTCGAACGATAGTATCTGTTGGGTAGGCGTAAAGGGTTTCACACGTGTTTCGAAGATAAAGGGGACCACGTTGATCCCATGATTTTTGCGCCACGATAGCGAAACCTTCCGTACTGCCCAGCCACTTGCCCTGGAAATAAAGGTTACGCAAATCTTTTACGATACCCTCAACAGGCGTTTGAGTGAGTTGATTGAAGTTGGGACGCTTAACGCCAGGGCTGTCATCGGTACGTTTTCCTTCAAAATAAAGACTGTATTTATCAGCAGCAAAGTGACCGAAAGCGCGAAAGCTAGCAATGTCTACACCAGGCGTACCTTTGGGATTTCGAATAATCTGCCCTGCCCATATAACAAAATGGCCGTCTGTATAATAAGAAAACTGTTTTATAGTGTGAAAGCCTGTAGAAATGATGTGGTCGGTATTGAGGTTTTCATCATTCCTGGGGGAGGTGTCTGTAACGCGTTGCAGACGGTTAAAGGATACTTCAGGCAAACGTGCCCGGATAAATGTTTCTTTATTATCTTCATGCTGGAGATAAACAGTACCGTGCTTATATTGCTGGAAGCTAAACGTTGTTTCTGTCGGACGGCATCCCCATGCCAGTGTGCTGAACATTATCAGCATACTTACCAGATAAGCATATCTTCTGTGCATCACGCGCTAACCCTGTGGAATTTATGAGGGGTTTACTGACGGTTATTATTGTGCAAAACCGGTAGCAAAACGTTGGGGTTTTCATCAAACATCCCATGTTTCGGAAACGACAAAGAACTCCCGCAAACTCTTGCTTTTGCGGCTTCTCCTGCGATGATAGAAAGCAAAGCATTAACTACAGGCATTCATAATGAAGAAAATTCTTTGCTCACTGGCCGTGGTGCTGGCGTTTGCAAGCCTTACGGGATGCGGCCTGAAAGGGCCTCTTTACTTTCCGCCAGCGGATAAAAAAGCTCCGCCGCCGACGCGTCCGGTGCAGGATAATACCCAATCCACCAACCCTGACCGTAACGATCGCGGCCAGAACAATCAGCCGACTCAGGTGATTTACTGATCGCTAACGATTTGTCACCGCGCTTACGGAGTGAAAAATGCAGTTTTCCAAAATGCATGGCCTGGGTAATGACTTTATGGTCGTCGACGCGGTCACACAGAACGTTTTCTTTTCGCCTGAACTCATCCGTCGCCTGGCGGATCGCCATCTTGGGGTGGGTTTTGATCAACTGCTGGTGGTGGAGCCGCCGTACGATCCCGATCTCGATTTTCATTACCGTATCTTTAATGCCGACGGCAGCGAGGTTTCCCAGTGCGGAAACGGCGCGCGCTGCTTCGCGCGGTTTGTGCGCCTGAAAGGGCTGACTAACAAGCGCGATATCCGTGTCAGCACCGCTAACGGGCGCATGGTGCTGACGGTCAACGAAGATGATTTAGTGCGAGTGAACATGGGCGAGCCGAATTTTGAGCCGTCCCAGGTGCCGTTTCGCGCCAACAAGGCGGAAAAGACCTATATCATGCGCGCCGCCGAGCAAACCATAATGTGCGGCGTGGTTTCCATGGGGAATCCGCACTGCGTTTTGCAGGTCGACAGCGTTGATACCGCCGCCGTCGAAACGCTCGGCCCGGTTCTGGAAAATCATGAGCGTTTTCCTGAGCGGGCGAATATTGGCTTTATGCAGGTGGTGACGACGAATCATATCCGGCTACGCGTTTTCGAACGCGGCGCGGGTGAAACCCAGGCTTGCGGCAGCGGCGCGTGTGCCGCGGTGGCGGTGGGGATCACCCAGGGGGTACTGGCCGAGCAGGTGCGTGTCGAGTTGCCTGGCGGCCTGCTGGATATCGCCTGGAAAGGGCCAGGGCATCCGCTGTATATGACGGGCCCGGCCGCTCATGTTTACGATGGATTTATACATTTATGAATAATATCGGGGAACCGCAAGCGCTCCTTGCCGAGATGGACGACAGCGCAGTCTGCGAATATCTGCTGCGCAACCCTGACTTCTTTATCCGTAACGCCGCGCTTGCCGAGCAAATGCGGGTGCCGCATCCGGTACGTGGAACGGTATCGCTGGTGGAATGGCATATGGCGCGCGCCAGAAACCATATCAATCAGCTTGAAGAAAATATGTCGCTGCTGATGGAGCAGGCCAGCGCCAATGAAGGGCTGTTTTACCGGCTGTTAAAGTTACAGGGACGGCTGGCGTCTGCGCCCAGTTTGCAGGAGATGCTCAATCGCCTGCACCGCTGGGCCAGAGAAATGGGGCTGGCGGGCGCGTCTGTACGCCTGTTCGCCGACAGCTGGCGCATCGGCGCGCCGTCGGACTTCACCCATCTGGCGCTGTCGCGGCAGGCGTTTGAGCCGCTGCGCATTCAGCGCCTGGGCCACGAAAGCCACTATCTCGGCCCGTTGAACGGGCCGGAACTGCTGGTGGTGTTGCCGGAAGCTAAAGCGATTGGTTCGGTGGCGATGTCGTTAATGGGCGGTGATGAAGCCCTGGGCGTGGTGCTGTTCACCAGCCGCGATCCGCAACACTATCAACCTGGCCAGGGCACTCAACTGCTCCATGAGCTGTCTCTGATGTTGCCGGAACTGCTGGAGCGTTGGGTTGAACGCGTATGACGCCGTCACCGTTACAGGACCCTGTCGATCGTTTTCTGCGCTACCTGAAAGTGGAGCGGCAGCTTAGCCCGCTGACCATTTTGAACTATGGTCGCCAGCTGGCTGCGATTATTACGCTGCTGGACGCCATGAAACTCACCCAGTGGCGGCAATGCGATGCCGCGATCGTTCGCAGCCTCGTGGTGCGCAGCCGTCGCGACGGCTTGCAGGCCACCAGCCTGGCGTTGCGCCTCTCCGCGTTACGCAGTTTCTTTAACTGGCTGGTAGGGCAGGGCGAACTGAACGCGAATCCGGCCAAAGGCATTTCCGCGCCGAAACCGCCGCGCCATCTGCCCAAAAATATCGACGTCGATGACGTTAACCAACTGCTGGATATCGATCTTAACGATCCGCTTGCAGTGCGCGATCGCGCCATGCTTGAAGTGATGTACGGCGCGGGCCTGCGTTTGTCGGAGCTGGTTAACCTGGACTGCCGCCACCTGGATTTATCCACCGGCGAAGTCTGGGTATTGGGCAAAGGCAGCAAAGAACGACGCCTGCCGACAGGTAAAAGCGCGCTGGCGTGGACGGAACACTGGCTTGATTTGCGCGGACTGTTTGGCCCCGAAGATGACGCGCTTTTCCTGGCGAAAACCGGCAAGCGTATCTCGGCGCGCAACGTTCAGAAACGCTTCGCCGAGTGGGGTATCAAACAGGGGCTGAACAGCCATGTCCACCCGCATAAACTGCGCCACTCGTTTGCTACCCATATGCTGGAATCGAGCGGCGATCTGCGCGGCGTACAGGAGTTGTTAGGGCATGCTAACCTCTCCACCACGCAAATCTATACCCACCTTGATTTCCAGCATCTGGCTTCGGTCTATGATGCCGCGCACCCACGCGCCAAACGAGGGAAGACGTAATGCATTTTTATCGCCCGCTGGGCACGATTTCCGCGCTCACCTTTGATCTGGACGACACGCTGTATGACAACGTGCCGGTCATCACGCGCACTGAACAGAAAGCGTTTGAATTTGTGCGTAATTTCCATCCATCGCTGAACGCGCTGGAGGCCGATGAATTTCACCGCGTTCGCCAGGCGCTGCGCCATGCCGAGCCGGAGATTTATCATGACGTCACAGAATGGCGTCGCCGTGCGGTAGAGCGCGCCATGCTCGACGCGGGGCTAAGCGAGCAAGAGGCGCGCAAGGGCGCGGATGCCGCGATGGAGAATTTCGCCTCCTGGCGCAGCCGTATCGACGTGCCGCAGGAAACGCACGACACCCTGAAAGCGCTGGCCAAAAAATGGCCGCTGGTGGCGATCACCAACGGCAACGCCGATCCGCAGCTGTTTGGTTTGGGTGGCTATTTCCAGTTTGTGCTGCGCGCCGGCCCGCATGGCCGCTCGAAACCGTTTAGCGACATGTATCACCTGGCGGCGGAAAAGCTGAATATCCGCCCCGGCGAGATCCTGCACGTGGGCGATGACCTCACCACCGACGTGGCGGGCGCTATCCGCAGCGGGGTGCAGGCATGCTGGATAAATCTGCGCGATGCCAGTCTGATGCGCGCCACCGACAGCCGCTTATTACCCCATGTAGAAATTTCACGGTTGGCATCCCTGACGGCACTGTTATAATTTCATCCACTCTGTATAAATTCACAGGGGTGTTTGCACCCCTCTTTCCCGGCGGTACCCATGGACGTTTCTTACCTGCTTGATGGCCTCAATGATAAACAGCGCGACGCCGTCGCAGCGCCGCGCACCAATATGCTGGTGCTGGCGGGCGCGGGCAGCGGTAAGACGCGTGTGCTGGTTCACCGTATCGCCTGGCTGATGATGGTGGAAAACGCGTCGCCGTATTCAATTATGGCGGTGACCTTTACCAACAAAGCGGCGGCGGAAATGCGTCACCGTATCGGCCAGATTATGGGCTCCAGCCAGGGCGGCATGTGGGTAGGGACGTTCCACGGTCTGGCGCACCGTCTGTTGCGTGCGCACCATATGGATGCCGGCTTGCCGCAGGATTTCCAGATCCTCGACAGCGAGGACCAGTTGCGCCTGCTGAAGCGCCTGATCAAGGCGATGAATCTGGACGAGAAGCAGTGGCCGCCGCGTCAGGCAATGTGGTTTATCAACGGCAAAAAAGACGAAGGGCTGCGCCCGCACCATATCCAGAGCTACGGCAACCCGGTCGAGCAGACCTGGCAGAAAGTGTATCAGGCCTATCAGGAAGCGTGCGATCGCGCCGGCCTGGTGGACTTCGCGGAACTGTTGCTGCGCGCTCACGAGCTGTGGCTCAACAAGCCGCATATCCTTAACCACTATCGCGAACGCTTTACCAATATTCTGGTGGACGAGTTCCAGGATACCAACAGCATTCAGTACGCGTGGATCCGCATTCTGGCGGGCGACACCGGCAAAGTGATGATCGTGGGCGATGATGACCAGTCGATCTATGGCTGGCGTGGGGCACAGGTCGAGAATATCCAGCGCTTCCTGAATGACTTCCCCGGCGCGGAAACCATCCGCCTGGAGCAGAACTATCGTTCTACCAACAATATCCTTAACGCCGCCAACGCCTTGATTTCCAATAATGCCGGGCGTCTCGGCAAAAATCTCTGGACCGACGGCAGCGACGGCGAGCCGATTTCTCTTTACTGCGCCTTTAACGAGCTGGATGAAGCGCGTTTTGTGGTAAACCGCATTAAAACCTGGCAGGAAAGCGGCGGCGCGCTGGAAAAATGCGCCATCCTCTATCGCAGCAACGCCCAGTCGCGCGTGCTGGAAGAGGCGCTGTTGCAGGCCAGCATGCCGTACCGTATTTACGGAGGGATGCGATTCTTCGAACGCCAGGAAATTAAAGACGCGCTCTCTTATTTACGGCTGATCGCTAACCGCAACGATGATGCGGCGTTTGAACGCGTGGTGAATACGCCAACGCGCGGCATCGGCGATCGTACTCTCGATGTGGTGCGCCAGACTTCGCGCGATCATCAGCTTACGCTGTGGCAGGCCAGCCGCCAGTTGTTGCAGGAAAAAGCGCTGGCCGGTCGCGCCGCCAGTGCGTTGCAGCGCTTCCATGAACTGATCGACGCGCTGGCGCATGAAACCGCCGACATGCCGCTCCACGTGCAAACTGACCGGGTGATTAAAGATTCCGGCCTGTGGATGATGTACGAGCAGGAGAAAGGCGAGAAAGGCCAGACCCGTATCGAAAACTTAGAGGAACTGGTGACGGCGACGCGTCAGTTCAGCTACAACGAAGAAGACGAAGATCTCATGCCGCTGCAGGCGTTTTTGTCCCATGCGGCGCTGGAAGCAGGCGAAGGGCAGGCGGATACCTGGCAGGACGCGGTCCAGCTGATGACCCTGCACTCCGCCAAAGGGCTGGAGTTCCCGCAGGTGTTTATTGTCGGCATGGAAGAGGGCATGTTCCCGAGCCAGATGTCGCTGGATGAAGGCGGGCGTCTGGAAGAAGAGCGCCGTCTTGCCTACGTTGGCGTAACCCGCGCGATGCAGAAACTGACCATCACCTATGCTGAGTCGCGTCGTCTGTACGGTAAAGAGACCTATCATCGTCCGTCGCGGTTTATCGGCGAACTGCCGGAAGCCTGTATTGAAGAGGTGCGTTTGCGCGCCAGTATCAGCCGCCCGGTGAGCCATCAGCGCATGGGTACGCCGATGGCGGAAAATGATTCCGGGTTTAAGCTGGGCCAGCGGGTGCGCCATGCCAAATTCGGCGAAGGCACCATCGTCAACCTCGAAGGCAGCGGCGAGCACAGCCGCTTGCAGATTGCGTTTCAGGGGCAGGGCATCAAGTGGCTGGTGGCCGCGTATGCGAAGCTGGAAACCGTGTAACTTTTAGATAAATCGCCCGATTTTTGATTCTTTACTAACCTTAAAGCATAACGGGCGTTTATTATCCGTGGGCGCGCCGTTGCGTGTTGACGCTAAATTTTTGCTGGCGTAACATGCGCCCACGATTATGCTAAGAGGACATTCGCCTTGGACACACCCAGTAGATGCTGGCTCACCGTCCTGTTCAACAGGAACAACTCCTAAGGCTATCCTCGTATGCTGATAGCCTTAGCGGTTGTCAGCGACTGCATTTCTCCCGTCGCGCTGAGTCAGGCTGTTTAATGGTCTGAAACCCCCTTTGTTTCTGTGTGCCAACCGAACTGTCCAGGATTTTTTGTATTGGGAGTCCCGGTCATGCTGAGCGCATTTCAACTGGAAAACAATCGTCTGTCTCGTCTGGAACTCGACGAGGCGCAAACCTTAACAAACTCAGTGTGGGTGGATTTGGTCGAACCGGATGACGATGAGCGTCTCCGGGTGCAATCTGAGCTGGGGCAAAGCCTGGCGACACGTCCTGAACTGGAAGACATCGAAGCATCCGCGCGTTTTTTTGAAGACGAAGATGGCCTGCACATTCACTCCTTTTTCTTCTTTGAAGATGCCGACGATCACGCCGGTAACTCCACCGTGGCGTTCACCATCCGCGATGGCCGCCTGTTTACCCTGCGTGAGCGCGAACTGCCCGCGTTCCGGCTTTACCGTATGCGCGCCCGCGCGCAGTCCATGACCGACGGTAACGCTTACGAGCTGTTGCTCGACCTGTTCGAAACCAAAATCGAGCAACTGGCGGATGAGATCGAGAACATCTACAGCGACCTGGAAAAGCTCAGCCGCGTCATTATGGAAGGGCATCAGGGCGATGAATATGATGAAGCGCTGTCAACGCTGGCAGAACTCGAGGACGTGGGCTGGAAAGTGCGTCTGTGCCTGATGGATACCCAGCGCGCGCTGAATTTTCTGGTGCGTAAAACCCGCTTGCCGGGGGGCCAGCTCGAACAGGCACGCGAGATCCTGCGCGATATCGAATCGCTGCTGCCGCATAACGAATCGCTGTTTCAGAAGGTGAACTTTTTAATGCAGGCGGCGATGGGTTTTATCAACATCGAGCAGAACCGGATCATCAAAATCTTCTCGGTGGTATCCGTGGTGTTCCTGCCGCCGACCCTGGTGGCTTCAAGCTACGGGATGAACTTTGAATTTATGCCGGAACTGCACTGGAGCTTCGGCTACCCTGCGGCCATCATCGCCATGATGCTCGCAGGGCTGGCGCCGTATCTTTACTTCAAACGCCGCAACTGGCTTTGACGCTCAGGCTCTCCTGGCGGCAGGGGAGCTTAATTGCCGATGCGCGTTCTGCGCTGCGTATACACCGCATCCATCACGAAAATCGCCAGCGCGACCCAGATAAACGCAAAGGTAACCATTTTGTCTTTGCCCGGCACTTCGTCGTAAAACACCACCGCCAGCACAAACATCAGCGTCGGACCGATGTACTGGAAAAAGCCCAGCGTGGAGAGGCGTAAACGCGTGGCGGCAGCGGTAAAGCACAGCAGGGGAATCGTCGTGACAATACCTGCCGCCATCAGCTCGAGATTCAGCGTCAGGGAATTCGCGCCCATATGGCTGGTTGGGCTGTCGGCAATGCCAAACAGGTAAATCGCGGCGACAGGCAACAGCCACAGCGTTTCGACCAGCATTCCGGTTTGCGCATCCACCCTAATCTTTTTACGCAGCAGCCCGTAAAGCGCGAAGCTGAACGCCAGCGCCAGCGCGATGATCGGCAGGGAACCAAAGGTCCAGAGCTGCACCAGCACGCCGCAGGCGGCCAGGCCGACGGCAACCCACTGCATACGGCGAAAACGTTCGCCGAGGAAAATCATCCCCAGCAGGATATTCACCAGCGGGTTGATAAAGTAACCCAGGCTGGCTTCCAGCAGATGATGGTTATTCACTGCCCAGATAAAGAGCAGCCAGTTACCGCCGATCAGCACGGCGCTTAACGCCAGTGCGAACACTTTCTTCGGCGTCTCGAACAGGCGCTTCAGGCCGCTCCACTGGCGGCTAACAGAAATCAGCGCCACCATAAAGAAGAACGACCAGATGACGCGGTGAGTCAGGATTTCATCGGCGGGAACGAAGTCGATCAGCTTGAAATACGCCGGGGCTATTCCCCAAATAAAATAAGCGGCAAGGGCGAAAAGAACCCCTTGCCGCGTCTGTTTTGCATCCATTAGTCACGCCCGTTATCAAAAAGTGAATGCATTTTAACAGCTAATACTATTTAACCAACCATATAGGTTGCTGTCGCGCTGGCGATATACACCTGCTCTTCGTTATGCAGTTCCACTCGTGCCACGGCGACTTTGTTACCGGCGCGCAGCAGGCTGCTGGTGGCGGTAAAGCGGGTGCCGCGGCCTGGGCGTAAATAATCGACGCGTAAATCAATGGTTCCCATGCGCGATAAACGCTGGCGCAGCTCTTCTTCGGTAATGGTTTCATGACGGGCCAGGGTGCTGCCCACGCATACCAGACCGGCCGCGACATCCAGCGCCGACGCGATCACCCCGCCGTGCAGAATGCTTTGCGCCCAGTTTCCGACCATCATCGGCTGGTTATTAAAGCAAAGCTCCGCATAGTCTTTTTCGTAGCGCATCAGCTCCAGGCCCAGCGTGCGGTTGAACGGCATGTGATAAACAAAAATTTCGCCGACCAACTGGAGCGCAGCTTCGTTAGTCAAAATTGTAGGGGACATCGGTTCCTTCCTCATTGGGATTTATTGTTAAATTGTTGTTGATTTTATGCTTATTTTTTGTTGTTTTCCAGATTCAGAAACCAGGACTAAGCAGTCGATAAATAAAAAGGTAGAATGTAATCCGGATAATAATTCAGCGGTTTTTTGATTTGTTCAGGAGAACAGGCCACATGGGCAAATTTCTGGGTTGGGTTGGGGGCGTATGTTTATTGCCGGGGGCGGCGTTAGCGCAGGAAGCCGTTGTTCAGGAAGTGCACGATACGCCCGCGGTTCGCGGCAGCATTATCGCGAATATGCTTCAGGAGCACGATAATCCGTTTACGCTTTACCCCTATGAGTCAAATTACCTGATCTACACGGTCACGGACGATCTGAATAAAGAAGCAATCGAAACCTACAATTGGTCCGATAATGCTCGCAAAGATGAAGTAAAGTTTCAGTTAAGTCTGGCGTTTCCACTATGGCGCGGTATCCTCGGGCCTAACTCGGTGTTGGGCGGCTCTTATACCCAGCGCTCATGGTGGCAGCTTTCCAACAGCGGCGAGTCTTCGCCGTTCCGTGAAACTAACTATGAGCCGCAGGCATTCTTAGGCTTCGCCACCGATTATCATTTTGCCGGCTGGACGCTGCGTGACGTTGAGTTTGGTTACAATCACCAGTCCAACGGTCGTTCAGACCCGACTTCACGTAGCTGGAACCGAATCTATACCCGCCTGATGGCGCAGAACAACAACTGGCTGGTGGAAGTGAAGCCCTGGTACGTGATGGGTAACACCGATGACAACCCGGATATCACCAAATATATGGGTTATTACCAGCTAAAAATCGGTTATCAACTGGGCGAGGCGATCCTGAGTGCGAAAGGGCAGTACAACTGGAATACCGGTTACGGCGGCGCAGAGCTCGGCTTCAGTTATCCGGTAACGAAGCACGTGCGCCTTTATACTCAGCTGTACAGCGGTTATGGCGAGTCGCTTATCGACTACAACTTTAACCAAACCCGCTTCGGCGTGGGCGTAATGCTTAACGATCTGTTCTAAGGGCATTGCAGTTTCCCCCGCAGGCGCTGAAAATAGCGCCTGTTTTATTTTAAGTGATGGAGTGAGCGTGGCGCAGGCAGAAGTAATGAATCAGGAGTCGCTGGCGAAACAGGTTTTGCAGGAAACCTTCGGCTACCAGCAGTTCCGCCCTGGCCAGGAAACCATCATTAATACCGTGCTGGACGGGCGCGATTGCCTGGTGGTGATGCCGACCGGCGGCGGGAAATCGCTGTGTTACCAGATCCCGGCGCTGGTGAAAAACGGTTTGACGGTGGTGGTCTCGCCGCTGATTTCACTGATGAAAGATCAGGTTGACCAACTGCTGGCCAATGGTGTGGCGGCGGCCTGTCTCAATTCCACACAAACTCGTGAAGAGCAGCAGGCCGTGATGGCAGGTTGCCGTACCGGGCAAATCCGTTTGCTGTATATCGCCCCTGAGCGCCTGATGCTCGACAATTTCCTCGACCAGCTTACTTTCTGGAATCCGGTGATGTTGGCGGTGGACGAGGCGCACTGTATCTCGCAGTGGGGGCACGATTTCCGTCGCGAGTACGCCTTATTAGGCCAGTTGCGCGATCGCTTTCCCAATGTGCCGTTTATGGCGCTCACCGCCACGGCGGATGAGACGACGCGCCGCGATATCGTGCATCTGCTTGGCCTGCACGATCCCCTGATCCAAATCAGCAGTTTTGACCGACCTAATATCCGCTACATGCTGATGGAGAAGTTCAAACCGCTCGATCAACTGATGCGCTATGTGCAGGACCAGCGCGGCAAATCGGGCATCATCTACTGCAACAGCCGGGCGAAGGTCGAAGATACCGCCGCGCGTCTGCAAAGCCGGGGCATCAGCGCGGCGGCCTATCACGCCGGGCTGGAAAACAACGTACGTGCCGAGGTGCAGGAGAAATTCCAGCGCGATGATTTACAAATCGTGGTGGCGACCGTGGCGTTCGGGATGGGTATCAACAAACCGAACGTGCGCTTCGTGGTGCACTTCGACATCCCCCGCAATATCGAATCCTATTATCAGGAAACAGGCCGCGCCGGGCGTGACGGGCTGCCCGCCGAAGCGATGCTGTTCTACGATCCGGCGGATATGGCCTGGCTGCGCCGCTGCCTTGAAGAAAAACCCGCAGGGCAACTTCAGGATATCGAGCGCCATAAACTCAACGCCATGGGCGCGTTTGCCGAAGCGCAAACCTGCCGCCGCCTGGTGCTGCTGAATTACTTTGGTGAAGGACGCCAGGAGCCGTGCGGCAACTGCGATATCTGCCTCGATCCGCCGAAGCAGTACGATGGTTTGCTGGATGCGCGTAAGGCGCTTTCGACGATTGGACGCGTCAACCAGCGTTTCGGGATGGGCTATGTGGTTGAAGTGCTGCGCGGCGCCAATAACCAGCGGATCCGCGATTTGGGTCATGACAAATTGCCCGTTTATGGCATCGGCAAAGATCAGAGCCATGAACACTGGGTGAGCATTATTCGCCAGCTCATTCATATGGGATTCGCTACCCAAAACATCGCTCAGCATTCAGCGTTACAGCTTACTGAAGCGGCACGCCCTGTGTTGCGCGGTGAAGTTGAACTGAAGCTGGCCGTACCGCGCGTTATCGCCCTGAAACCGCGCGTGGCGCAAAAATCCTATGGCGGTAATTACGATCGCAAGCTGTTCGCTAAACTGCGTAAGCTGCGTAAAGCCATTGCCGATGAAGAAAACATTCCGCCCTATGTCGTGTTTAACGACGCCACGCTGATTGAAATGGCCGAGCAAATGCCGCTCAGCCCCAGCGAGATGCTCAGCGTCAACGGCGTGGGGATGCGTAAACTGGAGCGCTTCGGAAAAGAGTTTATGGCGCTGATTCGCAGCCATGCGGATGGCGACGATGAAGAGTAGTCAAGGCCAGACAAACATGTCAGGATAGTTTCTCTCTTTATTGTTTGTCTGCGAGTCAATCATGTTAACGCTTTTCTTTACGGTGGCGCTGGTTCATCTGGTGGCGCTCATGAGTCCCGGCCCGGATTTCTTCTTTGTCTCTCAAACGGCGGTAAGCCGCTCGCGAAAAGAAGCCATGCTCGGCGTACTGGGCATTACCGCAGGCGTAATGGTCTGGTCCGGCGTGGCGCTGCTGGGTTTGCACATCATTCTCGAAAAAATGGCCTGGCTGCATAACATCATTATGGTGGGCGGTGGTTTGTATCTGTGCTGGATGGGCTATCAGATGCTGCGCGGCGCGATGAAGAAAAGTGACGCCCCTGCCCACGAACCCAAAGTTGAACTGGCGCGCGGCGGACGCAGCTTCCTGAAAGGTCTGCTGACGAATCTGGCAAACCCGAAAGCGATTATCTACTTCGGTAGCGTGTTCTCACTGTTTGTTGGCGATAATGTCGGTAGCGGTGAACGCTGGGGCATTTTCCTGCTGATCGCCCTGGAAACCTTCGCCTGGTTTACCCTGGTCGCCAGCCTGTTCGCCTTACCTGCGATGCGTCGCGGCTACCAGCGAATGGCGAAGTGGATCGACGGCGTAGCCGGCGCGCTGTTCGCCGGCTTCGGGCTGCATTTGATTATTTCTCGATAATTAACCCGGGCGCGCGCTGGCCAGTAGCGCGCCCACCAGCATAAACAGCGATCCAAACACCCGGTTCAGCGCCTTCATCTGCCTCGGTCCCTTGATCCACAGCGCGATGCGGGTGGCGAGGGTGGCATAACCAATCATCACAATGACATCGACAACAATAGTGGTTACGCCGAGGATCGCGTACTGCACGGTCTGCGGCTGATGCGGCACGATAAATTGCGGAAACAGCGCGGCAAGAAACACGATGCTTTTCGGGTTGGTTAAATTCACGAACACCGCGCGCCGGAACAGTTTGCGGCGCGGCTGGCTTTGCGCCAGAGTGTGTAAATCAATTGCGCCAGCGGCCCGCCACTGCTGAATGCCCAGCCAGATCAGATAGGCCGCGCCCGCCCACTTTAAAATCTCAAAAGCCATCAGGGAGCGGGAAAACAGCGCGCCGAGGCCCACTCCCACCAGTACAATGTGGATCGCCAGGCCGAGCTGTAGGCCAGTGATGGACGCAACCGCGCCGCGGTAGCCGTGGCTCATCGCCGTACTCATGGTGTTGATGGCCCCGGAACCGGGGGAAAGACTGAGGATGATTGTGGTGAGCAGATAGGTACACCACCATTCGAACGACATGGGAAACTCCCTGAATAAGCGCTTTTATGTCACAATACGCTATACCTTCTATCTTTCAAGTAGCCGACTCGCTGGCCGCGCAAACAAAGCAAGAAGCCGCATTTTTCACAGGTATTCACTCCGTAAAGTCAGGGCAGGGCATCCCATGATTGAGCACAAAAATGGATGGTATTCCCGGGAAAAAGCGTTTGCCGCTTTTACCATGGGCCCGCTCACGGCTTTCTGGCAGCAGCGCGAAGAAGATGAATTTACCGGTGTGGATGGCGTGGCGGTGCGCTTTGTGCGGTTTCGCGCGGCCAACCACGATCGGGTAGTGGTGATTTGTCCTGGCCGTATCGAAAGCTACGTCAAATATGCCGAGCTGGCGTGGGATCTGTTCCATTGCGGCTATGATGTATTAATTATCGATCACCGCGGTCAGGGGCGCTCCGGGCGGATGTTGTCCGATACCCATCGCGGGCACGTGGTGCGCTTTAGCGACTATGTGGACGATCTGGAACTGTTCTGGGAACAGGAAATCAGGGACGGCCCGTGGCGCAAGCGCTACGTGCTGGCGCACTCCATGGGCGGCGCGATATCCGCGCTGTTTTTAGAGCGTCGGCCGGACGCGTTTGACGCCATCGCCTTCTGCGCGCCGATGTTTGGTATTGTGCTGCGTCTGCCCGACTGGATGGTGCGCCAAATCCTTGACTGGGCGGAAGGTCACCAGCGTATCCGGGAAGGTTATGCTATTGGCACTGGCCGCTGGCGCGCGTTGCCGTTTGCGATTAACGTGTTGACCCACAGTCGGCAGCGCTATCGCCGCAATCTCCGTTTCTACGCCGATGAACCCACGTTGCGCGTAGGCGGGCCGACATACCATTGGGTAAGGGAAGGTATCCTTGCCGGAGAGCAGGTTTTAGCAGGGGCCACTGCGATGACCACGCCGACATTGCTTCTCCAGGCAGAAGAAGAACGTGTGGTGGATAACCGCATGCACGATCGCTTCTGTGACATTCGGGCCGCGGCGGGCCATCCCTGTTGGGGGGATAAACCTTTCGTCATCAACGGTGCGTACCATGAGATCCTGTTTGAAAAGGACGCTATGCGCGCCGAGGCGCTGAATGCCATCGTCGACTTTTTCGATGCGCATGATTAATTACTGGCGGTCAGGCCGCCTGTTACCAACCAGAGGTTATTATTTTTATGTATCAGGTCGTTGCGTCTGATTTAGACGGTACACTCTTATCTCCTGACCACACCCTGTCGCCTTTCGCGAAAGAGACGCTGAAACTGCTGACGGCTCGCGGCATTAACTTTGTGTTTGCGACCGGGCGTCACCATGTCGACGTGGCCCAAATCCGCGATAACCTTGAAATCAAGGCCTACATGATCACCTCCAACGGCGCGCGGGTGCATGATACCGATGGCAATCTGGTGTTCAGCCACAACCTGGATCGCGATATCGCCGCCGATCTGTTTGGCGTGGTGCACACCAACCCGGACATCGTGACCAACGTGTATCGTAACGATGACTGGTTTATGAACCGCCATCGCCCGGACGAGATGAAGTACTTTCGCGAGGCCGTGTTTAAATACACCCTGTTTGAGCCAGGCGTGCTGGAGCCGGAAGGCATCAGCAAAGTGTTCTTCACCTGTGACGACCATAAAAAACTGCTGCCGCTGGAGCAGGCGATTAATGCGCGCTGGGGCGATCGGGTTAACGTTAGCTTCTCAACGTTAACCTGCCTGGAGGTGATGGCGGGCGGCGTTTCTAAAGGTCATGCGCTGGAGGCGGTATCCAAAGCCATGGGCTACTCCCTGAAAGAGTGCATCGCCTTTGGTGACGGGATGAACGACGCCGAAATGCTGTCGATGGCGGGTAAGGGCTGCATTATGGCCAACGCGCACCAGCGGCTGAAAGATCTGCTGCCGACGCTGGAAGTGATTGGCACCAATAGTGAAAATGCGGTCCCGCACTATCTGCGCCGTTTATTCCTTCACGAAGCGTAAGCGATACGGATGACGAGTGGTTCATGTTTAACCACTCGTCAACTAAATACCCAAGCTCACGTCGTTCACTGTCGCTACAATGCGGTTTTATGCTGGAAACGGGACTTCCCGGGGAAAACATTGTGCCGCTACTCATTATCACCACTATTCTGTGGGCCTTTTCCTTTAGTCTGATTGGCGAATACCTTGCCGGGCATGTCGACAGCTACTTTTCCGTGCTGATGCGCGTTGGGCTGGCGGCGCTGGTGTTTTTGCCGTTCCTGCGTTTTAAGGGCCTGAAACCGAAAGTTATCGCGCTGTATATGCTGGTGGGCGCGCTCCAGTTGGGCGTGATGTACCTGTTCAGCTTCCGTGCTTATCTTTATCTGACGGTTTCCGAGTTTTTGCTGTTTACCGTCCTGACGCCGCTGTATATCACGCTGATTTACGATCTGCTGAGCCGCCGCCCGCTGCGCTGGGGCTATGCGTTCAGCGCGCTGCTGGCAGTGCTTGGCGCGGCGATTATTCGTTACGATCAGCTCAGCGAGCACTTCTGGTTCGGGCTGTTACTGGTGCAACTGGCGAATATCAGCTTCGCGATCGGCATGGTCGGCTATAAGCGGCTGATGGAAGTACATCCGATGCCGCAACACAACGCGTTCTCGTGGTTTTATCTCGGGGCGTTTGCGGTCGCAGGCATCGCCTGGCTGGCGTTAGGCAATCCCGACAAACTGCCTGGCACCACGCTGCAATGGAGCGTACTGGTCTGGCTGGGCGTTGTGGCGTCCGGGCTGGGCTATTTTATGTGGAACTATGGGGCAACGCAGGTCGATGCCGGCACACTGGGCATCATGAACAACGTACATGTCCCGGCGGGGCTGCTGGTTAACCTCGCCATCTGGCAAGAGCAACCCCACTGGCCGAGTTTTATTATCGGTGGGTCGGTGATAATGGCTTCGTTGTGGGTGCATCGACGCTGGGTCGCGCCGCGCTCTTCACAAACGGCAGATGATCGCATGCGTGGTTCCGCGCAGAGCGAATAAACGCATCGATAACCGGCTGGCGCTGCTCGCCATCGCGCACCGCCGCGTACAGTCGGCTCCACAATCCCTCGCCCAGGGTTTTGGTTACCACCAGACCCTGGCGTTCAAAACTCTCCACTACCCAGTGCGGCAATGCGGCGATGCCCATTCGCGCTGACACCATCTGAATCAACAGCAGTGTGTTATCAACGCTTTTCAATGACGGGCTGACGCCTGCCGGCTCCAGAAAATGACGCCACACGTCCAGGCGCTGGCGCTGCACCGGGTAAATCAGCAGCGTTTCTCCGGAAAAGTCTTCCGGCGTGATGCGGGGTTTGCGAGCCAGCGGATGATCGGTCGCCAGCACCAGACGTACTTCAAAATCAAACATCGGCGAATAGTGCAGCCCGCTGCGCGGCAGAATATCGGACGTCAGCACCACGTCCAGTTCGCTCTGCTGAAGCGCGGGTTGCGGGTCGAACGTAACGCCTGATTTGAAATCCATCTCTACCTGCGGCCACTGCTTGCGGAAATTCTCCAGCGCCGGGGCCAGCCACTGAATACAGCTGTGGCACTCAATCGCGATCCGCAGCTGGGACTGCTGCGGTTCATTGCACTCCTGCAATGCCCGGCTGATTTGCGGCAGCACCTGAGTCGCCAGTTGCAGCAGGATCTCCCCCTGCGGGGTAAAGCGCAGCGGCTGACTTTTACGAACGAATAGCTTAAACCCGAGACGCTGCTCCAGATCGCTGAACTGATGAGAGAGAGCAGATTGCGTCTGATGCAGTGTGGCCGCGGCGGCGGCGAGTGAACCGCAATTCTGCAGGGCCAGCAGGGTCTTAAGGTGTTTAATTTCGATCATGAAAGTCCTTCACTTTGCCATGAGGAATTTGCGCTTGAGGAATATACAGTAACTGCTGATTATGGATGTGTAAACATCTGGATGGCTAAATCCTTTGTATTTCGAATTTATGGTACGTTGGCTGCGCTCGCTCACCCTGGCCACTGACTTCAGTAAGCTCCCGGGGATCCACGAACTCGCCGCCTTACCTGAATCCGAAATCCTTCGGATTGAAAATCAAATTTAAGAGGCAAAACAATGACAATCTACAATCACATCCTCGGTTTCCCTCGCGTTGGCCTGCGTCGCGAATTGAAAAAAGCGCAAGAAAGTTACTGGGCAGGTAACAGCACGCGTGAAGAATTACTGGCGGTGGGCCGCGAGCTGCGCGCCCGTCACTGGGAGCAGCAAAAAGCGGCAGGGGTGGATCTGCTGCCGGTGGGCGACTTCGCCTGGTACGATCATGTTCTCACCACCAGCCTGCTGCTGGGCAACGTGCCGGCGCGCCACCAGAATAAAGACGGCTCCGTGGATATCGACACCCTGTTCCGTATTGGCCGTGGCCGCGCGCCTGCCGGTGAACCGGCAGCGGCAGCGGAAATGACCAAGTGGTTTAACACCAACTATCACTACATGGTGCCGGAGTTCGTTAAAGGCCAGCAGTTTAAACTGACCTGGACTCAGTTGCTGGATGAAGTGGACGAAGCGCTGGCGCTGGGCCATCACATCAAACCGGTACTGCTGGGGCCGATTACTTACCTGTGGCTGGGCAAAGTGAAGGGCGAACAGTTTGATCGCCTGTCGCTGCTCAATGACATTCTGCCGGTTTATCAGCAGGTACTGGCAGCGCTGGCGAAGCGCGGTATCGAGTGGGTACAGATTGACGAACCGGCGCTGGTGCTGGAACTTCCGCAGGCGTGGCTGGACGCCTACAAACCGGCTTACGATGCGCTTCAGGGCAACAGCAAACTGCTGCTGACCACCTACTTTGAAGGCGTCACGCCGAATCTGGATACCATTACCGCACTGCCGGTGCAGGGCCTGCATGTTGATCTGGTACACGGCAAAGACGACGTAGCAGAGCTGCATCAGCGTTTGCCGTCCGAGTGGTTGCTGTCTGCGGGGGTGATCAATGGTCGTAATGTCTGGCGTGCCGATCTGACAGAAAAATATGGGCAAATTAAGGATATCGTCGGCAAACGTGCCGTGTGGGTGGCATCCTCCTGCTCTCTGTTGCACAGCCCGATCGATCTGAGCGTGGAAACCCGTCTCGATGCGGAGGTAAAAAGCTGGTTTGCCTTCGCCCTGCAAAAATGTGAAGAGCTGGCGCTGCTGCGCGACGCGCTAAAATTCGGCGACACCACTAAAATCGCCGAGTGGAGCGCGCCGATCCAGGCGCGTCGCCACTCTGCCCGCGTACACAATCCGGCGGTAGGCGAGCGTCTGGCGACGATTACCACCCGGTACAGCCAGCGCGCCAGCGCTTATCCGATCCGTGCCGAAGCGCAGCGTGCGCGCTTCAACCTGCCGGCATGGCCGACCACCACTATCGGTTCGTTCCCGCAAACCACTGAGATCCGCGGCCTGCGCCTGGACTTTAAAAAAGGCAACCTGGACGCCAGCAACTATCGCACCGGCATTGCCGAACACATTAAGCAGGCGATTGTTGAGCAGGAGCGTCTCGGCCTGGATGTGCTGGTTCATGGCGAAGCGGAACGTAATGACATGGTGGAATATTTCGGCGAGCATCTGGACGGTTTTGTCTTTACCCAGAACGGTTGGGTGCAGAGCTACGGTTCACGCTGCGTGAAGCCGCCGGTGGTGATTGGCGATATCAGCCGTCCTGAGCCGATCACCGTGGAGTGGGCGAAGTACGCGCAGTCCCTGACCGACAAGCCGGTTAAAGGCATGTTGACCGGCCCGGTAACCATTCTCTGCTGGTCGTTCCCACGTGAAGACGTCAGCCGTGAAACCATTGCGAAACAGATTGCGCTGGCGCTGCGTGATGAAGTGGCTGACCTGGAAGCCGCCGGGATTGGCATCATCCAGATTGACGAACCGGCACTGCGCGAAGGGTTGCCGCTGCGTCGTGCCGACTGGCAGGCCTATCTGGAATGGGGCGTGGAAGCGTTCCGCCTGAACGCCGCCGTGGTGCGTGACGATACCCAGATCCACACCCACATGTGCTACTGCGAGTTCAACGACATTATGGACTCCATTGCGGCGCTGGATGCGGATGTGATCACCATCGAAACCTCGCGTTCGGATATGGAGCTGCTGGAATCCTTTGAAGAGTTCGAGTACCCGAATGAAATCGGCCCTGGCGTGTATGACATCCACTCGCCGAACGTACCGGACGTGGAATGGATTGAGGCTTTACTACAAAAAGCGGCGCAGCGTATTCCGGCGCAGCGTTTATGGGTGAACCCGGATTGCGGCCTGAAAACGCGCGGCTGGCCGGAAACTCGCCAGGCGCTGGCGAATATGGTTAAGGCGGCGCAAAACCTGCGCAGCGCGTAATAAAAAATCCCCTCCTGAACGGGAGGGGGCATATTTTTGATTCAGGATGGGCCGTTACTTTTTATTGCCGTAACGGCCAAACCAATCCAGCATTCTCTGCCAGCCGTCCGCGGCGGATTCCGCGTGATAGCTCGGACGATAGTCGGCGTTGAACGCGTGGCCCGCGTCGGGGTAAACCACGATTTCCGCTTTGGCGTTCGCGGCCCGCAGCGCCTGACGCATAGTTTCCACGCTTTCCAGCGAAATGCCCGTATCCTGAGCGCCATACAAGCCCAGCACCGGCGCGTTAAGATCCACGGCGACATCTACCGGATGTTTCGGCGAGTTAAGCGTTTTATCCCCCAGCAGCTTTCCATACCACGCCACGGCGGCTTTGAGCTGCGGATTGTGCGCGGCGTATAGCCACGTAATGCGCCCGCCCCAGCAGAAGCCGGTGACCATCAGACGGTGCGGATCGCCGCCCTGACGGGAAGCCCAGTTCGCCACGTGATCGAGATCCGCCAGTACCTGGGCGTCGGGCACCTTACTCACCAGGCCGCTGAACAGCGACGGGATATCGTCATAATCCGCCGGATCGCCCTGACGGAAATAGAGTTCCGGCGCGACGGCCAGATAGCCTTCATGGGCCAGACGGCGGCAGATATCGCGGATATGCTCATGTACACCGAAAATTTCCTGCACCACCATCACCACCGGTAATGGCTGGTCGGCATTTTCCGGGCGGGCATACCAGGCCGGCATGTTCTCGCCCTGGGTCGCAATAGACGTTTCACCACAGTGGATGCCATCTTCGGCGGTATGTACTACCGTTGAAGCGACAGGTGAAGCGGCGGAAGCAAATCCTGAAGGGTTGTCTGTTGTGTTTTGTTTTGTCATGGCCAGGCTCCGTAACCATTTTTTTAGCGCAAACCTAACTATAGCCTGCGAGCTGAAAATTCGTACACGGAAAACCCGTTCCTGTGATCGTCACCGGGATGGGCCTTTATTGTGATTAATGTCACTATTTTATGGAAATGTTATGCAAGCGAATTCCATACAAGTGAATTGAGTCACGAAATTACCCGGGCAGCTTCTGTAAAGTACCCTTTTGCAGCTTCTGACAAACCGACCCAAAGAGGAGTCATTTATGTCTACGTCTGATGTTTTTCACCTCGGCCTTACCAAAAGCGACCTGCAGGGCGCAACGCTTGCCATCGTACCTGGCGACCCGGAACGAGTGGAAAAGATCGCCGCGCTGATGGATAAGCCGGTCAAGCTGGCATCACACCGCGAATTCACCTCCTGGCGCGCAGAGCTGGACGGCAAGCCGGTTATCGTCTGCTCTACCGGTATCGGCGGCCCATCAACTTCCATCGCCGTTGAAGAGCTGGCGCAACTGGGCATCCGCACCTTTCTGCGCGTAGGCACCACCGGCGCGATCCAGCCGCATATCAATGTTGGCGATGTGCTGGTGACGACCGCATCCGTTCGCCTCGATGGCGCAAGCCTGCATTTCGCGCCGATGGAATACCCGGCGGTTGCGGATTTCGCCTGTACCACCGCGCTGGTTGAAGCCGCGAAAGCCGTGGGCGCCACTACCCACATCGGCGTCACCGCCTCTTCCGACACCTTCTACCCTGGGCAGGAGCGTTACGATACCTTCTCTGGCCGTGTGGTCAGCCGCTACAAAGGCTCGATGGAGGAGTGGCAACAGATGGGCGTGATGAACTATGAAATGGAATCCGCCACGCTGCTGACCATGTGCTCCAGCCAGGGGCTGCGTGCAGGGATGGTTGCCGGGGTTATCGTGAACCGTACCCAGCAGGAAATCCCGAACGCGCAAACCATGAAGCAGACCGAAAGCCACGCGGTGAAAATCGTGGTTGAGGCCGCGCGTCGCCTGATTTAAACCCCGTCGCCAGCCCTGCTTCCCTGGAGGGCTGGCCCGTTTCTCCCGGTTTTACCTTCCCTGACGTGCGCTGTTTTTAATCTTTTGCGCGATGTCTCGCAGTAAATGCCTTTAAAACTGGACATTTATCCAGCACAATTCCATTTTGCTCAGGTGGGGTTAATGCGGGAGGCATGATGGAATTCTCTCTGTTACTGATGGCGGCGGTTGCGCTGGCGGGCATATTGCTCGGCTGGCTGGGCGCAAGCCTGCGGGCATCGCAGCGTCAGGCAGATCTGCTGGCGGAACAGCGCGATGTATTCAGCGAGTTAAGCGCGGCGAAACAGGCTTACGAGCACTGGCGCGAAGAGTGCGAATTGCTTAACGGCGAACTGCGCACCCTGAGAGAGATTAAAAGCTCGCTGGAAGCCGATCTGCGCGAAGTCACCACGCTGCTTGAAACCACGCGCCAGCATAACGACGACAAACTGCGCCAGATGATGAACAGCGAGCAGCGCCTCAGTGAACAGTTCGAAAACCTCGCCAACCGCATTTTTGACCGCAGCCATCGCCAGGTGGAAGAGCAAAACCGCCAGAGCCTGAACGGGCTGTTAACCCCGTTGCGTGAACAGCTTGACGGCTTCCGTCGCCAGGTGCAGGACAGCTTCGGGCAGGAAGCGCGTGAGCGCCATACGCTGACCCATGAAATCCGCAACTTACAGCAGCTCAACGCCCAAATGGCCCAGGAGGCGATTAACCTGACCCGGGCGCTGAAAGGCGACAATAAAACCCAGGGCAACTGGGGTGAAGTGGTGTTGACGCGGGTGCTGGAGGCATCGGGTTTACGTGAAGGATATGAGTATCACACCCAGGTCAACATTCAGTTAGACGATCGCAGCCGTATGCAGCCGGATGTGATTGTCCGTCTCCCCCAGGACAAAGACGTGGTGGTTGACGCCAAAATGACGTTGGTGGCCTACGAGCGTTACTTCAACGCCGAAGACGAATACCAGCGTGAGCTGGCGCTCAACGAACATATCGCGGCTATTCGCAGTCATATCCGCTTACTCAGCCGCAAAGACTATCAGCAGCTGCCCGGCCTGCGATCGCTGGATTATGTGTTGATGTTTATCCCCGTTGAACCGGCATTCTTACTGGCTATCGACCGGCAGCCGGAGCTAATCAGCGAAGCGCTGAAAAGCAATATCATGCTGGTCAGCCCCACCACCTTGCTGGTGGCATTACGCACCATTGCTAACCTGTGGCGTTATGAGCATCAAAACCAGAACGCTCAGCAAATCGCCGAGCGCGCCGCAAAGCTGTACGACAAAATGCGCCTGTTTGTTGATGATATGTCCGCCGTCGGGCAGGGGCTGGATAAAGCGCAGGAAAACTACCGCCAGGCGATGAAAAAGCTCAGTTCCGGGCGCGGCAACCTGCTGGCGCAGGCCGATGGGTTTCGTGCCCTGGGGGTAGAAGTGAAGCGCGAGATTAATCCGGAAATGGTGGAACAGGCGCGTCTGGATGACGACGAGTTTCGTCTGCGCAGCATTGACGAGGAACCGGAAAACTATTCGCAAAACAACGCGCCAGGGCCGATTCCGCCTGTTCAGCGCACCGGTAGCGATTGTTAAAACCGGCTTGAAACATAGGGCAATTGCGCCCAATCTGTTACACTTCACGAACATTTTTTATCAATAGCAGGCTCCGAAATGGTTGATGATTCACAGGACACAACGCACTTTGGCTTTCAGACCGTAGCGAAAGCGCAAAAGGCGGATATGGTGGCGCAGGTTTTCCATTCTGTTGCAGCGAAATATGACGTTATGAATGACCTGATGTCGTTCGGGATCCATCGTTTATGGAAGCGCTTTACTATTGATTGCAGCGGTGTGCGCCGTGGACAAAAAGTGTTGGATCTGGCGGGGGGCACCGGCGATTTGACGGCGAAATTTTCCCGTCTGGTGGGTGAAACCGGCACGGTCGTGCTGGCGGACATCAACGATTCAATGCTGAAAATGGGCCGTGAGAAGCTGCGCAATATCGGCGTAGTGGGCAACGTTGAATACGTTCAGGCTAACGCGGAAGCGTTGCCGTTCCCTGACAACACCTTTGATTGCATCACCATCTCGTTTGGCCTGCGCAACGTGACCGACAAAGACAAAGCGCTGCGTTCGATGTATCGCGTGCTGAAGCCCGGCGGTCGTCTGCTGGTGCTGGAGTTCTCCAAACCGGTTATTGACCCGTTAAGCAAAGCCTATGACGCCTACTCCTTCCACGTGCTGCCGCGTATCGGCGAGCTGGTGGCGCAGGACGCGGAAAGCTATCGTTATCTGGCGGAATCCATCCGTATGCATCCCAATCAGGACACGCTGAAAGCGATGATGGCGGATGCCGGGTTCGATAACGTCGAATATTTCAATATGACCGCGGGTATCGTCGCGCTTCATCGTGGTTATAAGTTTTAAGGGAGACCGCGGATGCCAATAACACCGCTAATTACCGCCGGTATTGAAGGGGCATTAAACGCCTTCTTATACCAGGATCGGGCGCTTAAATCTGCACGTCAGCGGTTGCAGGGAAAGGTGTTGCGTATTGCCCTCCGCGAGTTCTCTACCCCGCTGGTGTTGGTCTTCAGTGAACAGCAGGTTGACGTGCTGGGGCAGTGGGAAGGCGAGACCGACTGTTCGGTGACCACGCGCCTGTCGGTATTGCCTGAACTGCGCAATCGCCAGCAGCTGACCGCGCTGATCCGCCGGGGCGATCTGGAAGTCGAAGGCGACATTCAGGTGGTGCAAAACCTGGTGTCCCTGATGGATCTGGCGGAATTCGATCCTGCGGAACTGCTTGCGCCGTACATCGGCGACATCGCCGCCGAAGGGCTGGGCAAAATCTTTCGCACCGGCGCGCGCATCGTCAAAAAAGGCGTTGAGCGTAATCAGCGTTATCTGGCTGAAGCGGTAACGGAAGAGTGGCGTATGGCCCCCGGTCCGCTGGAAGTCGCCTGGTTTGCTGAAGAAACTGATGCACTTGCGCGATCGCTCGACGCGCTTATTGGTCGTTTAGAAACGCTGGAGGCCAAATGACGCCAGGTGAAATTCGGCGCCTGTACTTCATCATTCGTACTTTCTTAAGCTATGGGCTGGATGAGCTCATACCGAGGATCCGCATCACGTTGCCGCTGCGCTTATGGCGGCGTACGTTGTTCTGGATGCCCAACCGCCACGGCGATAAAGAGTTAGGCCAGCGTCTGCGGCTGGCGCTTCAGGAACTCGGCCCGGTGTGGATCAAGTTTGGTCAGATGCTGTCTACCCGCCGTGACCTGTTTCCTCCCCAGATTGCCGATCAGCTTGCCATGTTACAGGACCGCGTCGCGCCTTTTGACGGCGTGCTGGCGAAACGCCAAATCGAAAAGTCGATGGGCGATATTCCGGTAGAAACCTGGTTCGATGATTTCGATATCAACCCTCTGGCCTCGGCATCTATCGCCCAGGTGCATACGGCGAAGCTGAAAGAGAACGGCAAAGAAGTCGTGATCAAGGTGATCCGCCCCGATATCCTGCCGATTATCCGCGCCGATATGAAGCTGATCTACCGTCTGGCGCGCTGGGTGCCGCGTTTATTGCCGGATGGCCGCCGTTTACGCCCGGTGGAAGTGGTACGGGAATATGAAAAAACGCTGATTGATGAGCTTAACCTGCTGCGCGAAGCGGCAAACGCTATTCAGTTGCGGCGCAATTTTGAAAACAGCCCAATGCTGTATGTGCCTGAAGTTTACTCAGATTATTGCAGTGAAAATATGCTGGTGATGGAGCGCATCTACGGTATTCCGGTCTCGGACGTGGAAACCCTTGAGCGCAACGGCACCAATATGAAACTGCTGGCGGAGCGCGGCGTTCAGGTGTTCTTCACCCAGGTGTTTCGCGACAGTTTCTTCCATGCCGATATGCATCCGGGCAATATTTTCGTCAGTTATGAACATCCTGAGAATCCTAAATATATCGGTATTGACTGCGGCATCGTCGGCTCGCTGAATAAAGAAGATAAACGCTATCTGGCGGAGAACTTTATCGCCTTCTTTAACCGCGATTACCGTAAGGTTGCCGAGCTGCACGTCGATTCCGGGTGGGTGCCGCCGGATACCAACGTTGAAGAGTTTGAGTTCGCCATCCGTACCGTATGTGAACCCATCTTTGAGAAGCCGCTGGCGGAAATCTCTTTTGGCCATGTGCTGCTGAATTTGTTCAACACCGCGCGTCGCTTCAACATGGAAGTGCAGCCGCAACTGGTGCTGCTGCAAAAAACCTTACTGTATGTGGAAGGCGTTGGCCGCCAACTTTATCCACAGCTGGACTTGTGGAAGACGGCAAAACCATTCCTGGAATCCTGGATCAAAGATCAGGTGGGTTTTCCGGCGCTGGTGCGCTCTTTTAAAGAGAAAGCACCGTTCTGGATCGAAAAAATGCCAGAAATACCTGAACTGGTGTACGACAGTTTGCGCCAGGGCAAACAATTGCAACAAAGCGTTGATAAAATCGCCCGCGAGTTACACGAACAGCGCGTGCGGCAAGGCCAATCACGCTATCTGTTTGGTATTGGCGCCACGCTGTTGTTAAGCGGAACGTTAATGCTGGTGACTCGCCCGGAATGGGACTTAATCCCGGCATGGGTTATGGCGGGCGGTATCGTCGTATGGCTGATTGGCTGGCGTCGTACTGGCTCGATTTAAAACATCATGGAATGACTGCGTTGAAATTATCAGCGTTCAGGCTGTAAAAAAGCGGGCCACATTTTCACAACTTACACAAAAACTCTGTGACCGTTGTGGATATGTTTACCAACACTGATGCAGCCTGGATAATGAGCGGTATATAATGCGGTTTGCAAATTTCATCATCTGTAGCTGAGGATTTATATGGGTGGCATTAGTATTTGGCAGTTATTGATCATTGTCGTTATCGTCGTACTGCTTTTCGGTACCAAAAAGCTCAGTTCTTTGGGGTCCGATCTGGGTGCCTCCATTAAAGGTTTCAAGAAAGCCATGGGCGATGACGAGCCGAAAAACACCTCTACTCAGGATGCTGATTTCACGGCGAAATCCCTTTCTGACAAGCAAAGCGACGTGAAGAAAGACGAAGCGAAGAGCAACGATAAAGAGCAGGTGTAAGCCGTGTTCGATATTGGTTTCGGTGAACTGGTTCTTGTCTTTGTCATCGGCCTCATTGTGTTGGGGCCGCAGCGTTTGCCTGTTGCGGTCAAAACCATTGCCGGGTGGGTGAGGGCGCTGCGTTCCCTTGCCACCACTGTGCAGAATGAGCTGACTCAGGAGTTAAAACTCCAGGAATTCCAGGACAGTCTCAAGAAAGTTGAGAAAGCGAGCCTCAGTAATCTCACCCCAGAGCTCAAGGCTTCCATGGATGAATTGCGTGAAGCGGCAGAGTCAATGAAACGCACTTATACGGCCAACGATCCGGAAAAGGCGCATGACGAAGCCCACACCATTCATAATCCGATTGTGAAAGACAACGAAGCGGCGCATGAAGGCGTTACGCCAGCCACGGCGGAAAACCAGGTGAGCGCGTCGGCGCAAAAACCGGCTCCGGCCCCGTCTGCTGAGCAGCCTGTCGATCTGACCAAAGCGTCATCGGCTTCGACGTCTTCTCCGACAGGTGCCGCACCGTCGTCCTCAAGTGAAAAATCCTGAACATGGCTGTAGAAGATACTCAACCCCTAATCAGTCACCTGATTGAACTGCGTAAGCGTCTGCTGAACTGCGTCGTCGCGATCCTGGCAATCTTCCTGGCGCTGGTTTATTTCGCCAACGATATCTATCAAATGGTCTCCGCGCCGTTGATAAGCCAGATGCCGCAGGGTGCAACCATGATTGCCACCGATGTGGCATCGCCGTTTTTCACGCCAATCAAGCTGACCATGATGGTGTCGGTGATCCTGTCCGCGCCGGTGATCCTCTATCAGGTGTGGGCATTCATCGCCCCGGCGCTGTACAAACATGAACGCCGTTTAGTGGTGCCGCTGTTGGTATCCAGTACGCTGCTGTTCTATATCGGTATGGCGTTTGCTTATTTCGTGGTGTTCCCGCTGGCGTTTGGCTTCCTGACGCATACCGCGCCGGTCGGCGTGGTAGTTTCAACCGATATCGCCAGCTACCTGAGCTTCGTCATGGCGCTGTTTATGGCGTTTGGCGTGTCGTTTGAAGTCCCGGTCGCTATTGTGCTGCTGTGCTGGATGGGCGTGACCACGCCGGAAGACTTACGTAAAAAGCGGCCATATGTGTTAGTGGGCGCGTTTGTCGTGGGTATGCTGCTGACGCCGCCGGATGTTTTCTCCCAGACCTTACTGGCTATTCCGATGTATTTCCTGTTTGAAGTCGGCGTATTCTTCGCGCGCTTCTACGTCGGTAAGCGACGTATGCCGTCTGAAGAAGACGACGAAACGGAAGCCACGAAAGAGTAACTGAAACCGCCCACCGGGCGGTTTTTTACAGGATAAATCGCATGTTTGATATTGGCGTTAACCTCACCAGCGGGCAGTTTGATAAAGATCGGGATGATGTGGTGGCGCGGGCTTTCGCCGCAGGCGTATCGGGCATGTTGATAACCGGCACCAGTTTGCACGAGAGCCAGCAGGCGCAGCAGCTCGCCCGCCGCTACGACAACTGTTGGTCCACCGCCGGCGTTCATCCCCATGACGCCAGCCACTGGCTGCCTGAGACCACCGATGCGCTGCGTGAACTGGCGAACACGCCCGAAGTGGTCGCCATTGGTGAATGCGGGCTGGATTTCAACCGCAACTATTCCACGCCGGAAGATCAGGAGCGGGCGTTCAGCGCTCAACTGGCGCTGGCGGCGGAGTTATCAATGCCGGTGTTTATGCATTGCCGGGATGCCCATGAACGGTTTGTCGCGCTGCTGACGCCGTGGCTCGATAAGCTGCCGGGCGCGGTATTGCACTGCTTTACCGGCACACGCGAAGAGGCGCGGGCGTGTCTGGATCTGGGGGTGTATTTAGGCATTACCGGTTGGGTATGCGATGAGCGTCGCGGGCTTGAATTGCGTGAATTGCTGCCGATGATCCCCGCCAATAAACTGTTTTTTGAAACCGATGCCCCGTGGCTGTTGCCGCGCGATCTGCCGGTCAAACCCTCATCGCGCCGTAACGAGCCGGGCTACTTGCCGCATATCATTACCCAGTCGGCGATGTGGCGTGGAGAAGATGCGCAACAGCTGATTCAGCAAACTGACGAGAATGTCCGTTCGCTGTTTGGCATTCGCTTCTGATTACTGTTTTTTGAACTCGGTGTTCTGCACGCTTTGCAGAACCTGTTGATTAAGCAGATTTAACAACAGCATGGAGCGCGCCTCGCCGTCAGGCTCGGTAAATATCGCATCCAGCCCTTTAAACGCGCCGTGAGTAATCACAACGGTATCGCCAGGATATGGCGTGCCCGGATCGGTTATCTCTTCAGACTGGTATTGAACCAGCTGGTCAATAACGGTAACCGGTACGGTGGCGGGTTGGGTGCCGAAGCGAACAAAGTGGCTGACGCCGCGTGTGGCGTTGATGGTGGTGGTGTGAATGACTTCCGGGTCGAATTCGATAAACAGGTAATTGGGGAACAGCGGCTCACTGACTGTTGTACGTTTCCCACGCACGATTTTTTCCAGCGTGATCATCGGCGTGAGGCAGGTCACCGCCTGACGTTCCAGATGCTCTTGCGCACGCTGAAGCTGACCTCGTTTGCAGTACAGTAGATACCAGGATTGCATAAACACTCTTCTTCAATAACCAGGCGCAAAAGGATATCAAAACTCCTTTTATATAGCTAAAACCATTATAACTAACAGATAAGATGCTCTCGTATCAGTTCACGCTAATTTAACAAAATTACAGCATGCCTGCGACGAACACCGTATAATGAAGCGCTAAACGAAAAGGCATAAAAAACTGCATGAAATATCACGATCTGCGCGATTTCCTGACGCTGCTTGAGCAGCAGGGCGAGTTAAAACGCATCTCGCTGGCTGTTGATCCTCATCTTGAGATGACCGAAATTGCTGACCGCACATTACGTGCCGGTGGGCCGGCATTGCTTTTTGAAAACCCGAAAGGGTATGACATGCCGGTGCTCTGCAACCTGTTTGGCACGCCGAAGCGCGTGGCGATGGGGATGGGGCAGGAGGATGTAACGGCGCTGCGCGAAGTAGGAAAACTGCTCGCTTTTTTAAAAGAGCCTGAGCCGCCGCGCGGATTTCGCGATCTGTTTGATAAATTGCCGCAGTTTAAACAAGTCCTGAATATGCCGACCAAACGCCTGCGCGGCGCGCCATGCCAGCAAAAAGTGCTGCAGGGCGAACAGGTGGATCTCACCCGTATTCCGATTATGCAGTGCTGGCCAGATGATGCCGCACCGTTAATCACCTGGGGGCTGACCGTGACCCGTGGCCCGCACAAAGAGCGCCAGAATCTGGGGATCTATCGCCAGCAGTTGATGGGTAAAAACAAACTGATTATGCGCTGGCTATCCCATCGCGGCGGCGCGTTAGATTTCCAGGAGTGGTGCGCGGCGCATCCCGGCGAACGTTTCCCGGTCTCCGTGGCGTTAGGCGCCGATCCGGCCACCATCCTCGGCGCGGTAACGCCCGTGCCGGATACCCTGTCGGAATACGCCTTTGCCGGACTGCTGCGCGGCACCAAAACCGAAGTGGTCAAATGCCTGTCCAACGATCTGGAAGTGCCTGCCAGCGCGGAAATCGTGCTGGAAGGGTATATCGAGCAGGGTGAAATGGCGCCGGAAGGGCCGTACGGCGACCATACGGGTTACTACAATGAAGTGGATAACTTCCCGGTATTCACGGTGACGCACATTACCCAGCGCGAAGACGCCATTTATCACTCCACTTACACCGGTCGCCCGCCAGATGAGCCTGCGGTGCTGGGCGTGGCGTTGAACGAAGTCTTCGTGCCGATTTTGCAGAAGCAATTCCCGGAAATTGTCGATTTTTATCTGCCGCCGGAAGGCTGCTCTTACCGCCTTGCCGTCGTCACCATGAAGAAGCAGTACGCCGGGCACGCCAGGCGTGTGATGATGGGGGTGTGGTCATTCCTGCGGCAGTTTATGTATACCAAGTTTGTCATTGTCTGTGATGACGATGTCAATGCGCGTGACTGGAACGATGTAATCTGGGCCATCACCACGCGTATGGATCCGGCGCGCGACACCGTTCTGGTAGAGAATACGCCGATCGATTACCTGGATTTTGCCTCGCCGGTTTCCGGTTTGGGTTCAAAAATGGGACTGGACGCCACCAACAAATGGCCCGGCGAAACCCAGCGTGAATGGGGTCGTCCGATTCAAAAGGATCCGGCGGTGGTCGAACGTATCGACGCCATCTGGGATCAACTGGCCATTTTTAATGACGGTAAAAGCGCCTGACGCGACCGTTGCGGTTTTGCAATATTGACCCGACAGAGGGAACGCATGACAACCTTAAGCTGTAAAGTGACCTCGGTGGACGCGATCACAGAAACCGTGTACCGCGTTCGTTTAGTACCGGACTCACCTTTTTCCTTTCGTGCCGGCCAGTACCTGATGGTGGTAATGGACGAGCGCGATAAGCGCCCGTTCTCTATGGCTTCAACGCCGGACGAACAGGGGTTCATTGAACTGCATATCGGCGCATCGGAGCTCAATCTCTACGCCATGGCGGTGATGGACCGCATTCTTAAAGATCGCGAGATCGTCATTGATATTCCGCATGGCGACGCGTGGCTGCGTGACGAAGACGATCGTCCGCTGATCCTGATCGCGGGCGGCACCGGGTTTTCTTATGCACGCTCAATTCTGTTTACCGCGCTGGCGCGTAATCCTGCCCGTGAAATCGCCATCTACTGGGGCGGCCGGGAAGAGAAACATCTCTATGATTTAGCCGAGCTGGAAGCGCTGTCGGTGAATCACCCGAATCTCAGCGTGGTGCCGGTAGTGGAACAGCCGGAAGAAGCGTGGCGCGGCCGCAGCGGAACGGTGCTGACGGCGGTTATGCAGGATTTCGGGACCCTGAGCGAGCACGACATTTATATTGCCGGACGCTTTGAGATGGCGAAAATCGCCCGGGATCTGTTCTGCAACGAGCGTGGCGCGCGTGAAGACCGGATGTTTGGCGACGCGTTTTCGTTTATTTGATCGTGGAAGAGTCATCGCTCATGTGATGGCTTCTGAACATAAAAAACCCGCCCCTGACAGGCGGGAAGAACGGCAACTAAACTTTCTCTCTTCGCCATTGTCACCATAGCGGCGTTGGCTGCGTTCGTTCACCCGAATCACTTACTTAGGTAAGCTCATCGGGATTCACTTACTTGCCGCCTTGCTACGGCACCAATGGCTTTGAGATCTTTCTCTCTTCGCCATTGCCACCGTAGCGGCGTTTTTCTGCCGCTACGGTGTGGCGTGAATGATGCGATAACTTAAACCCGCTCAAACACCGTCGCGATGCCCTGGCCCAGGCCAATACACATCGTGGCAAGCCCGAACTGCGCGTCTTTGCGTTCCATCAGATTAATCAGCGTGGTGCTGATGCGCGCCCCGGAGCACCCGAGCGGATGGCCTAACGCGATGGCGCCGCCATTGAGGTTTATCTTCTCGTCGATCTGCTCCATCAAGCCCAGATCTTTAATGCACGGCAGGATCTGCGCGGCAAAGGCTTCATTCATCTCGAACAGATCGATGTCCGCTGCGCTCAGGCCCGCTTTTTTCAGCGCCAGCTTCGAGGATGGAACCGGGCCGTAACCCATGATTGACGGATCGCAACCAACCACCGCCATCGAGCGGATACGCGCACGCGGCGTCAGGCCCAGTTCTCTGGCGCGGCTTTCGCTCATCACCAGCATGGCCGCTGCGCCGTCGGACAACGCGGAAGAGGTGCCTGCGGTAACGGTGCCGTTGGCCGGGTCGAATGCCGGTTTCAGCGTCGCCAGGCTTTCTACGTTGGTTTCCGGGCGGATCACTTCGTCATAGTCATAGCGCTTCAGCACGCCGTCGGCATCATGGCCGTTGACCGGGACGATTTCATTTTTGAAATGACCGGCCTGGGTTGCCGCCCATGCGCGCTGGTGCGAGCGGGCGGCAAAGCTGTCCTGCATTTCACGGCTGATCCCATGCATACGTGCCAGCATTTCCGCCGTCAGGCCCATCATGCCCGCCGCTTTTGCCACGTTGCGGCTCAGGCCCGGGTGAAAGTCCACGCCGTGGTTCATCGGCACGTGGCCCATATGCTCCACGCCGCCGATCAGGCAGGTCTGGGCATCGCCGGTCATGATCATGCGTGCCGCATCGTGCAGCGCCTGCATGGACGAGCCGCACAGGCGGTTAACCGTCACCGCCGGTACGCGATGCGGGATTTCCGCCAGCAGCGCGGCGTTACGCGCAATGTTGAAGCCCTGCTCCAGGGTCTGCTGTACGCAGCCCCAATAGATATCATCAATCGCTGAAGGCTCCAGCGCCGGGTTACGCGACAGCAGGCTGCGCATCAGATGCGCCGACAGATCTTCCGCCCGCACCTGACGAAACGCGCCGCCTTTGGAACGGCCCATCGGGGTGCGGATTGCGTCAACAATTACCACCTTTTCCATCTTTCGCTCCTTAAGCCGTTTTCAAATCGCCAACCGGGCGTGCGGGTTCAACCGGGGGATAATACGGTTCGTTAAGACGCGCTTTGGCGCGCAAACCGTCCGGCACCGCATACAACGGACCGAGGTGTTGATATTGCTGAGCCATATCGAGGTATTTGGCGCTGCCCAGGGTATCCAGCCAGCGGAACGCGCCGCCGTGGAACGGAGGGAAGCCAAGCCCGTAGACCAGCGCCATATCCGCTTCCGCCGGGCTGGCGATAATGCCTTCTTCCAGACAACGCACCACTTCGTTGACCATCGGGATCATCATGCGCGCGATAATTTCTTCATCGCTAAACTCGCGCTTCGGCTGGCTGACTTCTGCCAGCAGGCCTTCTACAGCCTCGTCCTGCTCTTTACGCGGTTTGCCTTTGCTGTCTTCTTTGTAACGCCAGAAGCCAAGACCGTTTTTCTGACCGTAGCGACCAGCGTCGAACAGGGCATCAATCGCATCGCGGTAGTCTTTCGCCATCCGCTGCGGGAAGCCCGCCGCCATGACCGCCTGAGCGTGGTGCGCAGTATCAATGCCGACCACGTCGAGCAGGTAAGCCGGGCCCATCGGCCAGCCGAACTGTTTTTCCATGACCTTATCGATCTGGCGGAAATCGGCCCCGTCACGCAGCAACTGGCTGAAACCGGCAAAGTAAGGAAACAGTACGCGGTTGACGAAGAAACCCGGGCAGTCATTAACCACAATCGGGGTTTTGCCCATTTTGCTGGCCCACGCCACCACTTTGGCAAGGGTCTCGTCAGAGGTTTTCTCGCCGCGGATCACTTCTACCAGCGGCATACGGTGCACCGGGTTAAAGAAGTGCATCCCACAGAAGTTTTCCGGACGCTTCAGCGCGCTGGCTAATTCAGTAATCGGAATGGTCGAGGTGTTAGACGCCAGTACGGTATCCGGACGAATTTTATCTTCGGTTTCCGCCAGCACCGCTTTTTTGACTTTTGGGTTTTCAACCACCGCTTCAACCACCACATCCACGCGCTCGAATCCGGCGTAGTCCAGGGTCGGGTGAATGGTGGAGATCACGCCAGCCAGTTTCAGACCGTCGATTTTGCCGCGCTCCAGTTGCTTATTCAGCAGCTTGCCCGCTTCGGTCATCCCCAGGATTAACGATTTATCGTTGATATCCTTCATGATCACCGGCACGCCTTTCCACGCGGACTGATAAGCGATGCCGCCGCCCATAATCCCCGCGCCCAGCACCGCAGCCTGTTTTGGCGTCTCTACCGATTTGGCCTGCTGCTTTGCCAGGCCTTTGACATACTGATCGTTCAGGAAGATGCCCACTAACGCGCGCGCCTGCGGCGTGTGCGCCAGCGGAACAAAGCTCTGGTTTTCTAACTTCAGGGCTTCTTCACGGCCCAGCGTGGCCGCAGCTTCGATGGTTTTCACTGCGGTAATGGGGGCCGGATAGTGTTTGCCTGCGGTTTGCATCGCCATGCCTTTCGCGATGGTAAAGCTCATGGCGGCTTCGATTTTGCTTAAGTGCAGCGGCTCCAGTTTCGGCGCGCGCTTCGCTTTCCAGTCCAGATCGCCGTTAATGGCCTGACGTAAGATGCTTAACGCGCCGTCGACCAGTTTCTCCGGTTTAACAACGGCGTCCACCAGACCGACGCTCAGCGCCTGTTGCGCGCTCACGTCTTTACCGGCGGCAATAATTTCCAGCGCGCTGTCCGCACCCAGCAGACGCGGCAGACGCACCGAGCCGCCAAACCCCGGCATGATCCCCAGTTTAGTTTCCGGCAGGCCGATACGCAGATCCGGCGTGGCGATGCGATAGTCGGTGGCTAATACGCATTCACAGCCGCCGCCCAGCGCGTAGCCGTTGATGGCGGACAGCGTCGGCACCGGCAAATCTTCCAGACGATTAAAGACGCTGTTGGCGAAGTGCAGCCACTGGCTAAGCTGCTCCTGTGGAACCAGGAACAACGAGAGGAATTCGGTAATATCCGCGCCGACAATAAATGCCGCTTTTTCTGAGCGCAGCAGCAGGCCTTTGAGTTCGCTTTGTTTTTCTAATACATCCAGCGCGTGGCCAAGGCTTGCAACCGTCGCGGTATCGAGTTTGTTGACTGAGCCGGGGGCATCGAATACCAGTTCGGCGATGCCATCTTCCAGCCAGTTAACGTACAGAGTGTCGCCTTTGTAGAGCATGTCAGTCTCCTGAATCCAGCATGGGGATCTGGTCGTACCAGATGACTCGGAGTGTGGAATTGATGTTAATGAAATGCAAATGAGACTTTAAAAATTTGCAAAGGGGATCACGGATGGTCGAAATCGCTGCGGTGCTGAATCGGTATGCTAAGATGCGAGAATTTATTGTTGAACAAGAAGAAGGGTAGATTATGGATTCGCTGGCAACACTTTATAAAAATCACCTGGCGACGCTACAGGAACGCACGCGGGATGTGCTCTCTCGTTTTCAACTTGATGCGCTGCTGATCCACTCCGGTGAGCTGTTTAACGTCTTTCTTGACGATCATCCGTATCCGTTCAAAGTCAATCCGCAGTTCAAGGCGTGGGTACCCGTCACCCAGGTGCCAAATTGCTGGCTGCTGGTGGATGGCGTGAATAAGCCGAAGCTGTGGTTCTATCTGCCGGTGGATTACTGGCATAACGTCGAGCCGCTACCGACCTCGTTCTGGACCGAGGAAATCGACATTATCGCGCTGCCTAAAGCCGACGGCATTGCCAGCCAACTGCCAACAGGTCGCGGCAATATGGCGTATATCGGGCCGGTGCCGGAGCGGGCGTTGCAGCTGGAAATCCCCGCCGCCAATATCAACCCGAAAGGCGTCATCGACTATCTGCATTACTACCGCTCTTATAAAACGGATTATGAACTGGCCTGCATGCGCGAAGCGCAGAAAACGGCGGTAAACGGGCATCAGGCGGCGCACGAAGCGTTTCTGTCCGGGATGAGCGAATTTGATATCAACCAGGCGTATCTCACTGCCACCGGTCATCGCGATACCGATGTGCCTTACAGCAATATCGTGGCGCTGAACGAACATGCCGCCGTGCTGCACTACACCAAACTCGATCACCGCGCGCCTTCTGAAATGCGCAGCTTCCTGCTGGACGCCGGGGCAGAATACAACGGCTATGCCGCGGATTTGACCCGCACCTGGGCGGCGAATAGCGATAACGACTATGCGCAGCTGATTAAAGACGTTAATGAAGAACAGCTGGCGCTGATCGCCACCATGAAGGCGGGCGTGCGTTATACCGAATACCATCTCCAGTTCCATCAACGCATCGCCAAATTGCTGAAACGTCATCAGCTCGTAACTGATATTAGTGAAGAAGCGATGGTGGAAGCCGACATCACCGGGCCGTTTATGCCGCACGGGATTGGGCATCCGTTGGGCCTGCAGGTGCATGACGTGGCGGGCTTTATGCAGGATAACGGCGGCACTCATCTTCCTGCGCCGGAAAAATACCCATACCTGCGCTGCACCCGCGTGCTTGAGCCGGGTATGGTGCTGACCATCGAGCCAGGCATTTACTTTATTGAGTCGCTGCTGGCCCCGTGGCGCGAAGGGCAATATGCGAAACACTTCAACTGGCAGAAAATCGACGCGCTGAAGCCGTTTGGCGGGATCCGCATTGAAGATAACGTCGTGATCCATGAGAACAGCATTGAGAACATGACGCGGGACCTGAAACTCGCCTGATGGAAAGTTGGCTTATTCCGGCTCAGCCGGTCACCCTGACGGAAGAGATTAAAAAAAGCCGCTTTATTACCCGCCTGGCGCATACGCCAGGCGTGGAGGCGGCAAAAGCCTTTGTAGCGCAGATGCGCGCGGAGTATCCCGATGCGCGTCACCACTGTTTTGCCTGGGTGGCGGGCGCGCCGGATGATTCGCAGCAGTTGGGGTTTTCGGATGACGGCGAGCCGGCTGGCACGGCTGGCAAGCCGATGCTGGCCCAGCTTATGGGCTATGGGGTAGGCGAAATTACCGCCGTGGTGATTCGTTATTACGGCGGCGTAAAGCTTGGTACTGGCGGCCTGGTAAAAGCCTATGGCGGCGGTGTTCAGCAGGCGCTGACGCAACTCTCCACGCTGCGCAAAGTGCCGCTGACTGAATATACTTTGCAGTGTGATTATGCGCAGCTGGCAGGGGTTGAGGCGTTGGTTAAGCAGTATGACGGCCTGATTGTGCACAGCGATTTTCAGGCCAGCGTACAGTTACGTATTGCGTTACCGCATCTGCAACTGCCGGAATTTACAGCAAAGCTGACGGATTTTAGTCGCGGCGCATTGCATTTGTTACCGATTGAATAATAATCCACACCTCTTTTTTGACTTCTAAGGAAGTGGCTAATGCAACTTCGCGCGATTACCCGAATCGTAGGGCTGCTGGTGATTCTGTTTTCAGGGACCATGATCCTGCCGGGGTTGGTGGCGTTGATTTACCGCGACGGCGCCGGGCGCGCATTTACTCAAACCTTCTTTGTCGCGCTGGTGATTGGCTCCATGTTGTGGTGGCCGAACCGCCGCGAGAAAAAAGAGCTCAAATCCCGGGAAGGTTTTTTGATTGTGGTGCTGTTCTGGACCGTGCTGGGCAGCGTCGGGGCACTGCCGTTTATCTTCTCGGAACAGCCTAATCTGACTGTCACGGACGCCTTCTTTGAATCCTTCTCCGGATTGACTACCACCGGGGCCACCACGCTGGTGGGGCTGGACTCGCTGCCCCATGCCATCCTGTTTTATCGCCAGATGCTGCAATGGTTCGGCGGTATGGGGATCATCGTGCTGGCCGTGGCGATTCTGCCCATACTCGGCGTCGGGGGGATGCAGTTGTATCGCGCGGAAATGCCCGGCCCGCTGAAAGACAACAAAATGCGCCCGCGTATTGCCGAAACGGCAAAAACGCTATGGCTGATTTATGTCTTACTGACTGTGGCCTGCGCGCTGGCGCTGTGGTTCGCCGGGATACCGGCGTTTGACGCCATCGGCCATAGCTTTGCGACTATCGCGATTGGCGGGTTTTCTACCCATGACGCCAGCATCGGCTATTTCGACAGCCCGACCATTAACACCATCATCGCCATCTTCTTATTAATCTCTGGCTGTAACTACGGCCTGCACTTTTCCTTGCTGAGCGGACGCAACCTGAAGGTGTACTGGCGCGACCCGGAATTTCGGATGTTTATCGGCGTGCAGTTTACTCTGGTGGTGATTTGTACGCTGGTGCTGTGGTTCCATGATATCTACAGTTCGGCGGTGACGACGCTTAACCAGGCGTTTTTCCAGGTGGTGTCGATGGCGACCACGGCGGGCTTTACCACCGACAGTATCGCCAAGTGGCCGCTGTTTTTGCCGGTCCTGCTGCTGTGCTCTGCGTTTATCGGCGGCTGTGCCGGGTCGACGGGCGGCGGGCTGAAGGTCATCCGTATTCTCCTCTTATTTAAGCAGGGCAACCGCGAGTTGAAGAGGCTGGTTCACCCTAATGCCGTATATAGCATCAAGCTCGGCAACCGTGCGCTGCCCGAACGTATCCTTGAAGCCGTATGGGGTTTCTTCTCAGCCTATGCGCTGGTGTTTATTGTCAGCATGCTGGCGATTATTGCCACCGGCGTGGATGACTTCTCTGCCTTTGCCTCGGTAGTGGCTACGCTGAATAACCTTGGGCCAGGCCTTGGCGTGGTGGCAGATAACTTTGCCAATATGAACCCCGTGGCCAAATGGATTTTGATCGCCAATATGTTGTTCGGGCGTCTTGAGGTCTTTACCCTTCTGGTGCTCTTTACCCCAACATTCTGGCGCGAATAACAGGAGCGTATCGTGAAAACCTTAATATTGTTCTCTTCGCGTGATGGGCAGACTCGTGAGATCGCCGCTTTTATTAGCTCAGAGTTAAAAGAGCAGGGGATTGTAAGCGACCTGGTTAATTTGCATCGCACCGAGGAAATCCACTGGGATAGCTATTCGGCGGTGGTGATTGGCGCATCTATTCGCTACGGCCATTTTCACTCGTCGCTTAACGCGTTTGTGAAAAAGCACTTCCAGGCGCTGAACGGGATGCCGAGTGCGTTCTTCTCCGTTAATCTGGTGGCGCGTAAAGCCGAGAAGCGTACGCCGCAAACCAATAACTACACGCGTAAGTTTCTGATGCAGTCCCCCTGGCGGCCTGATATCAGCGCGGTGTTTGCCGGCGCGCTGCGTTATCCTCGCTACGGCTGGCTCGACAAGATGATGATCCGTCTGATTATGAAGATGACGGGCGGGGAAACGGATACGTCTAAAGAAGTGGTGTATACCGACTGGCAGCAAGTCACCAGTTTTGCGGGTGATATCGCGCGTTTATCAACCGAAAGGGGCGTTAAATAGACGTATCGCCTGGAAATTGAGCGAACAAAAACTTTTTTGAATTTAACGCTTGTCAGATTCTGATTACTCCCTATAAT
>NZ_JAAATR010000100.1 GCF_009907385.1 Atlantibacter hermannii
GAGGACAGGAACGGCGAGGACGTCCCGGCGACAGTGACGATAACAATCGCGATATTTGCGTCGGGTATTGCACCGACCCCCGGACCTGGACTCAACTTTTTTAAAAACAACGCCTGTGTGTTCTCAACAACGAACCGCCCGTTCATCTATAACCGGAAGACATGGACGCCGTCATGGTCATGGACGGACATCGGCGACAGCATGATCATGCTG
>NZ_JAAATR010000101.1 GCF_009907385.1 Atlantibacter hermannii
CGCTTAAAAATAATAAAAGCAGACTTGACCTGATAGTTTGGCTGTGAGCAATTATGTGCTTAGTGCATCTAACGCTTGAGTTAAGCCGCGCCGCGAAGCGGCGTCGGCTTGAACGAATTGTTAGACATTATTTGCCGACTACCTTGGTGATCTCGCCTTTCACGTAGTGAACAAATTCTTCCAACTGATCTGCGCGCGAGGCCAAGCGATCTTCTTCTTGTCCAAGATAAGCCTGTCTAGCTTCAAGTATGACGGGCTGATACTGGGCCGGCAGGCGCTCCATTGCCCAGTCGGCAGCGACATCCTTCGGCGCGATTTTGCCGGTTACTGCGCTGTACCAAATGCGGGACAACGTAAGCACTACATTTCGCTCATCGCCAGCCCAGTCGGGCGGCGAGTTCCATAGCGTTAAGGTTTCATTTAGCGCCTCAAATAGATCCTGTTCAGGAACCGGATCAAAGAGTTCCTCCGCCGCTGGACCTACCAAGGCAACGCTATGTTCTCTTGCTTTTGTCAGCAAGATAGCCAGATCAATGTCGATCGTGGCTGGCTCGAAGATACCTGCAAGAATGTCATTGCGCTGCCATTCTCCAAATTGCAGTTCGCGCTTAGCTGGATAACGCCACGGAATGATGTCGTCGTGCACAACAATGGTGACTTCTACAGCGCGGAGAATCTCGCTCTCTCCAGGGGAAGCCGAAGTTTCCAAAAGGTCGTTGATCAAAGCTCGCCGCGTTGTTTCATCAAGCCTTACGGTCACCGTAACCAGCAAATCAATATCACTGTGTGGCTTCAGGCCGCCATCCACTGCGGAGCCGTACAAATGTACGGCCAGCAACGTCGGTTCGAGATGGCGCTCGATGACGCCAACTACCTCTGATAGTTGAGTCGATACTTCGGCGATCATCGCTTCCCTCATGATGTTTAACTTTGTTTTAGGGCGACTGCCCTGCT
>NZ_JAAATR010000102.1 GCF_009907385.1 Atlantibacter hermannii
TGTAACGGGCGCTGTGGATCCACAGCGCCCAGACCAGAGTTATGTTACTGAGGTTCACATATGCCCCATCGCCGCCCAAACGCAAAAGGAGAACTCTCCTTTTCCAATCCCGCGGTTCGTGCCTGGCTGTTTCAAATACTGGCAATCGCCGCCGTCATTGGTATTGCGGTTTACCTGATCCACAACACCATCGTAAACCTTAGCAGTCGTGGCATTACGTCAGGATTCGCTTTTCTCGATCGCGGCGCCGGTTTTGGCATAGTCCAGCATTTGATTGATTACCAGCAAGGAGACACCTATGGCCGGGTGTTTCTCGTCGGTCTGCTTAATACCCTGTTAGTTTCCGCGCTGTGTATTGTATTTGCGTCATTTCTTGGCTTCTTTCTGGGTCTGGCACGCCTGTCCGACAACTGGCTGTTGCGCAAGCTCTCCACCGTCTACATCGAAACCTTCCGCAATATCCCGCCGCTATTGCAAATTTTCTTCTGGTATTTTGCCGTGTTGCGCAATTTGCCGGGCCCGCGGCAGGCGGTCAACGCCTTTGATTTGGCCTTTCTCAGCAACCGGGGACTTTATATTCCTGCCCCGGCGTTAGGCGAAGGCGCGTTGGAATTGGTTCTCGCCGTCATTGTAGCGCTGGCGATCTCGGCAGGCCTGTTTCGATTCAACAAGAATCACCAAATCAAAACGGGGCAGCTTCGGCGCACCTGGCCGGTGGCGTTAATACAGCTTATCGCGCTGCCGTTAGCGGCTCACTGGACGTTTGGTGCCGCGTTACATTGGGATGTGCCCGAACTGCGCGGCTTTAACTTCCGGGGAGGAATGGCGTTGATCCCTGAACTGGCTGCTCTGACGCTCGCGCTCTCGGTATATACCTCAGCGTTTATCGCCGAGATCATTCGCGCCGGGATCCAGTCTGTTCCTCACGGTCAGCATGAAGCGGCACGTTCTCTGGGTCTGCCGAACCCGGTGACCCTGCGCCAGGTGATCATTCCTCAGGCCATGCGCGTGATTATTCCGCCATTGACCAGCCAGTATCTCAATATCGTTAAAAACTCCTCCCTGGCGGCGGCGATTGGCTATCCGGACATGGTTTCGCTGTTCGCGGGCACGGTATTGAACCAAACCGGCCAGGCAATTGAGACTATCGCTATCACAATGTCGGTCTATCTGATTATCAGCCTGACAATTTCGCTGCTCATGAATCTCTATAACCGGCACATTGCCCTGGTTGAGCGCTAAAGGAGCCATGATGAGTAAAGTACTCATGAGCCCTACCCCGCACGTAGCCGCTACCGGCTCAGGGCGCATGTGGGTATGGGTTCGCAAAAATCTGTTTTCTAACTGGTTCAACAGTCTGCTGACGCTGTTTTGTTTGTGGATGATGTGGGAGCTGATCCCGCCGCTGCTCAACTGGGCGCTGTTTCAGGCTAACTGGACAGGTGAAACGCGTGCGGATTGCACAAAGGAAGGCGCGTGCTGGGTGTTTATCCATGCCCGATTTGGCCAGTTTATGTATGGACTTTATCCACACGATCAGCGCTGGCGAATTAATCTGGCACTCATCCTTACGCTGATATCTATCACGCCAATGTTCTGGAAAGGCATGCCGCAACGTGGGAAATACATCGCTGCATGGGCAGTGGTGTATCCGATTGTGGTGTGGTTTCTGATGTATGGCGGCTTTTGGGGACTGGAGCGCGTGGAAACCCGTCAGTGGGGCGGGCTCACATTGACGCTGATCATCGCCGCGGTAGGGATCGCTGGCGCATTGCCGCTGGGCATACTGCTGGCGTTAGGACGCCGGTCGAGCATGCCGGTGGTGCGCATCCTGTCGGTGATTTTTATTGAGTTCTGGCGCGGCGTACCCTTGATCACGGTGCTGTTTATGTCCTCGGTAATGCTGCCGCTGTTTATGGCGGAAGGCACCAGTATCGATAAATTGCTCAGGGCGCTGGTTGGGGTGATCCTTTTCCAGTCGGCGTATGTTGCAGAAGTGGTGCGCGGCGGATTACAGGCACTGCCCAAAGGGCAGTACGAGGCAGCAGAATCTCTCGCTTTAGGTTACTGGAAAACCCAGGGCCTGGTCATTCTCCCTCAGGCGTTGAAAATGGTCATTCCCGGCCTGGTTAATACCATTATCGCGCTGTTTAAAGACACCAGTCTGGTGATCATTATTGGACTGTTTGATCTTTTCAGCAGCGTGCAGCAAGCCACGGTCGACCCCGCGTGGTTAGGCATGTCGACCGAAGGCTACGTTTTTGCCGCCATGATCTACTGGATCTTTTGTTTCAGCATGTCGCGCTACAGCCAGCACCTTGAGCAGCGCTTTAACACCGGGCGTACACCGCACTAAGGAATCCCATGAGTAATATAACGATGCAATCTGCCGACGCGATGATAACGCTCGAAAATGTGAATAAATGGTATGGGCAGTTTCATGTTCTGAAGGACATCAATCTGAAGGTAAAACAGGGCGAACGGATTGTGCTTTGCGGTCCGTCAGGCTCCGGCAAGTCCACGACGATCCGCTGTATTAACCATCTTGAAGAGCATCAGCAGGGCCGTATTGTGGTGGATGGCATCGAGCTTAACGACGATCTGCGTAATATTGAGCGGGTGCGCACGGAAGTAGGAATGGTGTTCCAGCACTTTAATTTATTCCCTCATTTAACTGTGCTGCAAAACTGCACGCTGGCCCCGATTTGGGTGCGCAAACTGCCGAAGAAAGAAGCCGAGGCGCTGGCCATGCATTATCTTGAGCGAGTGCGTATCGCCGAGCATGCTCACAAGTTTCCCGGCCAAATCTCTGGCGGGCAGCAGCAGCGTGTGGCGATTGCCCGGTCACTGTGTATGAAGCCTAAAATCATGCTGTTCGACGAGCCGACATCGGCACTCGATCCGGAAATGGTCAAAGAAGTGCTGGATACCATGATCGGTCTGGCTCAGTCCGGGATGACGATGCTTTGCGTAACACATGAAATGGGGTTTGCCCGGACGGTGGCTGATCGGGTGATCTTTATGGATCGCGGTGAGATTGTGGAACAAGCTCCGCCAGATGAGTTCTTTGCAAACCCGAAATCAGAGCGTACACGCGCATTTTTGTCGCAGGTTATTCACTGAAACGCAAGGCCAGTCGACAGACTGGCTTTTTAATTCCGGAAATGACAAAGCAAAAAGCCCTGCACATAAGTGCAGGGCTTTTTATTTGATGCCTGGCAGTTCCCTACTCTCGC
>NZ_JAAATR010000103.1 GCF_009907385.1 Atlantibacter hermannii
CACATCAGCAGGGACGGCTTGTCGGTGACCGCACGCGCTTCTTTGACGGCGCGTTTGATCGCGTCCGCGTCATGGCCGTCAACGCCGCGCACCACGTGCCAGCCGTAGGCTTCAAAGCGTTTTGCCGTGTCGTCGGTAAACCAGCCTTCCACGTGACCGTCGATGGAGATGCCGTTGTCGTCATAGAACGCCACCAGCTTGCCGAGCTTCAGCGTACCGGCCAGGGAGCACACCTCGTGGGAGATGCCTTCCATCATGCAACCGTCGCCCATAAACGCGTAAGTGAAATGGTCAACAATGTCGTGGCCCGGACGGTTGAACTGCGCCGCCAGGGTTTTCTCGGCGATAGCCATGCCCACGGCGTTGGCGATGCCCTGGCCCAGCGGACCGGTGGTGGTTTCCACGCCGGCGGTGTAGCCCACTTCCGGGTGGCCCGGGGTTTTCGAGTGCAGCTGGCGGAAGTTTTTCAGCTCGTCAATCGGCAGGTCATAGCCGGTGAGGTGCAGCAGGCTGTAAATCAGCATCGAGCCGTGGCCGTTGGACAGCACGAAGCGGTCGCGGTCGGCCCAGGCCGGGTTGTTGGGGTTATGGTTCAGGAAATCACGCCACAGGACTTCGGCAATGTCAGCCATGCCCATCGGGGC
>NZ_JAAATR010000104.1 GCF_009907385.1 Atlantibacter hermannii
GTTTATCCCCGCTGGCGCGGGGAACACTCAATACCGAATGTGGCGAATAAAATAATATCCGGTTTATCCCCGCTGGCGCGGGGAACACGATTCATCACCGCATTTAATATCGGCTATGGCCGGTTTATCCCCGCTGGCGCGGGGAACACGGGGGTAGCCTAAAGCGAACCCCACATCATTACGGTTTATCCCCGCTGGCGCGGGGAACACGCGGCGTGCCGGTGTGAGGGGTTGTGACGGATCGGTTTATCCCCGCTGGCGCGGGGAACACCGCGCCAACGGATGTCGCCAGGTCATTCTGTGCGGTTTATCCCCGCTGGCGCGGGGAACACTTCGGATATCGCAGGGCCATGCCGACGCTATCCGGTTTATCCCCGCTGGCGCGGGGAACACGCCAGAAACTTGAGCCGGGCAATGCAGTCCGGCGGTTTATCCCCGCTGGCGCGGGGAACACTGGGGCTACGGCCAGCACAACCGGGTCCGCGCCGGTTTATCCCCGCTGGCGCGGGGAACACGGAATAATCACAAATCAGTTTCATATCTCCTGCGGTTTATCCCCGCTGGCGCGGGGAACACGGAGATATTACTCACACCCTGAAGGCTGAGGGCGGTTTATCCCCGCTGGCGCGGGGAACACTATGGGGGACATCCGAGGAACTGGTTCTACCGCGGTTTATCCCCGCTACGCGGTGCGGTTCTGCGCGGTTTATCCCCGCTGGCGCGGGGAACACACCGGTGCCGTCCCCGTTCAGCATCTGGTTCTCGGTTTATCCCCGCTGGCGCGGGGAACACGATTAAACGGGGCATCTAAGAGTGTAGCTCGCCGGTTTATCCCCGCTGGCGCGGGGAACACGCGATCTCCATAGCAACCTGAACCACCGGCGGCGGTTTATCCCCGCTGGCGCGGGGAACACACGATTATGCAACATTTACGCAATGTGAATAACGGTTTATCCCCGCTGGCGCGGGGAACACAGCAACATTAACCCTAACCATACCCGCAGGAGCGGTTTATCCCCGCTGGCGCGGGGAACACATTGGTAATATCTCGGAGTGAAACGCAAATTTCGGTTTATCCCCGCTGGCGCGGGGAACACGTCCTTACCCTTCCCGATCTTCCTGTGAGTTACGGTTTATCCCCGCTGGCGCGGGGAACACATCCGTCGAATGGCATATGAGATGTGAGTTTCCGGTTTATCCCCGCTGGCGCGGGGAACACTAGCCTGATGCTGCCGACGGAGGCGTCTGCGGCGGTTTATCCCCGTTGGCGCGGGGAACACGTGCGCGGGGGCACGTTCGGTTATGACGCCGCCGGTTTATCCCCGCTGGCGCGGGGA
>NZ_JAAATR010000105.1 GCF_009907385.1 Atlantibacter hermannii
GCCCGGGCGAACGGAACCATTCCACTGAACAGAACAATTCCACTGAACGGAACCCTTCCATCACCCCCCACCTTATAACCAAAAAAAACGGCCCAAAAGGCCGTTTTCTCTTTACTCTGAAGTCTAAGGACTAAAACCTTAAACCTGCCCCCTGAAGTTAATCCCTCCGCAACATGCGGAAAATCAACAACACTACGATGGCACCCACCACCGCGACCAGGAAACTCTGTAAGTTAAAGCCCGTAACATCTCCGCCGATGCCGAAGAATGTCGCCAGCCAACCACCCACAACCGCACCCACAATCCCGAGAACACAGGTGAGGATAAATCCGCCCCCGTCTCTGCCCGGCATAATGAACTTGGCAATCACACCTGCTATCAATCCAAAAATAATCCAGGACAAAATACCCATCGTGTGGCTCCTTATTCTTCGCTGAAAACATGACCCGCCACTGGCGGGGTACTCTTATTAGTGAAAGACAGTTCAAGTATAGGCAACTTTTGGAAAAAGGTGAGGAAGGTCACACGCTTAATCGTCTTTTTGCCGATTCCCCCCTGGAATTTGTATTAAGTTTTTTTGCCGCGTTGCCGATATTCTTGCCATCACTTTGTACAGAGCAGGGATCGGGGACGTGAGTACCTATAATGAGCAGTTTCTGAAACATCATCCGCTGGCCGTGTTGGGCGTTTTACGGGATTTGCATAAGAATCGCGTGCCGATCCGTATCTCCTGGGGCAACCAGCAGTTGATCAGCCGCATTCTCGATGTGGATGCCAGCCAGCTGGTGATGGACTTCGGCAGTCAGAGCCATGAAAACAAATCGGTGCAGGAAGCGAGTGATATCCAGATTTCCGCCGAGACCCAGGGCGCGAAGATTGAGTTCAATTTACCGCAACTGAAAGCGGGCGATTATCAGCGTCTTCCGGCCTTCGTCACCCAACTTCCGCCCTCCCTGTGGTTTGTGCAGCGTCGCGAGTATTTCCGCATCCCCGCCCCGCTTTCGCCGATTTTTTACTGCGAAGCCACGCTGACCAGCGGTAGCGCCTTTCGCTTTCGACTGGCGGATTTATCCCTCGGCGGCATGGGCGCGCTGGTTGACGGCCCGGTTCCCGAAGGGCTTCAGGAAGGGCAGCTGTTTTCCCAGGTGAAAATTGAACTGGGCGAATGGGGAACGTTTCACTTCGATATGCAGCTGATCACCATTTCCGAACGCCTGACGGTGAGCAGTAAAAACGAGACGATTGTGACGCCCCGCCTGAGTTTCCGTTTTCTTAACATCAACCCGGCGGCGGAGCGGGAACTGCAACGGATTATCTTCGCGCTGGAGCGCATCGCGCGCGAAAAGGCAAATAAAGTCCGCTGATCACATCGCGTTCATGGCCTGCTGCATTTTCCAGATATAGCGGGGGGCCTGCGGCGACGGATGGTTTTTTTGCACATGCTCGACAAATTCATCCGGACTAAGATCGTTAATCTTATCAATCGCCTTGCGGCGATCCGACGAGAAGGTGCGCAGCAGCGCGCCTGCGCCGTTGGCATACGACACCATCAGCGCGTATTGCATGGTCGTAGGATCCTGAATGCCCTTGAGTGCGCCGTGTTCGAGAATGCTCAGGTACGCCGTTCCCATGGAGATATTACGCTCGGGGTTTTTCAATTCACTGGCGGACGGCTGCCCGCTCCAGCCCATGTGGCGATAGACATCGCGCCCGGACGTGGAAGCTTTGAGCTGCATCAGCCCGATGGCGTTGGATTTACTGACCGCGTTGGGATTGCCGCCGGATTCAATGGCAATGATGGCGGTGATCAGACGCGGGCTCACGCCCCAGGCCGCACCGGCCTTTTCGCTGATGGGATACCACTGCATGGCGCGTTTGACGGGAACCTCGGGGTTCCACGGTGGATTTTTATAGTCGGGAGTAGAGGAACATCCTGCCAGAAACAGGACCAGTACAATCAGCCATTTAAAATTCACGCAAACTATCCTTTTTGTTGTGCCAAACCGGCATCAAAACCCCGCCGGGAGGGTGCTTCACCCACCATTCGACGGATGACAACCCTCAATGTTAGCGGCATGATAACCATTCTATGTAATAAATCAGCAAGGAAATGCCATGTCCCGCATCCATCTTATCGCTCCCTCCGGTTATTGCGTTGCACAGGAAGCCGCGCAGCGCGGCGTGCAACGGCTTACCGAAGCGGGCCATCAGGTAACCAACCAGGCGGTAATTTCCCGGCGTTTTCAACGGTTTGCCGGGGATGACGCGGCACGCCTTTACGATATTAATCAACTGGCGACATTAACGAATTCCGATATCGTGCTGGCGGTGCGCGGCGGTTACGGTGTCACGCGCTTGCTGGAAAATATAGACTATTCCGCAATCGCCGCGCGTCAGCGCCGCAACCCGCTGGTTATTTGCGGGCACAGCGATTTTTCCGCCATGCAGCTACAGCTGCTGGCCACCGAAAATGTCATCACCTTCAGCGGGCCAATGCTGGCGGGCAATTTTGGCGCGCCGGAAATGAACGCGTTTACGTGGCACCACTTCTGGCAGGCCATAGCCTCACCGGAATTTACCCTGGAGTGGCAAACCAGCGCGCCAGACTGTCAGGCTCGCGGCACAATCTGGGGCGGCAACCTGGCAATGCTGTGCTCGCTGCTGGGCACCCCGTGGATGCCGGATATTGAAGGCGGCATTCTGGTCGTCGAAGACATTAACGAACACCCGTACCGCATTGAGCGGATGCTGATGCAACTGCACCAGGCAGGGATCCTCAACCAGCAGCGCGCGCTGGTGCTCGGCAGTTTCAGCGCCAGCAAACCCAACGATTACGATAACGGCTACGATCTAGATGTTATGGTCGAGACCCTGCGCCAGCGTCTGGCGATCCCGGTGATTACCGGCCTGGATTTCGGCCATGAGCAGCGCACCGTGACGCTGCCGCTGGGGGCGACGGGTAACCTTATTTGTGACGCCAGTCAGGTAACGCTCACCGTCAAAGGTCATCCCGTGGTGAATAATTCCGGAAATAATCATTCGCATCGTTAATTAGTCCCTCATTCACGGCCTAATTGTGGTATACCAAAATAGACCCGGCGGCGTGACGCCGCCCTGATAACAGCATGATGAAGGAGAACGATAACGTTGGACGGCGGGGCGATTTTTAGTCTGTTTATTCTGGGTTCGGTGCTGGTTACCTGTAGCATTTTATTAAGTTCGTTTTCTTCCCGTCTCGGTATCCCAATTCTGGTTATCTTTCTGGCCATCGGCATGCTGGCGGGGATCGACGGCGTCGGCGGCATTCCTTTTGATAACTACCCTCTCGCCTATTTGATCAGTAACCTGGCGCTGGCGGTGATCCTGCTGGATGGCGGGATGCGCACCCAGGCGAGTTCGTTTCGCGTGGCGTTGGGTCCGGCGCTGTCGCTGGCGACCGTGGGGGTGTTGATCACCTCGGGGTTGACCGGCATGGCGGCGGCGTGGCTGTTCGGCCTGCCGATTATGGAAGGCCTGCTGATTGGCGCGATTGTCGGCTCGACGGATGCGGCGGCGGTGTTTTCCCTGCTCGGCGGCAAGGGGCTGAACGAGCGTGTGGGCGCGACGCTGGAAATTGAATCCGGCAGCAACGACCCGATGGCGGTGTTCCTGACCATCACCCTGATTGAAATGATCCAGCACCACACCAGCACGCTGAGCTGGATGTTCGCCTGGGAAATCGTCCAGCAGTTCGGGCTCGGCATTATCATCGGTCTCGGCGGCGGCTTCCTGCTGTTGCAAATGATCAACCGTATTTCCATGCCCCAGGGGCTGTATCCGCTGCTGGCGCTCAGCGGCGGCATCATGATCTTCGCCATTACTACCGCGATAGACGGCAGCGGCATTCTGGCGGTGTACCTGTGCGGGTTCCTGCTGGGCAACCGCCCAATCCGCAACCGCTACGCCATCCTGCAAAACTTTGACGGCCTGGCCTGGCTGGCGCAAATCGGCATGTTCCTGGTGCTGGGCCTGCTGGTCAACCCGTCGGATTTGCTGGCTATCGCTATTCCGGCGCTGCTGCTGTCGCTGTGGATGATCCTGTTCGCCCGTCCGCTATCGGTGTTCCTGGGCCTGCTGCCGTTCCGCGGCTTTAATCTGCGCGAGCGGATCTTTATTAGCTGGGTGGGGCTACGCGGGGCGGTGCCGATTATTCTCGCCGTGTTCCCGATGATGGCGGGCCTTGAGAACTCGCGGCTGTTCTTTAACGTGGCGTTCTTTGTGGTGCTGGTGTCGCTGTTGTTGCAGGGCACGTCCCTGAGCTGGGCGGCCAAAAAAGCCAAAGTGGTGGTGCCGCCGGTGGGCGTGCCGATTTCCCGCGTCGGGCTGGATATCCATCCGGAAAACCCGTGGGAGCAGTTTGTGTATCAGCTCAGCGAAGAGAAATGGTGCGTGGGCGCGGCGCTGCGTGATTTGCATATGCCGAAAGAGACCCGCATCGCGGCGCTGTTTCGCAATAATCAGTTGCTGCACCCCAATGGCAGTACCCGGCTTCAGGAAGGAGATATTCTGTGCGTGATTGGCCGTGAACGCGATTTACCGGCGCTTGGTAAGCTGTTCAGCCAGTCGCCGCCGGTGGAACTGGATCAGCGCTTCTTCGGCGACTTTATCCTTGAAGCCAGCGCTAAATTCGCCGATGTGGCCTTTATTTATGGTCTGGAAGCCAACGACGCCGATGATGCCCAGCAAACCATCGGCGAAATGATGCTGGCGCAACTGGGTGCTGCGCCCGTGGTGGGCGATCAGATTGAGTTTGCCGGGATGACCTGGACCGTGGCCGAGAAAGAGGATAACCAGATCCGCAAGGTGGGCCTGCGGGTACCGGAACCGGAGGCGGAATAAGCGAGGATGTACAGAGTAAACAGATAACAGAATATTACCCCGGGGTGATTTCTGATTATAAAAGGATGACTTGCAGACACAAAGCGGGTTCATCATGCTTTATTCTTTAATTTACAAGGATGATTCATGATGATCCGCGCAATAAAATCGGCATTTCCGGCACGAGCAATCAAAATAGCCAAACCTGAGCGAAGCGCAATAGGTTTGTCTGTAATCCTCACTTTTCTCTTTATATTAATTAGCATGAGTTTATTTTGGTTAGGTAATTCCACAAAAGCGGATATTGTCTATGACCAGGAAATAGCTAAAGATGCCGAACCCTTCGAGCCCTTTTCACCGCGGGGAAACGCCGCTCATTATCAAAGCGATGACGCCATTCAGGGTAAATGCAATACCAGAGTCATCCTTACTCACTGTAAAATTACCATCAAGGACACGCATTTAAATGTACGTGGCAATACCCGTACCTATGATATCGCATTTATAGACTTTAGTTTTGGCAACTATTCCGTCACGCCCGTTCGCTCAGCCTCCAAACCAGACATGATTAGCGTCGATCTGGCTATCAATCATATCACTGACAGAATCATTCTTATGTGGTTGACCTACTTAGTCGGCATCATCTTTATTGCATTAGGGCCTTTTCTTATTTTCTCAAATATTAAACTTCGCAACAATATTAAGCGGCTTTCACAGCAGGTGAGCCAGCCTGTTATTGTAGAGATCCTTTCTCGTCACGTTGCGTATGGAAATAAGACCATCACTTATCGCATCCCCGGGAGTAAGAAAAAGTTCAAATCTATATTTGTTAAAGGTGAACCCTTAATGTTAGATAATCAGCACGCGTTAGCCATAACAGCAGAGGGGTTAGCGTTTGTCTGGATCATAGATGAGCATTTAAAACGGCTCGATCTCAGCGAGGCGGAACGTCAAAATATTTTGCAGGCATGTCAAAAAACACAACCCGTTAATGCTTAAAAGCCGTAAACCTGACCTTGCTGTCAGGTTTACCGTTTAAAAAGCTCACATTGATGGCGAGTGAGTATCCAGGCTTAATTTTGCTTCGTCATAAGATGGCCACCGGCACGCGCGGCGCAAGCGCGCACATCAGCTCATAACCGACGGTCCCCGAGGGCGCGGCGACATCGTCAATTTTAATGTTGTCGCCCCACAGCTCCACCGAACTGCCGATGCCCGCCTGCGGGCACGGGGTTAGGTCCACCGTCAGCATATCCATCGACACCCGTCCCACCAGTTGGGTGCGCACGCCATCCACCATGACCGGCGTACCGGTTGGCGCCTGGCGCGGATAGCCGTCGGCGTAGCCGCAGGCCACCACCCCGATACGCTGTTCGCCGCTGGCCTTGTAAAGACTGCCATAACCCACCGTATCCCCGGCCTTCAGGTTCTGAATGCCGATGATTTCACTGTTCAGGGTCATCACCGGTTTAATGCCGGAGGTGGCGACATCGCGCCACTGCCCGCTCGGCGATGCGCCATACAGCACGATCCCCGGGCGCACCCAGTCGAAATGGCTTTCCGGGTGCCATAACGTGGCGGCGGAGTTGGCCAGCGAGCGCGGGCTGTCCAGCCCTTCTGCCGCCTGCTCGATGCGCGCCAGCGGTTCGGCAATGCCCTCCGGGTGTTCGGCGTCGGCGAAATGCGCCATCAGGGTCAACTGGCCGACGTTTTTCAGCTCGCGCAACTGCCGCCATACCGTCTGCACCCGATCCGGCGTAAAGCCCAGCCGGTTCATCCCGCTGTTGATTTTAAGATACACGTCGATGGGCGCATTCAACCGGGCATTGGCTAACACTTTCACCTGCCAGTTACTGTGCAGGCTGGTGGTTAAACGGTAGCGGTCAAACAGCGCCAGCTCATCGGCATGGAAAACCCTTCCAGCATCAGAATCGGACCTTTCCAGCCGCGCTCACGCAGTAAAATCGCCTCTTCAATATTGAGCATCGCGAAACCGTCTGTGCCGGACAGGCCTGACCAGACGCGGTCAAGACCGTGTCCATAGGCATTCGCTTTAACCACCGACCACACCCGGGAATGGGGTGCGGCTGAGCGCACCACCTGAAGATTTTGCCGCAATGCTTGCAAGTCGAGACGCGCGACAATTGGACGAGCCATGACAACTCCTGTGTTATTGGTGCGCCCCGTGTAAACGATGGGATGACGTGGGGCGGAATCCGGAGGAGTAACGCGCCACGCCAAGATCGTCAAAAGGAATCGCCGGGGTGCGCCCGGAAATCAGATCGCTGATCAACTGGCCGGAGCCGCAGGCCATGGTCCAGCCCAGGGTGCCATGCCCGGTGTTCAGCCATAAATTCTTATACGGGGTACGCCCGACAATCGGCGTGCCGTCCGGCGTCATGGGCCGCAGCCCGGTCCAGAACGTGGCCTGCTCTACGTGCCCGCCGCGCGGATAGAGATCGCGCACCACCATTTCGAGGGTTTCGCGGCGCGGTTGCAGCAGCGCGGTATTGAAGCCGACAATCTCCGCCATGCCGCCGACCCGGATACGGGAATCAAAGCGGGTAATGGCGATTTTGTACGTCTCATCGAGAACCGTCGACATCGGCGCCCCGCTCTCTTCGGCGATAGGGATCGTCAGAGAGTAGCCCTTCAAAGGATAGACCGGAATATCGACAATGCCCCTGAGCATTGCGGTGGAATACGAGCCAAAGGCCATAACGTAGGCGTCGGCTTTGACCACTTCCTGGCCGCACTTAACGCCGTAAATCTGGTTGCCTTCATACAACAAGCTGTCTACCGGGGTGTTGTAGCGGAACACCACGCCCGCGTCGGCGGCCATGCGCGCCAGCCGCTGGGTGAACAGCTGACAATCGCCGGTTTCATCGTTCGGCAGCTGTAAACCGCCGGTCAGCTTGTGCGCCACGTCCGCCAGCGCCGGTTCCACTTCCGCCAGCCGATGGGATTCCAGCAGTTGATACGGCACGCCCGCCTCTTCCAGCACCGCAATATCCTTTGCCGCGCTTTGATACTGCTGTTCAGTGCGAAACAGTTGCAGCGTGCCGCCCTGCCGCCCTTCATAGGCGATGCCGGTACTGGCGCGCAGTTCTTTCAGGCAGTCGCGGCTGTATTCCGCCAGACGCACCATGCGGCCTTTATTTTCCATGTAGTGGCGGGTATCGCAGTTACGCAACATCTGCCACATCCATTTAAGCTGAAAGCTGGAGCCGTCAAGGCTGATCGCCAGCGGCGCATGGCGCTGGAACATCCATTTGATCGCTTTCAATGGGACGCCCGGCGCGGCCCAGGGGGCGGCGTAACCCGGCGAGATTTGCCCGGCGTTGGCCGCGCTGGTTTCCAGCGCCGCATCCGGCTCTCTGTCGATGACGGTGACGTCATGACCCTGCTGACGTAAATACCAGGCGCTGGTCACGCCCACCACGCCACTTCCCAGCACAACGACTCGCATATCCACTCCGATTTAACCGAAAGAATAATCTTCTGATTACAAATTGATAACTCAGAAGAAAATATTATTCAACATAGGCTTTTTTTATGGTGACTAACCTCACATCTTGCTCAGCCAGCACAGGATGCTGGAAAATAGCATCTCCTGCTCTGGCGTAAAATTCTGCAAGATAAAATGCTGATGCCCGGCGGCAAATCCCCTGTTCCGGATCACTAAATCGCGGAGAAAAAAATTTCGTTAAGCCACGGATTTTTCCGCTGTGTTCTATGCTTTGTAGGTAAGGTTCCCCGTGCAGAGGGTTCCGCCAACAATGAGGGCGCGCTGATGGCTATTATTGATTCCGAAACAAGGGATTCCCGTCGCCTGAGCGATGGGCCAGACTGGACGTTCGATCTGCTGGATATCTATCTCGCTGAAATTGACAGAGTGGCGAAGCTGTACCGGCTCGACACCTACCCGCATCAAATTGAAGTCATCACCTCCGAACAAATGATGGACGCCTATTCCAGCATCGGGATGCCGATTAACTATCCGCACTGGTCGTTTGGTAAAAAGTTCATCGAGACCGAAAGGCTGTATAAGCACGGTCAGCAGGGGCTGGCTTATGAAATCGTTATTAACTCCAACCCCTGTATCGCCTATTTGATGGAAGAGAACACCATTACCATGCAGGCGCTGGTAATGGCCCACGCCTGCTACGGGCATAACTCGTTCTTCAAAAATAACTATTTGTTCCGCAGCTGGACCGATGCCAGCTCGATTGTCGATTACCTGATCTTTGCTCGCGGTTATATCACCGAGTGCGAAGAACGCTATGGCGTGGATGAAGTGGAGCGGCTGCTGGACTCCTGCCATGCCCTGATGAATTACGGCGTGGACCGCTACAAACGCCCGCAGAAGATTTCGCTCCAGGAGGAGAAAGCGCGCCAGAAAAGCCGCGAGGAGTATCTGCAAAGCCAGGTGAATATGCTGTGGCGCACCCTGCCGCGCCGGGAAGAGGAAAAAACGGTGGAAGCCGCACGCCGCTACCCTTCCGAGCCACAGGAAAACCTGCTCTATTTTATGGAAAAAAACGCGCCGTTGCTGGAGCCGTGGCAGCGTGAAATTTTGCGCATCGTGCGTAAGGTCAGCCAGTATTTTTATCCGCAGAAACAGACCCAGGTGATGAACGAAGGCTGGGCAACGTTCTGGCACTACACCATCCTGAATCATCTTTATGATGAAGGGAAAGTGACCGAACGCTTTATGCTGGAATTCCTGCACAGCCATACTAATGTGGTGTTTCAGCCGCCCTATAACAGCCCCTGGTATAACGGCATTAACCCGTATGCGCTGGGCTTTGCCATGTTCCAGGATATCAAGCGGATCTGCCAGTCGCCGACCGAAGAAGACCGCTACTGGTTCCCGGATATCGCCGGCGCGGACTGGCTGGATACGCTGCACTTCGCGATGCGCGATTTCAAAGACGAGAGCTTTATCAGCCAGTTCCTGTCGCCGAAAGTGATGCGCGATTTCCGCCTGTTTACTGTGCTGGATGACGATCGCAATAACTATCTGGAAATTTCCGCCATCCACAATGAAGAGGGCTACCGCGAAATTCGCAATAAGCTTTCGTCCCAGTACAACCTGAGCAATCTGGAACCGAATATTCAGGTGTGGAATGTGGATCTGCGCGGCGATCGTTCGTTAACCCTGCGTTATATTCCGCATAACCGCGCACCGCTGGATAAAGGCCGCCGGGAAGTGCTGAAGCATGTGCACCGCCTGTGGGGATTCGACGTGATGCTTGAGCAGCAAAATGAAGACGGAAGCGTGGAACTGCTGGATCGCTGCCCGCCGCGTATGAATACGCTGTAAATTTATTCTTCCATTAAACCTGGCGTTGACGCTCTGTCGCGCCAGGTTTTTTATTGAGTGCGCGGGTGGGCTATAACCTTGCGTAATGTCTCAACTTTTCTCGCCCCGCCTCTGTGATAGGCAAGACCTATATCAACGATAGGTGAAAGCTTATAAATATATTACCGGGTGTGACTAGAATTTTTAGCATCAACACGGATTATTCGTTAGCTAATGATTAGCGTTGACACAGCTTTACAGAGGAGAACATCCCGACAGGACGACGAATTCACATGGATTTTTCGATTTGAGCACTGCAACACGATAAAACAGGAGTGTGTTCCACCATCTGGCTACACCTGCAGAAGGAAAATAATATGATCATGCTATTACCTTTACTGAAAGTGTTAATAGTCATTACGGTGTTGTGCGGTCTCTGGGTGTTATTGGGCGGTACGGTACTTTTCGCCTTTGTGTCGGTTCTGATCACCGGCTTATTGTTAATCAGACAACATAACATCATCTAGACCAGCCTGATGCTTCTCAGGCGTTTTCGTCACCACTTTGTTCACTGCGCGCTGCAGGCGACATCGCGAATGAAAGCGTGTGGCTTTCGCGAGTGGGCAAAGTGCGTCACGCCATTTTCTCCAGCAGGCAAAAAAAGCCCCTCCGCCTGAGCGCCAGAGGGGCTAATCAATATGTACGTCTGTTTTACGCGTTGTTATTCAAAATCAGCTGGCCGTTGCTGTCCAGCGGGATGGTTTCGCCGGGTTGTTTATCCATGCGGATTTTGCCCTGCTGATCGCCGATTTTGTAGGTGACGTCATAGCCGATCATCTTCTCGGACTTGTCATAGACCGTCTGGCAACGCTGTTGCGTGGTGGTGTAGGTGTCGCGCTCCTGCATGGCACCCTGGATCTGGTTACCCGCATAGCCGCCGCCCAGTGCGCCCGCAACCGTGGCGATGTCTTTGCCGCGTCCACCGCCGAACTGATGGCCAATCACGCCGCCGGCCACCGCGCCCAGTACCGACCCGGCAAGACGGTTTTCATCCTGCACCGGACGACGGTGCGTCACGGTGACGTTGCGACACTCCTTACGCGGCGTTTTAACCGTTTCCTTTATCGGCGTGGCGGAAACCACCTGCGCGTACTTTGGCGCAGGATTGAATACATTTAAGCTGGCTACTGCAGCCACACCCAGCGCGGCTGCGACGCCAATCCCTATACCCGCTAACATTGATTTGTTCACAGGACATCCTCCTGGCTGTGTTATTCATAACAATTGTGCAACCGGATGTAAGGAGAAAACATCAGACGAAGGCGTAAAATTGGGGATTAATCGGCGCAAGACGGGGGTTTCAGAGGAGTCCGATGTGACTTAAGCGAAACTGCGCTGATTTATGCGAAAAACCTCCCGCGATATGCGGGAGGGTAAGAAGGATTAATGCAGCTTCAGGCGCGGGCGAATCACCCGGTTAATACTGCCTACCAGCATCATCAGGCCGGTTTTGATGTAACCGTGCAGGGCAATCTGGTGCATACGGTACAGAGAAATGTACACGAAGCGCGCGATACGCCCTTCCACCATCATTGAGCCGCGCATCAGGTTACCCATCAGGCTGCCCACGGTGGAGTAATTAGACAGCGACACCAGCGAACCGTGGTCTTTATAGACGTAGTTTTTAAGCGGCTTACCCTTGTACTGCGCCAGAATGTTGTCCAGCGCCAGGGAGGCCATCTGGTGCGCTGCCTGGGCGCGCGGCGGGACGAATCCGCCTTCCGGACGGGCGCAGGAGGCACAGTCGCCAATGGCGAAAATATCCGCGTCACGCGTGGTTTGCAATGTCGGCTCAACCACCAGCTGATTGATACGGTTGGTTTCCAGCCCGCCGATATCCTTCATAAAGTCCGGCGCTTTGATGCCTGCGGCCCAGACCATCAGATCCGCCTTGATAAACTCGCCGTCTTTGGTATTCAGGCCGTTGGCTTCCGCGCTGGTCACCATGGTGTGGGTCAACACGCGCACGCCGAGTTTGGTGAGTTCGCTGTGCGCGGCGCTGGAAATGCGCGGCGGCAGCGCCGGAAGGATGCGTTCACCCGCTTCTACCAGCGTGACGTTAAGCGCCTCGTTGGTTAAGCCCTTGTAACCGTAGCTGTGCAACTGCTTCACCGCGTTATGCAGCTCGGCAGACAGCTCAACGCCCGTCGCCCCGCCGCCGACAATCGCGATATTCACTTTGCCGCTGGCGCCAAGGTTGGAAGAGTATTTCAGGAACAGGTTAAGCATTTCCTGATGGAAACGCCGCGCCTGGTGCGGGTTATCCAGGAAAATGCAGTGCTCTTTCACGCCCGGCGTGTTGAAGTCATTCGAGGTGCTGCCCAGCGCCATCACCAGCGTGTCATAAGCCAGTTTGCGCTCCGGCACCAGCAGTTCGCCCTTCTCATCGCGCAGCTCCGCCAGGGTGATGGTTTTGTTTTCGCGATTGATGTCTACCACCGAACCCAGCTGGAACTGGAAATGATGGTTTCGCGCGTGAGCCAGATAGCTCAGCGCATCCACGCCTTCGTCGAGGGAGCCGGTAGCCACTTCGTGCAGCAGCGGTTTCCACAGATGGCTGTGATTGCGATCAACCAGGGTGATTTTGGCTTTTTTACTGCGACCCAGCTTTTTACCCAGCTGCGTCGCCAGCTCCAGCCCGCCAGCACCGCCGCCGACAATCACAATCTTTTTCAATGGCGTAGTCAACGTGACCCCCTTAAATTATTAACCAATTGTTAACTAAAAGTTATATAAATAGCTTTTAATTAACAAAGAGTTACCCGCGTTTCTTCATCCTGTTGACCAAAGAATAACATGAACGGGTCAATGGTCATACCAAATTTGATATGAATCAATTTTTCTGCCGAAAACTTCAACAAAAAGGGCCAGCACATGGCTGACCCGTTAACATTTTTGACCGCTTCATTGCTTATCCGAGGGTTTTAAACGCCTTGATGCGCTGCAAATGGGGCGAAATGTTTTTAAACTTGTGGGTCTGCTGCTCGTCCCAGACGATTTCGTAATACGGAAGCAGCACCTGGGCCGAACGCTGGCTGTCGAGCGCTTCGTCATTACGGGATAACAACACCAGACAGCGGTCACGGTTTTTCTCCCGGAAGTTTTCCACGCATTTGGTGGCGATGTCCTGGTACTCTTCCGGGCGGTCGATCTTCCCTTCCATATTTTCATAGGGGAACAGATTCGGGTTGAAAATGGCCTGGCGGATATCGCACAGGAACCCCACCCGCTCGGCCCAGTACCCGCCAAGCCCGACGCCGCAAATCAGCGGCCGCTCATCCGCATTTAACTGTAGCATCTTGTCCACTTCACGCAGCAGATGTTGCATGTCGTGTTTGGGGTGCAGCGTGCTGTAGCTGATCAGCCGCACGTCCGGATCGATAAATTGCAGTTGCAACACTTTTTCATGGTTACCCGGACTGCTGGAGTCGAAACCGTGTAAATAAATTATCATCGTGACCTCACCCTGCCGCTTACCGATAAACGATCACAGCCCTGCTTTATGGGCCTGCCAGCGCTCATGCTGCGCTTCCAGCGCGCGATTCACCTGCTTCCAGCGCGCTGAGGCAAGCAGTTCGCTGCGCGAAAATGAACCTTTATGATACAAATGCGTAACACGTTCCGCATTGATCGGCGACAGGTTATCTAACACGCTAACCGCGCCTTCACGATTATTACAAACCAGGATCATGTCACAGCCTGCATCCAGCGAGGCCTGACCGCGCACGGCATAGCTGCCCATAATTGCCGCGCCCTCCATAGAGAGATCGTCGGAGAAAATCACCCCATCAAAGCCTAATTCGCCGCGCAGCACCGTTTTCAACCAGTGCGGCGAGCCGCTGGCCGGGCGGTCATCTACTTCCGGATAAATCACATGGGCGGGCATGATGGCGTCGAGTTTGTTATCAAGGATCAGGTTTTTAAAGATCGACATATCGTGGCTGCGGATCTCCTCTTCCGGACGCGGATCGCGTGGCGTCTCTTTATGCGAGTCCGCCAGCACCGCACCGTGGCCGGGGAAATGCTTGCCGGTGGTTTTCATCCCGGCGCTGTGCATCCCGTCGATAAACTGCTCCGCGACACGCAGGGCAATCGCCGGATCGGCATGAAATGAACGCTCGCCGATGGCGGCGCTGAGGTGACCGAGATCGAGCACCGGCGCGAAGCTGATATCGATATCCATGGCGATCATTTCGCTGGCCATCAGCCATCCGGCGTCAAACGCCCGTTTCGCGCCCTCTTCTTCGCCGTACAGTTCTGCGAAGGATTGCGCCGCGGGCAAGCGGGTAAAACCTTCGCGAAACCGCTGGACGCGCCCGCCCTCCTGGTCCACCGCCACCACCAGACGATGGCGGGACGCCGCGCGGATTTGCCGCACCAGTTCGCGCAACTGCGCCGGATCGTGGTAATTGCGGGTAAACAGGATCAGTCCGCCCACCAGCGGATGGTTTAACATCTCGCGCTCTTCGGCATCCAGCTCGAAGCCCGCCACATCCAGCATTACTGGTCCCACATCAACCTCCGGTTAATTAGTCTTAAGCCTGTTCCAGGCGTCATTGGCAAGTGTAATAAACTGGCTATCGCGCGTTTGCCAGAAATGGCGCTCGTACCAGCCCGCCATCAGGGCGACGGTCCAGGGCTGCCAGCGCGCAACCTGTAACACCAGCTGCTGCGGGTCAAGCGCGGCGCGCTGCGCATAGTCGCCGATTAATGTTTGCCGTTCGTTTTCATCCAGACTGGCGGCGGCGATTTCCAGCGCCACATCGCCGTCTCCGGCGTATTCCCAGTCGATCAGCCGTAGCTGGCCTGCGCTACGTACCATATTACCCGCATGGAGATCCATATGCAGCGGCGCGAGGCGCAGCGGGCGCGGTTCGCCCTGCGCGCGCAGCCGTTGCAAAGTGCGCAACCATAGCGGCGTGCGTCGGGCCGGATCGCTCTGCTGCCAGTAGCACATTAGCAGCGGTAACAGCTGAATACGCCAGCCGAATCGTCTTTGATGATGGAGAGTATACAGCAGCGCGGCCAGCTCACCCGCATCCGGTACGGTTTCGACCACATCGCCGGCAATAAATTCGCTGATCAGCCAGCCGTCGCCCAGCGCATAAGGTTTTGGCCCGAGACCGGGCGCGAGACGCCTGAGCGCGCGATAGTGGCGACGCAGGCTGACGCCGGATTGCAGGTTACCGACATCGCGCCGGGCAACCACCGGGACGCCAGCCCATTCGAGACGCAGGCTCTGGCCGCTGGAGCCGGGAAGCGGAGAAACAGAACCGGCGGCCTGAGCCGCCGGAAACCGGGATTGTAGCAGTGCGTTTAATGCCGCATCACTGGATTTGGGAAACCGCACCTTTACCTGACCAGATAATTTCGCCGGTTTGCACCAGCATCAGTTGCATTTGCAGGGTTGGCGCGCCGACATTGCCGCTGGCGCTGGTATACAGCACATAGTGCGCGCCAACGTTACGGGCAATGCCGATCGCCTTACTGCGCGTTCCTAAGCTGTCCTGCGGAGAGAGGCCAAGCTGCTGCTTCGCCATCGACAGCTGCTGCGCGGACACCAGCGTGAAGGTGTTGTTGTTCGCCAGCGCATTGCGCAACGCTTCGGTGGCCGGACCGGTTTGCAGCGAACCGTTAGTGCGGTTGTTGACCGAATCCACCAGCAGCACGCTGCCCGCATTCACGCCGCCCGCCTGCAACATCTTGCCGACCATTGGCTGCACCGCGCCGCTCCAGTCATACTGACGCACTTTCGGCTCGGCGGGCGTTGGTTCCTGATGTTCAATCGGGCCCGGCTGCGACGGCACTGAAGGCACCGACGGCACGGTTGGCACCGGCTCAGGCGCCGGCACCGGTTGCTGCGGTGCAGGTGTGGCTTGATCCACTGGCGCTGGCTCCTGTTGCCCACGCATTACACACCCGGAAAGTATTAACGCTACTGTCGCCAGCAGCCAAAAACGAGGCATTGCCCTCATTAATATCACCCCTTATAACCAGAGATAGAGTCGAACCTGGCTGGCGCCCAGAAATGGCGACGCCGCATTCAGCACGGTACGGCTGTGCGCAGGTATAATTACCGTGGCGGACTTATCCAGTGGATGCAATTCCAGCCCGCTCTCTTCGTACCAGTAAAATTGATAGTTCAGCGTTACGGGCACATCCTTTTCATTGTAAAGCGTACTGGTGGCGACGAGCTTGCCGGATTGACTGGATAATTCTGGTTTTTCAGCCATCACACCTGCCGCCATCACCGACGTCTCCATCACCAGCGTTTGCCTGTCGTTCACCGGAATTTCCGGGCGCGAGCTGCACCCTGCCAGCACCATCAGAGAACACAATGCAAGAAGGCACGCACGTTTCATATTACAGCCCTTTATGGGAGAGCATCGGCCCCAGCGCACGTCCGCCCAGCAGGTGCATATGGATGTGGTAAACCTCCTGCCCGCCGTGGCGATTGCAGTTCATGATCAGGCGGTAGCCGTCTTCGGCGATGCCTTCCTGCTCGGCGATTTTCGCCGCCACGGTCAGCATCCGGCCCAGCGCCTGCTCATGTTCCGCCGTGACGTCATTGACGGTAGGGATCAGAATATTGGGGACGATTAAGATATGGGTCGGCGCTTGCGGAGAGATATCGCGGAACGCGGTAACCAGCTCATCCTGAAACACGACGTCGGCTGGGATCTCGCGACGAATGATTTTGCTAAAAATAGTTTCTTCAGCCATGACCGTATCCTTATTTAACGCTGCGGCGGTATTAAGCGCAGTAAACGAGTAAGCATCTGTGCATTCAGTATATCACTCCCATTGATTGCCACAAATGAAACACTGGTTTTAATCAATGGGTTGCGTGCTATTCAGTGGGGGACATCGGTTTGTTTCGCCGGCGCGCCAGCAAAACAAACCGCCTGATTACGCCGTGAGAGAGGCCATATCGATGACGAAGCGGTATTTTACGTCGCTTTTCAACATCCGCTCGTAAGCCTCGTTGATCTCCTGGATTTTAATCACTTCCACATCGGAAACGATGCCTTTCTGCGCGCAGAAGTCGAGCATCTCCTGGGTTTCCGCTATCCCGCCTATGCACGACCCCGCTACGGAACGGCGGCCCAGGATCAACGGCACAGTGTTGACGTAGGGTTGCAGTTCGCCCAGCAGGCCGACAAACACCAGCGTGCCGTCGAGGGTCAGCGTCGGCAGATAGGGATTAATGTCATGGGTATAGGGCACGGTGTCGATAATCAGGTCGAACTGGTTTTTCACCTGTTCCATATGCGACGGATCGGTAGAAATAATCACGTGATGGGCTCCGAGCCGACGCGCATCCTCTTCCTTGCCCGGCGAGCGGGTAAACAGCGTGACCTCCGCGCCCAGCCCGTTCGCCAGCTTGAGCGCCATATGCCCTAATCCGCCCAGGCCGACCACCGCCACTTTACTGCCCTCGCCGATATTCCAGCGTTTGAGCGGCGACCAGGTAGTGATGCCCGCGCACAACAGCGGCGCGGCGCCTTCTAAATCCAGGCCTTCCGGGATGCGCAGCACAAAATCTTCGCTGGCCAGAATGGCCTGCGAGTAGCCGCCAAACGTGGGACGATGATCGACGCGATCCTGACCGTTATAAGTCTGGATATTGCCTTCTTCGCAGTACTGCTCCAGCCCTTGTTTGCAGGGGTGGCACTCGCGACACGAATCGACCATACAGCCGATGCCCGCCAGATCGCCGGGTTTAAATTTGGTCACCTTGTCGCCCACCGCCGTAACACGGCCAATGATTTCATGGCCTGGCACCAGCGGATACTGACTGAAGCCCCAGTCGTTACGGGCCTGATGGAGATCGGAGTGACACACGCCGCAATAAAGGATCTCCAGCGTCACGTCATCGGGGCGCGGGGTACGGCGTTCAACCTGGAAAGGCGCTAACGGTTCAGTGGGGGAAAGCGCTGCATAACCTGAAACTTTCATCTTTGTTCTCTCTCGCTGTGGACAGACCTATTCACTGTAGACCCACCCCCTGCTGATAACCACTACGCGAAAAAAAACGCCCCACGTCCAGCCATGGATCACACCGGTTTCCGGCGTGTAGCCGACTGTTTATATGGTGGATTAGTGATATGGCGGGATCAATGACGTTAACGGGCCAGGCCTTCAGCGCGATCGTTATCACTGTTTATGGAATCCTGTTTCAGTTTCTCTCTTACATTTGTTTACATCAACAACTCAAATGCATATAGTTCTCATTTTTATTCGTATCTCTGAAATATCCACCACCCACAACAGCTACGCGCCCTCATAAAAACCGGGCCGCGCAGCAAAATTTGCGTCTTTTATTAAGGGTTAATCATGTCTTTTGTTGTTGATACCAGGAAAAATGTTCCGCCGCACCGCTCGCTACTGGCGATGTGCATTTGTGCCGCCCTGCCGGTGAGCAGCGCGTTCGCTGCGCCGCAACCAGAAGATACCGTACTGGTAGAAGCCTCTGCTGATAACGCGCAGGCTGAAGAGAGCCAGGACTACAGCGTGAAAACCACGACGACCGGCACCAAACTGCTGCTGGTTCCGCGCGATATTCCGCAGTCTGTCAGTGTGATCAGTCAGCAGCGTATGCAGGATCAGGAACTCAACACCATCGGTGAAGTGCTGGATAACACCATCGGAGTCAGCGCTTCGCGTATTGACAGCCATCGAACTAACTTCTTCGCACGTGGCTTCTTCATCAGCAACTTTGCGTATGAAGATATGCCGACTTTCCTGGATAACCGCTGGAACTTTGGCGATACCGCAGGCGACACGGCCATTTTTGAAAAAATTGAAGTGGTGCGCGGCGCGGCTGGCCTGATGAGCGGTACGGGCAACCCTTCTGCTTATGTCAATATGGTCCGTAAGCATGCCGACAGCAAAGAATTCAAAGGCTCGGTTTCCGCGACTTACGGCAGCTGGGATAAACAGCGCTATGTGATGGACCTTCAGGCACCCCTGACCGAGTCGGGTGCGGTACGTGGACGCGTGATCGCCGGTTATCAGGATAATGACTCCTGGCTGGAGCGTAACCACTACCGTAAAAAGTTCGTTTATGGGGTGGTTGATGCAGATATCACCGACTCTACCACGCTCTATCTGGGTTACGACTATCAGGAAAATGAAGAAGATAGCCCGACGTGGGGCGGTTTCCCGTCATTATTCAGCGACGGTAGCCGCACTGATTTTCGTCGTGGTTTCAACACGGCTGCCGACTGGGCTTATTCCAATGGCGATTCTTCCAAAGTCTTTGCAAACCTGACCCAACGTTTTGGCGACGGTTGGGAAGCGAAGATTAACGCCATGCATGCCGAAACCAATTTTGACGGCAAGCTGATGTATATCGACGGCTACCCGGACAAAGCCACGGGTCTGTATGACGCATCGCAATTCCAGGGCGCATGGGGCGGCTGGAACCGTGGCGAGCGTAAGCAGGATTCTGTTGATGCTTTTGTTCGCGGTGGTTACGACCTGTTTGGGCGCCAGCATGAAGTCATGTTTGGCGGCAGCTATAGCCGCCAGCGTAATAATTACGATAACTCGTTCCCGGTTAACGACAATTACGGTCTGATGGACGTGGGCAGTATTTATGACTACAACGGCAGCCTGGCCGATCCGCAATGGTCACCGTGGGCGCTTTACCAGCGCGACGTGATCCGCCAAAAAGCCGTGTACGCAGCAACCCGCCTGTCGCTTGCCGACCCGCTGCACCTGATTCTGGGCGCGCGTTATACCGAGTGGAGCGCGAAGTACAACCTGGAGCGTAAACCCGACGAAATTCGTCACACCCAATTCGACGATGTCACGCCGTATGCGGGCCTGATTTACGACATTAACGATACCTGGTCGGCGTATACCAGCTATACCTCAATCTTCCAGCCGAGCGGCCAACGTGACGCCAATAGCGAATTCCTCGATCCTACTACCGGTAAAAGCTATGAAGCGGGCATCAAAGGGGACTGGGACAACACGCGCCTGACGGCTTCTCTGTCGGTATTCCGTACCGAGCAGGATAAGGTCGCGGTATCCACTGGTCAGGCCATTCCCGGTTCCGGCGGGCAAACCGCGTACAAATCCGTGGACGGTACGGTCAGCAAAGGCGTGGAGTTTGAACTGAACGGCGCGCTGACGGATAACTGGCAGTTAACCTTTGGCGCCAGCCGCTATATCGCCGAAGACGAAAACGGCGATGCGGTGAACCCGTCCCAGCCGCGTACTACCGCTAAACTGTTTACCCGCTATCAGCTGCCGATGCTGCCTGAGTTAGCGGTAGGCGGTGGCGTTCGCTGGCAGAATAAAACCTGGAACCTTATCGACAACGGTCCGAATGGCGTTTCGCGCGTATCCCAGAACGGTTATGCGGTGGTGGATGTATTTACCCGTTATCAGGTGACAAAAGACTTTGCCGTTCAGGCCAACCTGAACAACGTCTTTGATAAAGAGTATTACGACTATCTGGACACCTATGGGGTTTACGGCGCGCCGCGTAACGTCTCGGTGACCGCGAACTACCGTTTCTGATGCCTCTCTGGCGGGAACGTTAGCGCGTTCCCGTCTTTTTACGTCCCTTCCCCGTCTGGATTGCAGACAATAAAAAAGGGAGCCTTGCGGCTCCCTCAGTCTCCCCGAACAACGCTTAGCTGTTACGGATGTATTCATCCATTTCAGTTTTCAGGTTATCGGATTTAGTACCGAAAATCGCCTGAACGCCGGAACCTGCAACAACCACGCCTGCCGCACCGAGTTTCTTCAGGCCAGGCTGGTCGACTTTCGCCACGTCGGCCACGCTGACGCGCAGACGGGTGATGCAGGCATCCAGGTTAGTGATGTTTTCTTTACCGCCGAAGGCGGCAACCAGAGCCGGCGCCATTTCGCTGGTGCCGGTGGCTTTGCTGTCTTCGGTTGCATCTTCACGACCCGGGGTTTTCAGGTCCAGCGCTTTGATCAGCACGCGGAAGATGGTGTAGTAAACCACCGCGTAGCCTGCACCCACAATCGGGAACAGCCACAGTTTGCTGCTGTTGCCGGACAGAACGATAAAGTCGATCAGGCCGTGAGAGAACGAGGTGCCGTCACGCATACCCAGCAGGATACAGATCGGGAATGCCAGGCCTGCCAGAATCGCGTGGATAACGTACAGGATCGGCGCAACGAACATAAAGGAGAACTCGATCGGCTCGGTAATACCGGTCAGGAACGAGGTCAGCGCAGCGGAGATCATGATACCGCCGACTTTAGCGCGGTTTTCCGGCTTAGCAGAGTGCCAGATGGCAATCGCAGCAGCAGGCAGACCGTACATTTTGAACAGGAAGCCACCGGACAGCATGCCCGCAGTCGGGTCGCCTGCCATGTAACGCGGGATATCGCCGTGGAACACCTGGCCTGCGGCGTTGGTGTATTCGCCAATCTGCATCTGGAAAGGAACGTTCCAGATATGGTGCAGACCAAACGGTACCAGGCAGCGCTCGATGAAGCCATAGATACCAAACGCCACTACCGGGTTCTGATACGCAGCCCACTGGGAGAAGGTCTGGATGGCGGAGCCAATCGGCGGCCAAATAAAGGACAGGATAACGCCCGTGAAGATCGCGGCCAGACCAGAGATGATCGGCACGAAACGCTTACCGGCGAAGAAGCCCAGGTACTCAGGAAGCTTGATGCGGTAGAAACGGTTGAACATGTAGGCGGCAATCGCACCCGAAATGATCCCGCCAAGCACGCCGGTATCGGCCAGGTGTTTCGCCGCGATCTCTTCCGGTGGAAGATGCAGAACCAGCGGCGCAACCACAGCCATGGTTTTCACCATGATACCGTAAGCCACCACAGCGGCGAGCGCGGAAACGCCATCGTTATTGGTAAAGCCAAGCGCGACGCCAATGGCGAAAATCAGCGGCATGTTGGCGAAAACTGACCCGCCCGCTTCTGCCATTACATGGGAAACCACCGCTGGCAGCCAGCTGAAGTTGGCGGAACCGACGCCCAGCAGGATACCTGCGATCGGGAGTACGGATACCGGCAGCATCAGCGATTTACCCACCTTTTGCAGGTTAGCAAATGCATTCTTAAACATAATTGAGAGTGCTCCTGAGTATTAGTGCTTTTTACGCGTTTAACGCATCAGCCTGTGGGGAGAGACAGGCCATAGACAGGGCATCTAAGTGCCCTTTATTTATTACGCAGAGTAAAATAAATAGACTCAACATTGTTTGACAGCTATCACGTTTCAGCAAAGCGCAGAGTAAAAACTTGCATATCTTTACATTAGTGATGTCAGAATGTGTCTAAACGCTGCGTCACCGCCCTTTTTCAGGCGGTGAACTTTACTCGCTTTAAATATTAATTACGAGCTTTAAAATAACTGCGAGAGCCTGCGGATCAGGCGAGGTGGGAGAGGTCGAGATGGAAGAGATCGGAGAAATTACGCGTGGTGATACGCGCCAGTTCCTCGACAGAAACCCCTTTAAGCACAGCCATGTACTCAGCGACATCTCTCACTAACGCTGGCTGGTTCTCTTTGCCGCGATGAGGCACTGGCGTCAGCCAGGGGGAATCCGTTTCGATCAATAAACGGTCGAGCGGTACATACCGCGCGGCGTCGCGCAGTTGCTCTGCATTACGAAACGTCACGATACCGGAAAACGAGATATACATTCCCATATCAAGAAGCTTCGCTGCCGTTTCCTTGTCCTCAGTAAAACAGTGTAGTACGCCACCGCATTCCGTCACGTTTTCCTCGCGCAGGATCGCCAGCGTGTCTTCACGGGCGTCGCGGGTGTGGACAATCACCGGTTTATTCAGCTCGCAGCCAATACGCAGGTGGTTGCGGAACGATTCCTGCTGCTGAGGTTTGGTTTCCGGGGTGTAATAATAATCGAGGCCGGTTTCGCCCATGGCGACCACGCGCGGGTCCGCCGCCAGCTGGCGCAGCTGCTCGACTTCCCAGTCCTCATCCTGATTCAGCGGATGAACGCCGCAGGAGTACGCCACGTTATCCCGCTCGCCAATCAGATCGCGCATCGCCCGGTAGCCCGGCAACGTGGTGGCTACCGCCAGACAAAACTTCACGTCGCGCGCGGCGGCTTTTTCCAGTACATCGTCAACGCTGGCGTGCAGCGTCTTATAGTCCAGCCCGTCAAGGTGGCAGTGTGAATCAACTAAAAACATAATGTCTCTCAGAGAGGGGAATGCGGGAGCGGTGCGCCAGTGCGCCATACCTGCTCCCAGTTTAAGAGTAGTTCAGTGAGCATCAGTTCGCGGTTAAGTCCCGCGACCGAGAGAAGCTGTTCGCGGCACGGCAGCAGCAAATTCAGCATCGACTGTAACCGGTCAGTGGGCAGCAACGTCGCCAGCCGCTGGCTGTGCGCGGATAAATCCACGTGGGTGCTATACCCCCCTGCCCCCTGCTGGCACTTAATGGCGTCCAGCAGCAGCGCCGCCAGCCAGTGCAGGCGCATCGCCGCGTCATCGTGATGCAGGTCGGCCAGCAGCGTCAGCGCATCGCGTGCGGCAATGGCCTGTTCCAGCCGTTCCGCCAGTACCGGGCGCTGCGCCCAGCCGCTGGTTTGCAGCAGCTCCAGCGCCGCCGCAGGCGCGCCGCCGCTTAACCGCAAGGCGGCTATACGCTGATCCTGAGGCACATCGGTTTCACGCGCCAGCCAGGCTTCCGCCCAGCGATCTTCCGGCGGGGACAGGTGCCAGTATAAACAGCGGCTACGCAGCGTGGCGGGCAAGCGCTCCGGTGCGCGGCAGCCCAGCATAAACCAGGTTTTTTCCGGCGGTTCTTCGAGGGTTTTCAGCAGCGCGTTGGCGGCAGCTTCCGTCAGTTGCGCGGCATCTTTGATCCACACCACTTTCGCACCGCCCAGCCGGGCGCGATCGTAGAGTTTTTCGGTGACGTCGCGGATCGCGTCAATGCCCAGCGTCGCTTTGCCTTTTTCGGGCTCAATAAGATAGTAATCGGGATGCGTCTGGGCCTGCATCAGCTGGCAGGCGCGGCATTGCCCGCAGCTTTTCTGACCGTCCGGCTGCTGGCACATCAACCAACGGCCAAGGGCGTAAATCAGCGAGTCGTCTCCCATGCCCGGCAGGGAGTGAACCAGTAACGCATGGTGACCACGGCCAGCCTGATGGTTCGCCACCAGCTGCTCATAGGCAGGACGCAGCCATGGATACCATTTCATTACGCTTGCTCCTTAACCCAGCGCGTCACCGTGTCACGAATCGCCTGCGTCACTGCCTCCAGCGATTGCGTCGCGTCGATGGTGCGGATACGGCTGTCCGACGCCGCCAGTTCCAGATAGCGAGCGCGGGTGCGATGAAAGAAATCAAACGACTCTTGTTCAATGCGATCCAGATCGCCGCGCGCGCGGGCACGCTTAAGGCCAATCACCGGATCGACGTCCAGATAAAGCGTCAGGTCCGGGGCGAAATCGCCTAACACGGCCTGGCGCAAGGTGCTGAGAAGATGAGCATCAATACCGCGCCCGCCGCCCTGATAGGCCTGGGTCGACAGGTCGTGACGATCGCCGATCACCCACGCGCCGCGTGCCAGCGCCGGTTTGATCACGGTTTCCACCAGTTGAACCCGCGCCGCGTAAAACATCAGCACTTCTGCTTTATCGGTAATGACTTCGTCGCCGACGGATTTAATATCCAACACCAGGCTGCGCAGTTTTTCCGCCAGAATGGTGCCGCCAGGCTCGCGGGTAAAGGCCATATCCTCAATGCCCAGCGATTTCAGCGTCTCCACCACCACATTGCGCGCCGTGGTTTTCCCTGCTCCTTCTAATCCCTCAATGACAATGTACTTGCCCATCTTTTTCCTTCATGACTTTCAAATAATCCTGCACCGACTTGTTATGGTCCGCGAGGTTAGTATTAAACGTGTGCCCGCCATCGCCGTCAGCGACAAAATATAGATAAGGCGTTTTCGCCGGCTTCGCCGCTGCCATCAATGAGGCTTCGCCCGGAATGGCGATCGGGCCCGGCGGCAGGCCGTTAATAATATAGGTGTTATACGGCGTAGGGGTATCCAGCGCTTTGCGGGTCAGATTGCCGTCATAATCTTTACCCATCCCGTAAATCACGGTGGGATCGGTTTGCAGCCGCATGCCGATCCGCAGGCGGTTCACAAACACCGAAGCGACTTCAGGACGTTCGCTGGCGACGGCGGTCTCTTTCTCAATAATCGAGGCCATGGTCAGCAACTGCTCTTTGTCCTGATACGGCAGCCCCGCCGCTTTCTCATCCCAGGCTTTATCAACGGCCTTTACCATACGCAGGTGCGCGCGCTTTAGCAAAGCCACGTCGGTGGTATTGGCGGTATACAGCCAGGTATCCGGGTAGAACCAGCCTTCTATGGATTTGGCGCTGTCGAACCCGAGGGCCTCGGCCACCGTCGCATACTCATCGTCCTTCAGGGTATGTTTGATGTAAGGCGCTTCGCGCAGACGGCTGAGCCAGTCGCTCAGACGGGTGCCTTCAACAAACCGCAGCGGGAACTGGGCTTCTTTACCGCTTTCCAGCAGTTTGAGCATGTCGCGCACGGTCATTTCTGGGGTAAAACGGTAGGTGCCCGCTTTAAAGTGCGACAGCGCGGGCTCGACTTTCAACAGCCACTGGAATACCCGTGGGCGATTAATGATTTTTTCGTCGGAGAGTTGATTGCCCAGCGCCAGCCGGCCGGTACCCGCTTTCAGGGTAAAAATGGTTTCCTGTTTGACGAGCAGGCGGCTGTCCGCCAGTTGGCGTACTTTCCAGTAGCCAACGCCTGCGGCAATCGCCAACCCAACAATAATCAGCAAAACAAAACGCAGCATTTTCTTCATTGGTTCAATTCGGCTCACAAAGAGGGGCTAAATAGTGGTAAAGATCGCGGGAAGCGTAGCGAGTGTGCATGGCCTGATTCACCGGAACAAGTGGCATTAGCGCATTGCAGATAAACACTTCATCCGCCGTGTCCAGATCGCTCAGTAAGGCGCGGACCTCCTCCACGTGCCAGGCACTGTGGCTGAGCTGGTTCAGGATATGCTGGCGCATCAACCCGTTGACGCCCGCCTGGTCCAGTTTTGGCGTATATACGCGCGGACCTTTGCGCCAGAACAGATTGGCGGCGCAGCATTCCGTCAGCCAGCCTTCGCTGTCCAGCACCAGCGCTTCCTGAGCATCCGTTTGTTCCAGATGGCGTCGAATCAACACCTGTTCCAGCCGGTTGAGGTGCTTGATGCCCGCCAGAAAGGGATTACGCCCGAGCGGCACCGGGCTTTGGGCGAGGGTTATGCCCTGCTCCCGCCACTGGGTATAAAACGCCGGGTAAGGCGCAACGGACAGCAGACGGGTCGGCGAATCGCAGCCTGCGGCGCTGTACCCTCGCCCGCCCGCGCCCCGGCTAATAATGACCTTCAGGACTGCCTGTTGCTGCGTCCGGGCAATGTCGCGCATCTCTTCACCGAGCACGGCGGCATCAGGAAAAGCGATGCCCAGTCTGTCGCATGCCTGCGCCAGCCGTTGCAGATGCGCATCAACAAGCTGAATTTGACCGTCGATCACCCGCGCCGTGGTGAAACACCCGTCGCCAAACTGGATCGCCCGATCGTTAGCCGCCAGCGTATGTCGCCATGTGCCATTGATTAAGAACATGAGGGCTCCTTACCGATAGCGCGCTAGTGTCGCAGGATGTAAAGCGAGGGGCAAGAGGAGAAGTCTGATGAAAAGGCCCACAGAGGGGCCTTTAAAAAGAATCGGTTAGATCTTTTTGAAGATCAAGGAACCGTTGGTGCCACCGAAGCCGAAGGAGTTACACAGGGCATAATCCATACCGGAAACCTGGCGCGCTTCGTGCGGAACGAAATCCAGGTCGCAACCTTCATCCGGGTTATCCAGGTTGATGGTCGGCGGAATGGCCTGATCGCGCAGCGCCAGGATAGAGAAAATGGACTCTACCGCGCCCGCCGCGCCCAGCAGGTGACCGGTCATCGATTTAGTGGAACTGACCATCACGCGATGGGCCGAGTCACCAAATACTGATTTCACCGCCTGCGCTTCCGCCACGTCGCCCGCAGGGGTCGAGGTGCCGTGTGCATTGACGTAGCCAACCTGGCCCGCTTCGATGCCAGCATCACGCAGGGCATTGGTCATCGCCAGCGCCGCGCCCGCGCCGTTATCTGGCGGTGAGGTCATATGATAAGCGTCGCTGCTCATGCCGAAACCGACCACTTCGCAGTAAATTTTTGCGCCGCGCTTCTTCGCGTGCTCGTACTCTTCCAGCACGATAATGCCCGCGCCGTCGCCGAGGACGAAACCGTCACGCTCTTTATCCCACGGACGACTTGCCGCTTGCGGATTGTCGTTACGAGTGGAGAGTGCTCGAGCGGCACCAAAACCACCCACGCCCAGCGGGGTACTGGCTTTCTCAGCGCCGCCCGCAAGCATTGCGTCCGCATCACCATAGGCAATCATGCGCGCCGCATGGCCGATATTGTGAACGCCAGAAGTACAGGCCGTGGCGATAGAGATGCTCGGTCCACGCAGGCCGAACATAATAGTCAAATGACCTGCCACCATGTTTACGATAGTAGACGGGACGAAGAACGGGCTAATCTTACGCGGGCCACCGGCCACCAGCGAGGTGTGGTTTTCTTCGATAAGACCTAAGCCGCCAATGCCGGAACCGATAGCGGCGCCGAATCGGGTTGCGTTTTCTTCCGTCACTTCCAGACCAGAATCCTGCATGGCCTGAATACCGGCAACAACTCCATATTGAATGAAGGCATCCATCTTGCGTTGATCTTTACGCGAGATGATGTCGTCACAGTTAAAATCCTTTACTAAGCCAGCAAATTTCGTTGCATAGGCGCTAGTATCGAAATGGTCGATCAGGCTGATGCCACTCTGACCGGCAAGGAGAGCTTTCCAGGTAAACTCTACGGTATTGCCGACAGGAGACAACATGCCCAGTCCGGTCACAACTACACGACGCTTAGACACGTTTGTCCTCCAGGGAGGGATAAAAAAGGGATTCGTGGGATAAAAAAACTCAGGCGGTCGAGTGACCGCCTGGAGATGTTCACTTACGCCTGGTGGCCGTTGATGTAATCAATGGCAGCCTGAACAGTAGTGATTTTCTCAGCTTCTTCGTCCGGAATCTCAGTATCAAACTCTTCTTCCAGAGCCATTACCAGCTCAACGGTGTCAAGAGAATCAGCGCCCAAGTCTTCAACGAAAGAAGCATTGTTGGTAACTTCTTCCTGCTTAACGCCCAGCTGTTCGCCGATAATTTTCTTAACGCGTTCTTCGATAGTGCTCATACTCTTAAATTTCCTATCAAAACTCGCTTTCGCGATGGTTTTCGTAGTGTATAAAATGTTGAAAAAGTTGCAACTAAATCCCGGCAGGTCGTACCACGATTTTACGCTATTTTGCGGGCAATCGCCCTAATAACGCAAATAATTTTATACCCCTCTCCATTCAGACGGCAGGTTTTAAGCCATCTCTGACCATTCTTGCTCACAGAGTAGACTGTGCAGACGAGAATCTGTTCAGCGGCTTTTCCTGCCTCTGGCGGCGAGAGGTATAAGCATGGTTAAACCATATACATCCCGCCGTTGACGTGCAGAGTTTCACCAGAGATGTAACCCGCTTCATCAGAAGCTAAGAATGCAACCGCACTGGCGATTTCCTTCGCGTCGCCTAAGCGACCCGCAGGAACCTGCGCCAGGATACCCGCACGCTGATCGTCAGATAGCGCACGCGTCATGTCCGTTTCAATAAAGCCCGGAGCAACAACGTTCACTGTAATACCGCGAGACGCTACTTCGCGCGCCAGCGATTTACTAAAGCCGATAAGACCCGCTTTCGCCGCAGCGTAGTTGGCCTGACCCGCATTTCCCATGGTACCAACCACAGAACCGATAGTAATAATACGCCCATGACGTTTTTTCATCATAGCTCGCATTACTGCTTTTGACAGACGAAATACGGATGAAAGATTGGTTTCGAGAATGTCGCTCCACTCTTCTTCTTTCATGCGCATCAGTAAATTATCGCGAGTGATACCGGCATTATTAACCAGAATATCCACTTCACCAAATTCGCCACGAATATTTTCCAGCACGGATTCGATAGAGGCCGGGTCGGTGACGTTAAGCATCAGACCTTTGCCGTTCGCGCCCAGATAGTCGCTGATCGCCTGCGCGCCGCTTTCACTGGTGGCGGTACCGATAACTTTCGCGCCGCGCGCCGCAAGGGTTTCAGCAATTGCGCGGCCAATGCCGCGGCTCGCGCCGGTAACCAGCGCGACTTTTCCTTCAAAACTCATGGTATTCCTCGTCTTATTGCTCGAGTGCTGCGGCCAGGCTTGCCGGCTCGTTGATCGCGGAGGCGGTTAAGCTGTCCACGATGCGTTTAGTCAGGCCGGTCAATACTTTGCCTGGACCAACTTCGTAAAGATGGGTGATATCACGTGAAGCCATGAGCTCAACGCTCTTAGTCCACTGCACCGGGCTGTAAAGCTGGCGCACAAGCGCATTGCGAATCTCATCCGGATCGGTGGCACAGGCGACATCAACGTTATTCACCACCGGGATCGCCGGCGCGTTAAAGGTAATGTTCTGCAGCTCTACCGCCAGTTTTTCTGCGGCGGGTTTCATCAGCGCACAGTGCGACGGCACGCTCACCGGTAGCGGCAGCGCGCGTTTAGCGCCCGCAGCTTTACAGGCTGCGCCTGCACGCTCAACCGCTTCTTTATGACCGGCGATCACCACCTGGCCCGGCGAGTTGTAGTTGACCGGCGATACCACCTGGCCGTGGGCCGACTCTTCACAGGCTTTGGCGATGGACTCATCATCCAGACCGATAATTGCCGACATAGCGCCGGTGCCTTCCGGAACCGCGTCCTGCATCAGTTTACCGCGCAGCTCCACCAGACGGACCGCATCGCTGAACGCGATGACGCCCGCACATACCAGCGCGGAGTATTCGCCAAGGCTGTGGCCCGCCATCATCGCAGGGGCTTTACCGCCTTCCTGCTGCCATACGCGGTATAACGCCACCGAAGCGGTCAACAACGCAGGCTGGGTCTGCCAGGTTTTGTTTAACTCTTCGGCGGGGCCTTGCTGAACCAGCGCCCAGAGATCGTAACCTAAAACGGCAGAAGCCTCGGCGAAGGTCTCTTCGACGACGGGATATTGCGCGGCAACATCTGCCAGCATGCCCACAGCCTGGGAGCCCTGCCCCGGAAACACAAATGCAAATTGCGTCATGTTTTTTAATCCTTGTTTATCAGAAACGAACCAGCGCCGAGCCCCAGGTAAAGCCGCCGCCAAAGGCCTCAAGCAGCACTAAATGACCGGGCTTAATGCGGCCATCGCGCACCGCTTCATCCAGCGCGCTGGGCACGGACGCGGCGGAGGTATTGCCGTGACGATCCAGGGTCACCACCACATTATCCATCGACATGCCGAGTTTTTTGGCGGTTGCGCTGATAATACGCAGGTTCGCCTGGTGCGGCACCAGCCAGTCCAGCGAGGAGCGGTCGAGCTGATTCGCGGCCAGCGTTTCATCAACAATATGCGCAAGCTCAGTCACAGCAACTTTGAATACTTCGTTACCGGACATGGTTAAATAGATAGGGTTTTCCGGCACCACGCGATCGTGGTTCGGCAGCGTCAGCAACTCACCGTAGCTGCCGTCAGCGTGCAGGTGAGTCGAAATAATGCCCGGCTCTTCAGACGCGCTCAGCACCACAGCGCCCGCGCCGTCACCGAACAGAATAATCGTGCCGCGATCCTGCGGATCAAGGGTGCGCGCCAGCACGTCGGAGCCGATCACCAGCGCATACTGCACCGCGCCGGATTTCACGTACTGATCGGCAATGCTCAGCGCATAGGTAAAGCCCGCGCAGGCCGCAGCGACATCAAACGCCGGGCAGCCTTTAATGCCCAGCATGCCCTGGATCTGGCATGCGGCGCTCGGGAAGGCATGGGTCGCGGAGGTTGTGGCCACCACAACCATACCGATTTGTTCTTTATCGATACCGGCCATCTCAATGGCGCGCAGCGCAGCCTGATAGCCCATGGAATCAACAGTCTCGTCAGGACCGGCGATACGACGCTCACGAATGCCTGTGCGGGTGACAATCCACTCGTCAGTCGTTTCCACAATTTTTTCAAGATCGGCGTTAGTCCGCACGTGCTCAGGCAGGTAGCTACCTGTGCCAATAATCTTCGTATACATGTACGCTCAGTCACTCTTGGGTAATATACCTGCCGGTGGCATTGCCGGGGCGCTTGCGCCGTCCTGCAATTCGAAACCTGCGGGATATAAACATTCCAGGCGAGCGGCTATCCGTTGTGGAACCTGCCGCTGCACCGCCTGCACTGCCTGTTCAATCGCCACGCTAAACGCGCGCTGATTGGCCGCGCCGTGACTCTTAATCACGGTGCCGCGCAATCCTAACAGACAGGCGCCATTATACTGGTCGGGGTTGAGGTGACTGAATCGCCTTGAGAGGCTTTTTTGTAACCAGTGCTTTAATAAACGCCACCACCACGACCGTTTTTTCCCCTCTCCCTGCGATTTGAGCAGAGAAAGGAACATTCGTACAACGCCCTCCATGGTCTTGAGTGTGACATTACCTACAAAACCATCACACACCAGCACGTCCGTTTTGCCGGTTAATAATTCATTGGCTTCAAGATAGCCAATATAATTCAACGACGGCATGGTTTTTAACAGTGCCGCCGCGTCACGAATACTGTCGAGACCTTTCGTTTCTTCTTCGCCGATATTCAGTAACGCCACGCGTGGCGTCTGGATGCCAAGGACTTCCTCAGCCATCACTGAACCCATAATGGCGAACTGTACCAGCATCGTGCTATCGCAGGCCACGTTGGCGCCTAAATCCAGCACCACGGTTTTGCCTTTTTGCTGATGCGGCAACACCGTCATCAGCGCCGGGCGTTCTATGCCGTCAATCGGTTTGAGCAGCAGCTTTGCAAGCCCCATCAACGCGCCAGTATTACCGGCGCTGACGCAGGCCTGGGCCCGCCCTTCTTTCACCAGCTCCAGCGCCATGCGCATGGAGGAGCCGCGACTGTTGCGCACGGCCTGAGACGGTCTGACATCACTGGCGATAACCGACTGGGATGCAACAATCTGCAAACGCGAACGTTGTTCAAAATCAGCTTTGGCGAGTAATGGAGTAATGACGTCGGGATCGCCGACTAAAAGGAGATTCAGTTGCGAATTAGAATTCAGTGCCTGCAAGGCTGCAGGCACTGTCACGGAGGGACCAAAGTCCCCACCCATGGCATCTAACGCAAGGGTTAGACGTGTCAAGGTATCGACGGGCGACGTTATATCCCCGCGTAAACGGGGAAACGACGCTAAGTTTAATCACGCTTGCGCGTGATTACTTAGCGATAACCTTGCGACCGCGGTAGTAACCGTCGGCAGTGATGTGGTGACGCAGGTGGGTTTCACCAGAAGTCTTGTCAACAGACAGGCTGGTTACAGCGGTCAGTGCATCGTGAGAGCGACGCATGCCACGTTTGGAACGGGTTGGTTTATTCTGTTGTACGGCCATGGACCTTACTCCTCAATTACGGTTTACCCCGTTTGCGCGGGGAAGACCAATTACTTACGCTTTAAGCTGGCTAATACGGCAAACGGATTTGGCTTTTGCGCTTCTTCAGGCAGTTCACCAAATACCATGTCCGCTTCGGACACTTCACAGTGTTCATGATCATGCACCGGAACCACCGGCAGCGCGATGATGATTTCATCTTCGACTACCGCCAGCAGATCGATTTCACCGAATTCGTTAACCTCAATCGGCTCATACGCTTCCGGGAGTGCTTCAGCCTGTTCGTCTGAACGAACCGGACTAAAACAATACGTTGTGTGGACCTGATGGGAGAACGGATTCCCGCAACGCTGACATGACAACGTCACCGTCACCTTCGCATCGCCGGTTAACACCGCGAGACGTTGGTTATCGATGGCGAAGCGCATGGAGCATTCCACATCGCTGTCCACACTGACAACTGATTCGGCGACGCGCTCCACCTGTTCAGGGGTGTACACGCCATGATAATCAAGGCGCTTTTGAGCGGTACGAACCGGATCGAGAGTCAGGGGTAATTTTACCTTTTGCATAGGGCGCGCATATTAACGTCGTAATGTCATAGAGTCAAAGGAAAAGGCGGTATCAACATGCCATTTGCTAATAAATCACACACAGCATTGTCCACAGTTTAAGATGTCATAATAAGTTTCGCGAATGATGGCAGAAAAAAATGACTCAACTGGTACTCGCTTCAACCTCCCCCTTCCGTCAGAGCTTGCTTGAAAAACTGGGGATTCCGTTCATTACCGCCGCGCCGGACTGCGATGAAACGCCGTTAGCGAACGAAGATGCCCGCCATCTGGTGGTGCGTCTGGCGCAGCAAAAAGCGCAGTCGCTGGCAGGCCGTTTTCCGAATCATTTGATCATCGGTTCCGATCAGGTATGCGTGCTGGATGGCAATATAACCGGCAAGCCATTGACTGAAGAAAACGCGCGTTGGCAGTTGACCAAAGCCAGCGGTCACGTCGTCACGTTCTACACCGGACTGGCGCTGTATAATTCCGCCAACGGCCAGTTGCAAACCGAATGCGAGCCGTTTGACGTGCACTTTCGTCATCTCAGCGCCGAAGAAATCACTGGTTATGTAAAGAAAGAACAACCGCTGTATTGCGCGGGCAGCTTTAAAAGCGAAGGGCTCGGCATTACGCTTTTTGATCGCTTAAGCGGACGCGATCCGAATACGCTGGTTGGCCTGCCGTTAATCGCCCTGGGCCAGATGCTGCGTAATGAAGGGGTAAACCCGCTGGCGTAACAAAAAAAGCCCGGTATCAAACCGGGCCATTGCCGTTACTTACCGTTGCGCAGCACGTTCAGACAGTGTTTAAGCGCATTGTCGAGCGGCGCTTCGACGCGCATCGTCTCGCCGGTATTGGGGTGCTGGAATTTCAGCGCCGCCGCATGCAGGAACAGGCGGCTTAATCCGGTATTCGCCAGTTGCTTATCAAATTCACGGTCGCCATAACGATCGTCAAAAGCGATAGGATGACCGGCATGCAGAGTATGCACGCGAATCTGGTGGGTGCGACCGGTTACCGGGCTACAGCGTACCAGCGTGGCGAACGCATAACGCTCCTCCACTTTAAAGCGCGTTTCCGATGGCTTGCCTTCACTGTTGACCCGCACGATGCGCTCTCCGCTTTGCAGAATATTTTTCAATAGCGGCGCCTGTACCACTTTCACATGCGACTGCCACTGCCCGCGCACCAGCGCCAGGTAATCTTTTTGCATCTCTTTACCGCGCAGCTGTTCATGCAGCGAACGCAGCGCCGAACGCTTTTTCGCCACCAGCAGGACGCCGGACGTGTCGCGGTCGAGACGGTGGACCAGCTCCAGAAAGCGGGCTTCCGGGCGCAAGGCGCGCAGACCTTCGATTACGCCAAAGCTCAATCCGCTGCCGCCGTGTACGGCGGTGCCGGAGGGCTTATTCAGCACCAGGATATAATCATCCTCATACAAAATCGCCTCGGTGAGCGCGGAGACTTTTTGCAGATGCGGGGATACCGCCTCTTCTTCGCGCTCGGCGACGCGAACCGGAGGAATACGCACTTCATCGCCGTCTTCGAGTTTGTATTCAGGCTTAATGCGTTTTTTGTTCACCCGCACTTCGCCTTTGCGAAGGATGCGGTAAATCATGCTTTTAGGCACACCCTTTAATTGGGTGCGCAAAAAGTTATCGATACGCTGCCCCGCTTCATCAGCGGTAATGACAACGATTTTTACGGCTGGGGTCTCAGTTTTCATGGTGGCGATTCTAATTATCGACATTCATTAGCGCCACTCATTTTTATATGCTTATACTTACTGTCACCCGGATTCTGACGGCTTATGAATCACCGGATTGGTGGATATAACAACAATCGGTAATTTGTGGTTAAGAAACTGTGAGTAACCGGGTGATAAATGGCAAAAGTCATCTTGCTATAACAAGCTTAGCAATGGAATAATGCTGCTGTTTTCCGTGTTAAATCTTGTTGAGACAAGGAACTTTGCGGAATTACCAGTTTTGCCTGACCGTTCATCCACGCAGCAATGGCGTAAGACGTATTGAACCTTCAGGCAGTTAGCGGGCTGCGGGTTGCAGTCCTTACCGGTAAATGGAAGCTTCTCTGGCGAAACATCCCAGGCAGTTCCCCTGATAATTGCGCTGTATTTCCAGATGAAATACAGGCTACCGACACTCTGCGCCTCTTAAGCGAGCGACAACCGTGAGGTTGGCGACGTGAATAGTCACGAGGCCATCGGTTCATACCCGGAAAGGCGATATCTTGCCCGCAGCTTAGTCGTCAATGTAAGAATAATGAGTAAGTTACGATGAAAAGAATGTTAATCAACGCGACTCAGCAAGAAGAGTTGCGTGTCGCCCTTGTGGACGGGCAGCGCCTGTACGACCTGGACATTGAAAGCCCAGGACACGAACAGAAAAAAGCGAACATCTACAAAGGAAAAATCACCCGCATTGAACCCAGTCTTGAAGCCGCTTTTGTTGATTACGGCGCTGAAAGACACGGTTTCCTCCCTCTTAAAGAAATCGCCCGCGAATACTTCCCTGCTAACTATGCTTCCCATGGTCGTCCGAACATCAAAGATGTGCTGCGCGAAGGCCAGGAAGTTATCGTTCAGATCGATAAAGAAGAGCGCGGTAACAAAGGCGCGGCCCTGACTACCTTTATTAGTCTGGCAGGCAGCTACCTGGTTCTGATGCCAAATAACCCGCGCGCGGGCGGCATCTCTCGCCGTATCGAAGGCGACGACCGTACCGAACTGAAAGAAGCGCTGGCCAGTCTTGAACTGCCGGACGGCATGGGTCTTATCGTGCGTACCGCGGGCGTGGGCAAATCCGCCGAAGCGCTGCAGTGGGACTTAAGCTTCCGCCTGAAACACTGGGAAGCCATCAAAAAAGCCGCTGAGAGCCGCCCTGCGCCATTCCTGATCCATCAGGAAAGCAACGTCATTGTCCGCGCCTTCCGCGACTATCTGCGCCAGGACATCGGCGAAATCCTGATCGACAACCCGAAAGTGCTGGAGCTGGCGCGCCAGCACATCTCTGCGCTGGGCCGCCCGGATTTCAGCAGCAAAATCAAACTGTACACCGGTGAAATCCCGCTGTTCAGCCACTATCAGATCGAATCGCAAATTGAATCGGCATTCCAGCGCGAAGTGCGCCTGCCGTCAGGCGGCTCTATCGTTATTGATAGCACCGAAGCGCTGACCGCTATCGATATCAACTCCGCCCGCGCGACCCGCGGCGGCGATATCGAAGAAACGGCTTTCAACACCAACCTGGAAGCGGCGGATGAAATCGCCCGCCAGCTGCGCCTGCGCGACCTCGGCGGTCTGATTGTTATCGACTTTATCGATATGACCCCGGTACGCCACCAGCGCGCGGTGGAAAACCGCCTGCGCGAAGCCGTTCGTCAGGACCGCGCGCGCATCCAGATTTCCCATATTTCACGCTTCGGCCTGCTGGAAATGTCCCGTCAGCGCCTCAGCCCGTCGCTGGGCGAATCCAGCCATCACGTGTGCCCGCGCTGTAGCGGCACCGGCACCATTCGCGACAACGAATCCCTGTCCCTGTCGATTCTGCGTCTGATTGAAGAAGAAGCGCTGAAAGAGAACACCAAAGAAGTTCACGCCATCGTTCCGGTGCCGATCGCTTCCTATCTGCTGAACGAAAAACGCGACGCCATTACCGCCATCGAAACCCGCCAGGGCGGCGTGCGCGCGGTGATCGTCCCGAACGACCAGATGGAAACCCCGCATTATTCCGTGCTGCGCGTGCGTAAAGGCGAAGAGACCAAAACCCTGAGCTACATGCTGCCGAAGCTGCATGAAGAAGCGATGGCAATGCCGTCTGACGATGAGCCAGCCGAACGCAAGCGTCCGGAAGAGCCCGCGTTAGCCACCTTCGCCATGCCGGATATCCCGCCTGCGCCGCCAGAGACCAAAGCCGTTCAGGAAGCCCCGGCAAAAGTACAGGCCGCGCCGCAGCCTGCCGCGTCTCAGGCGTCCCAGCCGGGCCTGTTTAGCCGCTTTATCAACGCGCTGAAATCCCTGTTCGCCGGTGAGCCAGCCGCGCCTGCCCCGGTTGTTGAAGAGCCGAAGAAAGAAGCGGGTGAAGAGAAACAGCGTGGCGATCGCCGTAATAACCGTCGCCAGAATAACCGTCGCGATCGTAACGATCGCCAGGGACGCGACAGCCGCGATAATCGTGAACCGCGTGAATCTCGCGAACCGCGTGAGCCGCGTGAGCCGCGTGAGCCGCGCGATGAGAATCGCCGCAACCGTCGTCAGGCCCAGCAGCAAACCGCTGAGGCGCGTGAAGTCCGCGACATCGCCGTGGATGAGACCGAACAAACCAAAGGCCGTGATGAGCAGCAACCGCGTCGTGAAAGAAGCCGCCGCCGCTCTGAAGACAAGCGCCAGGCGCAGCAGGACGTTAAAGCACTGAACCGCGAAGAGCGTCCGGAGCAGGAAGCCGAACAGGAAGAACGCGTTCAGGTGATGCCGCGCCGTAAACAGCGCCAGCTGACCCAGAAAGTTCGCTTCACTAACGATGTGGTTGAGTCAGAAGCCATTGTCGACGTAGAGCCGCAGGAAACCGCGCCGGTACAGCGTACCGAGCTGGCGACCATTCCGCTGCCTGCGGTGGTGGAAAACGAGACAGCCGAACCGGAAGAAAGCGCCGAAACTCGCGCTGACGCCAACGGTATGCCGCGTCGCTCCCGCCGTTCACCGCGACACCTGCGCGTGAGCGGTCAGCGCCGCCGCCGTTATCGCGATGAGCGCTACCCAACCGCGTCGCCGATGCCGTTGACCGTAGCATGCGCTTCGCCGGAAATGGCGTCCGGCAAAGTCTGGATCCGCTACCCGGTCGCGCAGGCGCCAGTGGTTGAACAGCAGGAACAACCTGTTGAAGCACCGGTGGAACAGCAGGCGATCCAGATTGCGCCCGTTGTTGCCGGGGCAGCCGACGTCGCTGAAGCCGCACCGGTCGAAACGACCCATCCGGAAGTGATTGCCGCGCCGGTCGATGCCCAGCCGGAAATCATCGCGCCGCAGGATGAAGCGGTTGCTGAGCAGGTTGCTGAAGAAGCCAAACCGGTAGACTCTGCGCCAGCGGCTGAAGCCGTGCAGGAAACGGCTCAGGAAGCCGTGGTGGTTGAGCCTGTTGCGGAAGAAAGCATCGCCGATGCGCCGCAGGAACAACCTGCCGCGCGTGACGCTGAGCAGCAGCCAGCAGTGGTTGAGACGCCGGACGCAGACGCTGCCGAACCGATTGTTGAACCGGTCAAAGCCGAAAAGCCAATCAAAGCCGCTGAACCAGTCAAAGCCGCTGAGCCGGTCAAAGCCGCTGAGCCAGTCAAAGCCGCCGAGCCCGTACACGCTGAGCCGCAGCCTGAAGCGCAGCCAGCTGCCGCAAAACCGGTTGTCAGCGCGCCGATGACGCGCGCCCCGGCCCCGGAATACGTGCCGGAAGCGCCGCGTCACAGCGACTGGGTGCGTGAACCGTTTAATTTTAGCGGTAAAGGCTCAGCGGGCGGCCACAGCGCCAGCCACCAGGCTACCGCACCGGCCACCCGCCCGGGTCAGGCTGAGTAACCTCCCCATAAGCCGGTCATTATGACCGGCTTTTTTTTCGCCTCTCCGGCGGCCGCATCCCCATTAATCCGGGCAGAATTTCCCGCATCAGTTCGAGGAATTTACGCAAGCGCGCGGGATAGTAGCGGCTATAGGGATAAGCCAGCCAGACCGGCAGCGGCGCGGCCTGCCACTGCGGCAGAACATGCACCAGTTTGCCCTGTTCCAGATCCTGCGCCACAATCCACGCTGAGACGATACCCACGCCCAACCCGGCCAGCACCGTTTCTCTGACGGCATACAGGCTGTCAGTGCTCAGGCGCGGCGCAATGGCGAGTGAGCGCGTTTCGTTGCCTTCAATCTGCCTTAACGTCACTTCCTGTTGATAGAACAGGTTTAAGGCCACCCAGGGCAGCGCCGCCAGTGCCTCAGGCTGGTTAATCTGCGGATAACCCGCCAGCAATTCCGGCGCGGCGACCACGATGCGCGGCACTTCCGCCAGTAGCACCGAAATAGTGGACGGATCAGGCTGCGCGCCAAGGTGGATAGCGCAATCGATATTCTCAGTAACGAACAGCGGCGCTTTATCGTTCAGCATCCACTCTACGTTCATCTGCGGATACTGGCGAAGAAACTGCGTCAGCGGCGCAATCAACTGTTGCTGACCAAACGCGTGCGGTGCCCGCACCCGCAAGGTGCCCACCGGTTCATCCCCGGCGTTGCGCAGATCGTCTTCCAGCATCATCCAGTGGCCCGTCACGGTTTTAGCATGCTGATAGCAGCGTTCGCCATCGTCGGTCAGTTTCATGGCGTGGGTGGTGCGCAGCAGCAGTTTGCAGCCCAACATCTCTTCCAGCGATTTCAGCCGCCGGCTGACGGTCGCCTGGGTGGTGTTGAGCTGTACTGCCGCCGCGCTGAGCGATCCGCTTTCAATGATGCGGATAAACGTGTTCATCAACTCAATTCTGTCTATACGTTCATTTGCCATATAATTTTCTCTGACATACGTTTGGCGTATAACCGTTTTATCAAATGTCCCGCTACCGCACCAGCCTGCTGTAACCGACAATCCTCACATCTTCCAGAGCGTGAGGCTTTATCCATGACAACGTCCCTTTCTTCTTCAGCGCTGATGCGTACTTTACTGGTGCTTGCCGCCGCTGCTGGCTTCAGCGTGGCATCGATTTATTACGCGCAGCCGATACTGCCGCTGATTGGCGATAATTTACATCTCGGCATCGGCAGCCTGGGGTTAATCCCTACGCTGACCCAGGCTGGATATGCGTCAGGGATCTTATTTTTGCTGCCGCTCGGCGACCGTTTCGACCGGCGTATTATTATCATGGCGAAATCTTTCGCCCTGGCCCTGATGCTGGTTCTGTATAGTTTTTCTACCGGCGAGCACAGCCTGCTGGCGTTAAGCCTGCTGCTGGGCGCGTGCGCCACCGTGGCGCAAGATATCGTCCCGGCGGCCGCCATTCTTTCTGCTTCGGGTAAGCAAGGCAAAGCGGTGGGTATGGTAATGACCGGCTTACTGTTGGGGATCCTGTTATCCCGTACCGTGAGCGGTCTGGTGAGCGCGGCTTTTGGCTGGCGCGTCATGTATCAGCTGGCGGCGCTGAGCATTGCCCTGATCGGCCTGGCTCTGTGGCGTGTACTGCCGCGTTTCGCCACGCAAGCGGAACTGGGTTACCCGTCGCTGATGAAGTCAATGGTTGGGCTATGGCTCCGTCATCCTGCGTTACGTCGCGCCGCGCTGGCGCAGGGGCTGCTCTCGATTGGCTTTAGCGCCTTCTGGTCAATGCTCGCCGTAATGTTAAGCCAGCAATTTCATATGGGCAGCGCCGTTGCTGGCGCATTCGGTATCGCCGGGGCTGCGGGCGCGCTGGCGGCCCCATTGTCAGGTTCGCTGGCTGACAAACTGGGGGCCAACCGGGTTACCCAATATGCCGCTGCACTGGCCACCGTGTCATTTGGCTTAATGATATTTCTGCCGCTGCTGTCACCTTTCTGGCAGCTTATAGCGATTGCGCTGTGTGCTATTGGTTTTGACCTGGGCCTACAATCTTCGCTGGTGGCGCACCAGACGCTGGTATACCGGCTCGATCCGCAGGCGCGGGGCCGTCTGAATGCCCTGCTGTTTACCGGTGTATTTATTGGTATGGCATTAGGTTCGATTCTGGGCAGTGCAATGTGGGAAGAATATGGCTGGATGGGCGTGGTTATACTTGCCACTTGCGTCAGCGCAGCCAGTTTTATGGTTCGTATCGCGGAGCGCCGCCGCCCGCCTCATGCTGAATTTGCTTCGCATAACAATTAATACTTATACCTGCCCGCCATGAGAATAGAATAACTGATGGCGGGTTAATCAATTTCACTCCCATAACCTTAATGAATTCTTAAAATCCCACTATATTTTCTTAACCAGGGTTTTTCTGAGATAATATAGAACGCCAATTATTATCAGGCTTGCCGTTATGGACTTTACTTAAACATCGCTTAATTCTGTTGCCCATATAACCACAACATTATTAGAAACGTTTTCAGGAAACATAAACACCCTGAGACGTTGTCGATTTCAACCTGCAATAAAATGAACATTATAATGAAAAGAACAAAAAATCTTACAATTCAACAGAAAAGCCTCTGCTGCCGATCCCCTGCGAAAAGCTACGCACAGCAACCCTCGCATTCTGATAATGCGTACTTTTGATAAACGCCTGGGATCCAAAATATATCCATACCTCGTTCGTTTATGGTGCTGATTAAATGTTTCCCAAAGTTTTTATTTAATTGACCACTGGTCAGCGTTTTCTTTATCACCGCGCCGCTCACTATGCGGTAAAATTCATTTTGCTCGTCGAGTCTGTTTTGAGCAGCCATTTATTAATAATAAGAACCCGTAATAATCCACGCGATGTTATCGCGTGTTTTTGAGGCGCAAATGATGCCCTCATTATGAAACCAAAAAAGGATTTGTTATGAGCTACCAGCCTGCTGGCGCATCGGAACGTAAAATACCGCTCAATATGAATGTCTATGAAGCCACAACAGAGCGGATATCCTGGGTGTTCGATTCCTTTTCTCGCGTTTGCGTTTCCTTTTCCGGCGGTAAAGACTCCACGCTGCTTTTCCACTTAACCGCGAAGGAAGCCCGACGACGCGGCAGAACATTCAGCGTTCTGTTTATCGACTGGGAAGTGCAGTTTGAATACACCATCAATCACGTCACGACGATGAAAGCGCTCTATCAGGATTGCACCGACGCGTTTTACTGGGTGGCTTTACCCTTGACCACCGTGAACGGTACTTCCGCGTGCCAGCCGGAATGGACGGCCTGGGAGCCCGGCGTTGAATGGGTACGCCAGCCACCGGCTGAGGCCATCGTCGATCCGCAGTACTTCGCGTTTTACACCGCCGGCATGACGTTTGAAGATTTTGTGCCCTCTTTTAACGACTGGCTCGCCAGGCGAACGCCGGTCACCCCCACCGCCATTCTTACCGGCATGCGCGCCGATGAATCACTGCTGCGCTTTCAGAGCATTTGCGACCGTCGCAAAGCGCGTTACAGCCCCGATAAACCCTGGACAACGGCGAGTATGCTTTCTGGCGCCTGTACCGTCGCTCCGCTGTATGACTGGAAAACAGCAGACATCTGGTCCTGGTTCGCCCGCAGCGATGCCCAGTGTAATCCGCTTTACCAGCTAATGTTTCAGGCGGGGGTTAAGCCGCGCTATATGCGGATCTGTGAGCCTTTTGGGCCTGAACAACGTGCCGGGCTGTGGCTGTATCATGTGCTGGAACCCCATTTATGGGATCGCGTCTGCCAGCGGGTCAGCGGCGCGCATACTGGCGAGCTGTATGCCGCCGAACGCAACGGATTTTATGGTCAGGGGCAACTGACAAAACCGGACAAGATGACCTGGAAAGCCTACGCGCTGTTTTTGCTCGACAGCATGCCGTCGTCAACCGCAGAACATTATCGCAATAAGATTGCCGTCTATCTCCAGTGGTATCGACAACGCGAGTATCCCCAGGACATACCTGATTTTCAGGATAAAGACACCGGCAGCAGAGATATTCCGTCCTGGCGACGTATTTGCAGGACGCTTTTACGCAACGATTACTGGTGCCGGTCGCTCTCATTCAGCCCGACCCGTACGCACCATTATGAGCGTTGGAAAAAACGTGTTCAGGAGAAACGTAAATTATGGCAAGTGATATGAATGAGACCCTGGCAGCGCTGTTATCCCCTCTGACAGAGTGGTTACAGCGCCAACCCGAGGTCAAACGCATTGATGCGTTAAACACGATAAAGAAAGCGCTGCATGCCGTGAGTCCTTTTCAGCAAGAGCCTGTGGACTGCGTACTATGGATCAAAACCACCCGGCTTAACGAAAACAACTATAACCCGAACGTTATGGCGGCGACTGAACGCAAGCTGCTGGTGCATTCTTTAATTCAGGATGGATACACTCAGCCGGTTGTGGCAACCCCTGGCGCCGAAGACGCGTTAAATCTGGTGGATGGCGCCCACCGGTTCCGGGCGGGAATAAAAGATCGTACGTTATCGTCCCGGCTTCGCGGCTATGTACCGGTCGTACTGTTGAAGGCGGAACAGGCCAGCCGTGGAGACAACATGGCCTCTACCGTGCGTCATAACCGCGCCAGAGGTAAACATCAGGTGCCCGCCATGTCAGCGCTGGTGATGGAGTTGTCTCATTATGGGTGGGACGACGGTCGCATCGCCCGTGAGCTGGGGATGGAGCCCGATGAAGTGCTGCGTCTGAAACAAACCGCAGGCCTGAAAGAGATGTTCGCCAGCCGTAAATACTCAGAAGCCTGGACGGTGGACTAGCGGTCGCGGGGAGATAAAAAAAAGCCCGCTCCGGGGTGCGGAAGCGGGCAGAAAGCATATCCAGTTTCAAAATATGCTCAAATCTTTCGCCTTAGCGGTTCAACTGGAACAGCGACATGCCCTGCATATCGGTAAAGGTTTTATAAGAGGCCTGAAGCGCGGCTTGCTGCATCACATAGGATGAAATCACTGAGTTCCAGTCCGCATCAATCAGGTTACTCATCTGCTGCGTTTGGCCCAGCGCGCGATCGCTGCCCAGGGTATCCAGGCTGCTCAGCTCGGCCAGTTGTGTACCCAGCTCGGCCTGCACGGTTAACACGTTATTGAGCGAGTTCTTCAGACCGCGGTTGGTTTTATCTACTGCCGCATCCAGAGCAGCCTGTTCCTCTTCCGTGGCTCCCGCTTTCGGGGTTTTCAGCGCCGCGATAGCGGTGTCGAGCATGTTAAACAGGCTCTTCTCCTGCGTGCTGCCTTCCGGCTCCGGCACCGCATTGCTGGTGACGTTCATAAACACCGAATCACCGGTATGGCCGATCACCATGGTACGCGCCGAATCCACCTTCTGGGTGATCTGCTCGGCACCGCCCTTGTATTCGATATTGCCCGCTTCGCCCTGAAACGGGGCGGCATCGGTTTTGTAACCGGCAAAAATGAAGCGACCGTTGCCGTCGGTGCTGTTCGCCAGATTCAGCAGTTGATCGCGGATCCCCTGCAAATCGGTAGCCAGCGACGCGCGGTCGTCATCGCTCAGCGTGCCGTTGCCTGCCTGGACGATTTTTTCCTGCGCGGTCTGGATCGCGGTGGTCACCTGGGTCAGCACGCTGGTTTCCAGCGAGACTTTCTGGGTGGCGAACGAACGCGCCTGAGTGTACTGGCTGTTTTCGGCCTGCGCCTGGGACAGCACGACCGCCTGCGCGGCGGCAATCGGATCGTCCGACGCTTTGTTCACCCGTTTGCCGGTGGACATTTGCTCCCCGTAACCCAGCCATTCGGTCTGCGCGTTGGTAATGCCGCGCATATTCTGCTGGTACATCATTTGAGTACTGATACGCATCGATCAATTCTCCCGTTAGCGGATGGACAGCAGCGCATCAAACAGCGTGGATGCCGTCTGAAGCACCTGGGCATTCGCCAGGTAATATTGCTGGAAACGTTGCAGATTGCCGTACTCTTCGTCGAGGTTGACCCCGGAGATGGACTGCTGCTGGTTGGTCAACTGCACCACCACGTTGTTCTGGGTGGTGCTGGTGACTTTGAGCGTACTGGTCTTGTTGCCGACGTCACTCACCAGGCTGGCGTAGGCGTCGTTAAAGGTTTTATTGCCGCCGACCATTTTCGTGTTCTGCAAGTCGAGCAGTTTCTGGCCGTTGGTGTTGTCGCTTTCGCCGCTGTCTTTGGCGCTCGCCATCGCAATCTGCGACTCGTCTTTGATTTTTACTTCCATGTTGATAATGGCGTTGGTGACCGGTTTCACCATAAACGAGTCATTGTTTGCCGCCGTACCGGTAATATCGATTTTCAGCCCGTCGAATTCAATGGAGTCGCCGTTGTCGGTCAGCTTCACACTGGCATTGTCAGACAAACGCGTCACCTGCCATTCGCCGCCGACGCGGGTAACCTTATAATCCGACGCCTGCACTTCAGAGGTGTTCGCGAAGCTCACCTCAAAGGTGGCGCCCGGTTTACTGTTTTTCGCATTGCTCAGCGCTTCAGGCTTGCCGAAGCTAAAGAAATCGGTGCCGCCTTCATTATTGGCATCCACACCCGCTTTATGCTGGGTATTGAAGGCACCGGCGAACGCCAGCGCCATCTGGTTCAGAGAATTACGCGTCTGGTCCAGATCCTGGGCACGGAACGTCATCAGGCCGCCGAGGCTGCCGGTGCCGAGTAACTTTTCCGGGATTTCCACGTTGCCCGCGGTCTTATCGACAAACGCCACCGTGGTGCGCGACGGATCGGCGCTTGAGGCCACCGCCGCCAGCTGGTTCGCGGTGCTGCCCTGCACCAGGGTGTAGCCGTTGCCCACGGTGACGTTGTAGGTGCCGCCGTCCTGAACCGTGACTTCCACGCCGACGATTTTGTTCAGTTCGCTTACCAGTTGGTCGCGCTGATCCAGCAGATCGTTCGGCGAAGCCCCGGCGCCCACGCCGGTCAGGCGCGAAATCTGGTCATTCAGGTTGGCGATCTGCTTCGCGTAGGTGTTGATCTGGCTGACGCTGGTGCTAATCGAGCCATTCACTTCTTTATTTTGATCGCGCAGATACTGGTCGGTGACGCGGAACTGGTTAACCAGCCCTTCCGCCTTGCCTAACAACGCCTGGCGTGACGCCGGATCTTCCGCGTTGCTCACCAGCGTCTGCATGGTTTTAAAGAAATCCTGCATGGTGGACGACAGCGTGTTGGTGCTGCTGGAGAGCATATTGTCGATTTTTGACATCTGCTCATAGCGGGTCGTCAGGCCGCTGCTCTGGTTCTGCGCGGCGCGTAACTGATTGGAAATAAACGCGTCATATTCACGGTGTACACCGGTGACGTTAACGCCATTGCCCACCCATCCACCGGCACCCAGCGTACTGTTGGCCTGAGAAAGCACCGTCGTCTGACGGGTATAGCCCGCAACATTGTAATTGTTGATGTTGTTACTGACAGTATTCAGTGCCGCCTGAGCCGCGGAAAGGCCGCTCATTGCGCTGTTAATTAAGCTACTGGACATGGAGGTTCCTTATGAACGTTCAGACTCGGTTCCTGCATACCGTTATCGGCAGCGCGCTCCCGGACTTGAGGCATTTTCAAAACAAAGTCGAAATATCGTTGCTATAGGCTTTGGACACTTTTTCGCTCATCGCTTTCAGCTGGCCAATCATGGTTGTCAGCTTGCGGGCGTAGTGAGGATCGGTGGCGTAACCGGCGTTCTGCAGGGCCGTCGCGCCCTGCTCCGCCGTCGCCGCGCTGGTCACGGCGGCATAGCGCGGATTGCGGGTCAGCAAACTGACGTAATCCGACAGCGCTTCCAGATAAGAGCCGTAGGCGCGGAATTTAGCCTTCACTTTTTTGGCTTCGCCGTTTTCATATTCGGTGGTAGTGATTTCCGCTACCTCGCCTTTCCAGCCAGGGCTGGCTTTAATGCCGAACAGGTTGAAGCTCGGCTCGCCGTTGGCTTTTAAAATCTGCCGTTGTCCCCAGCCGGATTCCAGCGCCGCCTGGGCCAGAATCAGGTGATGCGGCACGCCGCTCTGCTCGCTGGCCAGTTTGGCGGGCAACGACAGCGCCGCCAGGAAGTCTTTACTGTCGCCGCTGAGCGGTGCTTCCTGAGACGGCGCGCGCGGCACCGCCTGGCGCACGGTCTGCGCCAGGGTTTGGGTCTGGTAGCGGTTAATGGTTTCCAGATCGAACTTCAGCGGCACCTGGTCCGGCGTCCCGGCGGGCTCCTGAGATTCGCTGGTCATCTGTTTGACCATCGCGTCCGCCAGGCCCAGCCCTTTGCCGCCAGACAAATGCTGGGCGATTTGCTGGTCATACATGCTGGTGTAAAGCCGCGTCTGATCGCTGCTGAACAGACCGTCTTTCGGCAGCGCCTCACGCATGCTTTTCAGCATCATCTGGACAAACATGCCTTCCACCTGCTGGGCCACCGCTTTAACGTTCGCTTTCGGGTCCTGCCCCGCTTTGGCTTTCAGATCGTTCAGCGCGTTCGCGTCCCACGCGGCGCTGGAAAGCAGTTTGGTGTCGTTCAGCATAATAACGCCTTAGATGATTTCCAGTTTGGCGCGCAGGCAGCCCGCTGTTTGCATCGATTGCAGAATCGACATCAAATCCATCGGCGTCGCGCCCAGCGCGTTAAGCGCCCGCACTACGCTGTTCAGGCTGGCGCTGGACTGTACGCTTTGCAGCGAACCGCCGCTCTGGCGCATGTCGATCTGGGTGTTCGGCGTCACCACCGTCTGGCCGCCGCCGAACGGCGTATCCGGCTGGCTGACGTCAAGCTGGCGGTTTACGGTCACCGACAGGTTGCCCTGCGCCACCGCGCAGCTGTCCAGCGTCACTTCCCGGTTCATCACCACCGAGCCGGTGCGCGAGTTGATGATCACCCGGGCGTCCTGCGGCGCGACCCTGACTTCCAGGTTCTGGATATCCGCCAGGAAACGCACCTGGGAACTGCCGCCAGTCGGCACGCGCACCTGGATGGTGCGGGAGTCCAGCGCCGTGGCGCTGCCGTAGCCGCGCGCACGGTTAATGGTGTCGGTGATTTGCTGCGCCAGGGTGAAATCTTCCTGATTTAGCTGCAGATTCAGCGTGTTGCTGCTGCCGAACTGGCTGGGCAACTCACGCTCCACCACCGCGCCGTTGGTGATGCGGCCGCCGTTCAGCTGGTTAACCTGCACGCTGCTGCCGCCCGCCGACGCGCCTGCGCCGCCGACCAGAATGTTCCCCTGCGCCAGCGCGTAAACCTGGTTGTCCACGCCTTTTAGCGGGGTCATTAACAACGTACCGCCGCGCAGGCTTTTGGCGTTACCCATTGAGGACACCACCACGTCGATGGTCTGCCCCTGGCGGGCAAAGGCCGGGAACGACGCGGTCACCATCACCGCAGCGACGTTTTTCAGCTGCATGTTGGTGCCCGGCGGCACGGTAATGCCTAACTGGGAGAGCATGTTATTCAGGCTCTGGGTGGTAAACGGCGTCTGGGTGGTCTGGTCGCCCGTTCCGTCCAGGCCGACGACCAGGCCGTAGCCAATCAAGGAGTTTTCCCGTACGCCCTGTACGCTTGTGAGGTCACGAATACGGTCGGCCTGGGCGAAAGACGCCACCAGCAGCAACCCGATTGTGAGGAGTGATTTCAACATAGTCACCTCGCTTACATCGGCGATAAGTTAAGGAAGAAACGCTGCAGCCAGCCCATGTTCTGCGCTTCGTTGATATAGCCGTTGCCGACATATTCGATACGCGCGTCCGCCACGTTGGTGGACGGAACGGTGTTGCTGCCGCTGATGGTGCGTGGGTTCACGACACCGGAGAAACGAATGAATTCTGTGCCCTGGTTAATGGCGATCTGTTTTTCGCCCACCACGTGCAGGTTGCCGTTCGCCAGCACCTGGTCGACGGTCACGGTGAGCGTGCCGCTGAAGGTGTTGCTGGCGTTAGCGCCGCCTTTGCCGTTAAAGCTGTTGCCGCCGGAAGCGTCCACGGTGGCGCGGTCGTTGCCGAATAACCCCTGCAGATAACGCGGCACGGCGTCAAAGCCGAAGTTGGTTTTGCCGTCGCGGCTGGCGTTGGCCGAGGAACTCTTGCTGGCGCTGACGTTTTCCTGCAAAACAATCGTCAGGGTATCGCCGATATTGCGCGGGCGGCGGTCTTCGAACAGCGGCTGGTAGCCGTAGTTAATCGGCTGGGCGGACTGGAAAATAGAACCATTGACCACCGGCGCGGCGCCTGGCGCGGGCTGCGCGGTTGTCGCGCCCTGCACCAGCGGCTTCGAGGGGACCCAGGCACACCCGGATAACGTCACCATCAGGGCGATGAAAAGAGGGCGATATTGCGCACCGGTATTTTGCATTGCTTTCATCTTCAGTATTCGTGCCCGGCGCGGCGTGAACCGCGCCGGGAGCACGTTAGAGTTGCGTCAGTTTTTGCAGCATCTGGTCGGTAGTGGAGACCGCTTTACTGTTAATTTCGTAAGCGCGTTGTACCTGGATCATATTCACCAGTTCTTCCGCCACGTTAACGTTCGAGGTTTCCACATAGCCCTGATACAGCAGTCCGGCACCGTTCAGCCCCGGCGTGCTTTCGTTTGGCGCGCCGGAAGACTGGGTTTCGATGTACAGGTTTTCACCGATGCTTTCCAGACCGGTGTCGTTCATAAAGGTGGTCAGGTTTAACTGCCCGACCTGAACCGGCGCGGCCTGACCCTGCTGGGTCACGCTCACCAGGCCATCACGCCCGATGGTGATGCTGAGCGCGTTCGCCGGAACCGTGATTGCCGGCTGAACCTGGAAACCGCCCGCCGTCACCAGCTGGCCGTTCTGATCCACCTGGAACGAACCGTCGCGGGTATAGGCAGAGGTGCCGTCCGGCAACATCACCTGGAAAAAGCCCTGGCCTTTGATCGCCACGTCTTTGCTGTTGCTGGTTTGCGACAGGTTGCCCTGGCTGTGCAGGCGCTCGGTGGCGACCGGACGGACGCCGGTACCGATCTGCAGGCCGGACGGCAGCGTGGTCTGTTCGGATGACTGCGCCCCCGGCTGACGGATGGTTTGATACAGCAGATCTTCAAAAACCGCGCGCTGGCGCTTAAAGCCGTTGGTGCTGACGTTCGCCAGGTTGTTGGCGATCACGTCCATATTGGTTTGCTGGGCGTCAAGGCCGGTTTTCGCAATCCATAATGAGCTAATCATAAAGTGCCCTTATTAAGTCATCGACAGCAGCTGGTTAGCCCGCTGAGAATTTTCATCGACGCTGGAGATGATTTTCATCTGCATCTCGAAGCGTCGGGCGTTGGCGATCATATCGGTCATCGCTTCGACGGGTTTGACGTTACTGCCTTCCAGCACGCCGGACATCACGCGGATGCTCGGGTCGGCCTGCAACATCGGGCCGCGCTGCGCCTGTGCGGCGGCGCTTAAGCGGAATAATCCGTCATCGCCGCGCACAATCTCATTCCCATCGGCCTTCACCAGCTTCAGCCGGCCGACCGGCGCGACGGTGTTTGGCGGGTCGCCGGGATTAAGCGCCGAAATGGTGCCGTCCGCCGCGATGGTGATTTCCGCCCCTTCCGGCACCACAATCGGGCCGCCGTCGCCCATCACCGGATTACCCTGAATGGTCAACTGCCCCCCGGCAGTGACCTGGATATTCCCGTTACGGGTATAGGCTTCAGTGCCCGCCGCGCTCTGTACGGCAATCCAGCCATCCTGCTGCAGCGCTACGTCCAGCGGACGCGAGGTGTAATCCAGCGCGCCCTGGGACAAATTGGCCCCAGGCGTGGAGGCCGCCACCAGGGTGCGGGTCGGCAGCGATAAGCCTTCCACCGGCACCGCACGCAGCGCGGTAAGCTGGGCGCGGAAACCCGGCGTGGAGGCATTCGCCAGGTTGCTGGCATTGACCGCCTGTTGGTTCAGGGTCTGGCTGGCAGCCCCCATAGCGGTATAAATTGCGTGATCCATTAGGCCGTCCCGTCAGGCATTAACGCAGGTTAACCAGCGTGTTCAGGATCTGGTCCTGAGTCTTGATGGTCTGGGCGTTGGACTGGTAATTACGCTGGGCCACGATCATGTTGACCAGCTCCTTACTCAGATCGACGTTAGAGGCTTCCAGCGCGCCGTTGGTCAACTGGCCGAAGTTGCCGCTGCCTGCGGTGCCCAGCAGGGCCACGCCGGAGGCGTTGCTCGCTTCCCACAGGTTATCGCCCTGGGATGAGAGCCCTTCCGGGTTCGCGAAGTTTGCCAGCACGATCTGGCCCAGCAGCTGCTGCTTCTCGTTGGAGTAGTTGCCGACCACGGTGCCGTCATCGTTGATCTGGTAGCTCACCAGGTCGCCCGGCTTATAGCCGTTCTGCTCGGTGGATACGATGTTGTTGGAGCCGGTGTTCTGCTGCATTGAACCGGTGAAATCCAGGGTAAACGGCGTTGGCGCGACTCCGTTCAGCGAGCCAGGCGTCATCGCAATCGTCGCCGGGTTGGCCGGTGCCGTCAGATTACCGTTACCGTCGAAGCTCATGGTGGTCGGCGCAGACACCGGGCTGCCCGCCACGCTGCTGTCCTGGTAGTACACCGCCCAACTGCTGTCGGCGTTCTTCCGGAAATAGACGTTCATGTCATGGGCGTTACCCTGGGTATCGAATACCGTGACACTGCCTTTTTTGTTGTAGCTATCGGCATTGGCCGGGTTAAACGCCACGTCCGCGGCAATGGTTTTATCCGAGGAGTTCAGGTTGACCACCATTGACGCGGTGGTGGTCACTTTAGCCGGCATCAGGGTATTAGGGATGGTCAGGCCAACCGGGTTGGCCCCCTGCTGAATGGTCGGCGGCGTGCCGGTTGCCGGATAGCCGGTTACCTGCATGCCCTGCATATTGGTCAGGTTGCGGCTTTCATCCAGTTTGAACTGGCCGTTACGGCTGTAAAATACCGAACCGTTGCTGTCCACCAGACGGAAAAACCCGTTCTGGCTGATGGCGACGTCGAGGCCACGACCGGTATTGGTGGTGATGCCGTCGCTAAAGTCCTGGGTCACCGCCGCGACTTTAACGCCGAGGCCCACTTTAGAGCCGGCGAACATATCCGCAAAAGAAACGGAAGCGGATTTAAAACCGTAAGTGGCGGAGTTGGCGATGTTGTTACCAATCACGTCCAGGTTGGAGGCCGCAGCATTCAGGCCGCTGACCGCTTGAGAAAAGCCCATGTCTTACTCCTGTAAGTGCAAGCGTTAGATAATTTGTCGCACTTCGCTGATTGCGAGAGTGCCGTAGGTGCCCAGGTCCAGGAGCGTGCTGCCGTTACTGCGCGTCACGCCGTTGACTAAAGCGAAATTAAGCGGCTGCGCCACCAGCTGCGTACCGGCAGAGCTTGCCGAAATCGTCACGTTGTACGCGCCGTCCGGCACGGCGGTGCCGTCGGTCATTTTTCCATCCCAGCTAAAGGTATGAACGCCCGCGCTCAGCTTGCCGATGTCCAGGGTTTGCATCACCACACCCTCTTTATTGGTGATGGTGGCGGTGACTTTATCCGCCGCCTGCTGTAGCTCAACGCCGAACGGAGTGGTGGTTTCTTTCCCGGCGAGGATCGTGCTGCCCGGGATCATCACGCCACGGTCAATCAGCGCGCTGGCCTGCAACGACTGGTTGTTATCAAGCTGGCCGGAGACCGCGCCCAACGTGGTGTTGAGTTTTTCGATCCCGCTCACGGTGCTGATTTGCGCCAGCTGGGTGGTCAGTTCGTTGTTTTGCAGCGGGTTGGTGGGGTCCTGGTTTTTCAGTTGCGCCACCAGTAGCGTCAGGAAGCTGCTCTGGAGATCGGACGCGCTGCTGCCGGTCAGACTGTTGGAACCGGTGGAGTAGCTGGTTCCGCTGACGCCAGTATTCGTTGGGTCGTTAACGTTAACGGCAATGGACATGGTTTTCTCCTTATTGTCCGATGGTCAGCGTTTTCAGCATCATGCTTTTCACGGTGTTCAGCACTTCGACGTTGGCCTGATAGCTGCGCGACGCCGACATGGTGTTGACCATTTCGCCGACCACATCGACGTTTGGCATTTTGACGTAGCCGTTGGCGTCCGCCAGCGGATTGCCTGGCTCGTAAACCAGCTTGTCCGGGGCCTGGCTTTCTACCACCTGGCTGACCTTCACGCCGCCGGTCGCCGCGCCGGGCTGGGCGTCCACCTGGAATACCACCTGTTTAGCGCGATAGGGCTGGCCGTCCGGCCCGGTCACGCTGTCGGCGTTAGCGAGGTTGCTTGCCGCCACGTTGAGGCGTTTCGATTGCGCGGTCATGGCTGAACCGGCGATATCAAAAATATTGAGCAGCGCCATGATTAGTTTCCTTGTTGCAGCACGTTCATCATGCCTTTGATTTGCCCGCTCATCAGCGTCAGATCCGTCTGGTATTTCAGCGCGTTATCTGCAAACTGGGTGCGTTCGCGGTCCATATCCACGGTGTTGCCGTCCATTGACGGTTGATCGGGAATGCGGTACAGCAAGTTCATGGATGGGGCCGTGGAAGCCTGGGCGGGAATGTGGTGAGCGGAGGTCATGGTCAATGCAACCGTGTTGCCTTGAGCCCGTCCGCGCTCCATTACCTGTTTGAGTTGGCTGGCGAAATCGATGTCCCGGGCCTGATAGCCTGGGGTATCGGCATTGGCAATGTTCGCCGCCAGGATCTCCTGACGCTGCGCGCGCAAATTGAGCGCTTCCTGCTGAAAACGCAACGCGGCATCGAGTTTGTCGAGCATGGTTCCTCCGCGAATAGCATGGTGATGGCGACAGCTTAATGCGCGACCACCTCGCCTTATCGTTGGAATAAGCGCAAAATGCGTCGCTATTTGTTGCCTTGAGTCATCACGAGTCGCGGTAAAATCTTCACCATCGCGCTACCGGAGTCTCGGATGAAACGTTTACCCGCCACGCTTGCTACCGCTTTGATGCTGCTTAGCGCATCGGTTCACGCCGATGTGACGGCAGGATTGACGGATTTTTTCGCCCAACGACTGGCGGGTATCAGCGACGAGGTTCAGGTCACGGTCAAGTCGCCGCAAAGCAACTGGCCCGCCTGTGACAATCCGGCTTACAGCCTGCCCGGCAACGCCAGGCTGTGGGGCAACCTGAGCGTGCTGGCGCGCTGCGGAAACGATAAGCGTTATTTACAGGTGACGGTTCAGGCTTACGGCGAGTACGTGGTGGCGAGCGCGCCGGTTGCTCGCGGCAGCGAGCTGAATGACGGGAATCTGCGCCTGCAACGCGGTCGGCTGGACCAACTGCCGCCGCGGGCGATGCTGTCGCTCGATCAGGCGCGTCAGTCCCAGACGCTGCGCGATTTAGCGCCGGGGCAAACCCTGACGATGTCAATGGTGCGCCAGCCCTGGCGGGTGAAAGCCGGTCAGCGCGTCATGGTGATTGCCAACGGCCAGGGGTTCAGCGTCAACAGTGAAGGCCAGGCGTTAAATAACGCCGCCGTGACGCAAAATGCCCGGGTGCGCATGGCCAACGGCCAGGTGGTCAGCGGAACGGTAGATAATGATGGGAATATTCTGATAACGCTATAATCTCTTGCCTCTACACTCATCCAGGCGCGGGTAATCGCTGGCGCCGGTAGCCGGGACCGTAGAGTAAAGCATTCTTTCTGGTCATTTATTCGCGGGTAAGCGTAATGATGGGTGTAAAGATTTTGCTGCGGCTGCCGATAGAATATCAACAAATGATAAGACAGGCTCACAGCCACGAGCCCCCTCGATGAGGATTGAACATGAGCATAGAACGCACATCGCCATTAAAACCAATCGGCACTGTCCAACCGCGCGAGGCGGCCGAGCCTGCACAAGTTCCCGTTAATCGCCTGGATAAAACCGCGTCCGCCACCAGCACCAGCGTGACCTTCAGCGGCGCGCAGGCGCGTCTGATGCAGGCTGGAAGCAGTGATATCAATATGGAGCGTGTCGAAGCGCTCAAAACCGCTATTCGAAACGGCGAGCTCAAAATGGACACAGGCAAAATTGCCGATGCGCTAATTAACGAAGCTCAGAGTTTCCTGCAGAGTAAATAATGGTATGAGTCGTCTGTCAGAAGTGCTGGATCAAATGACGGCTGTCCTCAACTCGCTGAAAGAGGTGATGGACGCCGAGCAACTTCAATTATCAGCAGGCCACGTGAATGGCAGCGCGTTGCAACGTATTACCGAGCAAAAAAGCTCGCTGCTGGCCACGCTGGATTACCTGGAGCAACAGCGCCGCGCGGAGCAGAACGCCGGACGCAGCGCCAATGACGATGCGCCGGGACGCTGGCAGGCGATAACCGAGACGACGCAACAGCTGCGCACGCAGAACCAGCACAACGGCTGGCTGCTGGAGGGGCAAATCGCCCGTAATCAGCAGGCGCTGGAGGTGCTGAAACCGCACCAGGAACCCACCCTGTACGGCGCGGATGGCCAGACGGCGAACTCCGTGCGCGGCGGGAAGAAGATTTCTATTTAATCCGTTTTCCGGGCCAGACTCCCTGTCGGGCCCGTTTTTAAATCAACTCACACCGTTCGCCGCGCGAAATCCCGCATTTTGAACCCCAGCGCCGCCAGGGTCGCGAAATAGGCCACTACCCCAACGATCACCACTGCCAGCAGACGCAGAATACGGTACGGCATGGTGCCGACGTCCCATGCGGGCATTATCATCATCATGCCGATCAGCGCGCCCGCCATAACCAGCACCGCAATAATCAGCCGGATTAAAAAGCGCGCCCAGCCCGGCTCTGGCTGGAAGATTTTCTGTTTACGCAGCTGCCAGTAAAGCAGGCTGGCGTTTAAGCAGGCGGCAAGACCGATAGACAGCGACAGCCCGGCGTGCTTCAGCGGACCGATAAACGCCAGGTTCATTACCTGGGTCATAATCAACGTCACGATGGCGATCTTTACCGGGGTTTTGATGTCCTGACGGGAGTAGAACCCCGGCGCCAGCACCTTCACCACGATAAGCCCCATCAGCCCCACCGAATAGGCAATCAGCGCGCGCTGGGTCATATCAGCATCGAAAGCGGTAAATTTACCGTACTGGAACAGCGCGGCGATCAGCGGTTCGGCCAGAATGCCCAGCGCCACGGCGCTCGGCAGCGCCAGTAAAAAGCACAGCCGCAGCCCCCAGTCCATCAGACGGTTGTATTCATCATGGTTGCCGCTGGCGAAGCTGCGCGACAGCGACGGCAGCAGGATGGTGCCCAGCGCCACGCCCAGCACGCCGGACGGGAATTCCATCAGGCGGTCCGCGTAGTACATCCAGGACACTGAACCGGATACCAGAAAGGAGGCGAAAATGGTGTTGATAATCAGGGAAATCTGGCTCACCGACACGCCGAGGATCGCCGGGCCCATTTGCTTCACCACCCGCATCGCGCCAGCATCGCGCAGATTAATGCGCGGCAGCACCAGCATGCCGATTTTCTTCAGGTGCGGCAGTTGATACAGCAGTTGCAGCACGCCGCCAACCGTCACCGCCCAGGCCAGCGCCAGCACCGGCGGATGGAAATACGGCGCGGCAAACAGCGCAAAACCAATCATGCTGATATTGAGCAGCGTCGGCGCGAACGCCGGGACCGAGAAGCGGTTCCAGGTATTGAGGATCGCCCCGGCCAGCGAAGCCAGCGATATCAGCAGGATGTACGGGAAAGTGATGCGCAGCAGCTGTTCGGTCAGCGCGAACTTATCGGCGGTGTCCACAAAGCCCGGCGCGGTAACCAGGATCACCCAGTGGGCACCAATAATCCCCAGCACCGTGACAATCGCCAGCGCCAGGGTCAACAGGCCCGAGACATAGGAGATAAACAGCCGCGTGGCCTCTTCTCCCTGCTTGCTTTTATATTCCGCCAGGATCGGCACAAACGCCTGGGAAAACGCCCCTTCTGCGAAAATACGGCGCAGCAGATTGGGGAGTTTGAACGCCACAAAAAAGGCGTCGGTCGCCATCCCTGCGCCAAACACCCGTGCCACAATGGCGTCGCGCGCAAAACCCAGCACGCGGGAAAACATGGTCATCGAGCTGACCGCAGCCAGCGATTTTAATAAGTTCATTATTCCGTTCCACAAACACTGACGCCTGCAAAGCAGGCGTCAGGTATTCAGCGAGCGCCTAGTCTACCCGAGCGCTGATGAAATTCTAGCGGCAGATGTTACAGGCGGTTATTCTTCCATCGCCTCGCGCCAGAGTTTTTCCACCACCCGCTGGGCCAGCAGCGCCTGTTCGCCTGCGGTTTCGGGAATGGTCTGATTTGCCACGCAGTCGATAAAATGCTGCGCGCAACCAACAAATCCGCGCTGTTCAAGCGTACTCTGCCAGCCGGGAATGGGCTGGGTGACCACCCCTGCCCCACGCTCTTCCCGCCAGTCGCGCATATCGGTGACCTGATACAGCCCGCCGTCGGTGACCGCCTGCACCCACTCGCGCTGACTGCCCGCCCGGCGATGCATGCTGGTGGTGATCTGTAATTGTTGATGGGCGAAGTGGTGCTCGGCATACAGCATTTCGCCCCGATCGCTGGTTTGCAGGACGCCGCTTTGCAGCTCTGCCGCCCCGCCTGCCAGCCATAGCGCGGTGTCCACCACGTGAAGGTAGTCATCCAGCAGGGTAAAGCGTAAATCGTGCGGGCCAACGCTGTCTGCGCGATGTTTGTCCATCCGCAGCGAGGCGCAATGCTCCAGTCGCGCTTTCAGCTCGCGATAGCGCGGCGCAAAGCGGCGGTTGAAGCCAACCATCAGAGTCAATTTTTTACGCGCCGCCAGATCCACCAGCCGCTCGGCATCCGACAGGTTTTCCGCCAGCGGCTTATCCACGCAGACGTGTACCCCGGCGTTGAGCAGCTCGCTCACCACCGCGTAGTGGCTCGCGGTGCTGCTGTGTACGAACACCGCATCGCAGCGCGTCGCCAGCTCGGCAATCGATCCGATATAAGGAATGCGGTACGCGTCGCAAATCGGCTGCGCCTTCGCTTGCGTCGGGGAAAACGCGCCCGCCAGCTGCCAGCGTGCCGCCGCCGAGAGTACCGGCAGCCAGGCTTTTTGCGCGATACCGCCGAGGCCCACCATTCCCACCCGTAATAAGGCCATGATTATTCTCCGGGATGCGCTAACAGGGAATCGAGCCGGGTTTGCAGCTCCTGAACCTGCGCTTCCAGCGCTTCAACGCGCAGCGCCAGATCGTCAGAGCTTGCGCTGACGGTCTCTTCATCCTGAGCGGGAATGACCGCATCGCCGCTGAACAGATGCATGTAGCGGCTTTCGCGCTTGCCCGGCTCGCGCGGCAGGCGCGCAACAAAGGGGCCATCTTCGCGGGCGGCCAGCCGCTCCAGGGTATTTTCGACTTCCGCCATGTCGGCGAATTCATGCATTCGCGAGGTGCGCCCGCGCAGTTCGCCCGGCGTTTGCGCGCCGCGCAGCAGCAGCGTGGCGATCAGCGCCACTTCCGCGCTGTTGAGCCTGAGATCGCCGAATTCGGAGTTACAAAAGCGCTGTTCATATTTCATCACCCGATTGCCGAACCCGCTGACGGTGCGCAGATAATGACGTTTTACCAGCAAATCCAGAGTGTTTTGCACCTCGGACTCGCTGAGGTTCAGCACCGGCTCGCGGTTGGTTTTCTGATTGCAGGCCGTCACGATGCCGTTAACCGACAACGGATACTGCTCGGGCGTAGTGACCTGTTTTTCCAGCATACAGCCAATCACGCGGGCTTCGGTGGCGCTGAGTGAGTATTTCATGGAGGCTCCTTAACGACCTGCGGTCCATTCTTTGGTGGTCAGTGCGGTTAATACGTGATCGCGCCAGACGCCGTCGATCAGTAAATAATCTTTGGCATAGCCCTCTTTTTCAAAACCCAGCCGGGCCAGCAGATCCCCGCTGCGCTGGTTATGGGGCATATAGTTCGCCATGATGCGGTGAATATGTTGGGTACGCTGCATGTAGCGGATCGCGGAGGTCAGCGCTTCAAACATCAGCCCCTGCCCCTGCCATTTCTCCCCCAGCGAATAGCCCAGATAGCAGGCGTGAAATGAGCCGCGCACCACGTTGGAGAAGTTGGCGACGCCGTAGATCTCTTTTTCATCGGGATCGAACAGCGCGAAATAGAACGCGCTACCCTGCTTATGCAGTTCGTTGATCATACTAAGCCGCGCCTGCCAGCCGGACGGATAGCAATGGCTCTCGTCACGAATCGGCTCCCAGGGCTTGAGAAACTGCCGGTTCTCGGCATAGTAGTCCGCCAGCCGCCAGGCATCCCGTTCGTAAATCAGACGGACCACCAGGCGGTCGGTCACTAAGCGTATTTTCGGCACATTATTGCGATAGCCAAACATCAGTCGTTACTCCTTGCAGGCATTCTGTCGTCGCCCGTTAGCCACGCCATGTTTTTACTATACCTGTTGCCAGGAGAACAGTGAAAACAGTGAAAACAGCAACATGCCTTTTTTCAGGCCGATATCGCGTGTCGATTAACGTCATCAATCAATCTGACAGATTGATAAAAAAATATTGTCGCCTCGACGATGGGAAAATGTGACCGGGCACCGCAAAATGGTTTCCTGTGGTTTCGTTTCCCGGGAGGGGGAAATGGCTGGGGTCTCGCAGGCAAGGAGCCTGGGTAAATATTTCCTGCTGCTCGACAATATGCTGGTGGTGTTGGGCTTCTTCGTCGTCTTTCCGCTGATTTCGATTCGCTTTGTTGACCAAATGGGGTGGGCCGCGCTGATGGTCGGGATCGCGCTCGGCCTGCGTCAGCTGACGCAACAGGGTTTAGGGATTTTTGGCGGCGCGATTGCCGACCGGTTCGGCGCCAGGCCGATGATCGTCACCGGGATGCTGCTGCGCGCTGCGGGCTTCGCCACCATGGGGATCGCCCATGAGCCGTGGCTGCTGTGGTTTTCCTGCTTCCTGTCCGGTATCGGCGGCACGCTGTTCGATCCGCCACGCTCGGCGCTGGTGGTGAAACTGGTGCGCCCCGAACAGCGCGGGCGCTTCTTCTCGCTCCTGATGATGCAGGATAGCGCCGGGGCAGTGATCGGCGCGCTGCTCGGCAGTTGGCTGCTGCAATACGACTTCCGCATGGTGTGCGCCGCGGGCGCGGTGCTGTTTGTGGTGTGCGCGGGGGTGAACGCCTGGCTGCTGCCCGCCTATAAACTGTCAACCATCCGTACCCCAATGCGCGAAGGCATGGGCCGGGTACTGAAAGATAAACGCTTTATTACCTACGTATTAACGCTGGCGGGCTATTACATGCTGGCGGTGCAGGTGATGCTGATGCTGCCGATTATGGTGAACAACATTGCCGGAACGCCAGCGGCGGTGAAGTGGATGTACGCTATTGAGGCGGCGCTGTCGCTCACGCTGCTCTACCCCATCGCCCGCTGGAGTGAAAAGCGCTTCCGCCTTGAGCAGCGTCTGATGGCGGGTCTGCTGCTGATGACCTTTAGCCTGGTGCCGATGGGCTTAACCGCCTCCCTGCAACAGCTGTTTACGCTGATCTGCGTGTTTTATATCGGCTCGATCATTGCCGAGCCGGCGCGGGAAACGCTTAGCGCCTCACTGGCGGACGCCCGGGCGCGCGGCAGCTATATGGGTTTCAGCCGTCTCGGCCTGGCGATTGGCGGCGCGTTTGGCTATGCGGGCGGCGGCTGGCTGTTCGATATGGGCCATACGCTCGGCCAGCCGGAACTGCCCTGGGCGATGCTGGGCGCGGTGGGGCTGATCACCTTCTTCGCGCTGTGGTGGCAGTTCAGCCTGCGCCGCGTCGATCCGTCGATGCTGGAGCCGGGTAGCTGATTTGCCCCCTGCTTTGTTCTCCTCCATACTGAAAGTTACGGTCATCATATGGAGGAGAAACGTGAAGCTATATATTTACGATCACTGCCCATTCTGCGTAAAAGCGCGCATGATTTTCGGGCTGAAGAATATCCCCGTCGAGCTCAACGTCCTGATGAATGACGATGTTGATACCCCCACCCGAATGATTGGCCAGAAGATGGCGCCAATCCTGCAAAAAGACGACAGCCGCTATATGGCTGAAAGCATGGATATCGTGCATTACGTCGATCAACTGGACGGCAAGCCGCTGCTGACGGGCGCGCGTAACCCGGCTATCGCCACCTGGCTGCGTAAAGTCAACGAGTATGCTAACCGTCTGCTGTTGCCGCGCATGGCGAAAGCGCCGTTTGATGAGTTCTCCACCCCGGAAGCCCGGGCGTACTTCACCGAGAAAAAGCAGGCGTCCATCGGCGCGTTTGACGAGCATATGGCCCACTCGCCGGGGCTGATTAAGAATATCAGCGACGATCTGCGCGCGCTGGACAAGCACATCAAAGCGCCCAATGCGGTCAACGGCGAACTTTCTGAGGATGATATCGATCTGTTCCCGTTGTTGCGTAATCTGACGCTGGTGCAGGGCATTACCTGGCCGACCCGCGTGGCGGACTATCGCGACAATATGGCGAAGCAGACACAGGTCAACCTGCTCACCTCCCTGGCGATTTAAGCCTGAGCCGGCGCGTCGCGCCGGCGTTTCAGTTTTTTCCCCTGTTATTTTCTGCCTCAGTGCGCGATGCTGCCGGGATTAAGGATGGCGTAACGCTGAGGAACCCTATGAAAAAAATCGTTATCGCGCTCGTCGGTTTACTGACGATGCTGGTCGTGGGCTGCAATCAATTAACCCAATACACGGTGACCGAGCAGGAAATTAACCAGGCGCTGGCGAAGCGCAATAACTTTGCCAAAGACATTGGTCTGCCGGGCATTGCCGACGCGCATATCGTGCTGACTAACCTCTCCAGCCAGATTGGTCGTCAGGAGCCGAATAAAGTGACGCTGACCGGCGATGCGAATCTGGATTTAACCTCGCTATTCGGCGATCAAAAAGCCACCATGAAGCTGACCCTGAAGGCGCTGCCGACGTTCAATAAAGAACAGGGCGCGATCTATTTACAGGATATGGAAGTGGTCAGCGCAGAGGTGCTACCGCAGAAGATGGAAGGCGTATTAAAGACCCTGACGCCGTATCTTAACCAGTCGTTAAAGAGCTATTTTAATCAGCGGCCCGCCTACGTGTTGAGCGAAGACCGCACTAAAGGCGAGGCGCTGGCGAAGCAGTATGCTAAAGGCATTGAAGTGAAACCGGGCGAGATTATTATTCCGTTTATTGACTGATCCCACCGGGGGCGGCCACTGCCCCCATAATAAAAAAGGATGCAAACGAAAACGTTTCCGCATATCCTTTGTGCCCGGCATAAATCCAGCCATTGTTGACTGATTTCCCACCAGCCGGAGCACGCTCATGACCGTATCATCCCAGGAATTAACAATCCGCCGCCCAGACGACTGGCACGTCCATTTACGCGATGGCGAAATGCTGAACATCGTGGTGCCTTATACCAGCGAAACCTATGGCCGCGCGATTGTCATGCCCAACCTGGCGCCGCCGGTCACCACGGTCGACGCTGCCCGCGCTTACCGCCAGCGTATTCTGGATGCCGTACCAGCCGGTCACTCGTTTGAACCGTTAATGACCTGCTATCTGACCGACACCCTTGACCCCAACGAGCTGGAACGCGGGTTTAACGAAGGCGTGTTTACTGCCGCCAAGCTCTATCCGGCCAACGCGACCACCAACTCCAGCCACGGCGTGACCAGTATCGATGCGATTATGCCAGTGCTGGAGCGAATGGAAAAAATCGGCATGCCGCTGCTGGTTCACGGCGAAGTGACCCACGCCGATATCGATATTTTCGACCGGGAAGCGCGCTTTATCGAGACCGTGATGGCGCCGCTGCGCCAGCGCCTGACCCAGCTGAAAGTGGTGTTTGAACATATCACCACCAAAGACGCCGCCCAGTATGTCGCGGACGGCAACGATCTGCTGGCCGCCACCATTACCCCGCAACACCTGATGTTTAACCGTAACCATATGCTGGTCGGCGGCGTGCGCCCTCATCTTTATTGCCTGCCCATTTTAAAACGCAGCGTTCACCAACAGGCGCTGCGCGAGCTGGTCGCCAGCGGCTGCGACCGGGTATTCCTCGGCACCGACTCCGCCCCCCATGCGCGGCATAAAAAAGAGACCAGCTGCGGCTGCGCAGGCTGCTTCAATGCGCCGTCCGCCCTGGGTGCCTACGCCACGGTGTTTGAAGAGATGAACGCGCTACATCATTTCGAAGGGTTCTGCTCGCTGAACGGTCCGCGTTTCTATGGCTTGCCGGTGAATGAAGCGCAAATCACGCTGGTCAAACAGGATCAAACCATCGCCCGGAGCATTGCTCTGAGCGACGACAACCTGATTCCGTTCCTGGCGGGTGAAACGGTGCGCTGGTCGGTAAAACGCTGACGGAGAAATATTTTCCGCCCCCTGTTGCAACCTGGGCCACTTAACTGTATAAATATCCAGTATAAACAACAGGGGGCGATCATGCGTATTGAAGTCACCATAGCTAAAACCACCGTATTACCACCCGGCGCGATTGACGCGTTGACGAATGAACTGACGCGCCGTATTGAACACTCTTTTCCGGACAGCGGGAATCATGTCAGCGTGCGCTATGCTGCTGCCAATAATCTCTCTGTGCTGGGCGGCGCAAAAGAGGACAAAGACCGTATCAGCGAGATCCTTCAGGAAACCTGGGAAAGTGCCGACGACTGGTTCTCTGCACCCTGAATTCGTGCTGTATCAACATGCTGCTTATGCACACTTCTGCCGCGGCATGTTGATGCATTTCGGATAGCGAAAATAAAAAAGTATTCTCTCATTGTGCATTTCCGGGCTCGCCGCCCGGCTTTTTAATATCCTCTTAACCGCAATTCTCTTTTCAGTTTTGTCTGTATTGCTGTGCTATAAACGCTTATTTATCCGAATAACTTACCGTTTTATTGTTCAAACAATTCCACGATTTAAAAAAAATGTGTTGCAGGAAATATATTTTTTAGACGTTGGCGCGAATCCACTGATATACTGAAATTGCTTCAAGAAAAGACGCATTGAACCTCGAACGACGTTGTCTATAAACACGATAAAGGGGGTTATAATGGTAAAGAATAATGAAGTTATTCAAACGCATCCCCTTGTAGGATGGGATATCAGTACCGTCGATAGCTACGATGCGATGATGCTACGTTTGCACTATCAGTCGCCAAATCGCCCTAATCAAGAAGATACCGAAGTTGGGCAAACCCTTTGGCTTACCACCGACGTAGCCCGCCAGTTTATTTCGATTCTCGAAGCTGGCATTGCGAAAATAGAATCCAGTGATTACCAGGAAAACGATTATCGCAAACATTAGTTTGCTTATCTTTTAATCGACAGGCACCTTCGGGTGCCTTAATTTTATGAATAATCTGATTGCTGCCGCTTATATAAATTTTACTTAAGCGTTGTTGCGCAAACATATCCTCATTGAAATCAGATAATATTCCCTGTGATTGGATTGCTCACGATTAGGGTAAATCTTGTTTCTTTTCCTCAGGTTCTTTACTCTGCACTCCCTTCACTCAAATGGAGAAAATGTCCATGGAGTACGATCTCATTATTGTTGGCAGCGGGTCTGTGGGTGCCGCTGCCGGGTATTACGCCACCCGTGCGGGGCTGAAGGTGTTAATGACCGATTCGGCCCATCCGCCTCACAAAGAAGGCAGCCATCACGGTGAGTCACGCCTGATTCGCCATGCCTATGGCGAAGGTGAAAAGTACGTCCCGCTGGTGCTACGGGCGCAAGCGCTGTGGGATGAACTTCAACAGCTGAGCGGCGAGAAAATTTTCACCCGCAGCGGTGTGTTAAATCTGGGTCCGGCCCATTCCGAATTCCTGACGAACGTTGAGCAAAGCGCGCGCCAGTTTAGCCTGCCGCTGGAAAAACTCGACGCTCGCGCGCTGATGGCCCGCTGGCCTGAAATCACCGTCCCGGCGGATTTTATCGGCCTGTTTGAACCCAACTCCGGCGTGCTGCACAGCGAGACCGCCATCGCCGCATGGATACGTCTGGCGGAACAAGCGGGCTGTGCCCAGCTGTTTAACTGCCCGGTGCAGGCCATACATACCGATGCGGACGGCGTAAGCATCGATACGTCTGAAGGCACCTTCCGTGGACGCAAACTGCTGTTGAGCGCCGGAACCTGGGTTAAGCGCCTGATCCCTGAATTACCCATTACCCCGGTGCGCAAGATTTTCGCCTGGTATCAGGCCGATGGTCGCTACAGTACCAATAACCGTTTCCCGGCTTTTACCGGGGAATTGCCCAATGGCGATCAGTTTTATGGTTTCCCCGCAGACAATAACGAGCTGAAAATCGGCAAGCACAACGGCGGGCAAATTATTAGCGCGCCTGAAGAGCGTAAACCGTTCGGCGCGGTACATACCGATGGCGCGGAAGCCTTCCCGTTTTTACGGCATATCCTGCCGGGTATCGGCGGCTGTCTGTATGGCGCGGCCTGCACTTACGATAATTCACCCGATGAGGATTTTATTATCGATACGCTGCCCGGCGCGCCCAATGCCCTGGTGATAACCGGCCTGAGCGGGCACGGCTTTAAGTTCGCGTCGGTACTGGGTGAAATCGCCTGCGACTTTGCAAAAAACGCCGCGCCTCAGTTTGATCTTTCGCCTTTCGCCCTGAGCCGCTTTAAAACTGTATGACAGAGGGGTGGGCTTCCACCCCCGTTAATCCCTTACGGCGCGGTAAACGGGTAAAATGCCGCTGACTTTTCTGATACGGACTTAACCATGCGTCGGCTCTTTCATTTTCTGGTCAATAATGTGCGCGAACATCTGGTACTTTACCTGGTGCTGTGGTCGTTGCTGGCCATTATCGATCTGATCTGGATTTGGTTTTTCTGACCAACAAAGCATCAATAAAATTGACGTAGATTGACAGAATGCTGACGCAAATTTAACCTTGCGCGCCCTTTCAATACCCTTACTCCCCCCAACGCTTTGCTTAATTTCGCCTTTGCTACGTACCTTTTATTCATTCAATTTCTTTGATGAAGTGCTTCCATTTTTTTGGATTGCTTTTAGTTCGCGCTCACGCCATTGTTGCAGCAACTTTAAAATTTAACAGGCATACAACATGCAGTGGCGTAACTCACCCACCCGATACGGACATCTTTCAGTGATCCTGCACTGGGCCATCGCCCTTACCGTTTACGGTATGTTCGGGCTTGGCTTATGGATGGTGACCCTCAGCTATTACGATGGCTGGTATCACAACGCTCCTGAGTTGCATAAAAGCATTGGCATCCTGTTGATGATGGCGATGGTGGTTCGCCTGGCCTGGCGCATGATTTCGAAGCCGCCGCGCGCCCTGCCGACTTACTCCCCGTTGACCCGCATCGCGGCGGCGGCGGGCCATGCCCTGCTCTATCTGCTGCTTTTCGCGATTCTGATTAGCGGTTACCTGATTTCTACCGCCGACGGCAAGCCCATCAGCGTATTTGGCTGGTTCGAAGTGCCCGCCACCCTAAGCGATGCCGGCGTGCAGGCCGATCTCGCCGGTCAAGTCCACTTGTGGCTGGCCTGGGGCGTCGTCATCTTTTCTGTCTTACATGCGCTTGCCGCGTTGAAACACCACTTTATCGATAAAGATGCCACCCTGAAGCGGATGCTCGGGAAAGCGTCATAACTAAGGACTAAGGAGCGAAAATGAAAAAAAGCCTGCTGGGGTTAACCATGGGTGCCCTGTTATTTACCACCGGTTCCGCCGTGGCTGCGGATTACGTTATCGACAAACAGGGCCAGCATGCCTTTGTTAACTTCCGCATTCAGCACCTGGGCTACAGCTGGCTGTACGGCACGTTCCGCGATTTCGACGGCTCGTTCACCTTTGATGAGAAAAACCCGGCAGCGGATAAAGTGAATGTCACCATCAACACGAACAGCCTGGATACCAACCACGCTGAGCGTGACAAGCACCTGCGTAGCGCGGATTTCCTGAACGTAACCAAATTCCCGCAGGCGACGTTCACCTCGACGGAAGTGAAGAAAGACGGTGAAGGGCTGGATATCACCGGTAACCTGACCCTCAACGGCGTGACCAAACCGGTGACGCTGGATGCCAAATTAATCGGCCAGGGCAGCGACCCGTGGGGCGGCCAGCGCGCAGGTTTTGAGGCCAGCGGTAAAATTCATCTCAAAGATTTTAATATCACCACCGACCTGGGCCCGGCGTCTCAGGACGTTGAGCTGATCATTTCTGTGGAAGGCGTGCAGAAGAAATAACCGGTCCCCGCGCGGCGGCTGCCGCGAGGGGTAAGGTCACTCGGGGTCGGGAATGCCCAGTTTGGTATTTAACCGCCCCCGGGATTTATTAAAGATTTTCGCGCCGTTTTCCCGCCCGGCACGCAGTTGACGCTGCTGCTCTTCCGGTAACGCCAGTTCGTGCTGGCATTTCTCGCTACAGCAGCCGTTAAATTTTTCGGCACACGCCGGGCACTGAATAAACAGCAGATGGCAACCGTCGTTTTTGCAGTTGGTGTGAGTGTCGCACGCCGCACCGCACTGGTGGCAGTGGGCTATCACGTCATTACTGATCCGCTCGCCCATTCGCTCATCAAAAACAAAGTTTTTACCGACGAAACGCACCGGCAGCCCCTGCTCGCGGGCGCGACGGGCATATTCAATGATCCCGCCCTCGATGTGCCAGACCTGCTTAAAACCGTTATGGCGCATCCAGGCGCTGGCCTTTTCGCAGCGAATGCCGCCGGTGCAGTACATGACGATTTTTTTGTCTTTATGCGCTTCCATCATCTCGACGGCTTTTGGCAACTGTTCGCGGAAGGTATCCGCCGGAATTTCCAGCGCATTTTCGAAATGGCCCACTTCGTATTCGTAATGGTTACGCATATCGATAAACACGGCGTCAGGATCGTCGAGCATGGCGTTGACTTCAGCAGCCTTCAGGTATTCCCCGACGTCGCTGGCGTCAAACTGCGGATCGTCAATGCCGTCCGCCACGATGCGATCGCGCACTTTCATCCGCAGCACCCAAAACGATTTTCCGTCGTCATCCACCGCGATATTCAACCGCAGGCCGTTGAGCGCCGGATCAAAACCGTACAGCAGCTCACGCAGCGCCTCAAGGTTACTGGCCGGCACGCTAATCTGGGCGTTAATTCCCTCGCTGGCGAGATAAACGCGGCCAAACACCTTCAGCTCGACAAACGCCTGATACAGCGCGTCGCGGGTGGCCTGAGGATTCACGATGGTAAAATATTTATAGAATGAGACTGTAGTGCGCGGCTCGGTTTCCGCCAGCATACGCGCCCTGAGTTCCTCATTCGAAATGCGGTTATGCAACACTGGCATGGTGTTCGTTCCTGCAATCGGTAAGGTGAATTTATCGCGCGGCATGATATAGCATTTAACACCAATTTACATCCACGCAATCTACGCTACATTTGCACCCTTATTTCAACAAAATCACCGACAGCGTCGGCTAACCCTCTGAGATTTTTGGTCCTGAGAAAAATTAATGCCACAATAGGCCCTATAGTTTCTCGATTCGTTATTCAGGAAATTCATGACTCAATTACCTACCTTCTCGCGTCGTCTGCTTCATCCCCGTTACTGGCTAACATGGCTGGGTATCGGTGTGCTCTGGCTGGTGGTTCTGCTGCCTTATCCGGTGATCTATCGCCTCGGCTGCGGCACAGGCCGCCTGGCGATGCGCTTTATGAAGCGCCGCGCGCGCATCGCGTACCGTAACCTTGAGCTGTGCTTCCCCGAAAAATCGGATGCGGAACGCCATCAGATGGTGGTCAAGAACTTTGAATCTGTCGGTATGGGCCTGATGGAAACCGGGATGGCCTGGTTCTGGCCCACCTGGCGCGTTGAACGCTGGTTCGATGTGTCCGGCACCGGGCATATCAAAGCGGTGCAGGATCAGGGTAAAGGCGTGCTGCTGATTGGCGTTCACTTCCTGACGCTGGAGCTGGGGGCGCGGATTTTCGGGATCCACAACCCGGGTATCGGCGTGTATCGCCCCAACGACAATCCCCTACTCGACTGGCTGCAAACCTGGGGCCGGATGCGTTCCAATAAAGCGATGATCGATCGCAAAGATCTCAAAGGCATGGTGCGGGCACTGAAAAACGGCGACATCATCTGGTATGCGCCGGATCATGATTACGGCCCGCGCAGCAGCGTATTTGTGCCGTTTTTCGCCGTCGATCAGGCCGCAACGACCACCGGCACCTGGATGCTGGCGAAAATGTCCCGCGCCTGCGTGGTGCCGTTTGTGCCGCGCCGCAAGCCAGATGGCACAGGATATGAGATGGTGATCCTCGAGCCGGAATGCAATCCACCGCTGGAAACCGCCGAAGAGACTGCCCGCTGGATGAACGGCGTGGTGGAGCGCTGCATTATGATGGCGCCGGAGCAGTATATGTGGTTGCACCGCCGGTTTAAAACGCGCCCGGAAGGCGTGCCCTCGCGTTATTGATCCCCCCGGCGGCAGGGCACTGCCGCCGCGTTGTGGCGACCCTCTGATATTTCAGCAATAAAATTTCACATTCATACTGGTAAATTGTCAGATTCGTCTATTCTTTCCTGAAAAGCCCATGCACACAGGGAGATTGCCATGTCTATGTACGCCACACTTGAAGAAGCCATTGACGCCGCTCGCGAAGAGTTCCTTGCGGATAATCCCGGGATCGCTGAAGACGAGGCAAACATACAGCAGCTTAATATCCAGAAATACATCCTGCAGGATGGCGATATTATGTGGCAGGCTGAATTTTTTGCCGACGATAGCGAGGATGGCGAGTGTCTGCCGGTATTAACCGGTGAAGCCGCTCAGAGCGTGTTTGACGGCGATTTCGACGAAATCGAACTGCGCCAGGAGTGGCTGGAGGAAAATACTCTCCACGAATGGGACGAGGGCGAATTCCAGCTGGAACCGCCGCTGGATACCGAGGAAGGCCGGGCAGCAGCGGATGAGTGGGACGAACGGTAAGTTATTCGTAAGGGCCGTGACTCGCATCGATCGGCAGTAGCAGAGTATCAAATACCAGCGAAAACGGCAGATCGAGCACGGTAACGTAACGCCATGCCGAATCCCTGACATCCCACTGTACGCCGGGATAATACTGGTTGCCGTGCCCCTGTCCGGGTATGGTTCGGCTAATAATGCTGCCGCAGCCGCTTAACAGCATGGCGACCAGGATGATAACAACAGCGCGCATTCAATAATTCCTGTCAGTCTTAGTGATAAAAAAGCCGGCCCTGGTGGCCGGCTTTTTACATTGCAGTACAGTTTAGCGCGTTTTCAGGGCGCTGGGGTTAAGCGTCAGCCCCTGGTAGTGCGACACCCAGGAAGAATACTTCTCAGGCGCGGCCCACACGCGGTAGTGCAGACGCGCCAGCGTAACCGGGTCGCTTAACAGTACCAGACGGCGGTCGCGGTTCAGTTTATCCGGCGTTTCATTCAGCGCCTGCTCGACGTGGCGATCGCGGGCGATCTCCAGAACCTGGCTGGCACGGTGACGCGCCGTTGCCATGGCGGTTGCCAGCGCGTTAAACGACGGATGGAACACCGCATGCATAAAGCCATCGTCCAGCGTCCGCTCGCGGTTCTGATGCAGATAGCGTTCGGTATCCAGCAGCACCTGCGGCGTATTGTACTCCTCCGGGATCAGGAACAGTTTCCAGCGTTTGGTACGCAGACCCACGGTGGCGCGGCTGGAGATCACTGACACAAACGGCGACAGGATCAGCGAGAACACAATCGGCGCCAGCCAGAACAGGAAGCGCAGGTCGAGCCATGCCATACCCACCGCCCAGACCAGGCCCAGCAGCAGCTGCGAACCATGACGCATAAAGGCTTCGCCCCACGGCGTAGAGTCGTCGTCACGCTGCGGAGAATTCCAGACCACTTCCCAGCCGAGGAAGGCGCTGACCACAAATACGGTGTGGAACAGCATACGCACCGGCGCCAGCAGTACCGAGAACAGCACTTCCAGCAGCAGTGACACCGTCACACGCACGAATCCGCCGTACTCTTTAGAGCCTTTGCACCAGATGAGCAGCACGCTCAGCAGCTTAGGCAGGAACAGCAGCACCATGGTCGACGCAAACAGCGCGATCGCCAGTTCAGGACGCCACTGCGGCCACACCGGGAACAGCTGGCGCGGTTGCAGGAAGTACTGAGGTTCGGTTAGCGCATGTACCACCTGCAATGCGGTGGACAACGCGAGGAACATAAACCACAGCGGCGCGGAGAGATAGGACATGACGCCAGTCAGGAATACCGCACGGTGTACCGGATGCATCCCTTTTACCAGGAACAGGCGGAAGTTCATCAGGTTGCCGTGGCACCAGCGACGGTCGCGCTTCAGTTCATCCAGCAGGTTAGGCGGCAGCTCTTCATACGAGCCCGGCAGGTCGTAGGCGATCCATACGCCCCACCCTGCGCGGCGCATCAGCGCGGCTTCGACGAAGTCATGGGACAGGATCGACCCGGCGAACGAACCCTCACCTGGCAGCGGCGCAAGAGCACAGTGCTCAATGAACGGCTTCACGCGGATAATGGCGTTATGGCCCCAGTAGTGCGATTCACCTAACTGCCAGAAGTGAAGACCCGCGGTAAACAACGGGCCGTAAACGCGGGTAGCGAACTGCTGACAACGGGCGTACAGCGTGTCCATGCCGGAGGCTTTCGGGGAAGACTGAATGATCCCGGCGTTCGGGTTCGCTTCCATCAGGCGCACCAGCCCGGTGAGACAGTCGCCGGTCATTACCGAGTCGGCATCCAGCACCACCATATAGCTATACTGGCTGCCCCAGCGACGGCAGAAATCGTCGATATTGCCGCTTTTGCGCTTCACGCGGCGGCGTCGGCGACGATAGAAAATTTGCCCTTCGCCCTGCACTTCGGCGATCAATTCCATCCAGGCTTTTTGCTCAGCCACGCAGATATCCGGGTTGTAGCTGTCGCTCAGGATGTAAACGTCGAAATGCTGCTGTTGCCCGGTGGCTTTGACAGACTCCCAGGTCGCCCGCAGGCCAGCGAAAACGCGATCCACGTCTTCGTTGCAGATCGGCATAATCAGCGCGGTGCGATGTTCCGGATTGATAGGCTCATCGCCCACCGTCGAAGCGGAAATACTGTATTTATCCCGGCCTATCAACAGTTGCAGGAAGCCCATCAGCGCCGTCCAGAACCCCGCCGATACCCAACAGAACAGAATGGCGAACAGGATCAGGATGCCGCTTTGCAGGATATACGGCAGCAGCTGCATGAATGACACCCACAAATCCTGGCCAAACATATCGGCAGGATTAATCAGCGCCCAGCCCTGGTAAGGGAGAATGGTCTTCATATACCAGGTAGCGACCACCGTCTGCGAAAGGGTCAGCAGCAGCAGGATATAACGGCGGATGGTGCCCACGGTACGCCACTTTTGCTCCGACGCCTGCTGTTCTTTGGTCAGACGTGAGAGATAGCGCGGCGCGACTTCACGACCGCGCAGGCGATCCCAGAAACGCCCTACCGGGTTGGTGCGCCAGGGATCCGGGAACATCGAAGAGCGTTTCGCCTTCGGCATCGCCTGCAGCTGGGTGCGCCCTTCGTCATCTTTAATTAACTGTCCATCAGAAAGAGAATCGGGCCAGCTCATCTCCAGACGCTTTTGAACAGACTCAAGCGGCGAATCATCTTCGCGCGAAACGGTAAAGCCTGGCTCGCCGAGCGCATGATGCACGTCACGCAGTTCGGCGGTATTTTCCGCCAGCGCCGCTTTCGCCTGGGCGGAAAGCGGCAACGCCTCAATATAGGGAGTAGACTTATTCATTGGCAGGTAGCTGATAGCTCCAGGTTTCACTCAGCGTCTGATCGCCATTGACCAGCGCGGCACGCATTTCGGTGGTTTTCTTGGCGTCTTTCAGCTTGACGCGCACGATCATCCGCCACCCTTTGGTGACAGGATTATAGCGCACGGCGCTCTCAACGATTTCACCGTTGTCGCCAATGCTGGTTTGCGCGCTTACCGGCGTTTCTGGCGGCAGCTTTTTCATTTCCGGGCCAGCGAAATCCACCACGAACGCAATGGTGCCGTCCGGCTGACGGATCAGATTCGACTGCTTCACATCGCCAGTGGAACGACGGGTCTGGGTAACGTACGCGCTTTCTGGTGCATGGAGTTTGTCTTCATCACGACTAAAGGTAATCGTGTATTTGAAGTTCATCTCTTTGCCGGGCTCCGGCAGTTGGTCCGGCGTCCAGTAGGCTACGATGTTGTCGTTGGTTTCGTCGTTGGTCGGGATTTCTACCAGTTCGACTTTGCCTTTGCCCCATTCACCTACCGGCGTAACCCAGGCGCTCGGGCGCTGGTCGTAACGATCGTCGATATCTTCAAAACGGGAGAACTCGCGGCCACGCTGCAGCAGACCAAAGCCCTGCGGGTTTTCGGTGCTGAAGGAGCTGACAGCCAGATGTTTCGGGTTATTCAGCGGACGCCAAATCCATTCGCCGTTACCGGCTTTAATGGATAAACCGTTTGAGTCATGCAGTTCCGGGCGGTAGTTAGTCGCAGGGGATGGCTGGTTCGGCCCGAACAGGAACATGCTGGTGAGGGGCGCGACGCCCAGTTTGCCCACTTTGTCGCGCAGGTAAACTTTAGACTGAACGTCCACCACGGTATCGCGGCCCGGCATAATCACGAACCGGTAAGCGCCGGTCGCACGTGGCGAATCCAGCAGCGCGTAGATCGTCAAACGCTTGTCGGTAGGTTTTGGTCGTTCGATCCAAAATTCACGAAAACGCGGGAACTCTTCACCTGAAGGCAGTGCGGTATCAATAGCCAGGCCGCGCGCCGAGAGACCGTACACCTGGCCCTGGCCGATAACGCGGAAGTAGCTGGCGCCCAGCATACTAACGATTTCGTCGTTTTTATCTTTACTGTTGATCGGATAAAGCACTTTGAAACCCGCGAAACCAAGATCTTTTACGGTGTCTTTGTCGTGCTGGACGTTGCCGAAATTGAAGTAATCCGGGCTGTATTTGATTTTACGCACCGCCGTTGCGGTCACTTCGTTGAGGGTGACCGGCGTGTCGAAGTACATGCCCTGATGATAAAATTCGAGCTTGAATGGGGTCTTGACGTTGTTCCAGTAGGCTTTGTCATGATTGAACTGGATCTGCTGATAGTCCGCGTATTTCATGTCGCGGAAAACGGACGGCAGATTGCTTTTAGGCGCTTCATAGCCTTTATCGGCTAATGATTTGGCCTGTTTTGCGACATCGTCAATGGAGAATGCCCAAACCGAGGTGGTATAAAAGGACAACATCACTGCCGCGCCTAACCAGTGCAATTTCAACATCTGTGGTTTAATTTTCATATTAATTAGCACATCCCCCTTTGTGTGCTTAAATCAATCCGATCCATTTTAATGGAAACTCAGGCTTTCCGACAACATAATCCCCTCTTTGTTCATCCCGCTGGCTCAGGGTTTATACAGTTGCGGGCGCAGGGATTCGTTTTGCGAGTTATACCTGGAGACACTTACCAGGAGTTGGTGTAGGGTTGCCGACGAATTTACCCACATACGCACATAGCGATAAGACGAAAAGTCCGAGAGTTCGCGGAGTTATATGAAGACGACGTCAGTACAACGAGAATATTTTCTGGATTCTATCCGCGCCTGGTTAATGCTGTTGGGGATCCCGTTTCACATTTCGTTAATCTATTCGAGCCATCACTGGCACGTAAACAGCGTCGCCCCTTCATGGTGGCTGACCCTGTTCAACGACTTCATTCACGCCTTCCGGATGCAGGTTTTCTTTGTGATTTCCGGTTATTTTTCATACATGTTGTTCCTGCGTTACCCCCGGCCAAAATGGTGGAAGGTGCGCGTCGAACGCGTGGGTATTCCCATGTTGACCGCCATTCCCCTGCTCACCCTCCCGCAATTTATTATGTTGCAATACGTCAAGGGCCAGGCAGATAAATGGCAGACTCTGAGTGGCTACGAAAAATATAATACACTGGCCTGGGAACTCATATCACATTTGTGGTTTTTACTGGTTCTGGTGGTATTAACCAGCCTTGGATTAATTTTGTTTAAGAATATATCCAACGGGATCGCTACAGGGCGTTTTCGTGGATTACAAAATATCACCTTAGGAAAACTCTCAATTATTTTCTTCTTCCTTGGGCTGGGTTACGCGCTAATTCGCCGTACCCTTTTTATTGTCTATCCCCCTATTTTAAGCGATGGGTTGTTTAATTTTATTGTTATGCAAACGCTGTTTTATGCGCCCTTTTTTATCCTCGGCGCGCTGGCGTTTAAGCATCAAAATCTCAAACAGCTGTTCATTCTGCCCTCGCGTGGCTGCACGCTTGGCGCGGCTGTCGCGTTTGCCGCCTATCTGGCTAATCAGCGTTACGGCAGCGGCGATGCCTGGATGTATGAAACGGAATATGTCATCACGATGGTGCTGGGATTATGGATGGTAAACGTGGTGTTTTCGTTGGGTTACCGCGCGCTTAATTTCCAGTCGGCGCGCGTCACCTATTTCGTCAATGCTTCGCTGTTTATCTATCTGGTGCATCATCCGCTGACGCTATTCTACGGCGCTTATATCACGCCGCATATCACGTCTAATACCCTTGGATTTCTCAGTGGATTGGTGTTTGTTATCGGCATCGCGCTGGTGTTATATGAAATTCACCTGCGCATTCCCCTGCTGCGCTTTCTGTTTTCCGGCAAGCCGCAAAATAAGCGGCCAGATACCGTCGCGCAAAGCAAATAATTACAGCAGCCACTCCACCGGGAGCCAGTAAGCCAGCGTCACCAGCACCCGCTGCCAGAAGCGGGTTTGCGGCTCCCGGGTTAAAATAATTTCCTTCCCGTCACGCTGTTCAATCCAGTTTACCCGCCCGGTACGATCGAGACGTAGCGTCCATGCGGCTTCCTGCTGGCTTTGTGTAAAGCGAGTATGGATCTGCTGCGCCAGTTTTTGGCTTTCAATGACCAGCCCCATTTCGGTGTTCAGCATGGCAGAGCGGGGATCAAAATTAAACGAGCCAATAAACACGTGATGGCCATCAACGCTGAAGGTTTTGGCATGCAGGCTCGATCCCGAATTCCCGGTCAAACCACGGTCATGCTGGACACGTTCCGTTTGCGGGCCGGGTTTGAGTTCATAAAGTGCAATGCCATGGCGCAGGAGTTTTTTACGCCAACGCGCGTAGCCCGCATGCACCACCGCCACATCGTTGGCTGCCAGCGAGTTGGTCAGAATGGCGATGTTAACCCCTTTGCGCTTGAGCATCAGCAGTTGCGCCACGCCTGCACGAGTCGGCACAAAGTAAGAAGAGATAATATCCAGCTGCTTTTTGGGTTCGCCGATAACGTTTAACAACCGTAACGGTAATAGCGAATGCCGGCGCGCTTTACCCTCCCCTTTACGCGGATCGTCACTCAACAGACGCGTTTTTGCCCAAATCATGGAAAGCGTTCCGGCATCCAGATGGGTGGCAAACTGGGTGGTTGCCAGTTTATCAAGATAGGATTGCGCTACCGGATCCTGCTGCCACTCTTGTGGCAACTGTACACGCTGCTCGATTTCATGCTCATTAACGTCCAGCACCTTCTCCAGGGTGGACACCGACGCGCATTCCCAGTAACGCTCAAAGTCATCGCTGACGTGCGCCACCACCGGTCCAACGGCCAGCACGTCCAGATCGGAAAACAGCGGCTGATCCCCCGCGCCAAAATAAGCATCGCCCACATTGCGGCCGCCAATAATGGTTGCCTCGCCGTCGACGGTAAAACTTTTGTTATGCATACGGCGGTTAAGGCGCGCGAAATCGGTGAGGTAGCCTAACGCCCGCAGGGTGCGAAATGAAAAGGGGTTAAAGAGCCGCACTTCAATATTAGGATGAGAATTGAGCAGCCGCAGCGCGCTGTCCAGTCCGAGGGTATTATTGTCATCAAGCAACAGCCGTACCTGCACGCCGCGTTTGGCGGCTTCAAGCAGAGCGCTAAACAACAGCCGCCCGGACATGTCGTCTTCCCAGATGTAGTACTGCACATCCAGCGTCTGCTCCGCCATTTCGGCCAAAAGATAACGGGCGGCGAAAGCATCCAGGCTGTCAGCCAGTGGATGAACGCCGCTATGATCGGGATGCGCCTGAGTTTTTGGGGCGATGGCGCGCCCAAGACGCGTGTTATGCGTCTTGTTCGGGTGGGAGCTGCGCAAGTAAGCGCTGGTAAAGTCGGGTGTTTTCTTCGTCATAGCAGACAAAGTATACCTGCTCCGGCAAAGCGTGCCGGGTAAGATAATCTGAAACCGTATTCACCGCGATCTCTGCTGCCGCTGGCTTTGGATAGCCGTAGATCCCCGTACTGATCGCCGGAAACGCCACGCTTTTATACCCGTTGTCGCACACCAGTTGCAGACTGTTTCGGTAAGCGTCAGACAGGAGTTGCGCTTCATGTGCATCGCCATCGCGCCAGACCGGACCCACGGTATGGACCACCGCTTTCGCCGGCAAATTTCCCGCAACGGTGATTACCGCATGGCCCGTAGGGCATGTCCCCTGCTGCTGGCGTACCTGCATACAGGCCTCCATCAGCGCCGGGCCTGCCGCACGGTGAATAGCGCCATCGACGCCGCCGCCGCCCATCAGGGAAGAATTTGCCGCATTGACGATAACGTCGGTGGTCATTCGGGTGATATCACCCTGCACAACCTCTATTCTGGATTTCATTGCCGTCTCCTTCATACCCAGTAATGATTGTAGAACATCCGTTAGCCCGGGTTTGAGTTAGCGATAGACGACGTTAAGCACCGCTAGTTTTTTACTGTTATCCAGATAGTGAAGCTGGACGGTTGCCGGTACATCACTTTTGATTTTGGTTGAATTAATATCAGCCACTTCGATGGTCTGCACAACGCGCTTGCTATCGACGGGGCATACCACCCTCACTTGACGCTGGCTGTGCGCAAAATCGCAGCCTTCCTCCACGATTGAACCGCTGAACCGAATAACTCCCTCGGCGCCTGAAGCGCTAAACGCCGGTAAAAAGGACGAGAAAAAGGACAGACAACATAATGACAGCACTGAACGCATCAGCATTTTTGCGGTTCCTCATAAGGACTTCATCCTGAAGACATGAAAGGTCCTTGCTTAACTATAATTCAACAAATTTAACATGTTGTTAATATTGTGAGCAGAATTACACAGTTATCAGCAAGGCTTGCCTTAAGAGTGATAACGGCAAAAAACAGAACAACTTTACTAATCGACTCGATACCTTACAGAATTCCCGGCGGTGACCACTGTTGTCTGAGATTGATGGCTTTGCCGTCGCTGACGGTGACGAGGATGGTCAGGTCATCGCCCGGATCGACATTGATGGCCAGACGCGATACCGAATAGGGTTCATTGCTTTTAATATGCGCGCGAGAATGTTGACGCGTATTGCTATTGCCGGAAGTGCCTTTGCGTACGGCCTCAAGCTGGATTTGGCATTCGCAGTCCTGGGTCAGCATCACCTGCGGTATGATGGTCCAGATAGATCCTTGCTGTTGGGCGTCAAACACGATTTGGTTGGTTAGCGCGGCGAGTAACACCATGGTGTACATAACTGACCTCCAAAAAAAACAGGGCCGAAGCCCTGTTCTTAATGCGTTGTACGATTAGTACTGAGCAGCATTCACGAAGTTATTGTAACCACGTTGAGTCACGTCCGCTGATGCGTAGTTGTCAGTCTGAACAACGTTAGCGTAGTGAGAGTTACCGCGCTGGCTGATAGTGATATCAGAACGGATAGCATTCTGATTCACGTTCACAGCGTTGTAGTTACCTTTCTGGGTAACATCGGTATCAGAGCCAAAACCGCCAGGCTGTTTAATATCGGCGGTGTTTTTCACACCGTCCTGATCCAGCCAAATGTTGCTGTCTTTAGCAGACTGCTGAACATTCGCGAAGTTGTTATAATGCGTTTGGTTAATATCCACCAGGGAGCCGTCAGCACCAGTCTGAACTGAATTCACAACATGATGAGCGCCATCCTGATAAATTTTCAACTCAGCGCCAGACTGAGAAGGACGCCAGTCATTACGATCTGCCATCGCGCTGCCAGAGATAACCACTAATGCTGCAACTGCTGCCACTTTGAATAATTTCATGGTAAAACCCCCATCGGATTGATATTAAGTCGCTCAGAATTAGCGTTGTGTAACGCGTATATTCATAAACGAGTTCTTTTGAACAACAACTGCGGTTTTTTGCGTACCATATTGGGTAACGTTCGCTCTGTTATTCGAGCCTTTTTGAATAACAATCGCGCTATTACCGAACCCATTCTGCTGTATATCCGCATCATTACGGAAACCGTCCTGAGAGACATACGTCAGATTGTAATTTCCTGATTGGTCTACATTTGCTCTGTTACCCGTGCCGTTTTGGACCACCACGGTTTGTAACTTATGGCCATCCTGGCGAGTATCGGCTCTATTATGAGAACCGTCTTGACCAATAATCGCTGCCTGATTGTATGAAGACTTGCTTAATTCATTCACAGCAAAGTTATATTCTGCTGCCGCAAGATCATTACTATATGAATAAGCCACAGCGGGCATACCCAATATAGTCAACATCATCAACAACAATTTGTTTTTCATGTTGTCACCTTGGGCTGGCAGGATAATTAATGCAATTATCCTTTCAATCATTTCTAATTTGTAAACACAACTAACAAAATGTTATTGCTGCGTTACGGAGAAGAGTATGTCCGGGGAAACATATTTAATATCTCACCCGCGAGTCGTATTTTTTCTTATTCCGTCACTAAAAAGTATGAGAATGAGATTGGGTAATAAAGAAGGAAAATATTTCTTTAGCAAAGGCGGCAGCGTGGAAGTCAAAGATTCAGCCCAGGTTAACAAGCGAAGCGGAAAAAACAGGGGTGAGATGCCTGTCAAAAAAAACGGCTGATGATTCTGTCACGGCGAACTCATTATCTATACAAAACCTAAAGCCTCGCTGTTGTCAGGGTGACACTGAAGATTAGAGGTAATACATTTTGCGCGCAAAATACAAAAAAACCATAAAATCATAAATTTATAATTATTTGTATGATTTTAAAAATGATGCAAATCATTAAAAATGTACAACTTCTCTATTAATTTTTTCATTTATAAAACGGACATATTAACATTTGTATATTCGATTTTACATTCTGTAACATCTTTAACACTTGATTTAAGATTAGTAATGGCTAGATTGAATTCAGCAGTACAAATAAATGTCTCTCTTTTTCATCACCCTCTCCGGGGATGATTGATTATTTTTCTATACACAGCAGTGCAGCATCTGACAGTACTTCTGGTGGGCTGAATATCTATTCAGCCCAGCTGCCAGGTGTCAATATAAAAAACAGTGGGGTTTCATCATGTACAGTGAAGTCCAGAGCATGCATGGCCAAACGTTGTTCTTGATTACTAAACCGTCCTTACAGGCGACAGCGTTATTACAGCATTTAAAATCATCTCTTGGCATAAACGGCAAACTGCATAATATTCAGCGCTCCGTTGATGATATTGCAGCTAACAGTTTGATTCTGCTTGATATGATGGAAGCTGATAAGAAGCTGATTCAATACTGGCAGGATAATTTAGGCCGCAAGAACATCAATCTCAAGATCGTGTTACTGAATACACCCGATGAATATCCGTTTCGAGAAATCGAGGGTTGGCCGCATATTCATGGGGTGTTTTACGCCCATGAAGACCAGTCCTGTGTTATCGAAGGGATGCGAGGCGTACTGCGCGGCGAATGCTATTTTTCGCAAAAGCTTGCCAGTTATTTGATTACTCATTCGGGTAATTATCGTTATAACGGCGGTGAATCCACGCTGCTTACGCATCGTGAGAAAGAGATCCTTAATAAATTACGCGTCGGCGCTTCAAATATTGAAATCGCTCAGGCCTTATTTATTAGCGAAAACACGGTCAAAACCCATCTTTATAATTTATTTAAGAAGATTGCGGTAAAAAACCGTACTCAAGCTGTTTCGTGGGCGAACGATAACCTCAGGCGATAAGCCATGAAAAACCTTAAACTTTTACTGGTGGCCTGCGGAATTTTCTGGGCCACTACGACTGCACACGCCGTAGAAGTGGAAGTCCCGGGATTATTAACCGACCGTACCGTTTCGTCTATTGGTCATGATTTTTATCGTGAATTTAGCCATAAATGGGAAAGTTCATATCCCGGAAACCTGTCAATTAATGAAAGGCCCAGCGCCCGTTGGGGAAGCTGGATAACCATTACTCTGGATCAGGAAGTGCTTTTCCAACTCTTTCTGTTCCCTACAAAACGAGACTTTGACCAAAACGTCGATATTGCACTTGCGCAGACACAGGAAGCATTGCAGCGTCGTCAAATAGATAAAGTGTTATTGAGTACCGGTGATTTAACCAGCGATGAATTTTAATTCTCAATAAAACCTATTCAGGAGGCTGACATGCGTCTCGCATACGGCATGATTTCGTTGATGTTAATTGCGCCACTGTCGTGGGGCGGAAATATGACGTTTCAATTCCGCAACCCGAATTTTGGCGGTAACCCGAATAACGGCGCTTTTTTATTAAACAGCGCGCAGGCGCAAAACTCGTACAAAGATCCCAGTTATGACGACGATTTAGGCTACGAAGCCCCAACCGCGCTGGATAGCTTCAGTCAGGCTCTGCAATCCCAGGTGCTGGGGAACCTGATGTCGAATATCAGTACCGGCACGCCGGGCAGAATGGTGACCAGCGATTATATCGTCGATATTGCGAACCGCGACGGACAGTTGCAGCTGAACGTCACCGACCGTAAGACCGGGAGAACCTCTGTCATTGAGGTATCGGGATTACAGTACAGCTCCGGCACAGAATAATCTGGTTAAAAAGGATTCTTATCATGCAGCGCTTACTTTTACTTCTGGCAGTGACGTTATTAAGTGGCTGTTTAACCGCTCCCCCAAAAGAAGCGGCAAAACCCACTCTGATGCCCCGCGCACAAAGCTATCGCGATTTGGTGAAGCTCCCCGATCCAAAAGGCAAGCTCTACGTGTCGGTGTATAACATTCAGGATGAAACCGGGCAGTTCAAGCCTTACCCGGCAAGTAACTTCTCAACCGCCGTGCCGCAGAGCGCCACCTCCATGCTGGTGACCGCGCTGAAAGATTCGAAGTGGTTTATCCCACTGGAACGCCAGGGTCTGCAAAACCTGCTCAACGAACGTAAAATCATCCGCGCCGCGCAGGAAAACGGCACCGTCGCACCGAACAACCGTATGCCACTGGACTCGCTGCGCGCGGCGAATATCATGATCGAAGGCTCGATTATCGGTTATGAAAGCAACGTTAAATCTGGCGGCGTCGGGGCTCGTTACTTTGGGATAGGTGCGGATACGCAGTATCAGCTGGACCAGATTGCCGTGAACTTACGTGTGGTCAATGTGAGCACGGGTGAAGTGCTGTCATCGGTGAATACCAGCAAAACGATCCTGTCCTATGAAGTGCAGGCTGGGGTGTTCCGCTTCATTGATTATCAACGTTTGCTGGAAGGCGAAATGGGCTACACCTCGAATGAGCCTGTGATGATGTGCCTGATGTCGGCTATTGAAACCGGGGTGATCTATCTGGTGAATGACGGGATTAATCGCGGACTGTGGGATCTGCAAAACCCGGCTGACATGAATAATAAAGTGCTGGCGAAGTACCGGGATATGGCGACGCCGCCGGAATCCTGATACCTAACCGCACCAATAAAAAAACCAGCTCAGGCTGGTTTTTTTTCGTTTTGCGCCAGGGCTTTTTTCTCACTGCGGCTGCCAAGCCAGAGACCGCTGGTTTTCATGGCGAAGCCAAACAGCAGGCCTAACAGTAATGATGGGATAATCACTTGCCAGTCCCCCTGCCCTGCAAAAGTGGCACAGGCGCCAATAAAGGTGCCCGGCACAAACGACAGCAACAGGTGCTTTGCCTGAACGCACATCAGGAACGCCACCACGCCGGTAATGACATAGCCTAAAACAGAAAACTGCGGTGCCATGGCGCTGGTATGAATGATCACCTGCGCCCACAACACGCCGCTGCACAGGGTGCAGGCCGTCATCAACAAACCCTTAAAGCCGGTTTTCGGGCAGGCGAAATAGGCGGTACATCCCAGGAAGCCCGCCCAGCTAATCAGACCAAGAGAAATCGCCACCCAGCCCCAAAGGCCGGAGAGGATACCTGTCGTCAGTGCTAAAGAAATGAGTATGTTCATGGCGGCGTATCTTATCAGAAGCCCTGGCTACTGGTGAGATATGCCGCACATATTTTGCAATTTGAAGAGTGGCGTTACATAAATAATGTGATTTATGTCACTTTTTTTCGCTCTCTTCGGTCAACTCGTCCCACATTGCCAGTACGGCCTCACGGGATAACTGGGCAAGGGTGCGCCAGAAGGCGGTAGTGGCATTTGCCTCCACTTTGCCAAAGAAGGTGTCGCACCACGGCAGTAGATAGTCGGCAAACAGGGTTTCCAGCGCTTCGCTCTCGTCATCTGCGGCATTATCTTCCAGCCATGAGGCGGCCAGCAGTAGCGTGCCGATATGATCCGCCGGCGTTTCGCCCAGCGGCATACCGCGAGTTTGCAGAAAGGACCGAACATCCGCTTCCTGCTTCTCCTGCTGCCATTGCGAACCGTAGGGCGGCACGCGACACGCTTCGCCGACGAACAGCGCATCGTAGTCTGCCGTCAACGCGGGCAGGTCCACGCTTTTCTGCAACCGCGCCAGCAGTTCGTCCTGTTCCAGCGGCCAGTTCTGCGCCAGTTTTCCCTCGTTGATCAAGGTGAAAATCGGCGCCATGACCGGATCGCTGGGGTGGCGATAATAAAGGGAGCCTAACAGGCGGCAAATAATAGAAAATTCGTTCATAAACATTCCATGGATGGGATTAGAAATCTGCAAATTCAGGGATAGACGCCCTGCCGCGTGATTCAAGGAAATTCAGAAAACGGCGTGGCGTGACGTTAAGAATCCGCTCTTCCGGAAAATCAACGGCGCGGATAATTTTCAGGCTTTCATCGAAATTACCCAGGGTAAATGCCGTATGGGAATCAGAGCCGAGCGCCAGCCAACCCCCTGCGTCGCGCACGGCAGCCGCGATCCTGATACAGTTGGCCTCGCTACCCTTGCGGGAGTGTAAAAAGGACGAGTTGTTGATTTCCAGCGCCACGTGATACTTCGCAGCGGCTTCAGCGATGGCGTCAATATCCACCGGGAATTTCGGGTTGCCGGGGTGGCTGATCATATGGACATCACCGTTCGCCATGGCGGCGATCATCGCTTCGGTATGGGTGTCGCGATCCTGGGGCGGAAACACCGGCTCGTGGAAACCGGCGATAATAAAATCCAGCGCATCCAGCATCGGACCGGTGCAGTCGATCTCGCCAGCGGTATTTTTGATATTGGCTTCAATGCCGCGCAAAATCCCTACGCCATCCACCACGCGTGGCCAAATACGCATATTGATAAAGTGCCAGTGGTGCGGCGCATCCGCCATGTCCGGGCCGTGATCGGTAATAGCAAACAGCTTGATGCCGTTTTGCTTTGCCGCAGCGATATAGTCATGAAGGTTGCTGTAAGCGTGAGTACTGGCGACGGTATGCATATGCAGGTCAACGGGATACATGGTTTTCTCCTCTTGCGTTTTCACTAAGGATACCAGTTTCAGCGTTGAAGCTCACGAAATGCCCGGCGAGGGCCGCCGGGCGGGCTGTTAATAGCCGCGTTTCCGATCCACCTGACCGGCGGGGATCTCGCCGCGATCGAGACGGGTAATGGTCTGGCTGATACAGGCGATCGCCTCCAGCGGACGGGTCACGGCGGCGACATGCGGGGTTATTATCACGCGCGGATGCGCCCAGAGCGGGCTTGAGGCGGGCAACGGCTCGCGGTTGAATACATCCAGCATCGCCGCTTTAAGTTTGCCGCTGTCCAGCGCGGCCAGTAAATCCTCTTCCACCAGGTGAACACCGCGCGCCAGGTTGATGACATAGGCGTTATCCGCCAGTTTATCGAGCAGCTGACGATGAATAATGCCGACGGTTTCCGGCGTATTCGGCAGCAGATTTATCAGCACGCGGGTGCCGGAGAGAAACGCGTCCAGCTCGTCATGGCCTGCAAAGCTCTCAACGCTGGGATAATTTTTGCGGCTGCGGCTCCAGCAGCGCACCGGGAAATCCCAGGCGACCAGGCTTTCCGCGACTTTGCCGCCCAGAACGCCAGCGCCGAGGATACCAATGGAAAATTCTTCACGGGTATAGTCATCCAGCGGGTTCCAGACGCCCTGCTGTTTCTGCACCTGGTAATCATCGAAGCGCCGGAACCAGTGCAGCACCTGGCTTACGGCATACTCCTGCATTTGCAGGGCCATACCGGTATCTTCGAGGCGATACAGCGGCACGCCCGGCGGCAGCATCTCGGGATGTTGTTGCAGTTGGCTGAGGATAGAATCCACACCCGCGCCCAGCGCGAAAACGGCTTTCAGGGTTTTGCGCCCGCTGAGCATTTCAACGGGCGGGTGCCAGACCAGCGCATAGTCTGCGTGGTCATTATCGCCGGGTTTCCACTCACGTACCCGAGCCTGCGGCAGCGCCTGATGTAATTTTTCGAGCCAGAAGCCCGTATCAAAGGTGGGGTGATAAAAAATGATGTCCATAGCGTCTCCTCTTTTTATACCAGGATCGCGGCAAACCCTGGCAGATGCAAGCCGCATTGCCCTGAATTTCATCAATTTGCTGTTTTAAGAAGCAGGTTGTTTGAAGTTTGATTAAACGCGCGCAATAACGCGAAAAGTTGATTGACGGCGCAGCAGGATTTCCCTACATTAGCGCCCGTCCCGGACAGAACGGGACGACAATATGGTGAGGTGTCCGAGTGGCTGAAGGAGCACGCCTGGAAAGTGTGTATACGGCAACGTATCGGGGGTTCGAATCCCCCCCTCACCGCCATATTCCTGAAAAAGGCCCGTACACAGTACGGGCCTTTTTCTTATCCGCTCCATGCCTGGGGGGGATGAGAATCCCCGACCGGGGTCGACCACCTGTTCCCTCACTCCAGCCCTTTCAGCCTTCAAAACCGTAACCAACATCGATGCCGCGCTAAATCATCGCCAACAAAAAGTATGTTGTAACTAACAACCCCACTCTACCCCTTCACGACATCAACCCCTCGCTCCGCAAACGAGCGCAGCACGTGTTCCTCCGTTTCCTTCGCCGCCACCAGTGTATTCATCAGCGAAATATCGCCTATCGCCCAGGGAGAAGCCGTATTCAACTTTTCCGGGGACGCCATCACAATCGTTTCGGCCGCGCGGCCTGCAAGGACGCGTTTAATACACGATTCCTCAAAATCGCCGGTGGTCAGCCCCGCTTCGGTATGTATACCGGTCACCCCTAAAAAGCACACATCGGCATGAATTTTCTCCAGCCCTTCCAGCGTGGCGGCGCCGACAGCCACAACAGAGTGTTTAAACAGTCGCCCACCTATCAGCACCACTTCGATGAGCGGATGGTCGATAAGTCCAAGCGCAATCCCCGGACTGTGCGTGACCACCGTAATGTTTAAATCAGGCGGCAAACATTTCACCAGTTCGCCGGTGGTGGTGCCGCCGTCAATCAGCACCACCTGTCCCGGCAAAATCAGCTCCGCCGCCTTGCGGGCAAGCCGCTGTTTGATGTCCAGCGACAGATTTTTGCGTTCCGCAAAGGTGGCGATAGCGGCTGAAGCCGGCAGCGCGCCGCCGTGCACCCGCTGCAACAGTCCTTGCGCAGACAACTCCCGTAAATCACGCCGAACAGTATCTTCGGAGACGGCAAAGGTTTCGCTTAATTGCTTCGAAAGCACCTGCCCCTGCGCGGCAAGCAATTCGAGGATCTTTTTTTTACGTTGTGGAGTGAGCATAAACCCTCTTGCACGATATCGCACGAATGAGATTGAATATGCACGAATGAGCGCGTTATCGTGCAACCTTACTGATGGAGGTGGCAAAATGCAATCTGAACCTACGCGAATTCGTCTTCTCGACAGCCAGACGCTATCCGATGACTGGTATGTCCTGAAAAAATACACCTTTGATTTTTTACGCCGGGACGGCAACTGGCAGCGGCAAACGCGCGAAGCCTACGATCGTGGTAACGGGGCGACGGTCCTGCTGTATAACCGTGCGAAGCGCAGCGTGATACTGGTGCGCCAGTTCCGCCTCCCGGCCTTTCTCAACGATCATGACGGGTTCCTGCTGGAAGCAGCCGCCGGGTTGCTGGACAATCTTGACCCTGAGACACGCATCAAAGCGGAAGCGGAAGAAGAAACCGGCTATCGTCTCGACAAGGTTCAGAAAGTGTTCGAGGCGTTTATGAGCCCCGGCTCCGTAACCGAAAAGCTGCACTTTTTTATTGCCGAATACGATGCCAGCCAGTTCGCCAGCACGGGCGGCGGTATTGAAGAGGAAGGTGAAGACGTCGAAACCGTCGAGCTGGGTTTCGATGACGCCTTCACTGCGATTAAGCAGGGAAAAATTGTCGATGCCAAGACCATCATGCTACTGCAATACCTGGCGCTCGAAGGGGTGATGTAACCGACTATCCATTAATTTAATCCGTCACGGCGCAAGGCCTGCGCCGTGACGCTGCCCTCAGCGATAATTCACGATCACCTGATTAGAGCGCACCCGCAACACCGGGAACAGTTTGCCGCCGCCGGGGACCTCCCAGATAAAACGCAGCGGCTCGCTGGCGGCGATGTTATTGAAACCCTGAGTAGTCCCACTCTGCCCCTCAATCGGCACGCAGTGATTAGTACTACACAGCCGCACCTGCAATCCGGCGGGCATCGGGCCCGTCAGTTCATAACGCCAGGCCACCAGCGTCATTATTCCGGATACCGGCTGCGCGGGGGCCAGCGGCGGCGAAGAGACCGCCTGGCCGCGCCAGCCGAGCGTTGCCCCCACGGCGCTGCGTTGCCACGCCCCTTCCGCCGCGTGAGACAGCAGCGGCGCGAGCAGCACTAATCCCGCCAGTACGCGCATTATTTACCTCCGATTATCGCCGTCATGCGGATATTGCGATTTTCCGACAGCTCCATATTAGAGAGCACCACCAGCTGCGACAGGGTGCGGCGCAAAAAGCGCGACAGCAGCGGGCGCAGCGCATGGTTCACCAGCAGCACCGGCGGCGCGCCTAACATTTCCTGACGCTGTAAGGCTTCCTGCGCCTGCTCCAGCAGGCGATCCGCCAGGCCTGGCTCCAGCCCGCCGCCGCCCTGCAGGGCTTGCAGCAGCAGACGCTCCAGCGCGGTGTCCAGACCGATCACCTGCACTTCGCCGGTGCCCGGGAACCACTGCTGGGTGATGGCGCGGCCCAGCGCCACGCGCACCACGGTGGTCAGTTCATGGGGATCGTTCTGCAGCGGCGCGTGCTCCGCCAGGGTTTCAATAATGGTGCGCATATCGCGGATCGGCACTTTTTCCGCCAGCAAACTTTGCAGCACTTTATGCAGCGTAGTCAGTGTGATCACGCCGGGCACTAAATCCTCGGTCAGCTTCGGCATATCCTGGGTGACGCGATCGAGAAGCTGTTGCGCTTCCTGACGGCCAAACAGCTCCGGCGCGTACTGGCCGATAAGATGATTGAGATGGGTCGCCACCACAGTACTGGCTTCCACCACGGTAAAGCCCTGAATTTGCGCCTGCTCTTTCAGGGCGCTTTCAATCCAGATCGCCGCCAGGCCAAAGGCCGGGTCGATGGTTTGTTCGCCCGGCAGCGTGCCTGCGGCGGTGCCGGGATTAATCGCCAGCCAGCGGCCCGGATAGGCGTCGCCGCTGCCAATTTCTACCCCTTTCATCAGAATACGATAGCGCGCCGGGGGAAGATCCATATTGTCGCGGATGTGCACCACCGGCGGCAGGAAGCCCATATCCTGGGCAAATTTCTTACGAATACTGCGGATGCGGCCCAACAGTTCGCCGTCCTGCTGGAAATCCACCATGGGGATCAGTCGGTAGCCCACTTCCATGCCCAGCGGATCTTCCAGTTGAACGTCGCTCCAGGTGGCTTCCACCGCCTGGGGGTTCTCAGGCTGCTTGACCTGCTGCGGCGCGGGGGCTTCTGCGGTCTCTCTTCCGCGCATCCACCAGGCCAGGGCCAACAGCGCCACGGTAAACAGCAGGAACACCAGATTGGGCATCCCCGGCACCAGGCCCAACAGCCCAAGCACGGCGGCGCTGAGCAGCATCACGCGCGGATTGCTGAACAGCTGGCCGACCATCTGCTCGCCGACGTCCTGCTCGGTGCTGACGCGGGTAACGATGACGCCTGCGGCGGTCGAAATCACCAGCGCCGGGATCTGCGCCACCAGGCCGTCGCCGATGGTCAGCAGGGTGTAGCTTTCCGCCGCCTGCGACATCGGCATTCCGTGCTGGATCACGCCCACCAGCAGGCCGCCGACGATGTTGATAACCATGATCAACAGCCCCGCCACGGCGTCACCGCGCACAAATTTACTGGCACCGTCCATGGAGCCGTAGAAATCGGCTTCCTGGGTTACTTCGGAACGGCGCTTTTTGGCTTCGTCTTCGCCGATAATCCCGGCGTTGAGGTCGGCATCGATCGCCATCTGTTTGCCCGGCATACCGTCGAGTACGAAACGCGCGCCCACTTCCGCGATACGCCCGGCACCCTTGGTGATCACCATAAAGTTGATGATCACCAGGATGATAAACACCACGATGCCCACCGCGAAGTTACCGCCCACCAGAAAGTGACCGAAGGCCTCGACGACTTTACCCGCCGCCGCGCCGCCGGTATGGCCTTCCATCAGGATGATACGCGTGGAGGCGATGTTGAGCGCCAGGCGCAGCAAGGTGGTAAACAGCAGGATCGTCGGGAATGCCGCGAACTCCAGGGTGCGCTGAGTGAACATCGCCACCAACAGCACCATGATGGACAGCGCAATATTGAAGGTAAACAACAGGTCGAGGACGAAAGCCGGTAGCGGCAATACCATCATCGACAGGATCAGCATGATCAGTACCGGTCCGGCCAGGATCTGCCACTGGGTTGTTTTCAAATTGCTGGGCAGGCGCAGCATCGCCACCAGATTAGCCATCGGTGTCCTTCTCATTCATAAAGTCCAGCGCCTCAGGCACCGGTAAGTTTTGCGGTTTCTTGGGGATCAATCCGCCAGCCAGTCGCCAGCGTTTCAGTTGCCATACCCAGGCCAGCACTTCCGCCACGGCGGCGTACAACTGGCCGGGGATCTGCTGGCCGATTTCGGCATGGCGCCAGAGCGCACGCGCCAGCGGCGGGGCTTCCAGCATCGGGATGCGGTGTTCATTGCCAATTTCGCGGATGCGTAACGCCACCAGGCCCGCGCCCTTCGCCAGCACTTTTGGCGCGCTCATTTTGTTTTCGTCGTACTTGAGCGCCACGGCGTAATGGGTCGGGTTGGTGACGATCACGTCGGCTTTGGGCACGTCGGCCATCATGCGGCGACGCGCGGCGGCGCGCTGCTGCTGGCGGATGCGCCCTTTTACATGCGGGTCGCCTTCCTGATCTTTAAATTCGTCGCGGATATCCTGACGGGTCATGCGCAGTTTTTTGATGTGGCTGTAGATTTGCCAGAACACGTCAAAGCCAACCATTGGGATCAGGCCCAACACGATCAGCAGGCCGCACAATGCCACCAGATTCAGGGAGTTGCCCAGCGCGGCGATGGGCGCTTCGCTGACCAGCCGCAGCATCTCGGGCCAGTTGTGCATCAGATACCAGGCCGTGACGCTGCCCACCAGCGTGGCTTTCAGCACCGCCTTGACCAACTCGGCCAGCGCCTGAGCGGAGAACAGCCGTTTGATCCCGGCGATGGGGTTGAGTTTGCCCGGGTTAAACGCCAGGGATTTGGCGCTGAACAACACGCCGCCTAACAGCATCGGGGCGGCCATCGCCACCAGCACCAGGCCCACCAGCAGCGGCAACAGGGCCAGCATGGCCTGTTTAATCAGGCTGCTGATTTGGCTAACGATAAGGCCAGGGTCATTGATGATACTGTGGTCGAAATGCAGGCCTGCGGTGAGCATCGCCGCCAGTTTGCGGGCCACGGGCTCTCCGCCAATCCACAGAATGCTGATCCCCACCAGCAACATCAGCAGCGAGGTCAGTTCACGGGAACGGGGGATCTGCCCCTCTTCACGCGCCTTATCAAGCCGGTGGGGTGTGGGGGCCTCTGTTTTTTCCTGGTCGCTATCTTCAGCCACAATGGAGATTCCGTAATGTCATATCGCCATTATGCGTAATAACGCCCGAATTCAATCGCCGGAAAAGCGGAGGGAAACGCGAGGAATTCTGGATGTAAATTAAGTCACGCGCGACGGCAGACTGCTGCAACCGGGATAAAAAGCAGCATTGCTGCCATAACAGTCCTGTCCATATCCCTGACACGAGAAAATTGTACACGCGTCACGTTTATTTAACTTTTTTACAGGTAGTGTTTGTGAAAGCGATTCCACAACCCCCAGATTTAACAGGTTTACAGCCGATCCAAAGCACATTATCTGCAACAGGTTGCAACATTTGCCCTACCAAATGTGATCATCTTCTCAAAACAATTTTGCAACCGTTTTATCCATAACTATGACCATAAAACACATAACTTTTTCATTCTGTAACTCCTACAGTCGTTAAGTCGCCTAAGAAGTGTCTTAAGGGAATGCATGAGTAACAGGGATACTCTCATCCGGCAGTTAATTTCCACTACACGCCTTGAATTTGTGAAGGGCTCATTTCGGCTTTACATCACATAACAGCGACTTACCCCGGTAACAACGTGTTTGCACCATTAACCCTATAACTTATGTCACCAGTCAGAGGTGTTCGATGAGTAAGATGAATTTAAAACAATTATTATCCGCCAGCGTGCTCGGCTTAATGGTTTGCGCCACTTCCGCGATGGCGAAAGAGGTGGAAGTCGTCAATATCTCCAAAATCGCCGGTATGCCGTGGTTTAACCGTATGGGCGAAGGCGTCACCAACGCCGGGAAAGATTTAGGCATCAACGCTTATCAGGTTGGCCCTTCCAGTACCGACGCCCCGCAGCAGGTTAAAATTATTGAAGACCTGATTGCCAAAAAAGTCTCCGCCATCACTATCGTCCCGAACGACGCCAATGTGCTGGAACCGGTATTCAAGAAAGCGCGCGATCAGGGCATCGTGGTGCTGACCAACGAATCGCCGGGGCAGCCGTCCGCTAACTGGGACGTCGAAATCATCGATAACGAAAAATTCGCGGCCGATAACGTAGAGGAAATGGCGAAGGCCATGGGCGGCAAAGGCGGCTATGTGATTTACGTTGGCGGCCTGACCGTGCCTCAACATAACCTGTGGGCTGACCTGTTCGTGAAATACCAGAAAGAACATTATCCGGAGATGCATGAAGTCACCACCCGCATGCCGGTGGCGGAAAACATCGATGACGCCCGTCGCACCACGCTTGATCTGATGAAAGCGCACGCTGACCTGAAAGGGGTGATCTCCTTCGGTTCTCAGGGTCCCATCGGCGCCGGTCGTGCGGTGAAAGAGAAACGCGCGCGCGGCAAAGTGTTCGTATTCGGCATGATGATCCCGTCACAGGCGGCATCGTTGATCAAGAGCGGCGATATCACCATGGGCGTAACCTATGATCCGGCTACCGCAGGCTATGCGCTGACGGCGGTGGCGGATAAGGTCATCAAAGGCGAAGAGATCAAACAAAGTCTGGATATCCCGAAACTGGGCAAAGCCGACGTGGATACCGATAAACGCATCATTAAATTCCATAACGTCCTGCGCGTTACCAATGACAATATCGATAGCCTCTATTAATCAAGGCGTTGCTCCGGCGCGCGGTTCACCCACGCGCCGGAGCCGATTATTTGCTTGTTCGCCGGTCGCTCTCACGCCCGGCGATAATTGTCTCTGTGAGGTGGTCATGAAGCCTTTTATTTCGCTGGCCAACATCAGCAAAACGTTTTACGGCGTTAAAGCGCTGGATAACGTCGCGCTGACCCTGTTGCCCGGAGAAGTGCATTGTCTGGCCGGACAAAACGGCTGCGGTAAATCGACCCTGATTAAAATCATTTCCGGCGTGTATCAGCCCGACCCCGGCGCGCAGATCGAGATTGACGGCGCGCCGGTTTCTCGCCTCTCGCCTGTCGATTCGGTCAAAGCGGGCATTCAGGTGATTTATCAGGATCTGTCGCTGTTCCCTAACCTGACGGTGGCCGAAAACATCGCCATTCATCAGTACCATACAAAGTCCTGGGTGAATCAGCGCGAAATCCGCGAGATTGCCGAAACGACGCTGCAAAGCATCGGCGCAACGCTGGATCTCGATGCAACAGTAGAATCCCTGCCCATCGCGCAACGCCAGATTGTCGCCATCTGTCGGGCGCTGGCGCAGGATGCCAGATTAATCATTATGGATGAGCCCACCGCCTCGCTGACTATGCAGGAAGTGAAAGGCTTGCTTAAGGTGGTTAACGATCTGAAACAGCGCCAGATTTGTGTGGTGTTCGTGAGCCACCGCCTGGTCGAGGTGATGGCGATTTCCGATCGCATCACGGTACTGAAAGACGGCAAGCTCATCGGCACCTATCCGGCGGCGGAAGTCGATAATAAAAAGCTCGCGTTTCTGATGACCGGGCTGGCGTTCTCTTACCAGTGCCTGACGCCACGGGAGCAGCTCGGCGACGTGGCGCTGGAGGTCAAACATTTAAGCCGCGAAGACGAGTATTACGACGTCTCACTGCGGGTGCATAAAGGCGAAATCGTGGCCATCACCGGGCTGTTGGGCGCAGGGCGTACTGAACTGTGCCTGAGCCTGTTTGGTCTGACGCGCCCGGATCGCGGTGAAATCCTGATCGACGGCCAGCCGGTAAACTTTAAAAGCAACCGCGACGCCATCGATGCGGGGATCGGTTACGTTTCTGAAGACCGCATGGGCACCGGCCTGGTAATGGCGCAATCGATCAACGACAACATTATCTCAACCGTGCTGTCGCGGCTGAAAACCGCGTGGCGGCTGCTGGACCGTCGTCAATCCGATGCGGTGGTAGAGGATTTGGTCAAGCAACTGACCATAAAAATCGGCAGCGTTCATCATCCGGTCAATACCCTGTCCGGCGGCAACGCCCAGCGCGTCGCTATTGCAAAATGGCTGGCGATCAAACCAAAAGTGTTAATTCTCGACTCCCCCACCGTCGGCGTGGATATTGCCAACAAAGCGGGGATTTATCAGATTATCAATGCGCTTGCGCAGCACGGCATTGCAGTGCTGATGGTGACCGATGAGATCGACGAGGCGTTTTTTAACAGTCATCGCATCCTGGTGATGCGTAAAGGGGAAATGACGGCGGAGTTTTGGCCTTCAAAAACCACGGAAGCCGAGCTGGCAGAGGTCGTCAATGGTTAATAAATTTGGCATAAAAAAGCATGAACTCTTTTTGGGGATCACCATCCTCATCATTGGCGGCTACCTGACGTTTGCCAGCCCCGATTTTATGACACTGGGTAACATCTACGATTTAATTAACAACTACGCCATGCTGACGATTCTGGCGTGCGGTCTGTTTATCGTATTGATTTCCGGCGGGATCGATATCTCCTTCCCCGCCATGACCATTATTTCGCAGTACGTAATGGTGACGCTGATCCAGAACACCACCGGCAACTTCGCCCTCGCCTTCGCGCTCAGCGGCGGCATTGGGCTGCTGCTGGGGGTGGTGAACGCCATTCTGGTGAACCGGCTGAGCGTCCCGTCGATCATCATCACCATTTCTACCCTGAATATTTTCTATGGCCTGCTGCTGTATCTCACCAAAGGAGTCTGGTTGTACAGCTACCCTGAATGGTTTGAACAGGGCGTGATGCTGTTTAAATTCACCGCCGCCGACGGCTACGACTATGGCCTGAGCCTGCAAATTCTGACGCTGATCGTGGTGGTGGCGCTCACCGGCATCATCATGAACAAAACCAGTATCGGGCGCATGATTTACGCCATGGGCGGCAACCGGGAAGCCGCTTCGCGCATGGGGTTCGGCATCTTTAAACTGCAGTTGTTCGTGTATGGCTATATGGGGTTGATGTCCGGCGTCGCGGGCGTGGTGCAGTCCGCCACGGTGCTGACCGTCGCGCCCGACTCGCTGCTGGGCTACGAACTGACGGTGCTGGCCGGCGTGGTACTGGGCGGCACCAGTATCATTGGCGGGCGCGGCACGCTGCTCGGCACGCTGTTGGGGGTGATCCTGCTGGCGGTGTTGCAGAACGGCCTCAATTTGCTTGGGATCTCGTCTTACTGGCACACGGTGGTCACCGGTCTGGTGATAGTGATCAGTATCAGCACCACCGCGTGGGGCCAACGTAAAACCCAGGGAGTCGCGCTATGAGCAATCGTAAAATCAAAGATAACGTTGAAATCTATCTGAGCGTGCTGATTGGCGTTACCGTCGTGGCGTTCAGCTTCCTGATCCCCAATGTGTTCTGGTCAGCGGCCAACTTTCAGTCCATCGCCTCACAGATGCCCATCCTCGGCGTGCTGGCGCTGGCGATGGCGGTCACCATGCTGACCGGCGGGATTAACCTGTCGATTATCGCCACCATGAACGCCTGCGCGCTGATTATGGCGTGGGTGGCGACGCACTACCCGCCGGGGGCGTTTGCCGTGGTGCTGGTTTTACTCGCCGGTTTTGCCACCGCGTTGGCCATCGGGTTTATCAACGGCATGCTGATTGCGGTAGTACGGGTCTCGCCGATCCTGGCGACGCTGGGGATCATGACGTTGTTAAACGGGATCAACATCGTGATTTCCCGCGGGTCGTCAATCACCCATTTCCCGGACTATATCTTGTCGATCAACAGTTCCAGCGTGTTGGGTATCCCCATGCCGCTGCTGGTGTTTATAGTCGTGGCCATTGTGATGTGGATCATTCTGGAAAAATCCGCATTCGGCCGCACTATCTACCTGATTGGCTCGAACGAGCAGGCCAGCCACTATTCAGGAATTAACACCCGCAAGACGCTGATAGGGGTGTATATCCTGTCATCGGTGCTGTGTGTGATCGCCGGGCTGCTGATGATGTCAAAACTTAACTCCGCCAAAGCCTCGTATGGCGAGTCCTATCTGCTGGTATCGATTCTGGCGGCGGTACTGGGCGGGATTAACCCGGATGGCGGATTCGGTAAGGTATTTGGCATGGTGATGGCGCTGATCCTGCTGCAAATGCTGGAGAGCGGCCTGAATATTCTCGGCGTGAGCAGTTACATCACTATGGCCCTGTGGGGCGGGCTGCTGCTGGCGTTTATCTTTTTGAAAGGCGTGAATGTTTCGCGGTTATTTGGGCAGCTTCGTTAACAATTAAGGCCGCTGTCGATTGGCGGCCTTACATTCTGTATCAGTACGCCCGTTTTCATTGTCTCGTTTCGCTACCTGAGCAGGACTTCTCCTTGCATACAAAGCATTTTCATCGCTTTGCATGTATTTTGCGAGCCTTCCCCAAAGAAATAAAAAGTATTATTGGATTCATATTTCACAATTGCGAAAGCTGTTAATCTGGCGAAAACAGAGAATACGGAGACAATGCCAATGGAATGGGAGCAGTTGCTTAATAGTCGTCGTCGTAAAGATAAAAAGTCCGTACACTTACAGCATGGAATCACCGCACGCGACCAGCCTCAGAAAACCGAGTGGCGACAAGAAATTGAACGAGACTTCGACCGCATATTATTTGCGGCGCCAACACGTCGCCTCGCCGACAAAACGCAGGTATTTCCTTTAGACTGCAATGACAGCGTCCGCACACGCCTGACCCATTCTCATGAAGTGGCAAACTTTGCCCGGGGAATTGGGATGCGCTTAGCCTTTGATTATAAAGAAACCCTCTTTGGCTCCTTGTGCGACACCCGGATTAAACGTGATGTGCCTGCACTTTTAGCGGCTATCGGTTTGGCTCACGATCTTGGTAATCCCCCTTTTGGTCATCAAGGGGAAGCCGCCATGAGAGCCTGGTTCACCCGTAATTTGGCCGCAATCGTTGAACAAGAAAGCCAACAAACGCCACAAGGTATTTATAAGGATTTTTACCACTTTGACGGTAACTCTCAAACTCTCCGTCTGGTGACCAAGCTCCAGATCCTTAACGACGATTTCGGTCTCAATCTTACCTATGCCACGCTTGCGGCGTTAATAAAATATCCGCGTAATGCTTATTCATACGGCGATAGTCACTGGAAAAAGCATGGCTACTTCTATTCTGAAGAAAAGGTCGTGAAAGAAATATGGCGCGAAACCGGGCTTAAAGAAAACCTTCGTCATCCCTTTACTTACATTATGGAAGCCTGTGATGACATCGCGTATTCCATCCTGGATGCGGAAGATACAGTTAAAAAGTCGCTGGCCTCGTATCAGGATCTGATTAACCATTTACGTTGCTGGAAAAAACCCGACGATCCCGTTATTCAACACGTCATAAAAGAAACGGAAGAAAAAAACAGTGAATACGATACATTACGCCAGGCGCTGTCACCTGCCGAGCTTAATGATATGAGTATGCAAATGTTCCGCGTGAAATGTTCCATCGCCATGGTCAACAGTGTCGTCGATGCTTTTCTTGAACATCACTCGTTAATGCTGCAACCGGATTGCAAAATTAACGATCTGATCGGCGTCAGCAGGGCGGCTGAATTATGTGAAGCGCTAAAAGACTTCGACAGAACGCGCGGCTATCGACACCGCTCGGTTCTCGAACTGGAATTAAAAGGCTCTAACGCTATTCAGGGTCTCATGGATATGCTGTGGGTCGGCATTCATGGTCATAAAACTGCCCAGGAACGCGATCGGGAAAAAGCGTTAAGCAAAGCAGACCCGGCTTTTGAACCACGCGAGGAGTATCTTTCCAACTCCCCGTTTGGCCGCTACGCCTACGGTCGTATTTCAGAAAATTACCGCCGCATTTTTGAGGATGACAAAAACGATCTCCCTCAGCTTTACAAAGAGGCGCAGCTGCTTTCAGATGCGATATCGGGCATGACAGACAGCTATTTGATCACCCTTCATGATGAGCTAAAATCGCTGTATGAATATGAAAGTCGCCTCTCGCCACGACCTGCTTAAACGTCGACTTGACGCTTTTTTTACGTCATGTGACGAACGCAAAGCAGCCAGAGAGTTAATTGTTTCTTTGGCGCAAGGTTCTCACGCCTGGATTTTTGGCGGAATGATTCGCGACATTGGGCTATTCGGACGTAAAGGTTTTCGCTCAGACATTGACGTCGTAGTCGATGCCGATCGTCATGAACTCACGGCACGCCTTGCACAGTCACCCATCCAACAATGCCAGATGAATAAGCTCGGCGGCATCCGATTTCGTTATCAAAACATCGACTTTGATATCTGGTGCCTTGCCGATACCTGGGCGTTCAAACAAAAGATTATCCCCTTTGAAGATGCGCACAGCCTGTTAAAGACAACGCTAATGACCTGGGATGCCATTCTTTATAATGTTCAGCGTAAGGAAGTCATTAGTCCGGAAAATTATCTTGATGATTTGATCGAAAAACGTCTGGAGCTGGTGCTCGAATACACACCTAATGAAATCGGTGCGCTGGTTAAAATTCTCCGTACCATTTATGGCAAACAGGTGGATAAAATTGGGCCGAAGCTGTGTCAGTTCCTGGTTGAGACGCTGGTCAATTACCGGAGCGATATGCTGATGCGCTACGAATTAGCGCACTATCGGACGCCGGTTATCAACGGATTAAAACTGGCAAAACTTCATGCGGCATTAGCGCATAATCAACCAAATGAGGACTTAACGCTGCATTTACGCCAGCAGCCTCACCAGTTCCCGCTTCATTTCAACAGGGGTTAACAGCCACTCTGCTTCACAGAGTGGCTTTACGTGTTAAAACCCTAAACTATCCAGCAAATCGTCAACCTGGTCCTGGCTCGCCACCACGCCCGCTTTGGTGGTATCCACCTGCGGACCGTTGAGCAGGCTGTCGTTCTCGCGTTTAGCGCGCGTTCCCGGCTCCGGCATGTTTTCCAGCAGCACCATCAGCAGCTGCCGTTCAATTTCCTGAATCACGTCCATCATGCGCTTGATCACCTGGCCGGTGAGATCCTGGAAGTCCTGGGCCATCATGATTTCCAGCAGTTGGGCGTTGGTGTAGCTGGTATGGCCCGGCACCTCTGACAGATACTGACGGGTATCGGTAACGAGCTCGCGGGCGTCGCTCAGTTCAATCGGGTTTTCAAACCAGGCATCCCAGCGTTTGCTCAACGCTTTCGCGCCCTTCTCGAGCTCTTCCTGATGCGGCTGGGAAGCCTCAACGCTGTTTAACGCGCGTTCCGCCGCCTGGGCGGTCATTTGCACCACATAGTCAAGGCGGTCACGGGCATCCGGGATCGCCTCTGCGGCTTCGGCTATCGCCTGGTCCAGCCCCAGCTCGCGCAGGCTGTCACGCAGCATACGCGTTAAGCTGCCGATGCGGGCGATAATATCGGCGGCGGAATGTTCTTCGCTGGGTTTTATTGCAGGTTGCATCATCAGGAGCTCCTTACATTCCGAGTTTCTCGAAGATTTTGTTCAGTTTCTCTTCCAGAGTCGCCGCCGTGAACGGTTTCACCACATAGCCGCTGGCCCCCGCCTGCGCTGCGGCGATGATGTTTTCTTTCTTGGCTTCCGCCGTCACCATCAGCACCGGCATTGCCGCCATCGCGCCGTCGGCGCGGATGGTTTTCAGCAATTCCAGGCCATCCATGTTCGGCATGTTCCAGTCGGAAATCACGAAACCAAACCCGCCGGCCTGCAGTTTATTCAGCGCGTCAACGCCGTCTTCCGCTTCTTCTACGTTATTGAAGCCCAGTTCTTTCAGCAAGTTACGCACAATGCGTCGCATGGTGGAAAAGTCATCCACAACCAGAAACTTCAGCTCTTTATCCGCCATCAAAAACACTCCTTAATTAAATACGTATTGCCTGTCCGGCACTGATTTTCGCCAGCATCTGCTGGCTGACCTGGCTTAGATCGACGACTTCGCTGACGCCACCCATATTGATGGCCTCACGCGGCATGCCGAACACCACACAACTCGCTTCGTTCTGGGCGATGTTCCAGGCGCCCGCCTGATGCATCGCCAGCATGCCCGCCGCCCCGTCGTTGCCCATCCCGGTGAGGATCACCCCCACCGCGTTGCGCCCCGCATGTTTAGCGACGGAATGAAACAGCACATCCACGGCGGGACGATGGCGGTTCACCGCCGGGCCGTCGTGAATTTTGATTTGATAGTTCGCCCCGCTGCGCGACAACTCCATATGCCGGTCGCCCGGCGCGATATAGGCATGGCCCGGCAGTACGCGCTCGCCGTCCTCGGCTTCCTTAACGCTGATTTGACACAGCTTATTCAGGCGCTCAGCGAAGGAGCGGGTAAACCCTGGCGGCATATGCTGAGTAATCAGCACCGCCGGGCAAGAGAGCGGCAGCGGTTGCAGCACGTGGCGGATCGCCTCGGTGCCGCCGGTGGACGCGCCAATGACGATCAGCTTCTCCGAGCTGAGCATCGGGCCGGCCTTCAGCGTTGCGGGAACCGCCTGCTGGGCGCGGGTCGCGACTTTTGCGCGCGCTGCGGTGCGCACTTTTTCGGCGATCATTTCGCTGTACGCCAGCATCCCTTCACGAATGCCAAGCTGCGGTTTGGTGACGAAGTCTACCGCGCCCAACTCCAGCGCGCGCAGCGTCACTTCCGAGCCTTTACCGGTCAGGGAAGAGACCATCACCACCGGCATCGGCCGCAGGCGCATCAGTTTTTCCAGAAAATCCAGCCCATCCATACGCGGCATTTCCACATCCAGCGTCAGCACGTCCGGGTTGAATTTTTTAATTAAATCCCGGGCCACTAACGGGTCGGGCGCCGTCGCCACCATTTCCATATCGCTGTGACTGTTGATGATTTCCGTCATGATTTGACGCATCAGCGCCGAGTCATCTACAGACAGCACCTTGATTTTACTCATTGTCTTTCCTTACTCAGCGCGTAAACCGTCTGACCACGGAGCCAGAAATCGCGGCTGAGATTACTGAAATTCTCTGAATGCCCGGCGAACAATAATCCCCCCGGTTTGAGTAACGGCACAAAACGCTTGAGGATCTCCTGCTGTGTTTCTTTATCAAAGTAAATCATCACGTTGCGGCAAAAGATGGCGTCAAACGGGCCGGGTACGTTGTACTGCTTATCCAACAGATTCAGCGCCGCGAACTGGACGGCGTTGCCGAGTTCGCTGCGCACGCGCACCAGCCCCTCATGAGGACCCGTGCCGCGCATAAAGTAGCGTTGCAACTGCTGCGGAGAGAGGGTCTTAAGCTCTTCCTGACGGTAGATTGCGCTCTGCGCCTTTTGCAGCACTTCGGTGTCGATATCGCTGGCAAACACGTTGAAACGGCCCGGGGCGATGCCCAGCGCGTCAGCAAGCGTGATGGCGATAGAGTAAGGCTCCTCCCCCGTCGAGGCGGCGGCGCTCCATACCCGGTACTCCCCGCTGCGTTTGCGCGCATGGTCGGCCAGCACCGGAAAGTGGTGGGCCTCGCGGAAAAACGCCGTCAGGTTGGTGGTTAATGAGTTAACAAAAGCCTGCCATTCTGCGCTGTTCGGGTTCGCTTCCAGCATACTCAGATAGCGACCAAAATCGTCGAGACCCAGGGTGCGTAACCGGCGGACCAGCCGGTTATAAACCATGTCCCTTTTATGCTCAGCCAATACAATCCCGGCGCGCTGATAAATCAGTTGGCATATCCGACGGAAATGCGCGTCGGATAGCGCGAGGCGCTGGGTCATCTGAAACAGTAATGACGTTTGCCCATTGGGCAGTGATGATGTCATAGCGCCTTCTTTACATGGATTCAGGTTAAAACCGGCACCCGTTGCGGGGTGACTGCCACTTCATTGTCCTCCCGGACAATACTTTCAAGATTAAATGCCGATACCAGCGTGGTGAGACGCTCGGCCTGACCGGACAGCGAATCGGTCGCGGCGGCGGCTTCTTCGACTAACGCGGCGTTTTGCTGCGTCACCTGATCCATTTGGCTTACCGCCTGGGCAACCTGCTCAATGCCGCGGCGCTGCTCATCGGAAGCCGAGGCGATCTCCCCCATAATGTCGTTGACCTGGGTAACGGAACGAACAATTTCCGACATGGTATTGGCGGCGGTATCCACCAGTTGCGATCCCTGCTGCACCCGGGAAACCGACTCGTCGATCAACACCTTAATTTCTTTCGCCGCCTGGGCGCTGCGGCTGGCGAGGTTACGGACTTCCCCGGCGACCACCGCGAATCCCCGTCCCTGCTCCCCGGCGCGGGCCGCTTCTACCGCCGCGTTCAATGCCAGGATATTGGTCTGGAAGGCGATACCGTCGATCACGCTGGTGATGTCGCTGATTTTCTGCGAGCTCACCTCAATGCCGCGCATGGTGCTGGCAACATTGGCCGCCTGATCGCCGCCCCGCTGGGCGGTTTGCGCCGCGTCGCGCGCCAGCTGCGAGGCCTGACGCGCGTTGTCAGCGTTCTGGCCGACAGTGGCGGTCAGTTGCTCCATACTGGCGGCAGTTTCCGCCAGCGACGCCGCCTGCTGCTCGGTACGCGCCGACAGATCGTTATTCCCGGCGGCAATTTCGCCGATGCCGGTATGCATTTCGTGGCTGCCCTGGCGCACCTGCCCCAGGGTGTCGCGCAGGCGGGTTTGCATCGACTTCAGGGTGGCGAAAATCAGCGAAATCTCGTTGCGGCCATACACCTCAATGGTGCGCGCCAGATTGCCTTCGGCGATGCTGTCGAAATGGCTGCGCACGATGGCCAGCGGGGTGACGACCATGTTTCGTACCCACCACAGCGAGCCCAGCAGCAGCACCAGCGCCGATATTGTCCCAATGGCGAAAATCAGCCCGGAGATCCGCAGGTTTAGCTGGCTGTCTTCGCTCGCCTGGCGAACAAACAGGCTGATATGCTGCTGCCATGCGTCAAAATTGGCGTCAAACGCCTTTTGCGACTGCTGCGCCGGGGCGGTCAGGAAATCAGAAAGCTGGTTGCTTTCCAGCCAGGTCGCCTGATGCTCAATGTCATCCCGCCAGGTTTTAAAGGTCTGCGCTGTCAAGGCTTTCATCGCCTCGCCGTCTGCCGTCAGGGCGTCGATCGCCATAAACTGCTCAAACAGCGCGTCCCCCTGTTTAAGGCTGGTGCGCGCGGCGGTCATTAGCGCTTTGATCTCCTCCGGCGGATAGCTCAGCGCCGTCAGGGTGCCCGCGCGGTTCAGCGCGGTGCCCGCTTCCAGCAGCGTCGCGCGGGTCTGTGTCAGGGTGTCGCGCTGGTGATTGCTGGCCTCCACCATTTTCAGGTTCTGGTTGTCATCACGAAACGCCCAGAATGACAGGCCGTTACTGCTGATCTGCAATATTCCGCAGAGGATCATCAGTAACATCAAACTGGTCGAGATACGGATACGGTTAAACATTCACTCTCCCACATGGCAACATTGCCGATTCAATCCCGTCATACTTCAAGTTGCCGCATTGTTGGGTATGCTCCCCCGTTCCTGGTCCCTTCTCCCTGTCGCCCATACAACCGCTCAAACTACTCAGGGTGGTTATTAAAATGTTTCCCAGTTGTCGTCCTGGCCGCCTGCGAGAGCCTTACGAGGGGTAAGCGCGGGTGCGCCGCCTCGGGGGGGCTCGTCGCGAACCGCGTGCGAGTCCTGGTGTGTTGTTGGTTGTGTGTGTAAACGAAAAGCGGAAACGGCCTGAGTCAACAGACTGGCCTGTTCTTCCAGCGCCACGGCGGCGGCGGCGGATTGCTCCACCAGCGAGGCGTTCTGCTGGGTGACGCGGTCCATCTCGGAAACCGCCAGCGCCACCTGGTCGATGCCGCGGCTCTGTTCATCCGACGCCGAGGCGATTTCGCCCATGATGTCGGTGACCCGGGTTACGGCATTGACGATGTCCTGCATGGTGTCGCCCGCGCTTTCCACCAGCACCGAGCCGGTATCCACGCGCGCCACGGAATCTTCAATCAACGCTTTGATCTCTTTCGCCGCCTGGGCGCTGCGGCTGGCGAGGTTACGGACTTCCCCGGCGACCACCGCGAATCCCCGTCCCTGCTCCCCGGCGCGGGCCGCTTCTACGGCGGCGTTCAGCGCCAGAATATTGGTCTGGAAGGCGATGCCGTCGATCACGCTGGTGATGTCGGCGATTTTCTTCGAGCTGGCGGCAATGTCGTGCATGGTATTGACCACGCCGTCCACCACTTTGCCGCCGCGCCCGGCGGTTTCTGAGGCGCTCTGCGCCAGCAGCGACGCCTGACGGGCATTCTCGGCGTTCTGTTTCACCGTGGCGGTCAGTTGTTCCATACTGGCGGCGGTTTCTTCCAGCGAGGCCGCCTGCTGCTCGGTGCGCGAAGAGAGGTCGTTATTCCCGGCGGCGATTTCGCTGGTGCCGGTATAGATGGCGTCAGAGCCTTCGCGCACGCTGGTCACGGTGTCGATCAGTTCCTGCTGCATATGCTGGACGCTGTCGGCCAGCGCGGTGATTTCGTTGCGCCCGGCGATGGCGAGTTTCGGGGTTAAATCGCCGCTGGCGATTTTACGGATATGGCCTATCACCTGGCTTAGCGGGTTCAGCAAGGCGCTTCGGATCCCGAACCACACCAGCACCATCACCACCAGCAGGGCGATGCCCAGCGCGCCCAGTTGCCACAGCGCCAGACGATAATCCGCTTTGCTGGTTTCAAACGCAGCCTGGTAGAGTTCGATGTTCAGCGCTTCGTACGTTTTAATGGCTTTATCGAGCGCGTTTTGTTTTCCCTGGGTGGCCTGGGCGAAATAGGCGTCCAGATTGCCGGTTTCAAGAAATTGCACCAGTTCGCTCAGCGCGCTGTCATATTCCCGGTAGGCTTTTTCCACTTCCGCGATGGCCTGGATCATTGCCGGTAAGGTGACGTGGCTTTGCTGAAAGGCGGCAAAATGCTCCTGAGCGCTTTTCAGCGAGGCTTTGGCGCTGTTGAGTAAATCAGTTTTTGCGCTGCTTTGTTCGATTGTCGGCGTCATTAACATGCGCGCCGAGGAGCGGCTCAGGTTGATGCGGGTTTGCAGCATCATCTCCCACGCCTCGTTTAACTCCCCTTGCTGAACCCGCAGTTCATGCGAGGTGCCGAACGTCTCCTGGCTGTCTTTCACCGAGGTGAAGAACAGGCCGCCGGAAATCAGTTGCAGCAAGGCAAACACCACCAAAACAACCATTAACAGAGTGACGACGCGAATACGGTTCAGCATACAGATAACGCCTTCTAAGCAGGTCTACTGTCGCTGTTATCGGCACGTAACGAAGGAACTTTATTGCCCGGCCGCAATTTGCCACAGCTCGGAGGAGCTTAAAAAGCGATATCCACCACCAGCGTATCGCTGTAGTTTCCGGCTGGCGGCGTGTTCTGGGTGGCGAGGATCCGGGCGGTGTAGTTATAGGTGCGCAATAGCCCGTCGGTGCTCAGTTGCGACGAATCCGCGCTGGCCCAGCGCTCCGTCCCTGAGACGCCCCAGCGGTTAATGCTGCTGCCCTTGAATATTTCATAGCTCAGCCGGTTCGCGCCGCTGGCCATATTGCGCACGTTGCCGCTGGGGTAAAGGCCGTTATTAATGCCCACGGTATAGACGCTGCCTTTGGTACAGGTAATTGAAATACCTTGCGAAACTGGCGCAAAATCCTTGACCAGCGGCGCGCTGTTGAAATTGATCGTGGGCGCGGCGATGGCGATGCAGTCGTTGGTCACGGAGAGCGTGATTTGGGTGGTGATATCCACCGTGCCGGTTTGCAACGACAGGCAGACCGCCACGCCCACCGCGCAGATATTAAAGTTCACCCGCAGCGTCAGGTTGACCTGCCACAGCCCGGCGCTGACGTTTTGCCCGTTAAGCGTACGAATAAACAGCGGAAAATTGTAAGTCTGGCTGTTCAGCAGGCCCAGTAACACGCCTGCGTTAAAACGATAGTTGCCGCTCACCGGGATTTCACTGCCCGCCGGGCAGCCGGACTGGACGCACAGCTGAATGGGGATCACATCGGTAGATGCAGGATTGGTGGTATTGCGTAACGCCGCGCGGGTGCCGGCGCTGGAAGTGGCATTCAGCAGCGTAATGGTCACGTTATCGTTATTCAACAGGTTCAGCACTTTGTCACAGTTGAGCGTCACCACCGAAGTAGTGTTAAGCACGGTGCTGTTAACGGTAAATGAGGTTTGAGTACCGAACGCGGCGTTGTTATTAGAGACACGACAGTCCGCCTGCGCCGCGACGCTGCCCGCCAGCAGGATGATAAATAGCAGCAGGCGCATCATGGCGCGAGCCCTTTACAGATAATCGGCCCCTCAGTTTCCAGCCGGTGGCTACGCGGCTTATCCAGCACGAGCGTGGCGCTACAGCGTCTGCCGTCAGGCAACGCCACCTCGAACGAGTTGTATTCACCAACGTTTTCAAGAAACGCCAGGCCGTCATAACCGACCGGCGCCGGCGGCTGGCCCCGGCGCAGGATTTGGCTGGAAACCGGGATCGCCTCGTTGTTTTCATCATGCAGGATCACGTTCACCACCCGCTCCTGTTCCATCGGAAATTCCACCAGATAACCGCTATTGCGCCGCAGCGCCAGCCGCCGGTCGGTCTCTTTTATTCGGGTGTCGGCGGGCAGATCCAGCGTATCAATGCTGTAATTCGCCGGGTAATACGCGGTAACGCCGCTGATCAGCAGATAACCGTCGCCATCGGTTTTCCCGACCGGCTGATTTTCAAAGTTGACGGTGATATCCGGCTGGCCGTCGGTGCTGATCACCGCGAAAGCGTCGTTGATTTGATTGGCGGCGAACAGTTTGTTATCCATCATCACCAGCGCGCCGCGCAGTTCGCCCCAGCTGGTGTAGCTCTCGCGATCGCCGTAGATGCCGCCCTGGGCTTCCAGTTTATTATTGCGCCAGCCGAGCGTCGCCTGCTGGTAGTCCGGGTCCCGCGACTGGCGGGCATAGGCCAGGTTATAGCTAAATCCGCCGTCGCTGGGCATCGCGCGATTGTAGTTCACTCGCTGGGTGCTGCCGCCGTCGGGCGTCGATTCCACGCTGAGCGCGGCGCTGTGCAGCCTGCCGAGCGGGATCTGCAACGACATCGCCAGCGACCAGCCATCCCGGGCCGGGTCATGGCTGGCGGAGAGATACAGGCTGCTGTTGGCCCAGATATTTTTGCTCCAGAACAGGTTCACCAGCCGGGTGTGCTTATCATCAAAACTTTCGATATCCAGCCAGGCCGCGCCCAGGTTGCCAAACTCTCCCATGTTGTAAGACAGGGAATACTGCGCGCTGCTGCGGCTTAAGCTGGCGATGGGCTGATTATCTTCCGCCACCGGCGCGGGCCGATCGTACAGCGCCAGGTTGCTGAAGCCCTGGCTGCGGCGGGTATGTTGGGTGGCGAGATTGAAGCGGCTGGCGCTGTACTGATAGCCCCAGTTGATCTGTTCCCCCGCGCGTCCCCGCACCCGGCTGTGGGTCCATGCGCCGTTCACCACCCCAAACTGTCCGATTTTAACCAGCGAACCGACGCCGCCGAGCGCCAGCGACTCGGCAGCTTCGAGATGGGTTTCCGCCGTCCAGTAATCGGTGACGCCGTGACGCCAGCTACCGCTGCCGACCACCGGACCATAGTCAAAATTCTTGATCCCGTAATTGCGCCGCAGCGCGCCGAGGGTCAGCGCCCCGTCGTTCAATCCGGCCTGAAGCAGTTCGCTCGCCACGTAAAACGGCAGGGTAGTGGAAACCTGTCTGCCCAGGGCATCGGTCGTCACCACCACCGCATCCCCCGCGCCGTTGACATAGGGCAAATTGGTAAGGGTAAACGGCCCCGGCTCCAGCTGGCTGGAGCCGGTACGGTAACCGTTGATAAATAAATCGACGCTGGTCGGGACGGCGGCCTCGCCGGAAAACACCGGCACGGGCCAGGTCACCAGATCCGGGCGCAGCGAGAAATCGCGCCCCACGGTGATCCCGCCGACGCGCACGCTGTTGCTCCAGCTCAGCCCATCGCTGATCACATCCCCCAGCGACCAGGTGATGGCGCTGGATTCCTGGTTGATGCTGTAAGTGGTGTCGTAGCGCGTGTACCCTTGCGGCTGGCCGTCAGCGCCGCCCAGATTCTGGCGCACGGTGCCGGTGGAAGAGAGTGAACCGCTATCGTTGAAGAAGCGCAACTCGTGCCACAGCGACGCCTGACGCGTGCCGCCTTCGGTACTGTTAGCGTAAAAATCATAATTGAGCAGCGCGCCCTGCCCGCTGCGCGCCACCACGCGCGGATTGCCGTTGCCAAAGGTGACTTCCCGTTCCGGCACCCACGCTTTCGGCACCGTCAGCAGCAGCTTTTGGTTAACGCTGTCGTAGCGATGCTCTACCTCCGGCAGGCTGGCGAGAGCGATATCGCCCTGCGGCAGTTTATCCACCGGAATGCCGCCGCGTTGCAGATCGGCGCTCGACGCCCACAGGCCGCCGTCCCGCCGCTGCACCGGGATCACCAGCCCGGTTTCGTAATGGTTCACCACCAGCGCCAGATGGTAAACGCCCTGTTGATTGATAGCCTGCGCATCGGGCGGCGGCGGCAGCAGATCGTCATCCTGCTGCGCGCGCCCGGTTGCGGAACAGAAACAGAGCATCAGCATCAGGCTGGTCCGGCCTAACGCTGCGCCGGTGCACGCCATACGCTCTCCCTGGCGTTAACGGAGGCAGAAAGCTGGGTCGGATTCGTCATGCCGGACGGCAGCGGCCAGCTACGCGAACTGCCGGGAAGCACATAGCCCAACAATCCCTGCGCCAGGGTGCGGCGGGAGCCGCCTTGCTGGATTGTCACCTCGCTCAGGCGCACGTGGATGTTGTCATTATTCGTGACCTGAATCGCCGGTTTGCCGTTGTGATTGACCACCTGCCAGCGCAGCTGCCGGGTCGAAACCAGCGCGTGGTGGGTTCCTTCTCGCTGCACCTTGATCCCCTGCCCGTAAACGAACAGCGGGATGGAATAGCGCATCTGCAATTTCAAACCCATCTGCGGTTTTTGCAGGCTTTCCGGCTGGGGAATTTCATCAACCACGATGCGGTATGCCTGTTCGACGTTGGCGGGGACCGCACCCTGTTTAATCAGGCGGATCAGCTGTTTTTTATGGCCGTCGATGCGCACGATCGGCGGGCTGGCGACCACCTCCTGCTGGGCGCTGTAGCGTTCGCTGCCGCCCTCCTGTTTCCAGCGGATGATCCGCACCTGCATGGTGGTCGGCTGGCTGCCCTGATTCTGGATCCACAGCTCCGCCGCGCCGTCATCGGGCTTAAGCACCGGATCGACAGGCCAAATCAGGATATTGCTGGCCGCCCGCGCGGCGTCAAAAAAGGGGCTGAAAAACAATACGATTGCGACAGCCCCTGGCAACAAACGCCTGTGTCTCATTCTGTTTTCCTTATTACCATGACAGGGTCACCGTTAACTGGTCACTGTAGGTTCCCGCCGGGCTCATGCCGGTAAGCTGCGCGGCGGCAAAGACAGGCAGTGTGATGTTATTGCTGTTGGAGTAGCTCACCGTCACGGCCTGGTTGACGCCGATTTCGCTGTTAGCGGCAAGGGACGCGGCGCTGTACAGCCGGTACGGCACCCGCTCCGTGCCGTTGGCGCGCTGTAAATTGCGCACCGAGCCGTAATGCTGCCCGCCGTCGATAGCCATACTCAGCGTCACCCCTGGAGTACACGCCAGATTCAGCGCGGTATTGGGCACAAAACCGGCGGTGACGCGTCGATTATCCACCCCGCTGTGCGAACCAAAATCCAGCGTACCGAACACGCCGCCTGCGCCGCTGGTGACCGAGCAGCCAGCGGCAATCGTCGCGTTAACCTGAAAGGACTGGGTGGTGACGGCGCCGCCCGGCAGCGTGATAAGCAAACCGATCACCGGCGCAACGCGGTGTAACACCCGCAGCGCCTCGTTAATACACCACGCTGACGTTAATGGTGTCGGTATAGGTGCCGGGGATCACGGTGACGCTGTTGCCGCCGCCCTGGATCCGGCCATACAGGGTGTAGTTATCGACGCCGCCGATGGTGGAAGCGATGGGGATCGGCGCGTTGTCGTCGATTTCATTATTGAAAGCGCTGTCGCTGAACAGGCTGTAGGCGACGCCCTGGGTGGCGTCGGCGGCGTTAACCAGATAGCGCCCCGGCGTGCCCGGGGTGCCGACGACGCGGGTGGGCGCGCCGTTATTGCTGCTGGTGACCTGAACGGTATAGTCGGCGGTGGTGCACTGGATGCCGAAGCTGTTGCCGCCGCCTGCGCCTGCTAATTGAGTGGTCAGGGTATCGAAAGTGGCGGGAGAGGTGCCGAAATCCAGGACGCCAAAGTTGATCCCATCCTGGCTGGGCGATCCGTTAATTAAACAACCATTAGTGAGCGTTAAGGTTGCGCCGATGGTGCCGCTACTGGTTACTGCATAACTGGGGAGTGTCGCCACGCTGAGCCCCACGCCCAGCATTACGGTTAGCAGATTTATTTTCATTAAATTTCTCCGTCACCTTATGCCTTAAAGCCCTGCCACAGCGGTAATTTCAGGCTTTACTCAGGCGGTTATTCAGAAATTTAGTTTAAGGTTTCGGATACATCCAGAAATATTCTGATATCTCAACCGGATGGCGTATTGACAAATTTAAAGATTAACAATCATTAAGTTACAAACCCTTCATCAACGGGTGAATGTAAATTTTGCAGAATATATTGTTTGTTTTGTGATTCTATTCACAAGCCCGGCTACGGGTGGGGAAGAACGGTTAAGCGGCGCGGACGTGATGCCCCGGCGGCATGTCACGCGGTTCGGCAGAGAGAAGCTGCCGCTCATCGATTATCTGAAAGCAGGCGCAAACTTCGCCCCGACAGAGGTAAACGAAAAGCGGGTAAAAGAAAGCAAGGGATAAAAAAGCCCGGCAGGTTGCGCCTGCCGGGCTTTATGATGCATTACGCCACGCGCGCGGCGGCGCTGTCCAGCAGCGCCATCTCTTCGCTGTTGAGCAGTTTTTCAATGTTCACCAGGATCAGCATCCGGTCGCCCACCGCGCCGAGGCCGGTCAGGTATTCGGTAGACAGCGTCACGGCGAATTCCGGCGCCGGGCGGATCTGATCGTTGGTCAGGGACAGCACGTCAGACACGCCGTCCACCACGATCCCCACCACGCGCTGGCCCAGGTTCAGCACGATCACCACGGTGTTATCGTTGTAATCCACATCTTCCTGATTAAATTTGATGCGTAAGTCGACAATCGGCACAATCACGCCGCGCAGGTTGGTCACGCCCTTGATGAACGACGGGGTGTTGGCGATACGGGTCACCTGATCGTAACCGCGGATCTCCTGCACTTTCAGAATGTCGATGCCGTACTCTTCATCCCCGAGGGTGAAGACCAGAAATTCCTGGCCAGACGGCTCTCCGGCCAGCTTGGTTACATTACTCATACCGGTCATTTGCATATTTTCCTAAGCTCATCAGGCGGCTGTCTGCGCCATACGTTGTTCACGGTTAATACTTTGCAGCGCGGATACGTCCACGATCAGCGCCACGCTTCCATCGCCCAGAATGGTGGCGGCGGAAATGCCCGGCACCTTGCGATAGTTGCTCTCAAGGTTTTTCACCACCACCTGGTGTTGACCAATTAACTGATCGACCAGCAGCGCATAACGGCGGTTAGCGCTTTGCAGGATCACCACGATGCCCTGGGTAGCCTGCGTTTTCGCGCCTTCGACATCGAACACTTTCCACAATTCCACCAGCGGCAGGTATTCGCCGCGCACTTCCAGTACGCGCTCGCCGCCTGCCAGCGGGTGCAAATCTTCTTCGCGCGGCTGCAGGGATTCCATTACCGCGTTGAGCGGCAGAATGAACACTTCTTCGTTCACTTTCACCGACATGCCGTCAAGGATGGCAAGGGTCAGCGGCAGCAGAATGCGAATGGTGGTGCCCACGCCCTGTTTAGACTGGATTTCAACATGGCCGCCCATCTCCTGGATGTTCCGTTTCACCACGTCCATACCCACGCCGCGTCCGGAGACATCGGTCACCACTTCGGCGGTGGAGAAGCCCGGCGCGAAAATCAACATGCCGACTTCATCATCGGTCATGTTTTCGCTCACCGGCAGCCCCTGAGACAGGGCTTTCGCCAGGATGCGCGCGCGGTTCAGCCCTGCGCCGTCGTCAGTCACTTCAATACAGATATTGCCGCCCTGATGCTCGGCGGAGAGGATCAGGTTGCCTACCGGAGATTTGCCTGCCGCGACGCGGTCTTCCGGCATTTCAATACCGTGGTCAAGGCTGTTGCGCACCAGGTGCGTCAGCGGATCGATAATGCGCTCAATCAGGCTTTTATCCAGTTCGGTTGAGCTGCCCTGGAGCGTGAGTTCAATCTGCTTGCCGAGCTTACCCGCCAGGTCGCGCACCAGGCGCGGGAAGCGGCTGAAGACGTATTCCATCGGCATCATGCGGATCGACATCACCGACTCTTGCAGATCGCGGGCGTTGCGCTCCAGCTGGCTCATGCTGGTGATCAGATCGCCATGGGTAACCGGATCCAGCTCGTTAGAGCGCTGGGCCAGCATCGACTGGGTGATCACCAGTTCGCCCACCAGGTTGATCAGCTGGTCGACTTTCTCGACCGCCACGCGAATGCTGGTGTTTTCACGCTCGCGGGTCGCCGGCTTCTGCTCGCGTTCCGCGCGGGCAGGTGCGGCGGCCACGGGGGCGGCCGGTACGGCAACGGGCGCGGGTTTCGCTTCTTCAACCACCGGCACAGGCGCGGCCTCTGCAGGCTGCGACGCAGCATCGCCCGGCGTGGAAAATGCAATCTGTTCCGGTTCGACCACAAAACACAATACCGCGCTGATGTCATCCGCGCTGACGCTGGTTTCCAGCGTCGCGCTCAGGGTATTTTCGCCCTGCACCACGTCGCTGAGGTCGCCCAGGTTGGCGAGTTCTTCCTGCAACAGCGCCACTTCGCTGGCTTTTAAGCCGCTCAGGGTGATGCGCAGTTTGCCGTCGGCGACGGCGGGCGCAGTGGCAGGCGCAGCCGCTTGCGGTTCCGGGGTCACCAGCGCCAGCGATGCCGGTTGCGCGCTGGCTTCGCCCTTCGCTTCCAGCGCAAGCTGGCGCAGCGCCTGGCAGATGTATTCGAAGCTGGCAGCGTCCGGCTCTTCTGAACTTTTATACGCGTCGAGCTGTTCCTGCATAATATCTTTGGTTTCCAAAAACAGGTTGATAATGTCGGTGTTGAGTTGCATTTCACCGCGCCGGGCTTCATCAAGCAGGTTTTCCATCAGATGCGTGGTTTCCTGCAACACGCTAAATCCAAATGTGCCGGCACCGCCTTTTATGGAGTGGGCAGCACGGAAAATGGCATTCAGTTGCTCTGAATCCGGCGCTTCGGGCGCCAATGAGAGCAGATGCTGCTCCATATCCGCTAACAGTTCGTCAGCCTCATCAAAAAACGTTTGATAAAAATCGCTGATATCCATACTCACGCTATCACCTCTGACCCGGTTGTGGCGGTGTTGAGTTCGTCGCCGGGGGCACTGCTCCCGGTTGGGCTAAATCGCTGAGAGAGCCGTTCTGGCTGTCGGCGTTCTCATGCAATATCGATTGCTCGGTCTGCTTGTTAAGCACCAGAATGCTGATGCGCCGGTTGATGGCTTCATCCGGCCCTTTGTCGGCCAGTTTCATGGTGGCCGCCATACCGACGACGCGCAGCACTTTGCCGTCGTCAAGGCCGCCGATCACCAGTTCGCGCCGCGAGGCGTTCGCGCGATCCGCCGACAGTTCCCAGTTGCTGTAATAGCGTTCGCCGGAAGCATAAGGAATATCGTCGGTGTGGCCTGACAAGCTGATTCGGTTAGGAATGTCGTTCAGCACGGGCGCGATGGCGCGCAGAATATCGCGCATATACGGCTCGACCTCGGCACTCCCGGTTTTAAACATCGGGCGGTTCTGGCTGTCGATAATCTGGATCCTCAGCCCTTCCGGCGTCAGGTCGATGCGTAAATGCGGACGCAGCGCGCGCAGTTTCGGGTCAGATTCAATCAGCTGGTCCAGATCGCCACGCAATTTTTTCAGCCGGCTGGTTTCCATGCGCTTTTTCAGCTCATCGATATCCGGCTCTTTTTTCACTTCGCCCTGCGTCTGGGTGTAATCATCGCCGCCGCCCGGGATCGGGCTTTCGCTGTCGGCGATGCGCTGCCCGCCGGTGATCGCAGCGGAAAGCGGGGTACGGAAATAGTCGGCAATTTGCACCAACTCTTTAGGGCTGGCGATGGAAATCAGCCACATCACCAGAAAGAACGCCATCATCGCAGTCATAAAGTCGGCATAGGCAATCTTCCACGAACCGTGAGCGCCCCCGCCGTGGCCTTTATGCTTGCGTTTCTTAACGATAACGATCGGGCGATGTTGATTCTTCATGCGTCTTCCGTCGTCGTTTGCTGATTCGGTGATTTCACGGCGCGCACATGCTCATCCAGCTCGATAAACGACGGTCGCTCGGTGGAGTAGAGCGTTTTACGGCCAAACTCGACGGCGATGGGCGGCGCGTAGCCGTTGAGGCTGGAGAGCAGCGTCACTTTGACGCACTGCATCATTTTGGTGGTTTCCGCGCTCTTCTGGCGCAGCACCGTCGCCAGCGGCGAGATAAAACCGTAAGCCAGCAGAATGCCGAGGAAGGTCCCCACCATGGCGTGGGCGATCAGCGCGCCCAACTCCGCCGCCGGACGATCCGCCGACGCCAGCGCATGGACCACGCCCATCACCGCCGCCACGATCCCGAACGCCGGGAGGGAGTCGCCCACCATTGCCAGGCTGTTGGCCGGCACTTCGCATTCGTTCTCGTGGGTTTCGATCTCTTCATCCATCAGCGCTTCGATTTCGAAGGTGTTCATGTTGCCGCTGATGATCAGGCGCAGATAGTCGGTGATGAATTCGAGCATCACTTTATCGGCCAGAATGCGCGGGTAGCTGGCGAAAATTTCGCTCTCTTTGGGATTTTCGATATCACGCTCAAGAGAGAACATCCCCTGCTGGCGTGATTTGGCCATCAGGCGATACAGCAGCGCCATCAGATCCATGTAAGTACTTTTGTTGTACTTGGATCCGCGAAACAGCAGCGGGATGGCTTTGACGGTGGCTTTGATTGCTTTGCCGTTGTTTCCGACAATAAACGCCCCTACCCCTGCGCCCCCAATGATAACCAGTTCAGCAGGTTGATAGAGTGCGCCAAGGTGACCGCCGGTCATCATATAACCGCCGAAAACTGTACCGAGAACCACCAGGTAACCTATAAGAATCAGCACGACATCTTCCTTCCGCTGTTGACTGTGACAAGGACTCACAAGCGAAAAGACGTTTTGTGTCTGACGGGGAATAAAAAAGCAGCGATAAGAGACTTATCGCTGCTGGAGTGATTCACCACACCTGACGCTTAAACAGCCTGTACGACCTGTTCATCCAGCAGTTGTGGAATAATATCGGCAGAATCTCGGGAAAGTTTACGCCTTTTTACTGCGCGGGAAGGCGGTTGGCATAAGCTACAGGCGAAACTGCCAACCGGTTGATGCGCATGGGTAATAAAGTTGCCGCCGCAGCAGTTGCAGGTCGACAGTTCCAGCATGCCGCTTTCGACAAAACGCACTAATGTCCATGCGCGCGTCAGCGCCAGCAGCGGCCCTTCATCCTGAGACGGGCACTGTTCCAGGTAAAGGCGGTAGGCCTTAATCACCGCATCCACGCCAGAACAGAGCCCGGTGCGCAGCAGATATTGCCAGGCGTTGCAGAACATCGAGGCATGGATGTTCTGCTCCCAGGTCATAAACCAGTCAGTGGAAAACGGCAGCATGCCTTTTGGCGGCGGGCTTCCCCGTAATTCTTTATACAGCTTAATTAATCGCCCGCGGCTGAGCTGGGTTTCGCTTTCCAGCATTTGAAGACGCGCGCCCAGCGTGATCAGTTCCATTGCCAGCTGAATGTCGCGCGCTTCCTGAACAATGCTCTTTTCGACCATAATCAGGCCCTTTTCTTTTTGCTGACGTCGTCAGCCGTGGTCGCATCGTTAAGCAGGCGGGTGGAAAGCAGGATCCCGGTGTGAACCTGTTGCAGATCGTCAACGCGCGACTCCTGCGTCAGACGGGTAATGGTTTGGTGATCGTCAAAGCGAAACTGACAGATAAGCTGATTGGTCTCGGCCAATTTTACCATCTGCGGTAGCGTAAGCTCGCCGAGGGTGTTTGCCATGTCTTCCGTCACGCCCAGGCGGAACATGGCGGATGCTTTGTCCTGGCTAATTAAACGTTGAGCCAAAAGCAGATACGACAGGTTGATGTCGTAAATGTGTTTCAGTAACTCGGATGTGTGCATTTTTCCCATCCAGAATAACCAACTGCGTACTATGCGGTATGCCCGCACCCCGTGATGTCGCCAGATAAAATCTGGAAAAATAAAAATAAGGGTTTAATGTTGCAATAAAACAAGTGGTTATTGTAAAGGCCGCTCCACACGGATCGGTCGTCACAAAAAGTTACTTATTTGAAGACAATTCTTATTTCCCTTACAAAAAACTAAGATTTTTCCTAAAGCGAGCAAACTGTACTCGTCAGGAATTTTACATACAATCAGGGCGTGATGATAATTTGGATAAAATGTGACGAATATCACATTTTTGAATTAAAAATCCTAATAAACCAATCAGAAAAGCTATAGAAATGGGCATTTTTTAACCAAAATTAGTCTTATTGCCGTATTGCTTTTACGAATAATCATTCATGGCATGCGGTATTTACCCTGCCAGCAAGAAAAGTTGCCGCTCTTTTTTAACTCATTTTGATTAACATTAATTAAACATATTATTTCCTGTGCACGACATCCCCTTAAAAATATTAAATTCTTATTAATCAATATGATAAAAATAAAACGTGCGCCAAATAAGATTTTTGTAAATATTTTATTGAAGCGAAACGCAAACCCTGCTTAAGAGAGAAGCGCGGGTTATGCCGTCGCTGTACAATTATTTCAAAAATGTTGCATATTCCTTATATAAGAATAATTAAACAATTTTGTGTTAAGCCACGCCTGAAGATCAGGTTGTTCCCTTGCGCAAACGTTAAAAAGCGCGTATCGCTGAACAGACAGCGTCAATTCTCATGTGAGTAAGGAGCGTTACATGAGCTATAAACATCTTCTGGTCGCGGTTGCGCCGACCCCGGAAAGCCATCAACTGGTGGCAAGAGCCGTCTCCATCGTCAGGCCGGTTGACGGTTCAATTACCCTCATCACGCTGGCATCCGATCCCGAATTGTATAACCAGCTCGCCGCGCCAATGATGGAAAATCTGCGCGAACTGATGCTGGAAGAAACCCATCTGTTTCTACAATCCCTGAAGGATCGGGCCGGATACCCGATTTATGACACGGTGATCGCCACGGGCGAATTGAGCGAGCATATCCTTAATATCTGCGCGAAAACGCCCATCGATCTGGTGGTCTGCGGCAACCATAATCAAAGCTTTTTCAGCAAAATGACCTGTAGCGCGAAACGGGTGGTCCAGTCCTGCTCGGTGGATGTGTTGCTGGTGTCGCTCTAACGCGTGCGGCCCATTGAGGGCCGCGTTGCGTAAGCAGGTAAAGCGCGGGTTATCAGGCGAGTTTCTGGAAGGTCGCGATTTTTTGCTGCAGTTGGCTTTGCGCGCTACGCGGCGCAATCTGCTTTAGGGTGGCGAGGAAACGCTCCTGCCAGTGGTGAATATCATTTTCCTGTACGACAGCCATCATTTCGCTATGACGTGCAATACGTTCCGCCAGCGGCATGGTTAACGCACGGTTCAGCGCCTGGGCGACCTCATCGCGGTCATAAGGATTCACCAGCAGCGCGGACGTTAATTCATTCGCCGCACCGGCGAATTTTGACAGCACCAGTACCCCTGGATTGGCCGGATCCTGCGCCGCCACGTACTCTTTCGCCACCAGATTCATCCCATCGCGCAGCGGCGTCACCAGCCCGACATCCGCATGGCGGAACACTTTCATCAGCAATTTACGATCGAAATGCTGGTTAAGATAATAGAGCGGCGTCCAGCCTAACTGACCGTATTTGCCGTTGATCCGCCCGGCTTCGGTTTCCAGCTGATGCCGAATATCCTGATAGGCCTGCACTTCGCCACGTGAGGTTGGCGCAATCTGGGTGTAACGAATTTTGCCGTGATGCTGCGGGAAATTTTCCAGCAGGGCTTCAAACGCCTGGAAACGTTCAGGCAAACCTTTGGAATAATCAAGACGCTCAACTGAGAAGATATTCTTAATGGTTCCCAGCTCTTTTTTCAATTGCGCCAGTTTGGGCGGCAGCGGGCCCGCTGCCTGAGTGGCGATCTCATCCGGCTCGATACCGATCGGGTAAACCGAGGTGGTGAACTGTTTGCCAAACGCCCGATGGGTATGTTTATCCCGGGAGGTTAATGCGGTTTGCTGCGCGACGCTTTCTAAAAACGCATTTTCATCGTTAGCGGTCTGGAAGCCCAGCAGGTCGTAATCACACAGTTTTTCCAGCAGATCGGCATGGGGAGGCAATGCGTTGAAGATTTCCGGCGTCGGGAAAGGGATATGTAAGAAGAAGCCGATGCGGTTATTGATGCCCAGCGAGCGCAGCGCACTGGCGAACGGCAGCAGATGGTAGTCGTGGATCCACAGGATATCGTCTTCTTCCAGCAGCGGTTTCAGTTTTTCCGCCAGCAGCTGGTTAACCCGCAGATAACCTTCCCAGGCATCGCGCTGGAAGTTCACCAGATCGAGGCGGTAGTGGAAGGCAGGCCATAATACGGCATTGGAAAACTGGTTATAGTACTGCTCGTAATCCTGCTCGCTGAGATTAAATGAGGCCCAGGTAATATTGCCCCGGCTGACGGTTTTCAGCGGCTGGTCTTCATTGCCAATCTCTCCGCTCCAGCCAAACCACAATCCTCCCGCCGCTTTTAAGGCTCCCAGCACGCCAACCGCCAGGCCCCCTGCGCTTGCTTTTTTATCATCGGGCGGCGCGATACGATTAGATACTACGACTAAGCGACTCATAACCTACACTCCTGTCATTTAATTTTTGTTCTTTTTCTTGTTGTGTTACCAACTTTTCAAGCCATACATGGACGGCCTGTACATTCATCAGACGATACTTCGCTTCGGTTTCTCCCTTACCGACCTTGACAGAAATGCCGTTCATGGCATTCACCACGGTAAATCCCGCCTCGTCTGTTAAGTCATCGCCGATAAACACCGGCGTACGGCCTGCGAACGGTTCCTGCTGCATAAACGCCGCAATCGCCTCGCCTTTGTTGATGCCGCGCGGTTTGATTTCGACTACGCATTTGCCCGGCTGGAGCGAAAGCTCCTCGTACAGGCTGGCCAGCGTCGACGCCAGGCTCAGAATGCGCGTTTCAAATTCCGGCGCCTGACGGTAGTGCAGCGCAAAGGCCATACCTTTACATTCCAGTTCGGTGCCGGGCATCGCCGCCAGTTCCGTTTCAAGGCGCAACTGCAACGCGCGCACCAGATCCGCAGGCAGCGTGACAATATGGGTGTTTCCGTTGATGTCGCGGCGCTCAGCGCCGTGTACCCCGGCAACGGGGAAACGATGCGGTGCGGCCAGCTTGTCCAGCTCGGCCATAGAACGTCCCGAAATCAACGCCAGCGCCCCATTCTGAAGACCGGAAAGCTTTTCCAGGAGGGCACGCACGTCGGTCGGGATGTGAACCAGATCGGGATGAGGTTGGATTTCTGCCAGCGTACCATCGAGGTCAAAGAAAAAAGCCAGGTTTCCGTTATTCAGGGGTGGTAGAGAGAGTTCAGTAGCCACCAGTGGTTTCCTCCTTACACAGTCAAAAGGCAACCAAACAGTTACCTGCCATTATCAATAGCCATGTAAGTATAGACAGTGTGACGAGGCTCGCCATGTTGCTGACGCCCCCGGAAGGCTTGCCAGCGCTGGATTAGTCTGAAAAACGGCAAAAAAAAGCCGACCCGGATGGGTCGGCAATCAATAATTATTACGAATGAATCTTAAGGAAAAATGGCGCGTTTTTTTGTCAAAAGACGTTACACCGTGCGTTTCGCTTTCTGTTTGTAACGGTCGAAAATCACCGCCGCCAGCAGGATCAAACCACGCACCACATACTGGGCGAACGGGGAGATATTCAACAGGTTCATGGCGTTTTCCACCGTGCCCAGAATCAAAATACCGGCCACAACGTAAGAGATTTTACCGATGCCGCCCTTCAGCGATACCCCGCCCAACACACAGGCAGAGATAACGATCAGTTCATAACCGATAGACGTCATCGGCTGGCCGCTGGTCATACGCGAGGCAAGGATGATGCCCGCCGCGGCGGAAACCAGGCCAGACAGCACGAAAATGATGATTTTGGTGCGCACGACCGGTACACCCGCCAGGCGCGCCGCTTCTTCGTTACCGCCAATCGCCAGGGTATTGCGGCCAAAGGTGGTTTTGTTGAGCAGGAAACCGAAAACGATCAGGCACGCCACGGTTAACCAGATCGGTGCCGGCAGGCCCAGCCAGTTGGCATAGCCCAGGGTAAAGAAACTTTCGTCTTCAATACCCACCGCTTTACCGTCAGAAATAATGTACGCCAGCCCGCGCACGATCTGCATCGTCGCCAGCGTGGTGATCAGGGCGTTGATTTTCAGTTTGGCGATCACAAAGCCGTTCACGAAGCCGCTGATCATACCGAGCGCCAGGCCGGCAAACACTCCGATCCACAGGCTTTCGGTCATGTTAATCACCACGGCGGTGGTGACACCGGCACAGGCGATAACCGACGCCACCGACAGGTCAAAGTCCCCGGACGCCAGGCAGAACAACATCCCGCAGGCCACCATGCCGGACATAGAGATCGCCAGCCCCAGCCCCTTCATATTGATAAAGGTGGCAAAGTTAGGCACAAAAATCGCACAGGCGATAAACAACACGGCAAACACGACCAGCATACCGTACTGGTCCCAGATACGGCCGAGGGTCAGCGATGACTTTGGCGCACCGGATGTGGTTAAAGCAGACATAAACTCTCCTGTATCAGGCGACAGCCTGGCTGATTTTTGGCATCGCAAGGCTTAGCGCGTCTTGTTCGCAAGCCTCGTTATGCAGTAACTCCCCGGCGACTTCCCCTTCACGCATCACGATGATGCGGTCAGCCACCCCGAGCACCTCTGGCAGGTCGCTGGAGGCGAACAGCACCGCCACGCCCTGCGCCGCCAGCGCATAGATAACGTTATAAATTTCGTGCTTCGCCCCCACGTCGATACCGCGTGTCGGCTCATCCAGCAAAATGACTTTCATCTCTTCCGACAGCCAGCGGCCCAGAATCGCCTTCTGCTGATTGCCCCCGGACAGGTTCATGATCAACTGCCCGGCCGTCGGCGTTTTGATATTGAGAGACTTAATATGGTGCCGGGCGTTTTCTTCCTCCCAGCCGTTGTTAATCAGGCATCCGGCGCTGATGTGCTTGCGGCGGGCGCTGATGTTGATGTTGTCCTGCACCGAATGCACCGGAATAATGCCGTCCGCTTTGCGGTCTTCCGGGCACAGCATCATGCCGGAACGGATGGCATCGCCGGGCGCCCGGATAGCCACCGGCTGCCCATCGATATAAATCTGCCCGTCAGTAATGCGGGTGCCGCCGAACATGCCTTTCATCAGTTCGCTGCGCCCTGCCCCGACCAGGCCGAACAGGCCGACGATCTCGCCGCTGCGTACCGACAGGGAGATAGGCGTGCGCACGCCCGGGGCTTTCACATTTTCCAGACGCAGCCGTTCCGGCCCGTATTCGCGTGGTTTCCAGCCGTAGATGTCGCCGATTTCGCGTCCGACCATCGCCTGCACCAGTTTGTCGTGGTTGACCTGTTGCATATCGTCGAAGGTGCAAACATAGCGGCCATCTTTAAACACCGTAATGGCGTCGCTGAGCGCGAAGATCTCTTCCATACGGTGGGAGACATACAGGATCACGCGCCCTTCGTTGCGCAGTTCGCGGATCACCCGAAATAAGTTTTCGATTTCCCGCGCCGACAGCGAACTGGTGGGCTCGTCGAAAGCGATAACTTTGGCGTTGCGCGCCAGCGCTTTGGCGATTTCCACCATCTGCCACTGCCCGATAGACAGGTATTTGAGCGGTGTTTGCGGATCGATATCCAGCCCTAGATGTTCAAGCTGCAGTTTGGCCTCATAGTTGAGCAATGACCGGTTCACAAAGCCCATTTTGTGGGGGATCTGGCCCAGATAGATGTTCTCGGCCACGGTCATTTCCGGCACCAGGTGCAGTTCCTGGTAGATGATCGCCACCCCTGCGTTCAGCGCCTGGGTGGTATCGGCAAACGCCACGTCCTGGCCTTTCAGGGCGATGGTGCCCGTGGTTGGGGTGTAGTTGCCGCTGAGAATTTTTAACAGGGTCGATTTCCCCGCGCCGTTTTCGCCCATCAGCGCATGAACCTGCCCGGCATGGCAGTCAAAACTGATATCTGATAGCGCTTTCACGCCCGGGAAGGTTTTCCCGATACCGCGAAAAGAGAGCCAGGGTGTTGATTGCTGCATAACGCCTCCACAAACCACCAAAAAGGCGAGCGCACCTGTGGCGCTCGCCTTACGACATTACTTACCGCCTAAACCTTTTTTAGCGAGCTCTTCTTTGAAGTTGTCGCGGGTAATCAGCACCACATCGGTCACTTCAGTGAATTTCTCTGGCTCAACGCCTTTGGTCACCCAGTTGTAGAGCATTTCGCTGGATTTGTAGCCGTGTACGTCCGGGCTTGGCAGCAGCGAGCCGTAGAAGCCGGTCGCCTGCGCTTTGGACAGTTCGCTGACGGCGTCAACACCGTTGATGCCGATGCCGATCACGTCCGGCGCTTTAAAGCCCTGGCCTTCAGTGGCGCGCACGCCGCCCAGCACGGTGTTATCGTTCATGCCGACGATCAGCCAGTGTTTTACTTCCGGATGCTGAACCAGCATGGAGTTAGCCGCGTCGAATGCGCCGGGGATGTCATTGGATTTGGTCGGTACTTTGTAGATTTGTTTTTCCGGGAAACCCGCCGCTTTCAGCGCTTCCATCGAACCAGAAGTACGACGACGGGCAGTGTCCAGTTCATCAGCGGTGATCGCCATGACCGCGCTCTCTTTCACATCCCAGCCGCGTTTCTGCATCTCTTTATACAGTTCCTGTCCCTGGCGTTCGCCGATTTTGGTCGCCGCCATCATGACCAGCGGAACGGTATCCATCGGCTTGCCTTTGGCGTTGACGAACTGGTCATCCACGGCGATGACTTTCATGTCGTAGCCACGGGCTTTCGCGACAATCGCCGAACCCAGTTTCGGATCAGGCGTACAAATGACGAAGCCTTTCGCGCCGCTGGCCGCCAGGCTGTCGATGGCGTTCAGGGTTTTTTCGCCGTCAGGTACAGCAATTTTAATTACTTCAAAACCTAAGTCTTTACCGGCCTTATCGGCAAACTTCCACTCGGTCTGAAACCACGGCTCCTCCGGCTGTTTGACCAGAAAACCCAGCTTCATGGTTTCTGCGATAGCGGATTGTGACATAACGGCAGCCAGACCGATGGCTGCCAGGGCTTTAGTAAATTTGTGCATGAGCAACTCCAGCTTTAGTTTTCTTTTTGCAGGGTAATGAATCATTAAAATCTTTACTAAAAGGCTTTAAAACAACGCATTAGCTTTTCTGAGGTTCAACGTGCTATTGCTGATGATAGTTTTAGCGGGAAATTGATTATCCATAGGAGAGCAAAATCACATCGCAGAATTTCAGTAAAACAGTGCATAGATTTAGCGATAAATAACATAAAATTTCGCTTATTTGTATGATGATTGATTTTACGATAACTGAATTATCCATATTCACAGCTCGACAATCCTTGCCTTGAAATAAAACCTGATCCCGGCAATCCTGCGAGAGGGTCATTACGAAGGCAGATTGCGGCATTGCGTTATGGCAACACCTTTTAACAACCGGTTATCAGCACGGCTGTCAGCGGGAGAGGTTTCATTGTGGCGTGGAAATAAGAAAATACTGAAGAGTTTGCAAAAATTCATTTCAGAGGTAAATCATTACCCGGCTTATATAAAATAAAAATATAGCACCTTAACGCAGGGAATTTCAGGCAATTATCGTTTTTGCTCACCATGATTAATTGCGGGAGAGGTTCCAATATCGAAACAATATCACAGAATAGCCGCGTGTATTAATGAGATAGTGAAGGTATCCTGAGGATAACGAGGATAAAACCAGCCAGCAAATCGTGTATTAGCGCATGGCGTAATGCACGCGCAACAGCCAGATATCGATCGCGATTTCTTTCACGAGATATAAGCTTTCAGTCACAAAAAGAAATAAGGACATCATATGATCACTAGCGGAATGGTACAAAAACTCAACGCCCAAATGAACCATGAGTTTTACACATCAAATATGTATCTCCAGCTAAGCGAATGGTGCAGCCAGCAAGAACTCAACGGAACCGCCGTATTTTTGCGCCACCAGGCACAAAATACCGTCACTCAAATGATGCGTATGTTTGAATATATTAAAACACACGGCGCAACCCCCGTCCTGAAAGAGCAACCCAGGTGTAGCCACTGCCTCACGCTGGAAGAGATGTTTGAACAGATGGTTAAGGACTATCATCATCGCATTCAGTCGCTTGCGAACCTGACCGATGAGGCGCTCGCCGCCAACGACACGGCGGCTATCAACTTTTTAGTCACGTTTAAAAAAGAAGAGCTGGTAGACGGTACGCTATTGCAGGTCATTCTTGACGAAGTCCGCAGCGCCAAAAAAGCCGGCGTGAACATGCAACAAACCGACAAACATCTGCTCGGCGTTATCGATCTTTATCACTGATCAATTTTTGCCAATGAGGAGGCCTCGCGCCTCCTTTTATTTTCCGGCTGTACATCAATATCTCTCTTATCCTTCTCGTATCGTCACATTCACCCACCACTTAATACTACCCTCACCCTCTTTTCTCTAAAAAATAACGTTAACTCGCTTTTCACCATTATTAATGGTGGTAATAAACCGATTTTTTGGCGATATGTTTCTTTAGGGGATACCGAAAGAAACGTTATTTAAATTGCTTTTTAATGTTAATGAAAAGTAAGTAATTATCTAATCATCGTAACTTTCTACAAATCAGATCTACCTCTCAATGAGTACGCTTACAATTTGTAATGCTTAAGCGATTCACTCGTTTAAATATTCAAGGATTGTTATGATCACCATTGAGTTTATCGTCATTATTCTCTGCCTGCTGGTCGGCACACGCTTCGGGGGTATGGGGCTGGGCCTGATTAGCGGCATTGGCTTATTCCTTTTAACCTTTATTTTTGGCCTTGAACCCGGTAAACCGCCGGTTGATGTGATGCTGACGATCCTTGCGGTAATCGGCTGCGCCGCCACGCTGCAAACGGCAGGCGGGCTGAACGTGATGATGCAGTTTGCGGAAAAACTGCTGCGCCGCCACCCACAGCACATCACCCTGCTGGCCCCCTTCACCACCTGGACCCTGACTTTCCTGTGCGGCACCGGGCATGTGGTTTACACCATGTTCCCGATTATCGCCGATATCGCGCTGAAAAAAGGCATCCGCCCGGAACGCCCGATGGCGGTCGCCTCAATCGCCTCGCAGATGGCCATCACCGCCTCCCCGGTCTCCGTGGCGGTGGTGTCGCTGGTGTCAATCATCGCGGCGAACCATGGCGTAGGCCAGGCGTTCGGCATTCTGGAAATTTTAGCGGTCTCGGTGCCCGCATCGCTGTTTGGCGTGCTGATTGCTGCGCTGTGGAGCCTGCGTCGCGGTAAGGATCTTGATAAGGACCCGGAATTCCAGGAAAAAATCAACGATCCGAAGCAGCGGGAATTTATCTTCGGCTCCACCGAAACCCTGATGAACCAGGTGTTCCCGAAACAGGCCTGGTGGTCTACCTGGATTTTCTTTGCCGGGATCCTCGTAGTGGTGCTGCTTGGCGCAATGCAGGATCTGCGTCCGGCGTTTGAAGTCAAAGGCGTGATGAAGCCGCTCTCCATGAACCTGGTGATCCAGATGATGATGCTGATTGCCGGTGCGGTGATGCTGATCGTCTGTAAAGTGAATCCGGCGTCGATTTCTAACGGCGCGGTATTCAAAGCCGGGATGGTGGCGATTTTCTCGGTGTTCGGCGTGGCATGGATGAGCGATACCTTTTTCCAGGCGCATCTCGATGAACTGAAAATGGCGCTGGAAGGCGTAGTGAAAAGCCATCCGTGGACCTATGCGCTGGTGCTGTTTCTGGTTTCCAAACTGGTCAACAGCCAGGCGGCGGCGCTAACGGCGGTCGCCCCGATGGGCTTAATGCTCGGCGTCGAGCCGAAAATGCTGATTGCCTTTTTCCCGGCTTCCTACGGCTATTTTATTCTGCCGACCTACCCGAGCGACCTGGCCTGTATCGGCTTTGACCGTTCCGGCACCACCCGCATCGGCAAATACATCCTTAACCACAGCTTTATTATCCCGGGTCTGATCGGCGTGAGTTGCGCCTGCGTAGCCAGCTACCTGTTGGTTTCCGCCCTGTTCTGACCGCTAAAAACAGCAAACCCGCGCGTGCGCGGGTTTGTCAGTAAAGGAGAAACGTTAGCCGTACGCGCGCAGCGTCCGCTGGCACAGGGCCGAACGCACGCAGTCATCTTTGCCGAAGCGCACTACGCTAATCATTTCGTCATCTTCAAAACGTTCGAGCGCATCGCTCAATCCCGAGCGAACACCGGATGGCAAATCACACTGGGTAATATCGCCATTAACGATCACCGTGACGTTTTCCCCGAGGCGGGTCAAAAACATTTTCATCTGGGCCGCCGTGACGTTCTGAGCCTCGTCCAGAATCACCACCGCATTCTCAAAGGTCCGTCCGCGCATATAGGCAAAGGGCGCGATCTCGACCTTACCAATCTCCGGCCGCAGGCAATACTGCATAAAGGATGCACCCAGCCGTTTCACCAGCACGTCATAGACGGGGCGGAAATACGGGGCAAACTTCTCGGAGATGTCGCCGGGCAAAAAACCGAGGTCTTCGTCGGCCTGTAATACCGGGCGGGTCACGATAATCCTGTCGACATCCTTATGTATCAGGGCCTCCGCGGCTTTCGCCGCACTGATAAACGTCTTGCCGCATCCGGCTTCGCCGGTGGCGAATATCAGTTTTTTGCTTTCAATGGCGTTGAGATAACTTTCCTGCGCGTCGGTACGCGCCACTATCGGCGAAGCGTCGCGGCTGTCGCGCGCCATGCCAATAGCTTCAACACCACTCATCTGCACAAGCGAGGTGACCGATTCTTCTTCACGTTGTTTATGGCTGCGTGAGTCGCGTCTCAGCACACGTTTTGCTTCGCGACGAGCTTTGATCACTGCTTTTTGTCTTCCCATGGATGGCACCTTGAATAGTTGGTTTACATATTACGCAGCGCCTGACGGCACGCGTTGATGCGCACGAACATATGAGGTTTGGCTTCCTTTTAAGCCATAGACTGCCGGTTAGAGTGATACGTCGGCGATCCGCCGTATCAAACACATCGGTAAATAGCGCGAAATCGGGAAAATTGATGGTGAAGAATGCGTTACCGGAAGAGGGCTCACCCGGTGAGAGTGTGAAACGTTGAAAAAGGGTTTGTCCATTACAGGACGCTGTCATCCGCGATCTCCATAGTGAATCCAGGTTCACAACCGGGAACTCCCGCACAACTTATCTCTACACTAAAAATTAGCATAACTACAACAAATATTTTACTTATCGACAACGATTCTTCAAATCTGCTGATGTGACAGTTATGACAGGGAAATTTTACAGATTTATTTCAACCGGATAGGCATACAAAAAATTTATGGATTAATCGTTAGCAAATGAAAAATTTAGGCCCGGTGTCGTCGGCCCGCCGCCGTTTCATCCCTAACAGTCAGCCGGGAAATCCCGGCTGACTGTTTCATTATGGTGTTAAATCGATTACTGCGCCTGAAGTTTTGACGGAGCCGGAGAATGATAAACATCATCCGCCTTTTCAAAGCGTTCGATCATGGTTTTTGACGGCGCTTTGCCCATCAGGCTGACCACCACGATCCCGAGCGTGGCGAAGATAAAGCCTGGAATGATTTCATACAGGTTAAACCAGGCAAACTGTTTCCAGACGATGACCGTCACCGCACCGATAATCATCCCTACCAGCGCGCCGTTACGGGTCATGCGCGACCACAGAACCGAGAGCAGCACTACCGGACCAAACGCCGCGCCGAAGCCTGCCCACGCGTAGCTGACCAGGCCGAGTACGCGGTTTTCCGGGTTGGCCGCCAGCGCAATCGCCACCAGCGCCACCACCAGCACCATCAGACGCCCCACCCACACCAGTTCACGCTGGCTGGCATGTTTGCGGAAAAACGCTTTATACAGGTCTTCCGTGATGGCGCTGGAGCACACCAGCAACTGGCAGCTCAGGGTAGACATCACTGCCGCCAGGATAGCGGACAGCAGGATCCCGGCAATCCACGGGTTAAACAGGATCTGCGCCAGTTCGATAAACACGCGCTCGCTGTTCTGGTTAACCGCAGTGGCCAGCGCCGGGTTATTGGTGAAGTAAGCGATGCCAAAGAAGCCCACCGCTACCGCGCCCGCCAGGCACAGGATCATCCAGGTCATGCTGATACGGCGCGCGTTAACGATGGTGTGATGGGAATCCGCCGCCATAAAGCGCGCCAGGATGTGCGGCTGACCGAAGTAGCCCAGCCCCCAGCCCATCAGCGAAATGATCGCCACCAGGTTAAGGCCTTTCAGCATATCGACGTTTTCGATGCTCTTTTGTTTGATCACTTCCATCGAATCGCCCAGGCCGCCCACCGCGAAGATAACGATAACCGGCGTCAGGATCAGCGCAAAAATCATCAGGCTGGCCTGCACGGTATCGGTCCAGCTCACCGCCAGGAAACCGCCGATAAAGGTGTAAAGGATGGTCGCGGCCGCGCCGGCCCACAGCGCCGTTTCGTAGCTCATGCCAAAGGTGCTTTCGAACAGGCGCGCGCCTGCCACAATGCCGGATGCGCAATAGATGGTGAAGAACACCAGAATCACCACCGCAGAGATGATGCGCAGAACGCGGCTGTTATCATCAAAGCGCCCGGTGAAATAATCCGGTAACGTTAAGGCGTTATTGTTGTACTCGGTGTGGACGCGCAGACGCCCGGCCACCAGCTTCCAGTTGATCCAGGCGCCCACGGTCAGGCCGATGGCGATCCAGCTCTCGGAGATCCCGGCGATAAAAATCGCGCCTGGCAAGCCCATCAGCAGCCAGCCGGACATATCTGACGCCCCGGCGGACAGCGCGGTGACCAGGCTGCCGAGACGGCGTCCGCCGAGGATATAGTCATCAAAGTTTTTGGTCGAACGCCAGGCGATAAACCCTATCAATATCATGCCAAAGATATAAATCAGGAAAGTCACCACCATAGGTGTGCTTGTCATCATGCAAATCTCTCCAAATGGGATCCCGCACGGTGTTACCCGTACGTTTATTGGCCGCCGGAACGCAGCAGCTTCGTTATAGTCACTCTTAAAGGAGCAGTATCCTGCCGTAAGCGGTTTTCATTCACAATCGATTTAACACCTCATTCACAACAAATTCACCCCAGTAACTGCGCGTCTTTTTCAGAGGTTGCACTTGCTCACGCTTTTCGCCGGTTGCACCCGGTAAAAGTGTTAAGTCGCCCGTATTTATCAGGCTACCGCGGCGAATGTGTTTTTGATCATCACGTTTTCTTATTTAACAATTCATTCATTTTTTGGCTTGCTACTCAGGTCACATTTAACATGGTTGCACAAAGTTGCAACATGTTGGATATTGCCGGTACTTGATTACAAAACAGCAATAATTAAACACGGGAGTTAACAACATGGGCACCACTACCATGGGCGTTAAACTGGATGACGCGACGCGGGAGCGCATTAAATCTGCCGCATCGAAAATTGACCGCACGCCCCACTGGCTGATCAAGCAGGCCATCTTTAATTACCTTGAGCGACTGGAAAATAACGATACCCTGCCTGAGCTGCCTGCCCTGCTGGCAGGCGCGGCCAATGAGAGCGAAGACGCGCTCAGCGCGGCGGGCGAAGAGAATCATCAGCCGTTCCTGGAATTTGCCGAGCAGATCCTGCCGCAGTCGGTGAACCGCGCGGCGATCACCGCCGCATGGCGTCGTCCGGAAACTGACGCCGTGCCCATGTTGCTGGAACAGGCGCGCTTAACGCCGGAGATGTCCAGCCAGACGCATCAGCTGGCCTGGAAACTGGCGGATAAATTGCGTAACCAGAAGACCGCCACCGGTCGCGCAGGTATGGTGCAAAGCCTGTTGCAGGAATTCTCCCTTTCGTCTCAGGAAGGCGTAGCGCTGATGTGCCTCGCGGAAGCCCTGCTGCGTATTCCCGATAAGGCCACCCGCGACGCGTTAATCCGCGACAAAATCAGCAACGGCAACTGGCAATCCCATATTGGCCGCAGCCCGTCGCTGTTTGTTAATGCCGCCACCTGGGGGCTACTGTTTACTGGCCGCCTGGTCTCCACCCATAACGAAGCCAACCTGTCGCGCTCGCTCAACCGCATTATCGGCAAGAGCGGCGAGCCGCTGATCCGCAAGGGCGTGGATATGGCGATGCGCCTGATGGGCGAACAGTTTGTTACCGGGGAAACCATCGCCGAAGCGCTGGCCAACGCCCGCAAGCTGGAAGAAAAAGGTTTCCGCTACTCCTACGACATGCTCGGCGAAGCCGCGCTGACCGCCGCCGACGTGCAAGCCTATATGGTCTCCTACCAGCAGGCGATCCACGCCATCGGCAAAGCCTCCAACGGTCGCGGTATTTATGAAGGCCCGGGGATCTCCATCAAATTGTCGGCACTGCACCCGCGCTACAGCCGCGCCCAGTACGACCGGGTGATGGAAGAACTTTATCCGCGCCTGAAATCCCTGACCCTGCTGGCGCGCCAGTATGACATCGGTATTAACATCGACGCCGAAGAAGCCGATCGGCTGGAGATCTCCCTCGATCTGCTGGAAAAACTGTGCTTCGAACCGGAACTGGCGGGCTGGAACGGCATCGGCTTCGTGATCCAGGCGTATATGAAGCGCTGCCCGTTCGTGATCGACTACCTGATCGACCTGGCGACCCGCAGCCGCCGCCGTCTGATGATCCGCCTGGTGAAAGGCGCGTACTGGGACAGCGAAATCAAACGCGCCCAGGTGGAAGGGCTGGAAGGCTATCCGGTGTATACCCGCAAGGTGTATACCGACGTCTCCTACCTTGCCTGCGCCAAAAAACTGCTGGCGGTGCCAAACCTGATTTACCCGCAGTTCGCCACCCACAACGCCCACACCCTGGCGGCCATCTATCATCTGGCCGGGCAGAACTACTATCCAGGCCAGTACGAGTTCCAGTGCCTGCACGGCATGGGCGAACCGCTGTACGAACAGGTGGTAGGCAAAGTGGCTGACGGCAAACTCAACCGTCCGTGCCGCATTTACGCGCCGGTGGGCACCCATGAAACGTTGCTGGCGTATCTGGTGCGCCGCCTGCTGGAAAACGGCGCTAATACCTCCTTCGTTAACCGCATCGCCGATACCACGCTGCCGCTGGATGAGCTGGTGGCCTGCCCTGTCGCCGCCGTTGAAAAACTGGCGGCCCAGGAGGGGATCCCCGGCCTGCCGCATCCGAAAATTCCGCGTCCGGTGGATCTGTACGGCAATGGCCGCGCCAACTCTGCCGGTCTGGATCTGGCAAACGAACACCGTCTGGCGTCGCTCTCTTCCGCACTGCTGAATAGCGCCACCCAAAAATGGCTGGCGCAGCCGATCCTCGAAGAGGCCGCGCGCGACGGTGAGATGACCCCGGTGGTTAACCCGGCGGAGCCGCTGGATATTGTCGGCTATACCCGCGAGGCCACAGAGCAGGAAGTCAGCCAGGCGCTGCAAAGCGCGGTAAATAACGCGCCGATTTGGTTCGCTACGCCGCCGCAGGAGCGCGCCGCTATCCTCGAACGCGCCGCCGTACTGATGGAAGACCAGATGCAGACGCTGATCGGCGTGCTGGTGCGCGAAGCGGGTAAAACTTTCAGCAACGCCATCGCCGAAGTGCGCGAAGCGGTGGACTTCCTGCGCTATTACGCGGGCCAGGTTAATCACGATTTCGATAATGAAACCCATCGCCCGCTCGGCCCGGTGGTGTGCATCAGCCCATGGAACTTCCCGCTGGCTATTTTCACCGGCCAGGTGGCCGCCGCGCTGGCGGCAGGCAACAGCGTGCTGGCGAAACCCGCTGAGCAGACTCCGCTGATCGCCGCCATGGGCGTGCGCATTCTGCTGGACGCCGGCGTACCGGCAGGCGTGGTACAGCTGCTGCCGGGCCGCGGCGAGACCGTCGGCGCGCTGTTGACCGGCGACGAGCGGGTGCGCGGCGTGATGTTTACCGGTTCCACCGAAGTGGCGACGCTGTTGCAGCGTAATATCGCTACCCGCCTCGATCCGCAGGGCCGTCCGACGCCGTTGATTGCCGAAACCGGCGGGTTGAACGCCATGATCGTCGACTCCTCCGCCCTGACCGAGCAGGTGGTGGTGGACGTGGTGTCCTCGGCGTTCGACAGCGCCGGTCAGCGCTGCTCGGCACTGCGCGTGCTGTGCCTGCAGGACGACATTGCCGATCACACCCTGACCATGCTGCGCGGCGCGATGGCGGAATGCCGGATGGGCAACCCGGAGCGCCTGACCACCGATATCGGCCCGGTGATCGACGCCGAAGCCAAAGAAAACATCGAGAATCACATTCAGGCGATGCGCGCCAAAGGTCGCCCGGTATTCCAGGCGGTGCGCGAGCACCAGGACGACGCCCGCGAATGGCAAAGCGGCACTTTCGTTAAGCCAACCCTGATTGAGCTTGAGCGTTTCGATGAGCTGAAAAAAGAGGTCTTCGGCCCGGTACTGCACGTGGTGCGCTACAACCGCAGCAACCTCGACGCGCTGATTGAGCAGATTAACGCGGCGGGTTACGGCCTGACGCTGGGCGTGCATACCCGCATTGATGAAACCATCGCCCAGGTCACCGGCAGCGCCAGTGTCGGCAACATGTACGTCAACCGCAATATGGTGGGCGCTGTGGTCGGCGTGCAGCCGTTCGGCGGCGAAGGCTTGTCCGGCACCGGCCCGAAAGCGGGCGGACCGCTGTATCTCTACCGTCTGCTGGCGAATCGCCCGGAGAATGCGGTGACCGCCACCTTTAATCGCGATAACGGCTTGCCGATGGACAGCCAGCTACGCACTGCGCTGCTGCAACCGCACGAGGCGCTGACCCAGTGGGCAACCAGCCGTCCGGCGCTGAAAGCGGTGTGCGAAGCTTTTGGCGCGCAGGCGCAAACCGGCGTGCAGCGCGTATTGCCAGGGCCGACCGGCGAGCGCAACACCTATACCCTGCTGCCGCGCGAACGGGTTCTGTGCCTGGCGGATAACGAAGAGGACGCGCTGGTACAGCTTGCCGCCGTCACCAGCAGCGGCAGCCGCGCGCTGTGGCCGGAAGATAAGCTGCATCGCGAACTGGCCGGTAAACTGCCGTCCGCCGTTGCCCAGCGCATTGACTTCGCCGGCGCGGACTCGCTGATGAGCCAGCATTTCGACGCGGTTATCTATCACGGCGATTCCGACCAGTTGCGCACCCTGTGTGAAAACGTGGCGGCGCGCGACGGCGCGATTGTGTCGGTGCAGGGCTTTGCCCGTGGTGAAACCAGGCTGCTGCTGGAGCGGCTGTGGGTTGAGCGCTCGCTCAGCGTCAACACCGCTGCGGCAGGCGGCAACGCCAGCCTGATGACAATCGGCTAACGCTTCGCTACCCTAAAAGCTCCGTTCAGGAGCTTTTTTTTTGGGGATCGATCATGACAAGAACAGGAATAATGGTTATCGCGCTGCTGATGTCGTCAGCGGCGCTGGCGCAGGATTGCGAGAAAGCCGAAACGCAGCTGGAGCTTAACGACTGCGCGGCAACCGAATACCAAAAAGCGGATGGCGAGCTGAATGCCGCTTATAAAAAGGTGTACGCCCTCGCCAGTAAAGAGCAGCACGATTTGCTGAAAAACGCGCAAAATGCCTGGATTAAACTGCGCGACGCCGACTGCCACTTTATCGCCTCCGGCGTCGAAGGGGGCAGTATTCAGCCAATGATTTACAGCCAGTGCCTGACGGACAAAACCCGCGAGCGCAGCGCTTATCTGGAATCGATGCTGCAGTGCGGCGAAGGCGATTTAAGCTGCCCGTTACCGGCTGCGGCCAGCCACTAACGGGGGCGGATACCCGCGAGGATCATGCGCTGGACATTCTCCACCGTCTGCTGAAAAAAGGCGTCATCCTGCAAGGTGGCGCCGGTTACCGCTTCAACCTGAACCGAAAAATCCGCGTAGTGCTGGGTACTGGCCCAAATCATAAAAATCAGATGATGGGGATCGATTTGCGCCAGTTTGCCCTGCGCCACCCACCCGGCGACAATGGCCGATTTCTCTTCCACCAGCGGTTTTACGTCCCCGGACAACTCGCCCATGAGCAGCGGCGCGCCCTGCAGCATCTCCATGCAAAACAGCCGGGAGGCTTCAGGATAGTCCCGCGACACCGCCATTTTTAACCGTATGTATTCGCCGATGGCAGTCAGCGGCTCAAGATCGCTGCGAAACGCCCGCAGCGGCGCCAGCCAGATCGCCAGGATCTGTTTCAGCACCGCAATATAGAGCGCCTCTTTAGAGGGAAAATAGTAAAGCAGATTGGTTTTCGACACCCCTGCGCCTTCGGCGATGTGCTCCAGCGTCGCGCCGTGTACGCCATATTTCGAGAACTGGCTGAGGCCCGCCTGCAAAATGGCGTCCCGCTTCGCCGCCACCGCCTGCGAACGTTTCCCGGCGGGTTTCTTTCCCTGCGTCATGCGTTGATTATCCTTCCGTCTGTTCCACGGCCTGCTCGCTGGCCGGTTTCTTTTTAAGCTTCAGTTCACTGACCAGCACGCCGAGCACGATGCACGCGCCGCCCAGCAGCGCAATGGCGGGAAGACGTTCCCCGGCCATGCGCCCAAAAATCCCGGCCCATACCGGCTCGCCGGTATAAATTACCGTGGCGCGGGTCGGCGAGACGCTGCGCTGGGCCCAGTTCATGGTGACCTGAATAATGGCGCTGAAAATGCCTAAGCCCAGCGCCACCACCAGCAATCCGGTGGAAAACGGCGGAACGCGCTCCCCCGCCGGGGCCATCATCATAAAAGACACCAGCGAAGCCGTGGCGAGCTGCACCACCGTGACGCGCTTGATGTCCACTTTTCCCGCCCAGGCGCTAATTAAAATGATCTCCGCCGCAATCGCCACTGCGCCAAGCAGGGTGATGATTTCCCTCTGGCCCATTTGCAGCACATTACCCTCCGGCCCGGCCAGGAACACCAGGCCGATGAACGCCAGCGCCACGCCAATCCACGACATCAGCCCCGGCATTCTGCCCAGGCACAGCCACTGGAGTAGCGGCACCAGCGGCACATACATGGCGGTAATAAAGGCGGATTTGCTGCTGGGGATAGTTTGCAGCCCCCAGGTTTGCAAACTGTAGCCGAAGGCAATGGCAATGCCGATCGACACTCCCGCTTTCAGTTCAAGGCGCGTCAGCCCACGCAGCGATTTTATCGAAAGTAGCCCTACAGCCAGCGCCGCCGTAGCAAATCGCAGGCCGACAAAAAAGAACGGATCGCTGAGCGTTACCGCGTACTGCACGGCCAGAAAAGTACCGCCCCAGAACATGGTAATCAGGATCAGCAGGGCTTCCTGCGGCTTTACGGAGAATTGATAGCGTTGATGTAGCGAAGACATGAGAGCACCGAAAAATGTGACAGCTCTCAAGTTTGCGATGGATTGAAGCCCGGCGCAATGGCTAAAACGAAACCGCCGGTCAGGGCCGGCGGCGATGCTGATTAACCCGGTTGAAGCGGAGTCAGGTCAATCCACAGTACTCAACGTCATCGGGCTACTCGCTGTTGCCGCGATTCCCGCCATGACTGTTTTTACCCCCTTTTTTCCCCGCTTCTGAGGCACGTTGCGGGTCATTTTTAAAGTTCCCGCCGCTCGCCTGGCCGCCTTTACGGCCCGCTTCTGATGCTCTTTCACGATTTTCTGCAAAGTTGCCCGAACCACCACGATGGTTTGCCATGTCTAACCTCCGGTACGCGAAACATTAGTCTTCATTCAGTTTTAATGAAATAACAGCCCTGTTAGCCGCGGGTGACAAGAGAGACATTTCGTTTGCCGCGTAAGTTAAAGCCTAGTCCACAAGCGGACACAGTTCCTGTTTGTGTAACATCCTGCAACATGCAACCCCTTAATCGGGTGATTATTAACCATTGTCATCAATAAATAGTTCTAATCAGTACCAAAATTGGTCGTTTTTATATGTGAAAGAATGCAACAGAGCGGCAACGCTGACTAAGTTGTTATACATCAAGCAAAACCCCGTGAAAGTTGCACTCCTGGCGCAACGTCATATCTTTAAAAGAGGGCAACCTGGCGTTGCGAACACGATGTTGAACTCAGGAGTGACTGAAGATGGCGAAGATTTTAGTGCTTTATTACTCAATGTATGGACACATCGAGACCATGGCTCAGGCCGTCGCGGAAGGCGCGCGGCGCGTTGAAGGCGTCGATGTGGAAGTGAAACGCGTTCCTGAAACCATGCCGCCCGAACTCTTCGCAAAAGCAGGCGGTAAAGCGCAAACCACGCCAGAAGCCACCGTACAGGAACTGGCGAACTACGACGCGATTATCGTCGGTACCCCGACCCGGTTTGGCAATATGTCAGGCCAGATGCGCACCTTCTGGGACCAGACCGGCGGCCTGTGGGCCTCCGGCGCGCTGTACGGGAAAATCGCCAGCGTGTTCAGTTCGACCGGCACCGGCGGCGGCCAGGAGCAAACCATCACCTCCACCTGGACTACCCTGGCGCATCACGGCATGGTGATTGTGCCGATCGGCTATGGCACCAAAGAACTGTTTGATATTTCACAGGTGCGCGGCGGTACACCGTACGGCGCCACCACCATTGCGGGCGGCGACGGCTCGCGTCAACCCAGCGAAGAAGAGTTATCCATTGCCCGTTATCAGGGCCAACACGTCGCCAGCCTGGCGGTCAAACTCAAAGGCTAAAGGTACAGGAGAATATTGATGCCAAATCAACAATCTAAAGCTCATCACGTGGGTGAATGGGCCAGTCTGAGAAATACCTCGCCGGAAATTGCCGAAGCCATCTTTGAAGTGGCGGACTATGACGAAAAACTGGCGGAGAAAATTTGGGAAGAAGGCAATGATGAAGTGCTGATCCGCGCCTTTAAAAAAACCGATAAAGACGCCCTGTTCTGGGGCGAGCAAACCATCGAACGTAAAAACGTCTGAGTCAACGCCCCCGCCGCCCGGCGGGGGCATCGCGTTATTTCACCGCGCTTTCTAACACGCCGGCAAATTTATCCCACGGGCAAAAACCGTCGCTGTCGGTCGGGCAGCCGGTAAGCTGTAGCGTGACGCGCTGCGGCGGGCTTTCCAGATTCAGCGGCGTCGCGTCGCGCAGCTGCTCGCTGCTTTGATATACATATTCCACCTTCATTAAATCGCGATTGGTTTTGCTGTCGTGCCAGCGCTGGAACATGATTTTTCCGCCAATGGGCGTGCGCTCGTACTGGTGAGTCAGTTGATAGGGTTTGAAATCCAGCGCCGTCAGCAGCGAGGCGATATTGGAATCATGCCCCACCAGCACCGTCACGGCTGGCCCCTGCTTCCCGGTCACCAGCGCTTTCTGGATGTATTTCACCAGCGGCGCAGCCACGTTACGCGCCACATCCGGCGAAGTGAACAGCGTATCCTGATAGCCGTTTTTCAGCTTCGACAGCACGCTCCACTGCTTATCGGTTTTGATCTGGCCCCAGGCGACCTCATCCATCGGAAAGCCTTCGTAATACTGCAGCGTAAAGGCATCCACCAGCGAGTTACCCACTTTTAGCGGCCCGCTGACGCCCGGTTCTTCGGTGGCTTTGGCGCTGAACGTGTCTTTCGCCGCCGTTAAGTCGCACACCTGTTTCTGTTTACAGGACGGCGAGTCGTCATAGCCGGTCACCTCTTCCAGCAGTTTATAGCTTTCATCCAGCTGATATTCACCGCGCTGGGTTTCCATGGCTTTCAGCGCCGCCTGCTGGAATTCCGGCGAGGTATTGGTGATCACCGGATTGAAGGTCGGATCCATGGTGCCCATTTTTTCCTGGTGATGGACCGGAATATCGCAGCCCGGAAACGCGCCGGTAATAAAGAACTGCGCGGTGGCCACCGTGCGCTGGAGGCTGTTGGCGTAGGCATAAACCCGGTTATTCGCCGGGCATTCGCCGCTGGTGACCAGCCCCTGCCGGGCGAACCATTCGCGGAAATAGTGGCCCATATACACTTCCAGCACGCCGCCTTTGGTGGTGAGCTGCCCGCCGGGCACATCCCATTGCGGCCATTTTTTCGCGGTGGATTGCTCAAGTACGCTGCCGTTATTGGCGAGCGGCGCGCGTAAGTTATGGCGGCTCATCAGCAGCACCTGCTGAAGCTGGTAGCCTTCCGGGGACGTGTCTGCCTTTGCCAGAGCGGGAATGAAACAAACGGAGGAGAGCGCAATTGCGATAATTTTTTTATTCATGCCGGGTTCCTCGGACTGTTGGTTAAAACATGTCGAAGCAAGTGTGGCAGAAAAAACGCCGGTTCCCTGGCGCAGAGATCGCAAAATGACGATTTGATGACAGCGCCGCGCAGATGCGCAAGGGGGCGGGAAACAGAGGCCGGACAACGCAGCGAAACGCAACGGAACGCCGCTCTGCGCCTTACATTATCTGACAGTGCCCCCATGCCCCGGAGGCAGCATCGTAATGTTTATCGTTATATATCAGGAAATCAGGACCGCTAGACCTGCATATTCATCACGTCCTGATAGGCCGACACCAGCTTGTTGCGCACCTGAATGCCCATCTGCAGTGAGACCGACGATTTCTGCAAATCGACCATCACATCGTTAAGCGAAACGCCTGGCGCACCGAGTGAAAACTGGTTGGCCTGGGCGCGGGCGGCGTTCTGGGTATCGCTGATGCGCCCCAGCGCGGCCTGAAGCTCACCGGCAAAACTCACGGCGGGCTGCGGTTGTACTGGCGTATTGCGCGCAGACAGCATGGTGGCCTGCAACTGCTGGACGACGCCTTCAATCCCCTGAATGGACATGACACTCCCCTGGATCATTTCGAGTAGACGGAGGTTAACACCTTGTCAATGAGATAAAGGCGTTAAATAGCCCCTAAAATCTCATCTATTTGCTTCATCGAAATTCCTGGAAAGCCAAATAATGGCAGCGCCATCATTGTGGAAGTTATTGTGCACGTTGCACCCGGGAGTCCGTTTTGCTTCATAACACCAAAATTGTTGTCCACGCTGAGCGTCGAGGTGCGCGATGAATACCGCTGCTCCGGCTCAAGCGCCAGCAAATAAAGCCAACGAATGGTTAACCCGCCTGCGAGCAAATCCTCGTATTCCGTTGATGGTCGCCAGCGCGGCCGCGGTCGCGATTATCGTGGCCCTGGTCCTGTGGGCGAAAACCCCGGATTACCGCGTTCTGTACAGTAACCTGAGCGAAAAAGATGGCGGCGCCATCGTCACTCAGCTCACCCAAATGAACGTCCCCTATCGGTTCTCCGATAACGGGGGCGCCATTATGGTTCCGGCGGATAACGTACACGAGCTGCGCCTGAAGATGGCCGGGCTGGGCCTGCCGAAAGGCGGCGCGGTCGGCTTCGAACTGCTGGATCAGGAAAAGTTCGGCATCAGCCAGTTCAGCGAGCAGGTCAACTACCAGCGCGCGCTGGAAGGCGAACTGTCCCGCACCATCGAAACCTTAGGCCCGGTGAAAAGCGCCCGCGTTCACCTTGCCATGCCAAAGCCATCGCTGTTTGTCCGCGAGCAAAAAGCCCCTTCCGCTTCCGTGACGGTGAATCTGGAGCCGGGCCGCGCGCTGGATGAAGGGCAGATCACCGCCGTGGTGCATATGGTCTCCAGCGCGGTAGCCGGTCTGCCGCCGGGCAACGTGACGCTGGTGGATCAGGGGGGGCACCTGTTAACCCCCTCCAGCACCGCCGGGCGCGATCTGAACGATGCGCAACTGAAGTACGCCGCCGACGTTGAAGGCCGCGTGCAGCGCCGCATCGAAGCGATCCTCGGTCCTATCGTGGGTAACGGCAACGTTCACGCCCAGGTGACCGCGCAAATCGACTTCGCCAGCAAAGAACAAACCGAAGAGCAGTACCGCCCGAATAACGATCCCAACCAGGCCGCCATCCGTTCGCGCCAGTTAAACAGTAACGAGCAAATCGGCAGCGGCTTACCGGGCGGCGTGCCGGGCGCACTGTCAAACCAGCCTGCGCCGGCCAATAACGCGCCTATCGACGCGCCACCGGCTCAAAACCCGCAAAACGCCCAGAACAACGGCCAGCGCACGCAAACGGCCAATAACAACAGCGCGGTGCCGCGCAATACGCAGCGCGATGAAACCACCAACTACGAAGTCGATCGCACCATTCGCCATACCAAAATGAACACCGGCGATGTGCAGCGTCTGTCCGTGGCGGTGGTGGTCAACTACCGCACGCTGCCGGACGGCAAACCGCTGCCGCTGACCAACGATCAGATGAAGCAGATCGAAGATCTGACGCGGGAAGCGATGGGCTTTAGCGACACGCGCGGCGATACCCTGAACGTGGTGAACTCGCCGTTCACCGAAACGCTGGAAACCGGTGGCGAACTGCCGTTCTGGCAGCAGCAGAGCTTCATCGATCAGCTGATGTCCGCAGGCCGCTGGCTGATTGTACTGATTGTCGCCTGGCTGCTGTGGCGTAAAGCGGTACGTCCGCAGCTACAGCGCCGCGCCGAAGAGACCAAAGCCGTCCAGGAAGTGGCTCGCCAGCAGAAAGAGATGGAAGATGCGGTGGAAGTTCGCCTGACTCGCGACGAGCAAACCCAGCAGCGCCGCACCACCCAGCGCCTGAGCGCCGAGGTGATGAGCCAGCGTATCCGTGAAATGTCTGATAACGATCCGCGCGTGGTGGCGCTGGTCATTCGCCAGTGGATGAGTAACGAACTATGAGTGAACTGACCGGTACCGATAAAAGCGCTATTTTGCTGATGACCATCGGCGAAGACCGGGCGGCAGAGGTGTTCAAACACCTCTCCCCGCGCGAAGTGCAACACCTGAGCGCCGCGATGGCCAACGTGCGCCAGATCTCCAACAAGCAACTGACCGAAGTGCTGGCGGAGTTTGAACAGGAAGCCGAGCAGTTCGCGGCACTGAGCGTCAACGCCAACGACTATCTGCGTTCGGTGCTGATCAAAGCGCTGGGCGAAGAGCGCGCCGCCAGCCTGCTGGAGGATATTCTCGATACCAAAGAGACCACCTCGGGCATGGAAACGCTCAACTTTATGGAGCCGCAGAGCGCCGCCGATCTTATTCGCGACGAGCATCCGCAGATTATCGCCACCATCCTGGTCCACCTCAAACGCGGCCAGGCGGCGGATATTCTTGCCCTGTTTGACGAGCGTCTGCGTCACGATGTCATGCTGCGTATCGCCACCTTCGGCGGCGTCCAGCCGGCCGCGCTGGCGGAGCTGACCGAAGTGCTCAACAACCTGCTCGACGGCCAGAATCTCAAGCGCAGCAAAATGGGCGGCGTAAGAACCGCAGCCGAGATTATCAACCTGATGAAAACCCAGCAGGAAGAAGCGGTTATCACGGCGGTACGCGAGTTCGACGGCGATCTGGCGCAGAAAATTATCGACGAGATGTTCCTGTTCGAAAATCTGGTGGAAGTGGACGACCGCAGTATTCAGCGCCTGTTGCAGGAAGTGGATTCCGAATCGCTGCTGGTGGCGCTCAAAGGTGCCGAACAGCCGCTGCGCGAGAAGTTCCTGCGCAATATGTCCCAGCGCGCGGCGGATATCCTGCGCGACGACCTGGCCAACCGTGGCCCGGTGCGTCTCTCCCAGGTGGAGAACGAGCAGAAGGCAATTCTGCTGATTGTCCGTCGTCTGGCGGAAACCGGCGAGATGGTGATTGGCAGCGGCGAGGATACCTATGTCTAACCAACCGGCCTGGCAGCGCTGGCTGCCTGACGATCTCGCCCCACCCGCCACCGAATTTGTCATGCCGGACGCGGCGGAGCCTGATACTGAGCTCACCGCCGCCCAGCAGGAGCAACGGCTGCAACAGCAGCTGGCGATGCTGCAAACCCAGGCCCACGAGCAGGGTTATAACGCGGGCGCCGCCGAAGGCCGCGCCCAGGGGTTTGAACAGGGCCGCCAGGAAGGTTTCCAGAAAGGCGTCGAACAGGGCATGGCGGAAGCCCGCAACCAGCAGGCCCCGGTGCATGCCCGGATGCAGTTGCTGGTGAGTGAATTCCAGAACACCCTCGACGCCCTCGACAGCGTAATCGCCTCGCGTCTGATGCAGATGGCGCTGGAGGCCGCGCGCCAGGTGATCGGCCAGTCCGCTGGCGTCGACAACAACGCCCTGATCAAACAGATCCAGCTGCTGTTGCAGCAGGAGCCGCTGTTCAGCGGCAAGCCGCAGTTGCGCGTACACCCGGATGATTTACAGCGCGTGGAAGAGATGCTGGGCGCGACCCTGAGCCTGCACGGCTGGCGGCTGCGCGGCGACCCGACGCTGCACCCCGGCGGCTGTAAAGTGTCGGCGGACGAAGGCGATCTCGACGCCAGCGTTGCCACCCGCTGGCAGGAGCTCTGCCGCCTCGCCGCGCCGGGAGTGGTGTAATGACCGCCCGGCTTACCCGCTGGCTGGCGTCCCTTGACGCCTTTGAAGCCAAAATCGCCCAACTGCCGCCGGTGCGCCGCTACGGGCGGTTGACCCGCGCCACGGGTCTGGTGCTGGAAGCCACCGGCCTGCAACTGCCGCTGGGGGCCACCTGTATCATCGAGCGCCAGAGCGGCAGCCAGACCCAGGAAGTGGAAAGCGAAGTGGTGGGTTTCAACGGCCAGAAACTGTTTCTGATGCCGCTGGAAGAAGTCGAAGGCATCTTGCCCGGCGCGCGGGTCTATGCCCGCCACACTGTGGGCGACAATCTGCAAAGCGGTAAACAACTGCCGCTGGGCCCGGAGCTGCTGGGCCGCGTACTGGACGGCAGCGGCAAACCGCTCGACGGCCTGCCCGCGCCGGAAACCGAATCCACCGGCGCGCTGATCACCCCGCCGTTCAACCCGTTACAGCGAACCCCAATTGAAGACGTGCTGGACGTGGGCGTACGCCCGATTAACGCCCTGCTCACCGTCGGACGCGGCCAGCGTATGGGTCTGTTCGCCGGTTCCGGCGTCGGCAAAAGCGTACTGTTAGGCATGATGGCCCGTTACACCCAGGCCGACGTGATTGTCGTCGGCCTGATAGGCGAGCGTGGCCGTGAAGTCAAAGATTTTATCGAAAACATCCTCGGCTCTGAGGGGCGCGCCCGCTCGGTGGTGATCGCCGCCCCGGCGGACGTCTCTCCCCTGCTGCGTATGCAGGGCGCGGCCTACGCCACGCGCATCGCCGAAGATTTCCGCGATCGCGGCCAGCATGTGCTGCTGATTATGGATTCCCTGACCCGCTACGCCATGGCCCAGCGTGAAATCGCGCTGGCGATCGGCGAACCGCCCGCCACCAAAGGCTACCCACCTTCGGTATTCGCCAAACTGCCGGCGCTGGTGGAGCGTGCGGGCAACGGTATCACTGGCGGCGGCTCGATCACCGCGTTTTATACCGTCCTGACCGAAGGCGACGATCAGCAGGACCCCATCGCCGATTCAGCGCGCGCGATCCTCGACGGCCACATCGTCCTGTCGCGCCGCCTGGCGGAAGCGGGCCACTATCCGGCCATCGATATTGAAGCCTCCATCAGCCGCGCCATGACGGCATTGATCACCGAACAACACTACGCCCGGGTGCGGATGTTTAAGCAGTTACTGTCGAGTTTTCAACGCAACCGCGATCTGGTGAGCGTGGGGGCATACGCCAAAGGCAGCGATCCGTTACTGGATAAGGCCATCGCGCTCTGGCCGCAGCTGGAAGCGTTTTTACAACAGGGCATTTTCGAGCGTGCCGACGTCGGGAATTCGCTACAGGCGCTGGAGCTGATCTTCCCGACGGTGTAACGAGGCGTGAGTGAGGTAACCATGAGTCAGAGCAATGCACTTAACACCTTAAAAGATCTGGCTGAAAAAGAAGTCGATGACGCGGCTTTGCGGTTAGGTGAAATGCGGCGGGGGTGCCAGCAGGCCCAGGATCAGCTCAATATGCTGATCGACTATCAGCACGAGTACCGCAGCAACCTGAACCAGGATATGAGCCAGGGTATCGCCAGTACCCGCTGGCAAAACTACCAACAGTTTATCCAGACGCTGGAAAAAGCGATTGAACAACACCGTCAGCAGTTAATGCAGTGGAATTCAAAAGTCGATCAGGCACTGGGTTTCTGGAAAGAAAAAAAGCAGCGTTTGCAGGCATGGCAGACGCTTTCCGATCGTCAGGCCAGCGCCGCGCTGTTGGCGGAAAACCGGCTCGATCAAAAACGTATGGATGAGTTTGCGCAGCGCGCGTCATTTCGGAAAAGCGAATGATTACATTACCTAAAATTTCACTGCTCCCTGAAGGCGATATTGCCGGGCTGGCGGTGTCTGACAAAAGCGCCCCACTCGGGGAATCTTTTCTGGCGTTGCTTAGCCAGGCGATGCCCGGCATCGGCGACGGTCAGTCTCTTGATCTCGACGCGCTGGCAAACGGCGCCCAGAAACTGACGTTAAAACCGGGTGAATTCGCCGGGGAGGCTGACTCCGGGGCAAAAACCCTGCCTGAAGCGATGCTGGTGGGACTGCATCCCCTCATGGACAGCCAGCCCGACGCCACCGTCACTGCTGAAGCCAGCGTGGCCGACAACATTCACAGCGTCAAAGAGGATAAGCCACTCGACGAGCAGGATATGGCAGCATTAACTGCCCTGTTCGCAATGCTGCCTCACCAGCAAACCGCTGCGCTGGCGAAAGAAAGCGTCAGCGGTCAGGCCAGCACGACGGCAACGGCGGCAATCGCCACCGCGACAGGCTCGCTGGCGAAATCGCTGACTGGCGATGCGCGCGCCGACATGAAAAGCGATGGTAAAACCCGCACGGATACTCAGGCCTTAACGGCCCAGGCCCAGCCGACGGCTGCCGTTGCACCCCAGCAACCTGATGCGGTGCACGCCGCCAGCAACGCTGAAAAACTGTTTAACGACACCAACGCCAGTAGCCCGACCACGCCATCGGCGTTGCAGCCGCTGGTGAGTAGCGCCACGACGTCAACCGTGCCGACCGGCGCAGCCATGGCTACCCCGCATACCGCGGTGCTGAATGCCCAGCTGGGCACCGCCGAATGGCAGCAGGCGTTCAGCCAGCACGTCACGCTGATGACCCGTAACGGCCAGCAAAGCGCCGAACTGCGCCTTAACCCGGAAGATCTGGGCCAGGTGCATATCTCGCTAAAAATCGACGATAACCTGGCGCAGATGCAGTTTGTTTCGCCGCACAGCCACGTGCGCGCAGCGCTGGAAGCCGCGCTGCCGACGTTGCGCACGCAGCTGGCGGAAAGCGGCATTCAGCTGGGCCAGAGCGATATCAGCAGCGAGAACTTTGCCGGGCAACAGCAGCAGCAAGGCCAGCCCCAGCAGGGCGGCTCACGCGGCAGCCAGTTTAGTTTTTCCGGTAGCGGCGAAGAGAGCGTGGCGGCTCCTGCCAGCCTGCAGCGAATCGCCCGTGGCGATAACGCGGTGGATATCTTCGCCTAACGCCTGAGGTAGCGTGAATATTCACGTCTTTTCCAGGCTTTAACCGCCCGCAGACACGGGATAATCAGCCACTATGCAGTACTGATAGAGGAAACACGGTCAGATGACTGACAGCGCAATCACTAAAAGCCGTAAACGCTCCATCTGGATCCCGTTACTGGTGCTCATTACTCTTGCTGCCTGCGCCACCGCAGGATACAGCTACTGGCGGATGCAACAAACGCCGGACACGCCAGTAAAAGCGGAACCCGAGCCGCCGCCGGCGCCGGTGTTTTACGCTCTGGATACGTTTACGGTTAACCTCGGCGACGCTGACCGGGTGCTGTATATCGGCATCACGCTGCGTCTGAAAGACGAGGCCACACGTCAGCGTCTGAGTGAATACCTGCCGGAAATCCGCAGCCGTTTACTACTGCTGTTCTCACGTCAGAACGCGGAGCAACTCGCCACGGACGAAGGTAAACAGAAACTGGTTGAAGCCATTAAAGACACGCTTGCCCAGCCGCTGGTGGCAGGCCAACCGAAGCAGGTCGTGACCGACGTGCTGTACACAGCTTTTATTCTGCGGTAGACCCATGGGCGACAGTATTCTTTCACAGGCCGAAATCGACGCGTTGTTGAATGGCGATAGCGACGACAACGTTGAACAAAAAAAGGCTGGCGTTAGCGACAGCGATATTCGCCCTTACGATCCTAATACCCAACGCCGGGTGGTGCGCGAGCGTCTCCAGGCGCTGGAGATCATCAACGAGCGTTTCGCCCGTCAGTTCCGTATGGGGCTGTTTAACCTGCTGCGTCGTAGCCCGGATATTACCGTGGGCGCGATCCGCATTCAGCCCTATCACGAGTTTGCCCGCAACCTGCCGGTGCCGACCAACCTGAACCTGATCCACTTAAAACCGCTGCGCGGCACCGGGCTGTTTGTGTTTTCGCCAGGCCTGGTGTTTATCGCCGTGGATAACCTGTTCGGCGGCGACGGGCGCTTCCCCACCAAGGTGGAAGGCCGCGAGTTCACCCACACCGAACAGCGCGTGATTATGCGCATGCTGAAGCTGGCGCTGGAGTCCTACAGCGATGCGTGGAAAGCGATTAACCCGCTGGACGTGGAGTATGTGCGTTCCGAGATGCAGGTGAAGTTCACCAACATCACTACCTCGCCGAACGATATTGTGGTGAACACCCCGTTCCACGTGGAAATCGGCAACCTGACCGGCGAGTTCAACATCTGTCTGCCGTTCAGCATGATCGAGCCGCTGCGCGAGCTGCTGGTTAACCCGCCGCTGGAAAACTCCCGCCATGAAGACCAGAACTGGCGTGAGAACCTGGTGCGCCAGGTGCAGCACTCGGAGCTGGAACTGGTGGCGAACTTCGCGGATATCTCGATGCGCCTGTCGAATATTCTCAAATTAAAACCGGGCGATGTGCTGCCCATCGAAAAACCGGATCGCATTATCGCCCATGTGGATGGCGTACCGGTACTGACCAGCCAGTACGGAACGGTAAACGGCCAGTACGCACTGCGCGTTGAACACCTGATCAACCCGATTTTACATTCGCTGAATGAGGAACAGCCCAAATGAGTGACATTAACAATCCGTCCGACGATAACGGCTCCGTGGACGATCTGTGGGCTGAAGCCATGAGTGAACAGAAATCCGCGACCAAAAGCAGCGCCGACAGCGTGTTTCGCGCGCTGGAAGGCGGCGACGTCAGCGGGACGTTACAGGATATCGATTTGATTATGGATATCCCGGTCAAGCTGACCGTGGAGCTGGGCCGCACCCGTATGACCATCAAAGAGCTGCTGCGTCTGACCCAGGGTTCGGTGGTGGCGCTGGAAGGTCTCGCGGGTGAGCCGCTGGATATTTTGATCAATGGCTATTTGATCGCGCAGGGTGAAGTGGTTGTGGTCGCCGATAAATACGGCGTGCGCATCACCGATATCATCACCCCGTCCGAACGCATGCGTCGTCTGAGCCGCTAAATGACAGCCCAGACCGCCACCGTCGCCGCACCGCAGGCCATGCCGCAAGCCGGTTCGTCATTGATGCAGATCAGCGGCGCGCTGGCGGTGATTATTTTGCTGATTTTACTGGCGGGATGGCTGGCGAAGCGCTTTGGCTTCAGCGCCAAAAGCGGGCTGAGCAAAGAGGTGAAACTGCGCAGCAGCGTCAGCCTCGGCACCCGCGAGCGCATCGTGGTGGTGGAAGTGGAAGACGCCCGTCTGGTGCTGGGCGTCACGGCGTCGCAGATTACCCATCTGCATACCCTGCCCCCGGCTCCGGCAGAAACGGCGGTTACGCCATCGCAGCCCGCCGAGTTTCAAAATCTGATGAAAAATTTGCTTTCCCGAAACGGTAAACGTTGATGCGTCGCCTCTCTTTATTGCTTGTTATGCTCGGCCTGATGGCGACACCCGCCATGGCGCAACTGCCCGGTATCGTCAGCCAGCCGCTGGCCAACGGCGGCCAGAGCTGGTCGCTGCCGGTTCAGACCCTGGTGTTTATCACCTCGCTGACCTTTTTGCCCGCCGTTCTGTTAATGATGACCAGTTTTACCCGCATCATTATTGTGTTTGGCCTGCTGCGCAACGCGCTGGGTACGCCGTCCGCGCCGCCCAATCAGGTACTGCTCGGGCTGGCGCTGTTTCTGACGTTTTTTATTATGTCGCCGGTGCTGGACAAGATTTACACCGATGCCTATCAACCATTCAGCGAAAACAAGATCACCATGGAGGTGGCGCTGGAAAAAGGCGCTCAGCCGCTGCGCGAATTCATGCTGCGTCAGACCCGTCAGGCGGATCTGGCGCTGTTCGCCCGCCTGGCGAATATCCCTTCGCTGGAAGGGCCGGAAGCGGTGCCGATGCGTATCCTGCTGCCCGCCTACGTGACCAGCGAGCTGAAAACCGCGTTCCAGATTGGCTTTACGGTTTTTATCCCGTTCCTGATTATCGACCTGGTGATCGCCAGCGTGCTGATGGCGCTGGGGATGATGATGGTGCCGCCTGCGACCATCGCCCTGCCCTTTAAGCTGATGCTGTTTGTGCTGGTAGACGGCTGGCAACTGCTGGTGGGTTCCCTTGCGCAAAGTTTTTACAGTTAACGGAGAACGCCGATGACGCCGGAATCGGTCATGATGATGGGCACCGAGGCGATGAAAGTGGCGCTCGCGCTGGCTGCCCCGCTGCTGCTGGTGGCGCTGGTCACCGGCCTTATCATTAGCATTCTGCAAGCCGCCACCCAGATTAACGAAATGACCCTGTCGTTTATCCCGAAAATTCTGGCGGTGTTCGTGGCAATCGTGGTGGCGGGCCCGTGGATGCTTAACCTGCTGCTGGATTACGTTCGCACCCTGTTCAGCAACCTGCCGTATATCATCGGCTGATCTGATGCTGCATATCACCAGCGACCAATGGCTTCACTGGCTTAGCCTGTACTTCTGGCCGCTGCTGCGCGTGCTGGCGCTGGTGTCTACCGCGCCGATCCTTGGCGAACGGGTGATCAGCAAGCGGGTCAAAATTGGCCTGGCGTTTATGATCACCTGGATTGTCGCGCCCACCATCCCCGCCAGCGATGTGACCATTTTCTCCGTTGAAGGCTTCTGGCTGGCAATCCAACAAATCCTGATCGGCATCGCGCTCGGCTTTACCATGCAGTTTGCCTTCGCCGCGGTGCGTACCGCCGGTGAAATTATCGGCCTGCAGATGGGGTTGTCGTTCGCGACGTTCTTTGATCCCGGCAGCAAACTGAATATGCCGGTGCTGGCGCGTTTTCTCGATATGCTGGCGATGCTGCTGTTTTTGAGCCTGAACGGCCATTTGTGGCTGATATCGATGCTGGTGGATACGTTTCACACCCTGCCGATTAACGGCAATCCGCTTAATACCAACGCCTTTTACGCGCTGGCCAAATCCGGCGGGCTGATTTTCCTGAACGGCCTGATGCTGGCGCTCCCGATGGTGACGCTATTACTGACGCTGAACCTTGCGCTCGGTTTATTGAATCGCATGTCGCCACAGCTGTCGGTGTTTGTTATCGGCTTCCCGCTGACGCTCTCCGTCGGCATGGTGGTAATTATTGCGCTGATGCCATTAATCGCGCCATTCTGCGAACATTTATTCAGTGAGATCTTTTCCTTATTAAGCGATATTTTGAGTGAAATTCCCGCTTCGCCATCTCCCTGAACATTGTGCAGGAATGGTAAGGTAAATCCTAAAACCAGAATCAAATAACATCCACCAGCATAACGCTGACGCGGCTTATATGATTTTAGTATTCTCACATTCCTTTACATTCGATTTACTTTAAGACCTTTCCTGGCAAATTAACAACGCCTTTACGGGATAGTGTTGACGCCTGAATATTAACGGCAATCTGCCTGCTGCCGCCCGGCAAATATTTCACCCATGTCAATTATTTCCACGGGCGCACGATGCAGAAGGGGCAAAGGATTCGTTGTGTTTTAACGGATAACGCGATGAGTGAGGGTACGCTATGTCAACGATCATCATGGATTTATGTAGCTATACCAGGCTGGGACTAATCGGATATTTAGTCAGCCGGGGGGTACGAAAACGAAAAATAATACAAGTGAATGATGTTGAAAGCCTTGGCCAACAGTGTCGGTCAACGCAGCCGCACGTGGTGTTTATTAATGAGGATTGCTTTATTCATGACGCCGAAAGCAGCCAGCGCATCAGGCAGATCATTAATCAACATCCCGGAACGTTATTTATCGTTTTTATGTCTATTGCCAATCTTCATTTCGATGAGTATTTGCGGGTAAGAAAAAACTTATTAATTAGCTCTAAATCGATTAAACCGGAATCACTAGACGAATTATTAGGGAATTCTCTGACTAATGCTGCGGAGGGTTTAGGAAATATCGCATTACCGACACTCTCTTTAAGCCGAACGGAATCGAGTATGTTGCGTATGTGGATGTCGGGACAGGGAACGATCCAAATTTCCGATCAGATGAATATTAAAGCTAAAACCGTGTCATCCCATAAGGGTAATATTAAGCGAAAAATTAAAACCCATAACAAACAGGTTATTTACCATGTTGTGCGCCTGGCAGACAACGTGACCAGCGGAATATTCGTGAATATGCGTTAAGCAGTAACCCATCTCTGGCAGCGCTGGAGATGGATTAACATCATCCTGCCGGGGAATTAATCGATTTTTTCGACGAAAATGCCGTCGGGGTGATCTTTCTCGTTAAAGAACCAAATCCCCATCGGGTAATCTTCCAGCGACACCAGATACATCGTGCCTTCGTTAAACGGCTCCACTGCCAGCACAACCCCTGGCCGACGCGGACCCCCATCCGTTTTAACCGTGACCCGATCGTTAATCTTCATAACTTCTCCTCCCGTAGTGATAGTGGCAGTTTAGAACAATTCTCATTTTCTGGCACGGGGATACCCGGGCGATAAGCCCCTTTTTCTATCGACTACACTTAATAGCAGGCTTACTGCGCGAGGTACTGCCAATGAAGACGGTAAAAGAGTTTAGCGATGCCCAACACCGGGAAGTGGAGATTGATGTTGATGCGCTGCTTGCCGCGATTAACGAGATCAGCGAAAGCGAAGTCCGCCCGGTGGAAGATGGCGAAGAGCCGCCGCGGGTGAGCGTTAACGGACATGACTACCACACCTATTCCGAGCTCGCCGACGCGTTTGAACTGGACATTCATGACTTTTCGGTCAGCGAACTGAACCGCTAGATAAAAATATCCCGGCGGGGGCGCCGGGATAAACTTGCTGAGCAAGAAATATTTAAAATTCGTTACACCAGGAAATCTGATGCGACACTCACCATATAGGCAATTTTTTTGCATGACAAGGATATATTCACCTCATAAATGTGTACTAATTTGGAATTTATCAGAGGAATATCTTGCTCCCCTGTGCTGTCGCGGCACGAGAGAGAATGTTATGACGCGTTGTGAACAAAAACCGGACGTTGATTGGGATTATTCCTGGACTGCCGGGAAGCCCCGTTTCGTGTGCCGCAATAATTAAGGATCCTTTATGCCTTCATTGACTGACTCGCTGATTATTGTTTCCGATCTTGATGGTTGCCTGATTGATAGCCATACCCAGCAGTGGACCGCTGCGCTTCCTGTGCTGGACAGCCTGCGCGAACACCACATCCCGGTCATCCTGTGCAGCAGCAAAACCGCTGCGGAAACTATCGCGATTCAGAACGAGCTCGGTCTACAGGGTGAAGCCTTTATTGCGGAAAACGGCGCGGTGATCCAGCTCAATGACGAGTGGGACGATCACTCAGATTACCCGCGCGTGATCAATGGCGACACGCATGAGTCAATCCGTAAAGTGCTGGAAGAATTGCGCCAGTCGGAAGGTTATAAATTCACGACCTACGATGATGTTGACGACGCGATGATTGGCGAACTCACCGGCCTGACGCCAAAAATGATTGCCCTGGCAAAACTTCAGGAGGCGTCGCAGACCCTGATCTGGCGTGACAGCGATGACCGTTTATCGACATTTAACGATGCCCTGAATAACCTCGGCCTGTGCATGATGGAAGGCGGGCATTTTTGGCACGTGCTGGATCAACGCGGCGGTAAAGGATCTGCGCTGACCTGGCTTATCGATCAGTACCGCCATCGCGAAGGCCGCCGCCCGACCACTATCGGCGTGGGTGACAGCCCTAACGATGTGTCGATGCTCGATGTGGCAGATTATGCCGTGATTATTAAGGGGTACAGCAAACAGCCTGTGGTGGTGAAAAATGACCATCCGCAGCGGGTGTATCGCACCCGGGCATACGGGCCGGAGGGCTGGTGCGAAGGCCTCAATTATTTTCTGGGCTCATCCGTCTGATGAACAGACGCGGTTGCGTCCCGCCAGCTTGGCCTGATACAACCGTCGGTCAGCAATTGATTGCAGATGTTCAAAATCGTAATCGCCTTCCAGCACGGCGCAGCTTACGCCAAACGAGGCGCTGATGCGGATCGTGGTGTTCTGGCGCGCCAGAATCTCTTTATTGCTCAGCCGCTCGCGGATGCGTTCAGCAATCGCGACCGCCTCTGGCAGTAAGGTCTCCGGCAGAACAATGCAAAACTCCTCGCCCCCTACGCGCCCGGCAATATCATTGCCGCGCAGCGACTGGCGCAGAATACTGGCCGCATGGGAGAGCGCCTTATCGCCGGTCTGATGGCCCCAGGTATCATTGATCCGTTTGAAATGATCGAGATCGAGCTGGATAACGCACAGCGGCAACTGCTGTTGCTGGCAGCGTCGGGCAATCTGCCTGGCGCGTTCAAGAAACGCGCCGCGATTAAACAGATGCGTTTGCGCATCGTACCAGGCGCGCCATTGCAGGGTTTCCTGCATGGCGAACATGTTGCGTACCATCCTGCGGATCACGTACCACGAGCCTAACAGCATCAGCGAGAACAGCGCCCAAAGCAGCCCCAGCACCAGTAAGATACTGCCGAACTCGCCGCCCAGGCTTTGCTTCAGAGAATAGACCCGGATCAGCACCCCATCGAAAAAATTGAGTTTCGCCCAGCTGACGTAACGGGTGTCGATCAGCGCTCCCCCCTCGTTATGCTCCGCCATTTCGCGAATGAGCCGTTCGCGTTCGCTGTCGCTCAATACGCTGCCGGTGGGCACCGGTTCCGCCGATGAAGCAATAACCTGAAACTGATTATCCAGCAGCAGTATTTCACCGTTCTCGCGGCGAAACATCGCCTGGTTTAAAAAATCATTCATGGTGCCCAGCGAGAAATCCATCGCCAGCACGCCATACCACTGATTCTGATAATCCAGCGGCAGGCTGGCGGTCACCACCTGGTCCTCCTGACGATTCGCTTCCCGGGCATGCGTCCAGCGCACTCCGCGATCGGGATTATTGCGCCGGGTATGGCTGTGGAAATAGGGCCGCGTCACCAGCCGGTGATAGCGGGACGCAATATCATCAGACGCGGCATGGGGCGTGCTGGAGAGATAAAAACCGGCGCGCGAGGTGTAAAACGTGCGGCGCTGCCGGTCCTGTTGGGGATCGGCCAGTTGCAGGATCGCGCCAAACTCCAGCGCGGCGATCAGTTCGTTCTCCAGCCGCTGTTCGTCGCGGGCGAGTAGCGGATTTTGCCGAACCCGATCGTCGGAAACGCCATTCACCGGCAGACCGCGTTGCGTATCGAGGCGGATTTGCCAGGCCCCGGACTGGCGCTGTTGGTCAAACTGCGCCAGCGCCGCATCGGTGCGGTTAGTGGAAATGGGCGAGCTCAGGGCGTGCTGCATGGCGGCGCGGTAAAATTGCAGCTTATCCACGCTGTACTGAAGATGGCGATCGAGCGCTGCGGCAACGCTTTGAATGCGGTTTTTCTGACTGGCGGTCCAGCCATTTTGCAGCACCACGATTTCTCGCCAGGTGAGTAAAGTGGAACAGAGAAACACCACCAGAAAGCAAAAATTAACGATTTTTATCGGGTGCCTGGTTCGCCATGCGTGTTGTTGGATTTTTGCCGACACAGACAACGCTCCCTGAAAACTGCCCGGAATCTAACAAGTAGTTTGGCATAACGTTGAAGATGCGCTGTCAGAATCGCGCCATAAATTCGCGCCAGGCGGTTAGAGGCCGGGCAGAAATAAAGAGGGAAACCCTGCGGTTTCCCTCTTTATCATCAATGCGCGAGCATTGCTGACGTGCGGTCAATGGTCTTCTTCACGTGAAGCGAGTTTCCCCACGGTCAATTCGTCTTCACGAAAAGCTTCACGCTGCACGCCGTACCCGTCATACCAGCGGCATTCCACCATGCCGCTTGAATATCCGGTCACCACCATGCGCGGACCACCATTTTTGCGTTTAACTTCATCGCTGACCACAAAGACCATACCTGCCTCCTTAATCAGTGCGAAACGTTTAAAACATAGACAATTATGGTGATTTTTGCCTGGTGCCCGCGCGTATTTTGAGGAAAAATCCTAATGAGCGGGTTTGCCGCGCAGCCGGGAAATCATATTCACGACCGTCAGCACCACCGCGCCGATAATAAAGCCCAGCACCAGGTTCATCGCTAACGGCAGCAGCGCCTGCCCTATGCCGCCGCCCTGCTCCGCCCAGTGTTCAATGGCGTGATGAACCGGGCCAATGCCGTGCACCACAATACCGCCGCCCACCAGAAACATCGCCAGGGTGCCCAAAATCGACAGCGCTTTCATCAACCAGGGTGCGGTTACCAGCAACCCTTTACCCACGGCCCTGGCGAGCGCGGAAGCCTTTTTCTCCAGCCAGAAACCCAGATCGTCGAGCTTAACGATAATCCCAACGATGCCGTACACCCCAATGGTGACCACAATGGCGATCCCGGATAACACCAGCACCTGGTTCAACAGCGGTGCTTCCGCCACGATGCCGAGGGTTATCGCCACGATTTCGGCGGAGAGAATAAAGTCGGTGCGAATCGCGCCTTTCACTTTATCCCGCTCATACACCAGCGGATCCTGCCCGGCAATGGCATCAAGCCGCGCCTGGCGCTCTTCCGGGGTCTCTTTGTGCTTGCGCGCCTGCCAGGAGTGGACCACTTTCTCTACCCCTTCGTAGCAGAGAAACGCGCCGCCGATCATCAGCAACGGCGTGATGGCCCAGGGCGCAAAGGCGCTGATAATCAGGGCCAGCGGCACCAGAATCAGTTTGTTGATAAAAGAGCCTTTCGCCACTTTCCAGACCACGGGCAGCTCGCGGTTGGCGCGTACGCCGGAAACTTGCTGGGCGTTAAGTGATAAATCATCGCCCAATACCCCGGCGGTTTTTTTTGCCGCCAGCTTGCCCATCATCGACACGTCATCCAGTAGCGTGGCGATATCATCTAACAGTGTTAATAAACTACTCCCGGCCAAAGTTAACTTCCTTCTGTCTGGTTTTAATGCCCCAAAGTATGGAACAAAAGCGATGTGAACGGTAATAAACTGCGTGGTAATCGGAATATTGGCGCTGGCCCACGCGACAGATTCAGCGCTTTTCGCCGCCTTTTTGCGCTATCTGTTTTCAGGACCTTTATGTCAACATTTATTTAACCGTTTGCGAACATTAAAGTGCTCGCGCCTGGAGTAGTTTTGTCGTTCACTATTAGCCCGTTATGCTTCTTCTCTGCCGGATTGAAGCGTCTCGTTTTTCGCAATTTTTTTGGCGTCGTTATGGCGACGCCGCATTCGTGTTTTCTTAATCAAGTCGTGAGGGAGTATGCGTTTCGGAAAACTGTTGCCCCTGATTGGGTCGCTCTTTGCGCTCTATATCATCTGGGGTTCAACCTATTTTGCTATCGCCGTTGGGGTAAAAAGCTGGCCGCCGTTTATGATGGCCGGGGTGCGTTTTTTGGCGGCGGGTTTGCTGCTGCTGGCGATACTGCTGGCGACCGGCCATAAGCTGCCTGCCCTGCGTCCGCTACTGAATGCCGCACTGATCGGCGTCCTGCTGCTGGCGGTAGGCAACGGGTTCGTGACCGTCGCTGAGCATCAAAACGTGCCGTCCGGCATTGCCGCGGTAATGGTTGCCACCGTTCCGCTGTTTACCCTGATTTTTAGCCGCTTTTTCGGTATTCAAACCCGCAAGATTGAATGGCTGGGGATCGCCATCGGCCTTGCCGGCATTGTGCTGCTGAACAGCGGCGGCAATCTCAACGGCAACCCGTGGGGCGCGCTGCTGATCCTGATCGGCTCCCTGAGCTGGGCCTTCGGGTCAGTGTATGGATCGCGGATTGCGCTGCCGACCGGCATGATGGCGGGCGCGATTGAAATGCTGGCTGCCGGGATTGTGCTGATGGTGGCTTCGCGGGTGACCGGTGAAAAACTTACCGCGATGCCCGATCTCTCCGGTTTTCTCGCCGTGGGCTATCTGGCCGTGTTTGGCTCGTTAATCGCCATCAACGCCTATATGTATTTGATCCGTAATGTCACTCCCGCTGTGGCGACCAGTTATGCCTACGTTAACCCGGTGGTGGCGGTGCTGCTGGGCACCCATTTTGGTGGGGAAAACCTGTCGCCAACCGAATGGCTGGCGCTGGGCATTATCATTTTCGCGGTAGTGCTGGTAACGCTGGGGAAATATTTTTTCCCGGGAAAGCCGGTGGTTGAGCCCTGCCCGGTAGAAAAATAACGCTACAGGGCATGGATGCCCTGAAGATCGATTTCGGCGCAGTCGCCTCCGCCGCATACCCACTCTTCTACCCGCTCGCACAGCGCCTCGTCGGACAGTTTGCTCCGACCACGCAGCGCGCATTCCCAGATAATCAGCACCCGCCAGCCTGCTGCCCGCAGCCGCGCAACGTCGCGCCGATCCCGCTCAACGTTGCTGTTGATTTTGGTCATCCAGAAGTCGGTACGCGTGGCGGGCACTTTAAACAGATAGCAGTCGTGATGATGCCAGAAACAGCCGTGGGTAAAGATAACGCAACGGTACGCCTCAATCACGAAGTCGGGCTTGCCGGCAAGGGCGGCGTCCTGCGCCCGCCAGTCAAAGCCCATGGCGGTCAGTAGCGGCGCGAGGCGTTTTTCAATGGCGGTGTCGCGTGTCGCAATCGCCCGCATATTTTTGCTGCGTATCGCCTTACTGTGGACATCCGCCATGCCTTACTCCTTACGCTTTGCCACCGCCTGAAAAATGCGTGATTCAAGTAGTTTAGCGACCGCCGCGAACACCGGCACCACCACCGAGTTGCCGAACTGCCGGTAGGCCTGGGTATCCGACACCGGAATGCGGAATTCACTTTGCTTCGGCGCTTCAAACCCCATCAACCGCGCGCATTCGCGTGGCGTCAGGCGGCGCGGGCGTTGTAGCTGGTTGGCGGGATGATCGAAATCGGCTTCGCCGAGCGCTTTATCCCAGCCGCGATCGACCAGAATTTCTGCGCCGTCTTTGTAATAACGGGCAGACAGCGTGCGCGCCACGCTGGACGGATCGCGCGGGTCAACCATGCCAAATCCAAAGCCGTTGCCCTTCGCCTGATGTTTTTTGGCATAACGATAAAGATATTTCCACAATATCGGGCTAAGGATGTAACGCGCGTCAACGGCAGTATCCAGTAATTCACCGATCGCAGGCCGTCTGTCAGGGAAAAATTTGTTTACATCACGCAACGTAAAACCCTGGTGAAGATTGAGGTCCCGCCGGAAGCCCACCAGCACGATACGCTCGCGGTGCTGGGGTAAAAAGTTTTTGCCGTCGATGATTTTGGGATCGTCCGGGCCAGCGTCCCCGGCATTTGCCACCTCATAACCCAGCTCGTCCAGGGTTTGCATGATGATGCGAAAGGTGTTGCCCTTATCATGGCTCTTCAGGTTTTTGACGTTTTCCAGCACAAAAATCGCCGGTTTTTTCGCCGCGATAATGCGCGCCACATCGAAAAACAGCGTGCCCTGGGTATCACAGGCAAATCCGTGGGCGCGGCCTAAGGCGTTTTTCTTGGATACCCCCGCCAGGGAAAACGGCTGACAGGGGAAGCCCGCCAGCAGTACATCATGATCCGGCATGGTTTTATCGATGTGGGCGAACGCCTCGTCATCGCTAATTTCCGCCTGGTGGCTTAGCGTGACGTCGCGGATATCTTCATTAAACGTGTGCTGATCCGCGTCGCAAAACCAGTTGGCTTTATAGGTGCGCACCGCGTGTTTATTCCACTCGCTGGTAAAAACGCACTGCCCACCGATGGATTCGAACCCCCGGCGGATACCGCCGATACCGGCGAACAGATCGACAAAGCGGAATGCATAGTGGGGATGATGCGCAGGCGGCGACGGCAACAGCGCCGCCAGCCGTGAGACTTCGCCAGCATGAAGCCGAAAGGCTGTGTCCCCTTCAAGCTCGCGTTTAAGGTGTGTGCGGTTCCATTTCTGAACGCCTGCGTCATTCAACACCTGCAAAACTGTTTTGGTGTCGTAGATCTCGCTCAGTTTACGCAAAATGGCGACAGAGGCGTCAGACGCGCCGTGCCCGGATGACGCGCACTGCGTCATAGCAGATTGATTTTCCAGCATTACATAAGCCATTCAGAACGAATTGCCTTAAGAGTATCACAAAACCCGACGCCGCCGGGTTACAACGCAAATTGACGCATCACATCCTCGTCATACTGATGATGTTCGCCGCGCAGCTCGGCGGCAAGTTTGGCCATAAATTTCACCAGATAATTGGCGTTGTGACGGGCCAGTTCGCGCCCTTTTTCAGTCTGCATGGTGGCAGGCAGCTTAAGCAACTTGGTTTGAAAATGATCCAGCGCCCAGCGTTTATCATCCGGCTCGCGCTGCTGCGCAAAGGGATCCTCTGCATCAAACAGCGGCCGCCCCAGTTGGCCAGAAACGTAGAACACCCGTGCCAGACCAATGGCACCGAGCGCCTCCAGCCGGTCCGCATCCTGAACGATTTTGGCTTCAATGCTTTGTGGCGTGATACCGGCGCTGAAGCTGTGCGCTTCAATAGCATGGTAAACGTCCGGATAAAGCGCCTCGGGGAAGGCGGGAAAATGGCTGGCGAGCAGGGTTAGCGCTTTCTCCGCGGCATAACGGGAAGCGAGATGGCGTTCAGGGTGGTTCTTTGGCAGATTTACGATGTCGTGAAAATAGCAGGCCGCGAGAACGGTCAGCGGCGTCGCGCTATCGTCCATGATGCGCTGCGCGGTACACCATACGCGACGAAAATGAGCAATATCGTGGGCGCCGTCCTGGTGCGTAAAATGCTGTTGAAGGAAGTTTTCGAAGCAGGTTTGCCAGTCATCAAGCGTCATCGCAGGTTCTCCTGAAAGCGTGTTCCGCGATGCTAGCATCAATGGCCTGGCAATTTAATCCTCACGGGGCCGGGTATACCAGGCAATTGCGCCAAGCAGCATACCCACCGCACCTAACACGCCGGCACCGAGCAGTGCGCTTAACCAGTGACCGGAAATTGTCGTCATCGGCCCGTCAGAGGCCGCGCCCGGTGGAGCCTGGATACCACTCACTACCCAAAAAAAACGCACCATCATCCAGAGGAAGTAAAAACAAAAGGCATAAAACGCCCACAGCGCCAGCTTCCCTCCCAGACTTCTTTGAATTTTTTCATCCATCTTCGTACCTGACTATCAGCAACGTGTAAGTATTACATCAATAAGTGTGATTTTTATCACATTAAACAACTAAGTGAAATTCTTTCCCGCTCTCGTTTGTGATTGATCACGTTTTTAGTACGGTATTGCCGTGGAAG
>NZ_JAAATR010000106.1 GCF_009907385.1 Atlantibacter hermannii
GTGTCGATTCTTAATGTGTTTGTAATCACAGAAAAAATCATAAATCGGACATGATGTCCGATTTGACAAGCTATTTTTCTGAAAAGGGCAGCACGCGCGTTTTCAGACAGCAATAGAGCGATTTTATGCGTAATGTCTTTTTTTACTTACCGGACAGTCTTAATGAAATGGTGCGGGCATCTCATTAACGTGTAGACAGAGGTGGTCGGCAATAAAAAAGGCGATGAATCTTCATCGCCTTTTTTGATCCTGAATGAGCGCTTAAACGCCCTGTTCCAGAATACGGATATGGGTTTCCAGCACGTCGCCTTTCACCGCTTCGCTCCAGGCTTTCATATGCGGCGTTTGAAGGTGCGCTTCAAGATGCGGCACGCTTTCCCACTGCTCCAGCATCACGATGGAGTCGGGCGCGGTGAACTGGAAGCTCACCTGGGCATTCACATCCACCAGCGGCGCATAGCCGTGGCAGCCTTCTTCCGCCAGCACGGTGGGAATAATTTTGGCGAACTGATCCAGCACCGCCTGGCGATGATGTGCGCCCGGACGCGTGCGGATTTCTGCAATAACTGTCAGCATGAAAAACTCCTTGTGATAAATCCTTAGAACAGCAGCCGCAGGCGGCAAGCCGCGGCTCTCTTAATCAGGATAGAGTAACAGGCATTCAGTTAAGCAAAAATTGCCGCCAGATGCTCGCGATATTCTTGAATATAACGCGGCACGTCCGGCATTTTGATCACGTCATTAGTGATAAAGGTCGGCAGCGCGTCCATGCCCAGGAACTGATTAGCCTTATGGAACGGCAGATACACGCCGTCGACGCCCACGCCGTGGAAGAACTGATCTTCGTCGGTGAACGCATCAAGCGGCGCGTTCCAGGTCAGGGAGAGCATATATCTGGTGCCCTGAATCAGGCCGCCGGAGCCGTACTTTTTGCTGGCGTCAGAGCGGGTACGGCCATCGCTGGCGTACAAAGTGCCGTGGCCTTCAGTGAACACGTCATCAATGTATTTTTTCACGGTCCACGGCGCGCCCATCCACCAGCCCGGCATCTGGTAAATCACCACGTCGGCCCAGACGTATTTCTGCACTTCGGCCTGAATATCGTAATCGCTGTCGGCGCGGGTCACCTGAACATCGTGTCCGAGGTCGCGCAGAAAGCTGTGCGCGACGTCGGTCAGGGTGTCGTTAAGCTGGCCTTTAGAGTGCGCGAATTGTTTTGCGCCGTTGATGATAAGCACGTTGCTCATTATTTATCCTCGAATAATTGCATTTGGCATGAATGATAACGGATCGTACGGGACGGTAAAATTAGCAAAAAGTGCAAAGACTTTTGCCAGATGAGCAATAATCAACGTCTGAAGCGGTTATCTGATTACTGGTGTTAAATACAGGAAAGATCCCATCCCACGCTGGGACTCGCTCTTCAGATAAGGTACTATCTGCGGCAATATTGCCGCTACTTCACCCTGCGGCCCCTGTTCGAGGTATAACGATTAATGAGTGACATAACTCAGGATGGTGCAGAGCGTCTTGCGCTGCATGAGTTCACGGAAAACGCCTATCTGAACTACTCCATGTACGTCATCATGGACAGGGCGTTACCCTTTATCGGCGACGGTTTAAAACCGGTACAGCGCCGCATCGTGTATGCGATGTCGGAACTGGGCCTCAACGCCAGCGCCAAGTTTAAAAAATCGGCCCGTACCGTGGGCGACGTGTTGGGTAAATACCATCCGCACGGCGACAGCGCCTGTTATGAGGCGATGGTGCTCATGGCCCAGCCGTTCTCCTATCGTTATCCGCTGGTAGATGGCCAGGGGAACTGGGGGGCGCCGGACGATCCGAAATCCTTCGCGGCGATGCGTTATACCGAATCACGCCTGTCAAAATATGCCGAACTGCTGCTCAGCGAGCTGGGCCAGGGCACGGTGGATTTCGTGCCTAACTTTGACGGCACCTTAGACGAGCCGAAAATGCTGCCGGCGCGGGTGCCGAATATTCTGTTAAACGGCACCACCGGCATCGCGGTGGGTATGGCGACGGATATTCCGCCGCACAACCTGCGTGAAGTGGCGAAAGCCACCATCAGCCTGATTGATAACCCGAAAACCACCCTGGATGACGTGCTGGATATTGTTCAGGGCCCGGATTACCCGACTGAAGCGGAAATCATTACGCCGCGCGCCGAGATCCGCAAAATCTACCAGAGCGGCCGCGGTTCGGTGCGTATGCGCGCGGTGTGGAAGAAAGAGGACGGCGCGGTGGTGATCACGGCGCTGCCGCACCAGGTTTCCGGCGCGCGCGTGCTGGAGCAAATCGCCGCCCAGATGCGCAATAAAAAGCTGCCGATGGTGGACGATTTACGCGACGAGTCGGACCATGAGAACCCGACGCGTCTGGTGATCGTGCCGCGTTCCAACCGCGTGGATATGGAACAGGTGATGAACCACCTGTTCGCCACCACCGATCTGGAAAAGAGCTATCGCGTAAACCTGAATATGATCGGTCTGGATAATCGCCCGGCGGTGAAAAACCTGCTGGAGATCCTGACCGAATGGCTGGCGTACCGTCGCGATACGGTGCGCCGCCGCCTGAATTATCGTCTGGAAAAAGTGCTCAGGCGCCTGCATATCCTGCAAGGCTTGCTGGTGGCGTTCCTGAACATCGACGAAGTGATTCACATCATTCGTAGCGAAGATGAGCCGAAGCCGGTGCTGATGGCGCGTTTCGAACTGAGCGAAACCCAGGCTGAAGCCATTCTTGAGCTGAAATTGCGCCACCTGGCGAAGCTCGAAGAGATGAAAATCCGCGGCGAACAGGATGCGCTGGAAAAAGAGCGCGATCAGATCCAGGCGATTCTGGCCTCCGAGCGCAAAATGAATACCCTGCTGAAGAAAGAGCTACAGGCCGACGCCGAGGCTTATGGCGACGACCGCCGCTCGCCGCTGCATGAGCGCAGCGAAGCGAAAGCCATGAGCGAGCACGACATGCTGCCATCGGAGCCGATCACCATCGTGTTGTCGCAGATGGGCTGGGTGCGCAGCGCCAAAGGCCACGACATCGACGCGCAGGGCCTGAGTTACAAAGCGGGCGACAGCTGGCTGGCCTCCGCGAAAGGCAAGAGCAACCAGCCGGTGGTGTTTATCGACTCCACGGGCCGCAGCTACGCCATCGACCCGATTACGCTGCCATCGGCGCGCGGGCAGGGTGAGCCGATTACCGGTAAACTGACGCTGCCGCCGGGCGCGGTGGTTGAGCAGATGCTGATGGGCAATGAGGATCAGAAGCTGCTGATGGCCTCGGATTCCGGCTATGGCTTCGTCTGTACTTTCAACGATTTGATTGCCCGCAACCGGGCAGGCAAAGCGGTGATCACCCTGCCGGAAAACGCCCATGTGCTGCCGCCGATCGAAATCGTCAATGAACAGGACATGCTGCTCGCAATCACCGCCGCAGGCCGCATGCTGATGTTCCCGGTGTCCGATTTGCCGCAGTTGTCGAAAGGTAAGGGGAATAAAATCATCTCAATTCCATCGGCGGAAGCGGCGAAAGGCGACGATAAGCTGGCGCACCTGCTGTTGCTGCCGCCGCAAAGCACGCTGACCTTCCACGTCGGCAAACGCAAAATCAAAATGCGCCCGGAAGAGCTGCAAAAAGTGCACGGGGAACGCGGGCGTCGCGGCACCCTGATGCGCGGCCTGCAACGCATCGACCGTATCGACGTGGATTCGCCGCTGCGTCCTGACGCGGGAAATAGCGAAGAGTAATCAAGCGCCGACCATCGCGGCAGCGTGAGTTGTTCTCTCGCTGCCGTTACCGCGCAGTACGTCAGCGTAACTTTTTTATAACTCAGCCATTGTGTGTTGATGCGTCGCGCATAAGAATACGCGTTTGGGAAATCAGCCGTATTGTGCCGCGGTCATCCTTGACCGGAGCGGTGTTTTTGCGACAAAGCCAGTATACTTGTCTGCGACAAGGGCTTCAGAGGTAGTTATGTTACTTATTCTTCGTATTATTTTTGTCGTGATCTACTGCATTGTTGTTTGCATTCTGGGTTGTATCTGGTGCTTGTTCAGCCCGCGTAATCCGCGCCACGTCGCTACCTTTGGCCATATGTTTGGCCGCCTCTCCACCGTTTTTGGATTGAAAGTTGAAAAGCGTCTGCCGCCGGATGCCGATAAGTTCGGTAATGCCATCTTCATCGCCAACCATCAGAATAATTACGATATGGTGACGGCGGCAAACGTTGTGATCCCGCCGACGGTGACGGTGGGTAAGAAAAGCCTGCTGTGGATCCCGTTCTTCGGCCAGCTCTACTGGCTGACCGGCAACCTGCTGATCGACCGCGACAACCGCGCCAAAGCGCACGGCACCATCGCTCAGGTGGTAAACCAGATTAAAAAGCGCCGCATCTCTATCTGGATGTTCCCGGAAGGCACCCGCAGCCGCGGTCGCGGCCTGATGCCGTTTAAAACCGGCGCGTTTCATGCCGCGCTGGCGGCAGGCGTACCGATCATCCCGGTTTGCGTCTCCAACACCCACAACAAAATCAATCTCAACCGCTGGAAAAATGGCCTGGTGATTGTTGAGGTGATGCCGCCTATCGATACGTCCGCCTGGCAGAAGGATCAGGTGCGTGCGCTGGCGACCCATTGCCGTGAAATCATGGAAGCCAAAATCAAAGAGCTGGACCAGGAAGTGGCCGAGCGCGAAGCATCAGGCAATATCTAAGTTTTACCTCGCGGGGAGCCCTTCCTCGCGATGTTGATAGTTTACACGGAGCAAAGTATGTCATTCAGTCGGCGTCAGTTTATTCAGGCATCGGGATGGGTTCTCTGTGCAGGCGCAGCGCCACTGACGGCACATGCGGCAGGGCAGCAGCAACCGCTGCCGATCCCGCCGCTCCTTGAATCACGGCGCGGTCAGCCGCTATTTCTTACCCTGCAACGCACCCACTGGTCGTTTACGACCGGTACCCGGGCGCAGGTATGGGGCGTCAATGGCCGCTATCTGGGGCCGACGATTCGCGTCTGGAACGGCGATGACGTCAAACTGATTTACAGTAATCGCCTGGCTGAAAACGTAGCGATGACGGTGAGCGGTTTACAGGTTCCCGGCCCGCTGATTGGCGGCGCGTCGCGCATGATGTCCGCCAGCGCCGACTGGGCGCCGGTGCTGCCGATCCGCCAGTCAGCGGCGACGCTCTGGTATCACGCCAATACCCCCAATCGCAGCGCCCAGCAGGTTTACAACGGCCTGGCGGGCATGTGGCTGGTGGAAGACGAGGTCAGCAAAGCGCTGCCGATCCCCAACCACTACGGCGTGGACGATTTTCCGGTAATCATTCAGGACAAGCGGCTGGATAACTTCGGGACGCCGGAATACAGCGAACCGGGCAGCGGCGGCTTTGTTGGCGACACGCTGCTGGTCAACGGCGCGCAAAGCCCGTATGTGGAGGTGTCGCGCGGCTGGGTGCGTTTGCGCCTGCTGAACGCCTCTAACGCCCGCCGTTATCTGTTGCAGATGAGCGATGGCCGCCCGCTGCACGTGATTTCCAGCGACCAGGGCTTTCTGCCCGCGCCGGTTTCCGTCAAGCAGCTTTCCCTCGCGCCGGGCGAACGCCGCGAAATCCTGGTGGATATGACCAACGGCGATGAAGTGTCCGTTACCTGCGGTGAAGCGGCGAGCATTATGGATCGCCTGCGCGGCTTCTTTGAGCCGTCGAGTATTTTGATCTCCACGCTGGTGCTGACGCTGCGCCCGACCGGCCTGCTACCGCTGGTGACCGATACGCTGCCGATGCGTTTGCTGCCGAACAACATTCTGGACGGCAGCCCGGTGCGCAGCCGCGATATCACGCTGGGCGACGATCCGGGTATTAATGGTCAGCTGTGGGATATGAAGCGTCTGGACATCACTACTCAACAGGGCTCCTGGGAGCGCTGGACGGTACGTTCCGATTCGCCGCAGTCGTTCCATATTGAGGGCGTCCAGTTCCTGATCCGCCATGTCAACGGTGCCGCGCCGTTCCCGGAAGATCGCGGCTGGAAAGACACGGTGTGGGTCGACGGGCAGGTAGAGCTGCTGGTTTATTTCTCGCAGCCGTCCTGGGAGCACTTCCCGTTCCTGTACGGCAGCCAAACGCTGGAGATGGCGGATCGCGGCTCAATCGGCCAGATTCTGGTGAACCCGGCACCGTAAACTTTTCGTTCCCTTTTCCCAGCGGGAAAAGGGGCGTAAAGGATTTGTTATTACCTCTTCTTTTCTGGCGGCGATACAACGTATAATCGCCGCCCTTTGTCTATTTTTTTACCACCCCGGAAGCATTATGAGCGCTATAAGTCTGATCCAACCCGATCGCGACCTTTTCTCCTGGCCCCAGTACTGGGCCGCCTGTTTCGGCCCGGCGCCGTTCTTGCCGATGTCCCGTGAGGAAATGGATCAACTTGGCTGGGATAGCTGCGACATCATTCTGGTTACCGGAGATGCCTACGTCGACCACCCGAGCTTCGGGATGGCGATTTGCGGGCGCATGCTGGAAGCCCAGGGCTTTCGCGTCGGCATCATCGCCCAGCCGGACTGGAACACCAAAGACGACTTTATGCGCCTGGGTAAACCGAACCTGTTCTTCGGAGTGACGGCGGGCAACATGGACTCCATGATCAACCGCTACACCGCTGACCGTAAGCTGCGCCACGACGACGCCTATACGCCGGATAACGTGGCGGGTAAACGTCCCGATCGCGCAACGCTGGTTTATACCCAGCGCTGTAAAGAAGCGTGGAAAGACGTGCCGGTGATCCTCGGCGGCATCGAAGCCAGCCTGCGCCGTACCGCGCACTACGACTACTGGTCTGATACCGTGCGCCGCTCGGTGCTGGTGGATTCCAAAGCCGACATGCTGATCTTCGGCAACGGCGAGCGCCCGCTGGTGGAAGTGGCGCACCGTCTGGCGCAGGGCGAGCCGGTGGGGCAGATCCGCGATGTGCGCAATACCGCAATCATGGTGAAAGAGGCGCTGCCGGGCTGGAGCGGGGTGGATTCTCGCATCATCGATATGCCGGGCAAAATCGACCCGATCCCGCATCCTTACGGCGAAGATTTGCCGTGCGCGGATAACAAGCCGGTTGAACCAAAGAAAGCCGAAGCGAAGGCCGTTGTCGTGCAGCCGCCGCGTCCGAAGCCGTGGGAAAAGACTTACGTTCTGCTACCGTCGTTTGAAAAAGTCAAAGGCGACAAAGTGCTTTACGCCCACGCGTCGCGCATCCTGCACCATGAAACCAATCCGGGCTGCGCGCGTGCATTGATGCAAAAACACGGCGAGCGTTATATCTGGATTAACCCGCCCGCGATCCCCCTGTCTACCGAAGAGATGGACAGCGTGTTCGCTCTGCCGTACCAGCGCGTGCCGCACCCGGCGTACGGTAACAGCCGTATTCCGGCGTATGAGATGATCCGCTTTTCGATCAACATCATGCGCGGCTGCTTCGGCGGCTGTTCATTCTGTTCGATCACCGAGCATGAGGGTCGCATCATTCAGAGCCGCTCAGAAGACTCGATCATCAACGAAATCGAAGCCATTCGCGACACGGTTCCCGGCTTTACCGGCGTGATCTCCGATTTAGGCGGGCCAACCGCCAATATGTATATGCTGCGCTGTAAATCGCCGCGCGCGGAACAAACCTGCCGCCGCCTGTCGTGCGTCTATCCGGACATTTGCCAGCATATGGACACCAACCACGAGCCGACGATCAATCTCTATAGCCGGGCGCGCGATCTGAAAGGCATCAAGAAGATCCTGATCGCTTCCGGCGTGCGTTACGACATCGCCGTGGAAGATCCGCGTTACATCAAAGAGCTGGCGACGCACCACGTTGGCGGCTATCTGAAAATTGCGCCGGAGCACACCGAAGAAGGCCCGCTGTCGAAAATGATGAAGCCGGGCATGGGCAGCTACGATCGCTTTAAAGAGCTGTTCGACACCTACTCTAAACAGGCCGGTAAAGAGCAATACCTGATCCCGTACTTTATCTCCGCGCACCCCGGGACGCGCGATGAAGACATGGTAAACCTGGCGCTGTGGCTGAAACAGCGCCGCTTCCGTCTGGATCAGGTGCAAAACTTCTATCCGTCACCGCTCGCCAACTCCACCACCATGTATTACACCGGCAAGAACCCGCTGAGTAAGATTGGTTATAAGAGTGAAGACGTGGTGGTGCCGAAAGGGGATAAACAGCGTCGCCTGCATAAAGCGCTGCTGCGTTATCACGATCCAGCCAACTGGCCGCTGATCCGTCAGGCGCTGGAGGCGATGGGTAAAAAACATCTGATTGGCTCACGCCGCGATTGCCTGGTGCCTTCGCCGACCATTGAAGAAATGCGTGAAGCGCGCCGCCAGAATCGTCATACCCGCCCGGCGTTAACCAAACATACGCCGGTGGAGCATCAGCGGCAGACGCCGGCTGACAACAAAAAACGCGTTAAAAGCGCTGCCAAAGCGCGTCAACGTTAATGAGAAAAGGGGGAATGATTTCCCCCTTTTTTACGCTCAATACAGCCCTAACACCTTCCACCACGCCAGGCCTACGCCCATAAAAATGGCCTGATTCACGAGGCTGACCACAAACCCGGTGCGCCACCATATGCCAGTGGGCACGTACCCCGCGCCGAACAGGATCGGGCCGCGGGCGTGGGTATATTGGGTTAATGAGCAATACAGGCTGCTGCTGAACGCCAGCATAAACGCCAGCGGGACAATCGGCAGGCCGAGGTGACTGCCCACGCCGAGAAACACCGCATACAGCGCGGCGATTTGCGCGTTGCCGCTGGCAAAGAAGTAGTGAGTATAAAAATACGCTGCGTTAAGCAGTAACAGCACCACAATCCAGCTGGTTCCCTGCAACGAACTCGCCAGGCTTTCCCCAATCACGTTACCAAACCAGGTGGTAAAGCCGAGTTTCTTAAGCTGGTTCGCCATCATCAGCAGGGCCGCAAACCAGATCAGCGTATCCCACGCACCTTTTTCGCTTTTGACGTCTTCCCAGGAGAGGACGCCGCTTAACAGCAGCACCGACAGACCGACAAACGAGGCGGTAGTCGGGTCAACGCCCAGCGTATCGCCAAAAATCCACAGCACCAGCAGCAGCACGATGGTGCCGAGCATCAGCCATTCGCCTTTGGCGATCGGCCCCATTTTTTCAAGTTCGCTGATAGCCAGTTTTGGCGCATCGGGCGTATGGGTAATCGTGGGGCGCACCAGCGCATAAACCAGTAACGGCACCACGATCAGCGACACCAGGCAGGGTAGCAGCGCCGCTAAAAACCAGCTTCCCCAGGTGATCGTTACCCCGGCGTTAGCTGCCAGTTTCACCGCCAGCAGGTTGCCGGTATAGCCAGTCATAAACAGCGCGGCAGTGACGTCATTGACGTTGCCGATACAGGCAATCAGAAAGGTGCCGATCTTGCTGCGCGATTCATCTTCCGGTCGGGAATCAAAACTACGGGAAAGCGCATCGGCGATGGGGTAAATCACGCCGCCGCAGCGCGCGGTATTGCTGGGCATCGCCGGAGAAAGGATCAAGTCGGCAAACGCCAGGCCCCACGCCAGCCCCAGGGTGCGCTTACCCAGCAGGCGGATCATTTGCAGCGCGATGCGCCGTCCGAGACCGGTTTTGATAAACCCGCGCGCGATCATAAACGCCACCACGATCAGCCAGATCAGCGAACTGTTGAGTTCGCTCAGCGCGGTGGTAATGGCATCGCTGGCTTTCACGTCGCCCGCAGCGCGTACCAGGGCAAACACCGTAATGCCGATAATCCCCACCGCGCCAATCGGCAGCACGTTCGCCACGATGCAGACGATGGTGGCAACGAAAATCACCGCGCTGTGCCAGGCGGGAAGGGTTAATCCGCCGGGAGGGGGAAGCTGCCATAGCAGCCCGGCCGGGATCAGAATCACAATCAGCTTAAGCCAGTTAACGGCTCGGGAAGGCGTCGCACCCACGATGAAATCCTTATCAGAAAGTTATTATAAACGGTGAATCATTCAGGTTGCGAATAATTCATTGATAGATAAGCATTTTATCGATGGAGCGGAAGGGGGTTACTGTTCAAACGCAGAAATGAGGATTAAAAAATTCTGAAAAAACCCGGCGCCGGGCGCCGGGTTGATAAGGATTAACCGCCGAACTGATCCGGGTCCGGCCCCAGCCGTTTACCCTGATCGAGTTTAGCAATATCGCCGAGTTCATCTTTATCAAGACGGAAATCCCAGACGTCAAAGTTTTCCACGATACGGGAAGGCGTGACCGATTTCGGGATCACCACCAGCCCGCAATCCAGATGCCAGCGGATCACGATTTGCGCCGGCGTTTTGCCGTATTTATCCGCCAGTTCGCGGATCACTTTCTGGTCAAACACCCCTTCGCCCCCCTGAGCCAGCGGGCTCCAGGATTCCGTCTGGATCTTGTGCGTGGCGTTCCAGGCGTGAAGCTGGCGCTGTTGCAGCAGCGGGTGAAGTTCGATCTGGTTGATCACCGGCGTGACGCCCGTTTCATCAATCAGGCGTTGCAAATGGTTAATCTGGAAGTTACACACCCCGATGCTTTTAGCGAGCCCTTGCTTTTGCAGCTCAATCATCCCTTTCCAGGCGTCGACATAGCGATCGATTGCCGGCACCGGCCAGTGCATCAGATAGAGATCGACATGATCGAGCTTAAGCTTCTCAAGACTCTCTTCCAGCGCCTGTTGAGGACGCTGCTGATCGTCGTTCCACAGTTTGGTGGTGATAAACAGTTCTTCACGCGGAATGCCCGCGCTGTGAATGGCTTGCCCCACGCCCTGTTCGTTTTTGTATGCCGCAGCGGTATCAATGGAGCGATACCCCACCTCAAGCGCTTTATGGATCGCGGGGACGACTTCGTCATTCCCTGCCTTCCACACGCCAAGGCCGAGCTGTGGCATAACATTACCGTCCTGAAGCTTAATTACGGTCGGATTTGCCATAAATTCCTCCTTTTGGAATACCCCGCAAGGTGCAGCGGGGTAAGTCGAGTGACTTAATTCTGGACGAAAAAGCCGAAAACGAAAGGTCGGTCGATAAAAAGCTTAGCGCGCGGCTTCGTAAATTTTACGGCTCACATCCAGGGTAATGTCTTTGTGTTCACCGAGTTTCGTCATGCCGTGTTCTTCCAGCTTCGCCAGCAAACCGGGGATAGAAGTGCCGTCGAGACCGTAGCCGGACAGGGTAGTCGGCACGCCCATCTGCTCGAAGAAATTACGGGTCGCGGCAATGGCGGCATCAATACGCGCATCTTCGCTGCCTTCGGTGATATTCCAGACGCGCTCCGCGTATTGCAGCAGTTTGGCGCGTTTTTCGTTGCGCTTGATGTTGAGCAGCGACGGCAGCACCACCGCCAGCGTCTGCGCATGGTCGAGACCGTGCATCGCGGTGAGTTCGTGGCCCAGCATATGGGTCGCCCAGTCCTGCGGCACGCCCGCGCCGATCAGGCCGTTCAGCGCCATGGTCGCCGCCCACATCACGTTGGCGCGCACGTCATAGTTTTCTGGTTCTGACAGCGCTTTCGGGCCATCTTCCACCAGCGTCAGCAAAATGCCTTCCGCGAAGCGGTCCTGCACTTTGGCGTTCACCGGGTAAGTGATGTACTGCTCAACGGTATGAACAAACGCATCCACCACGCCGTTCGCAACCTGGCGCGGTGGCAGGGTAAAGGTATACACCGGATCGAGAACCGCGAATACCGGCTGCACGAACGGGGAATGGAACGCCTGTTTGTCGCCGGTGGCGCGACGGGAAATCACCGCGCCTTTATTGGATTCAGAGCCGGTGGCGGGCAGGGTGAGTACCGAACCCATCGGGATGGCGCGGGTGATTTTGCTGCCGGAAGTCTGAAGAATTTCCCACGGATCGACGCCGTCCGGGTAGTGCGCGGCGGCGGCGATAAATTTGGTGCCGTCCAGTACCGAACCGCCGCCGACGGCCAGCAGGAAGGTCACGTTCTCCTTGCGGGCTACTTCAACCGCTTTCATCAGTGTTTCATAGGACGGGTTCGGCTCGATGCCGCCGAATTCCAGCACGTCCAGGCCTTTCAGCGCGTCATACACCTGGTCCAGCACGCCGGTTTTCTTGACGCTGCCGCCGCCGTAAGTGATCAGCACGCGGCTGCCTTCCGGAATTTGCGCCCGCAGCTGAGCGATGGAATTTTTACCAAACAGGATTCGGGTTGGGGTATGCAGATCGAAATTATTCATGGGAACTCCCGTTAAGTGGGTGAACAGAGAGCCACAGCGTGGCGATGGGATATATTGTGGGCGCGGCTACCGGGATGCTCAATGCTCATTTCTGCCGGTGTCTTGCCTGTTTCTCCAGAGCGCTGGAGGATCCGCAATTTTTTGCGCACAATGTGAAGCGTGAATATTAACCACGGCGTAGCGAGTCATGAACCGTCAGCAAATCTGCCAGCACCTGGCAAATAAAGTTAACCTTCTGAAAAATAATGAGGAAGAAATCAGCGCGCTGCTGCCGGAGATCCGCCTGCTGTACGGCACCCAGCCGCACCCGCGCACGCCAGTGATGTATCAGCCTGGCATCATATTTCTCTTTTCCGGCAATAAGACCGGTTACCTTAACGATCGGGTGTTTCGCTATGACGCCAACGAATACCTGCTGCTGACGGTGCCGCTGCCGTTTGAGTGTGAAACCTTCGCCACGCCGGACACGCCGCTGGCGGGCATTCGCATCAACGTCGACGTTCAACAACTGCAAACCCTGCTGATGGATATCGGTGAAGACGACGCGTTTCACCCGGCGCAGTGCGCCAGCGGGATTAACTCCGCCGTGCTTTCCGATGAAATCCTCTGCGCCATTGAGCGGTTGATTGACGTGCTGGATAAGCCGCTGGATGCGCGGATCCTCGGGAAATCGATTATTCGTGAAATTCTCTACCACGTGTTGATGGGGCCGCGGGGCGGGGCGCTGCTGGCGCTGGTCAGCCGCCAGACGCATTTCAGCCTGATAAGCCGCGTGCTGAAGCGTATTGAAAACCAGTACACCGAAAACCTGACCGTGGACCAGCTGGCGCTGGACGCCAATATGAGCGTCTCGGCGTTTCACCATAACTTTAAGTCGGTGACCAGCACCTCGCCGTTGCAGTACATCAAAACGTTCCGCCTGCATAAGGCCAGAATGCTGATTGTTCACGACGGGATGAAAGCCAGCGCGGCGGCGATGCGCGTGGGTTATGAGAGCGCATCGCAGTTCAGTCGGGAATTTAAACGCTATTTCGGCGTGACGCCGGGAGAAGACGCGGCGCGGATGCGCACCTTGCAGGGATAGCCATCACCCCGCCTGGCGGCGAGGTGATCGATCAGGCAAATTTTTTCTTCAGAACGACCGTCAGTGCGCCAATAAAGCCCGCCACCAGCAGCACGATGGGCAGCACCATCAGGAAGGTCATCACCTGATCTTCATGGCGCTTCACGAAGGGGATCATGCTGAGCGCATAGCCGAAGCTGGTCACCACGCCGACCCACAGAAACGCGCTGAGCCAGTTAAAGAACTGGAAGCGACGATTGGACAGGCCGGAAATGCCCGCCATTGTCGGCAGCAGGGTGCGAATAAACGCCAGAAAACGCCCGGCCAGCAACGCCAGCAGGCCGTGTTGGTCGAACATGCAGGTGGCGCGCTGGTGATATTTCGTCGGCAGTTGCTTCAGCCAGCCTTTTACCGTTCGGGTATTGCCCAGCCAGCGGCCTTGCACGTAGCTCAGCCAGCAGCCGAGGCTGGCGGCGGAGGTCAGGATCAGCATGGTCGGCACGAAATCCATCACGCCTTTAGCTACCAGCGCGCCTGCCAGCAGCAATAAACTATCACCGGGTAAAAATGAGGCGGGTAACAGCCCATTTTCCAGAAACAGCGTGGCAAACATCACGCCGTAAACAATGCCGACAACATGCGGGTCCGCCAGCGCAGCGAAATCATGCTGCCAGAGCGCGGAAACAATATTCTGAATAACAACCATGGATAATCCTGACGAACAGCGTGTATAGGGTTATTGTAATCGCAAAATGCCCGGAGCGGTTTGATCCGGGGCCCAATAAATACGGACTATTCTGTCCTTTTCGCTGTCCAGCACTGGCAACTTCAGGCTATGCGCCCGAAACCAGCCTCCAGATCGGCAATAAGATCTTCGACATTCTCAAGGCCGATATGAACGCGAACCAGCGTGCCGTCGAAATCGACGCGGCTGTCCGGACGGATGGCGGCGATCTCTTCAGGTTGGTTGGCAAGAATAAGCGATTCAAAGCCACCCCAGGAATAGGCCATGCCGAAATAATTGAAATTATCGAGATACGCTGCAAGCTCGGTCTCGGTAAGGCGTTTTTTCAGGATAAAAGAGAATAAACCGCTGCTGCCGAGGAAATCGCGTTTCCAGAATTCGTGGCCTTTACTGCCGGGCAGCGCCGGATGATTGACGCGCGCCACCTGCGGATGCGCCGCCAGCCATTCAGCGACCTTCAGGCTGCTTTCATGATGCTGACGCAACCGCACCGCCAGCGTGCGCAGACCGCGGCTGGTCATATAAGCGGTATCGGCATCCAGCATCTGGCCCATCAGATAGGCATTTTCCCGCAGTTGCGCCCAGGTGCGGGCATTGGCGACCGCGGTGCCGACCATGCCGTCGGAATGGCCGATCAGGTATTTGGTGCCCGCCTGAATCGAAATATCAATCCCGAAATCCAGCGCCTTAAACAGCACCCCCGCCGCCCAGGTGTTGTCGATCATGATAATCGCCTCGGGGGCGATACGGCGCACGGCGGCGACAATCGCCGGGACATCGTGCACTTCCATGGTGATGGAGCCGGGCGATTCCAGAAACACGATTCGGGTATTCGGCTGGATCAGATCCGCGATGCCTGCGCCGATCAGCGGGTCGAACCAGCTGGTGGTTACGCCGAGCTTGCCAAGGATTTTTGTGCAGAAGTCCTGTGTCGGTTCATATGCGGTGTTTGTCACCAGTACATGATCGCCCTGTTCGACAAACGCCAGAAGGGTATTCGCCACCGCCGCCGCCCCACAGGGGAACAGCGCACAGCCCGCGCCGCCTTCCAGTTCGCACATTGCTTCCTGAAGCGAGAAGTGGGTCAGGGTGCCGCGCCGCCCGTAAAACAGCTCGCCGGACGCTCGCCCTGCGGTAGCGGCTTTTTTGGCGGCCACGCTGTCGAATACCAGTGACGAGGCGCGTTGGATCACGCTATTCACTGAGCCCTGGGTATAACGTTTGCTGCGGCCGGCATTGACCAGCGCGGTTTCGAGGTGCTGCTTTGTCATCTGAGCGGGATCCTGTTTATACGTCTGGATGTCCATACGTTACCACGATAAGCGGTCAGGATTTCTTCAACAAACCGTAAAAAGTTAAAAAATATTCTGCTGATTCGATTTACTGCGTAAGCGCAAGGAAAATCGCGCCTTTTTCCGACACCATGCAAATACTAATGAGAACTACTATCAATTCGATGATGTTTTGATATTATTAGCAGCAGTTTTGTGATTTTTGTCCTGGAGATACAGAGTGGGTAATGAGTTGATGCAGACGGATCTCTCCGTCTGGGGTATGTATCAGCACGCTGATATCGTGGTGAAAATGGTGATGATTGGCCTGATCCTGGCCTCCGTCGTGACCTGGGCGATCTTCTTTAGCAAAAGCGCTGAACTGATGAGCCAGAAGCGCCGCCTTAAGCGCGAGCAGCAGCTGTTAGCGAAAGCCCGTTCCCTGAACGACGCCAGCGAAATTTCCGCCTCCTTCCACGGCAAAAGTCTCAGCACCGCCTTGATTAACGAAGCCCAGGAAGAGCTTGAGCTCTCCGAAGGCAGCGAAGACAACGAAGGGATCAAAGAGCGTACCGGTTTCCGCCTTGAGCGCCGCGTGGCGGCAATTGGCCGCCATATGGGGCGTGGCAACGGTTACCTTGCCACCATCGGCGCGATCTCCCCGTTTGTGGGCCTGTTCGGCACCGTGTGGGGCATCATGAACAGCTTTATCGGTATCGCCCAGACGCAAACCACCAACCTCGCGGTGGTAGCGCCTGGCATCGCGGAAGCGCTGCTGGCGACGGCGATTGGTCTGGTAGCCGCTATCCCGGCGGTGGTGATTTACAACATCTTCGCGCGTATGATCGGCAGCTACAAAGCCACGCTGGGCGACGTCGCCGCGCAGATCCTGCTGCTGCAAAGCCGCGATCTGGATCTGAATGCTTCTTCTGCGCGCCCGGTGCGTACCGCTCAGAAATTACGTGTAGGTTAATGCCCTATGGCAATGCGTCTTAACGAGAATCTCGACGACAACGGCGAAATGCATGAAATCAACGTGACGCCGTTTATCGACGTGATGTTGGTTCTGCTGATTATCTTTATGGTGGCCGCGCCGCTGGCGACGGTTGACGTCAAAGTGAACCTGCCGGCCTCCACCAGCCAGCCGCAGCCGCGCCCGGAAAAACCGATTTACGTGTCGGTGAAAGCGGACAAATCGATGTTCCTTGGCAATGAGCCGATTACCGAGGAAACCATGATCGCGCAGCTCGACGCGCTGACGGAAGGCAAGAAGGACACCACGGTGTTTTTCCGCGCGGATAAAACCGTTGATTACGAAACCATGATGAAAGTGATGGATACCCTGCACCAGGCGGGATACCTGAAGATTGGCTTAGTCGGCCAGGAAACGGCGAAAGCGAAGTGATTTCCGGACATTAAAAAGGCGTGGTGAAGACCACGCCTTTTTTGTTGCCTGCGGTTTAGCCTAAATGCTCGCCGCCGGTCACGCCGTGGACTTCCGCCGTCACGTAGCTGGATTCCTGGCTGGCCAGATAAACATAAATCGGTGCCAGCTCGGCGGGTTGGCCTGCGCGTTTCATCGGCGTCTGCTTGCCGAATTCCGGCAGTTTCTCCTGCGGCTGACCGCCGCAAATCTGCAATGCGGTCCAGATGGGGCCAGGCGCTACGCAGTTGACGCGAATGCCTTTCTCGGCGATCTGCTTCGCCAGCCCGCGCGTGAAGTTGAGGATCGCGGCTTTGGTGGACGCATAATCCAGCAGGTGTGGGCTTGGCTGATACGCCTGAATCGATGATGTGGTGATAATGCTTGCGCCGGGTTTCAGGTGCGGCAGCGCCTGCTGGGTTATCCAGAACAGCGCGAACACATTGACCGCATAGGTTTTGGTGAACTGCTCGCTGGTGATCTCGGCGATATCCTGCACGGCGACCTGCTTACCGGCAACCAGCGCCAGGATGTCCAGCCCGCCCAGCGCTTTCACCGCCTGGTCCACCAGACTGCGAGCGAACGTCTCATCGCTCAAATCGCCGGGGATCAGCACCGCTTTACGCCCGGCCTCTTCAATCAGCTTTTTCACCGCTTCGGCGTCTTCCTGCTCGTCAGGCAGATAGTTCAGCACCACATCCGCGCCTTCACGCGCGTAAGCGATGGCCGCCGCGCGCCCGATACCCGAGTCGCCGCCGGTGACCAGCGCTTTACGATCCTTAAGGCGGCCCGAACCTACGTAGCTTTTCTCGCCGCAGTCGGGGACCGGATCCATCTTCGCCTGGATACCCGGAACAGGCTGGCGCTGCTTCGGGTATTCGCCGGTGTAATACTGGTTGGTGGGGTCCTGAACGTGGGTTTGATCGTTAGCCATAAGGGATCTCCATCAGTAGAAAATTCCCTTTAAGGATAGTGCCCGGGCGCAAGTTTTCAGGCGGATTCAGGATATTCCTGAATATATCAGAGACCGGGGGTGGAAGTAGGCGAAACGGCTGCGTCGGCTTCGGCAGGCGTGATTTCCTCCGGTGGCAGAGTCGGAACGGTATGGGTTTTATACTGTTTTTCAGCAAGCTGGCGGCTTATCATAAGCGTCGCGGCTTCGTCGGTTTTGAGTTGCTGATAACACGCTTCAATCTGCGCTTCCAGCGCGTTTTTTAGCGTGGGATTTTTTTTCATGATGGCGCACAGCACGGCACCGTAGATCTCTTCTTTGACCTTCAGCGCGTAAATTTCCCGGCGGTTTTGCCATTTTAACTGCACCAGCGCGGCAGGGATGGCGACTTCCTGCGTGTAGTACGCAATATCATCATTACGAATATCAATCAGCGCCTGTCTGTTCTGACTTAATATAAATTTTTGTTCTTCTTGCTTATCCAAAGTAAAATATTTTTCGGTTTCCTGTTTTTCCATTGTTTATTTATCCCCTAATTGATAAAAAACAGGCTCCGTTGACTCACGGGTAATAAGATTAAGCCAAATTTTGTTACCCTGATCGTTGATCAACGTTGTTTGCTCATGAATTAATTGGCTGATCTCTTCCGGACTTATTTTTTGTTGTTCGAGAAGAGAATTAAGCACGTGCGCAAAGCTATCAATTTTAGCCGCGCAGAACAGGCGCTCTTTAATGTGGCGGTCGCGCTCCTCAAGTAAAGCGTGACTCCGTTGCCCCGCCAATGAAGTCCGGCTTAAAATATCTTTCTCGTGCTCTCTGATATCGGGTATTCCTTGAGTGAAATTTTCATCTGCGCTGTCGGGCTGCGGCGGGGTAGCAGGCGTAGAAATAACGTAACGCGCCGCCACGAGATAATCGGGCAACATGATATAATTTCCTTATACTACAGTGTGTTACGGTTATGGCTTTGATGGGTTGCGTTGACGATACCATGTGCTAATTTTAAAATCAAAAAAATGGGTTCGGTGCATGAACACAGTTGTTTATTTAATTCTTACCGTATTACTGCTGATGATCGGCATATTGATATTAATGCGCCAGGATGGAGCCAATAAATCGCCAGTGGTTGAACCTGATGTGCGCGGGCCTGCCAGCAAAGAACAGGGCGAGGATCATTTTTCCGCGCTGCTTAATTCCATTACGCCAGTGTGGTATTGGCGGGTTAATCATGAATACATGGACTTTATCAACGCCACGGTAAAGCGGATGCGTTTTGATGAACTGAACGCCACGCCGGGGTTATTTGAGGCGCAGCGGCGTTGTAGCGATCTCAATTCCGCAGTGTATAAATATTACGAAAATATTAAAAAACGCTGCCTGAACGGAGAATTAGTACTGCTCTCCGATATCGAAGTACTCAATATGCGCCACTGTTTTCATGAGTTCAGTCTGGAGGCCTACCCGGCGCTGGTGGCGCTGGTCTGGCCTGAGTATGCGCGCCCGGAGGTCAACCCTGAAGATATTTAACAACTTGCTTGCAAGGCGCATCAGGCTGTTGCAAGCGGTTAACATTTCTGCGTTATACTGAGCGCCCCTTGGCTATCTATCAGGACCCTATGGAACGTTTTTTTGAAAACGCTATGTATGCCTCACGTTGGCTACTCGCGCCGGTCTACTTTGGTTTGTCTTTAGGGCTGCTGGCCCTGACGTTAAAATTTTTCCAGGAGATGTACCACGTTCTTCCGAACATCTACGAGATTGCGGAAGCCGATCTGATCCTGGTGCTGCTGTCGCTGGTGGACATGACGCTGGTCGGTGGGCTGCTGGTGATGGTGATGTTCTCGGGGTATGAGAATTTCGTTTCGCAGCTCGATATCGACGAGCATAAAGAGAAGCTCAACTGGCTGGGTAAAATGGATGCCAGCTCGCTGAAGAACAAAGTCGCCGCGTCGATTGTCGCTATCTCTTCCATCCATCTGCTGCGGGTCTTTATGGATGCGCGCAACGTGCCGGATAACAAGCTGATGTGGTACGTCATCATCCATCTGACTTTCGTCCTCTCCGCATTCGTGATGGGCTATCTCGATAAGCTCACCCGCCACGATCACAAATAATCGTTCGCCACGGGCATCCCGTGGCGAATTTCTGTGCAAATCCGCCGTGTTGTGCTTCGCTTAAATAACTTTCGTCAGCGATACGCCGGAGCCTGCTATGACGCGCCTCACCGCCAAAGACTTTCCACAGCAACTGCTCGACTACTACGACTATTACGCCCACGGCAAAATCACCAAACGCGAATTCCTCGAGCTGGCGACTAAATACGCCGTGGGCGGATTAACCGCGCTGGCGCTTTTCGACCTGTTAAAACCTGACTATGCCCTGGCGGAACAGGTGCTGTTTACCGACCCGGAGATCCTGCCGGAGTACATCACCTATCCATCGCCAAACGGCCATGGCGAGGTGCGCGGCTATCTGGTGAAACCCGCAAAAGCAGCCGGTAAAGTGCCTGCCGTGGTGGTGGTGCACGAAAATCGTGGCTTAAATCCCTATATCGAAGACGTGGCGCGGCGGGTAGCCAAAGCCGGGTATATTGCGCTGGCCCCGGACGGACTGAGCTCCGTTGGCGGCTATCCGGGCAATGATGATGAAGGGCGCAAACTCCAGCAGGATGTGGATCCCACAAAACTGATGAATGATTTTTTCGCCGCCATTGAGTTTTTAATGCAACACAAAGACGCGACCGGCAAAGTGGGCATGACGGGCTTTTGCTATGGCGGTGGGGTATCGAATGCCGCGGCGGTGGCGTATCCGGAACTGGCGGCGGCGGTGCCGTTTTATGGCCGCCAACCGCCTGCGCAGGATGCGGAAAAAGTGAAAGCGCCGCTGCTGCTGCACTTCGCCGAACTGGATACCCGCATTAACGAGGGCTGGCCCGCCTGGGAAGCTGCGCTAAAAAAAGCCGGGAAAACCTACGAAGCGCATATCTACCCCGGCGTGAACCACGGCTTTCACAATGATTCCACGCCGCGTTACGACAAGGCGGCTGCTGAGCTGGCCTGGCAGCGAACGCTGGCATGGTTTGAAAAATATCTGCATTGATTCGCACCGGGCACCCGGACGCCGTCATTTGGATGCCAAACCGCCGTGCTCATCACAATTTTCCGTCGGGGAATTTGCGCCTGGTATAAAGGATAATTACGCTGCCTTATCAAACAGACTTTTATGACATTCATCTGCAAGCCGCGAGAAAGGCTATTTTAAAACAAGGTGAAAATATATTCGTTAATTAGCGAAAGAGTAATTACAACATACTTAATTGTTTAATTTTCAGGACCTGGTTTTTACTGACAGAGAATTAGTTGAATTTCCTCTGTTTCTTTGAGCAGACGGATGCCGTTGATCTCAATATTTTTTTTACGTTGCCGTTAATCATAAAAAAAGGCGCGGGCAATAATAAAACCGTCAACGATAACAATATATTTTATATCCACACGCGGAACGCCGGTGCGTCCGTTTTACTCATCATTACGATGCACTCTCACTGCATCTACGCCTTAATGTTGTCAGATAAGGACAAGGAAATGAAGAAAGTCGCACTTGCTGCTGCCATATCGCTGGCGCTCGCCAGTCTGCATGCTTACGCGTTAGAAAGCCATTTAGTTTATAACCCTCAGGGTGTCGCCGTTTTTGACGCGCGTTTTTTTGATACCACCGACGGACCGTTTATGCCGGGCGACGATGATGACGCGGATGAAGACGGCAATGTTGCTCCAATGGTCTCCACCTGGAATATGAACTCGCTTCAAAAAGCGAAAGTTCTTAATGCGCTGGATTACTGGGCGGCCGTCATTACGCCGCCGCCAGGACAAACGCCTGCCATCGTCAATGTGGGAACGTTTGATATTGATAATGCGGCAGGAACGAGCGAAATGGCCTCGGAGGCAGCATTTAGCCTGACGAAACTTCAGGCTTTATTAACCGGCCAGCCTACCGGCGAACTGGTCTATGGCTCCCATGCCCAGTTCGTTATGGGAAAAATGGCTTTTGATAATCTGCCGTATGTGCCTTCCCAGTTGCCCCGTTCATCTGATGCAGATCTGACCGGCATCGCATTACATGAACTGGCCCATGGTCTCGGTATTGATAACAAGACGGGCGATGCAAGCGATGATCAAGATGCTTACCAGCCTTATTTCCTTGATTCATTTGGAACCTGGTCGGAACATCTGCGTGACGACAACGGAAACCCGGCTCGGCAGGGACAATTAATACTGTGTACAGGATGTGATAACGAATACACATCTGATGCCTTTGATGTGCGTCTCGACCAGGGTTACTTCACCGGCGACCACGTGAACGAGGTGCTGGCTGGCGCGATGCGCGGCCTGCCGGTCAAAATTCTGGATGTCGATGGTTATGTCGACCCGGACTACATGAGCCACTCAGAGCTCAGAAACAGCCTGATGAGCCACCAGAACTACCGCAACTACACCACCTTTATGGAAGCGGAACTGGCGATGCTCCAGGACATGGGATACCAGATCGATCGCCGTAATTTCTTCGGCTTCTCGGTCTATGGCGACGGGCAGACGCTGGTGAACCAGAACGGTTACTCGCTGCGTAATGCCGACGGCACGGGCTACATTGCAGGCGCTTATAACACCGCGCCGTTAGGGCTGGGCCTGCATATCTACGGCAGCAATAACCAGGTGTCCCAGGCGGCAGACCTGCTGACGGCGGGCGCAGGCGGCGCGGGGGTACGCGTGGATGGTGAAGGCAACACCCTGACGGTATTGCCGGGCACCCGGATTTATGCCGATGGTCTGAACGGCCAGGGCGTAATGTTTACCTACGGGAAAGACCATAATTTTATCCAGCGTGGCGATATTCAGGCGCTGGGTGAAAATGGCGTCGCCGCCCGGTTTGACTTCGGCAATAACCTGCTGGGTAATATTTCCGAATACCGGGGCTCTTATATCCGCACTATCCAGATAAATTATGATGATGGTACTTCTGAGATCGTTGATGACCCCCTGTCGGAACTCGAAGGCGCGCTGGTAGACAATGTCGATATCACCGGTCGCCTCGCCGGTAATCTGGCGGCGATTTATATCTCCTCAAATGCGCTGGTCAACAATATCAACGTCATGAGCGGCGCGCAGCTCCAGGGCGATATCCTCTCGGAATACGACCAGCAGGATGACGACGGTGATCAGCGTCTGACGCAACTCACCTTCGGCCTGCTGGCTGACGACCAGGGCCGCGCCACCGACCAGGCCGATGACGATTTCCAGATGCGTTACGATGATGACATTTCCGGCATCAACAACCTGGCGTTAAACGCGGCGGGTGGGATCACATCGCTCAACGGCAACTACAGCGTCTACAGCGTGGACGTGTTCGAAGACGCGACTCTGGCCGGTAACGGTCAGTACACCCTGAATGCTGACGGCGTGTTTAATAACGACGGCATCGTCTCGCCGGGCAACTCCATTGGGCAAATCGTTATCAACGGTGATTTCCAGCAGGGGCCGACCGGGCAACTGTTGATGGAAGTGGACGGCGCAGGCAATCACGATACCTTAATTGTTAACGGCAATGCCGCGCTGGATGGGCAACTGACCCTGGCGCCGCAGCCGGACTGGTATGCCGCCGACTGGCAGCTCAGCTCGACGCAACTGCTGCAATCCGTTACCTACAGCGGAGACTTCAGCGAGGTAAACAGCCTGCTGTTCTCGCCAACCCTGGCGCTGGAAGCTACACCGCAGGGCGAGGGCGTTTATCAGTTGGCGATCCGCCGTGCAGACAACGCCTATAGCCAGTACGGGCAGGATGATAACGCTCGCCGCGTCGGGGAAGCGCTGGGGCAAATCGTCCCCCGTGCCGGCAGCGATATGCAGCCAATGTTTACGGCGCTCGACTTCTCATCAGAAGACGGCAGCGATATCGCCCGGGCGCTGAGCCAGCTTTCCCCGGCGGGATACAGCGCCATGTTTGCCAGCTCGCTGAAGCGCGAGCAGCAGATTGCCGATCTGATCGGCGCGCGTCAGTTTGCTACGGCTCCGTCGCAACTCGCGGAAGATGAATGGCGCAGCTTCGCCGTGCCGTTCGGCGGCGGCACGTGGCAGAACCGGCAGGATAACCATATCGGCTATGACGCCACCAGCTACGGCATTCTGTTTGGCGCAGAGAAGCAGAGCGCGGCGGCACCCAACTGGATCGTGGGTTTCCATGGTGCAGTGAGCGGCCAGACGGTAAAAGTGAAAGCGCCTGAAAACGGCACCGGTAAAACCACGGCGTTCGATGTGGGGATGCAGGCGCGCTATGCCGTCGATCCGCAGGCGGGCGTCTGGCTGTTTGGTAATGGCCGCGTCGGCGTAGAAGACGGGAAAATGGATCGCAGCGTGAGCTTCCTCGATTACTCGTCGCGTAACCACGCCGACTGGACCGGCTATAGCGGTTCGCTGGCGGCAGGCGGCGGCTACAACTGGGCGCTGAGCGACACGCTGTCAGCCGGGCCGCTGGCGGCGCTGAACTACACCGTCTTGTCCCGTGAAGATTTGACCGAAAGCGGCAGCGAAGGCACCCGGATCCATCTGGATTCAAAAACCTTCCATTCGCTGCAGTCGCGTATCGGGGTAGGGGCGAACTGGGATAAACCCCTGGCGGCGGGAAGCGCGGTGAAAGCCAACCTGCAACTTACCTGGGATCATGAACTGCTGGATACCGATCTGGTGCAGGATGCCAGCTTCGCAGGCTATCGGGGCGTTGGCTTCACCACTAAAAATCAGGTGGTCGGGCGTGATGGCATGGGCGTTCAGGCGGGTATGAGCTATGCAATCAATAAAGACGTCGAGATCGGGGCCAGCGTGAACAGCGATCTGTTCCGCACCGGATATGACGCGGTAGCCGGAAACCTGTCGGCGACCTGGCGCTTCTGATTGCCTGCGCCGTGAGTTAAGCGCCTGCCGGAGGCAGGCGCTATTTCGTTACTTGCCTTCCAGCGCGTCAAAATCCGCCGCGTCATGGCGTTCATGCAGCTGTTCAGAGGCATCGCCCCAGGTGCGGTTGACCTTGCGGCCGCGCTGTACCGCCGGGCGGGCATTCACATCCTGCACCCAGCGCTGGAAGTTTTTATACGACGCCACATCCAGGAACTCCGCCGCGTCGTACATTCCGCCCAGGCCCAGCGCACCGTACCACGGCCAGATGGCGATATCGGCGATGGTGTATTCATCACCCGCGATATAACGATGGTCAGCCAACTGGCGATCCAGCACATCAAGCTGGCGTTTGGTTTCCATGGCGAAACGGTTGATGGCGTATTCGATTTTCTCCGGGGCGTAGTGATAAAAGTGCCCGAAGCCGCCGCCGAGATACGGCGCAGAGCCTTGCAGCCAGAACAGCCAGTTCAGGGTTTCGGTGCGCCCGGCGTGGTCTTTCGGCAGAAAATGGCCGAATTTCTCCGCCAGATACAGCAGGATCGCGCCGGACTCAAACACCCGCACCGGCGGATTAACGCTGTGGTCCATCAGCGCAGGGATTTTCGAGTTCGGATTGACGTCCACAAAGCCGCTGGAGAACTGGTCGCCTTCGCCGATGCGGATCAGATGAGCGTCATACTCTGCACCGCTTTCGCCCAGCGCTAACAGCTCTTCCAGCAGGATAGTGACCTTCTGGCCGTTGGGCGTGCCCAGCGAGTAGAGCTGGAGCGGATGTTTACCCACCGGGAGGGTGCGTTCGTGAGTCGGGCCAGCAACAGGGCGATTGATGCTGCCCCAGGTACCGCCTTGTTTTTGCCAGGTCCAGACTTTTGGGGGTTGCCAGGATTGCTCGGACATCGTTTTCTCCGCCTTTACACTGAAATGTTTAGCGAAGATAGCCGAGCTGGCGGGCAATGTGTAGCAAGCTGTGCGATTAAACGCCGGGAGTGTGATACATTTTCCGCGCTTATAAATGACCACAACACATAACAACGGGTATGCAGAACATTACTAAACGATTTCGCTGGCTTCTGCTCGTTATCCCGTTACTCAGCGGCTGCGGTACGCTCTCGCAAATGTCTTCCCCGGCAGGCACTCAGGAACTGCTTACCCACGAATCGCTGGATGGCGATGTCGACAGCGTGGTACGCCACTATATGGCGCAAAAGTCGGTTTCCGGCATGACGGTAGCGGTGATCCATAACCACGGCGAACCGCAGTATTACAGCTGGGGCGTCACCGATGAAAGCCATCGCTACCCGGTCAGGCCGGATACCCTGTTTGCTCTGGGTTCGCTCAGTAAAGGGGTGACGGCGGAGGTAGTCACCTGCCTGGTGAATGAAGGGCGGCTCAGCTGGGACGACACACTGACGGCCCTGTTGCCGCCGGGTACGCCGCTCAGCGCAGATGCGCGCAACATCACCCTGCTGGAGCTGGTGACCCATACCTCCGGGCTGCCGCGCCAGAATATGGATCTGCCGATGCTGAAAAAATTCATCGGTTATTTAGGCAGCGGCGAAAACTTTTATGGCGAGCTGGACAGCGATAACGTGCTGGATTATTTAGCCCGCTGGCAGGCGCCGCAAAGTAAAGCGCCGGAATATTCCAATCTCGGCTATGCGCTGATCGGCTATATCCTGAAATATAAAACCGGCGAAGATATTCAGACCCTGGCGTCGCGCTATATTTTCCGGCCATTAAATATGGCCAGCACCAGCTTTACGCCGGAACGCTTAAAAGGCTTTCCGCAGCGCGCACTGGGTCACGCCGGAGATCAGCCAAAATTTATGCCGCGCGGGCAATTAACGCCCGACTGGCGCTTTACTAACAATATGGTGGCGGCGGCGAGTTTATACAGTAACGCCGAAGATCTGATCGCCTATGCCCGCTATCACGTATCAAAAACCGACAATAGCGTACTGGATGTGGTATTTGCCGAGGTCAGCAATATCTATTTCCAGCGCCCTGAAGGATCGCAGGAGATCGCCTGGGCCACCGATTTTATTGGCCGGGAAAAAATTACTTATCAGGTGGGTTATATCGGCGGTTACTCCAGCTTTATCGGCTTTGATAAAGAAAAAGGCAATGCGGTGGTGGTGCTGCAAAACGCCTTTAACTGGAGCAACTACATCGGCATGACGTTGCTGCTGGATATGGCGAAAAACGATCGCCAGCTCCCCGGCAACCGTTTCGCGAATAATTAGGCTTCTTTGCGCCCCAGCCAGCGCTCTTTCAGCAGCGAGCCCGCAATGCCAATATCCAGAATCGGCGACGGCGGCAGGAAATTGGCCTCACCCAGCGACTGCATATCGGCAATCAACGGGTTGTCCTGTTTGAGCATCACATCTGCCAGCAGGCTGCCCGCTACGGTCTGCTTTGAGACTCCCGCGCCGTTGCAGCCGCCTGCGGTACAAATCACCTCATTCAATGCTCCCCATACCGGCGCGCCGTTACGCGTCACGCTGATGGTGCCGGACCAGGTATGCTCCAGATTCACCTCGCGCAGCGTCGGGTAGACTTTATTGAACAACCGGCGGTGCAACTGCGCGGCGTGCCAGGTTTGCTCCACGCTGACCTGGCCTTTTAACGCGGGGGTGACGTGCTGGCGGATCAGGAAGCGGCGATCGGTGGTAAAGCGGAACGTCGCCCCGGCGATGGCGTTAACCGGCGTCAGCCCCCAGCTTTGCATCGGCGGCAGCGTCGCCAGCTGTTCGTCGGTCAACGGCTCGGTGATACTGGCGAAGGTCGCCATCGACGCCTGACGCGTCAGGCCGGGCAGCAGGGCGGATGACAGCGCGTTGGTCGCCAGCATCACTTTTGGGGTTTTGATGACGCCGAAGGGCGTCACGACTTCCGCCACGCTGCCGTAGCGGATCTGCAGCACCGGGGTGTTATCAAAACTTTGCACGTTTTCCGGCAGACAGTGGGTCAGCCCGGAAATCAACTGCGCCGGGTTCACCAGCACGCAACTCGGGGTATAAATGCCTTTGCTGTAAAACCGGGTGCCGAGTTTTTCATACAGGGCATCGCTTTCTAAGGTCTGGTACGGCTCGCGCATTAAATCGAGATGGCTGGCATATTCATTTAAAATACGATCGTTGCCGCGCTCGACCTGGCAATGGTATTTCCCGGCATTTTCCCAGTCGCAGGCAATCCCGTGCCGGTCAATCTGGCTTTCCAACTGGCGAATACCTTCCTGGAGCAGATTGCGCCAGGCGTTGGCTTTTTTTAATTCCGCCGTGGAGCTGCCGATATTATGCGGCAGGCCGATCACGAAACCGGAATTCCGCGCCGAGGAGCTTTCGCGCGCGCTGTGGGCATCGACAATAACGATGTTCAGGGCAGGATTAATTTCCGCGAGCCGACGGGCGAACGCCACACCGGCGAAACCCGCGCCGACGACGACCCAGTCGGCAGTGATATCGCCGCGCAGCGTAGGGTGCGGGTCGAAATGCGGTTCGCCTTCCGGCCAGCCCACCTGATTGTGATTAAACGGTATTGATGCGTAGCGCACGGCCCTGAATCCTTTTAGGAAATAAACCAATTTTATAAAGTAAAGATTGCCATTCACGCCAGTGATAATCTGAGGGTGATTGATTTGAGACAAGTACAATAAGGAGAGGGCATGAGCCTGTCGATCATGTTGCAGGGCACCGCCTCGGATGTGGGGAAAAGCACGCTGGTAGCCGGGCTATGCCGCATCTTTTTCCAGGATGGTTATCGCACCGCACCGTTTAAATCGCAAAATATGGCGCTGAACTCCGGCATCACGCCCGATGGCAAAGAGATGGGGCGTGCCCAGGTGTTCCAGGCGGAAGCGGCGGGCATTGCGCCGGACGTGCGCATGAATCCGATCCTGCTCAAGCCCACCAGCGATCGCAACGCGCAAATCGTTTTAATGGGCAAAGTCGCCAGCGGCATGGACGCGGTGAGCTATCACGATTACAAACCGACACTGCGCGAGACGGTACGCGGCGTCTACCAGAGCCTGGCCGCAGAGTATGAGGTGATGGTGCTGGAAGGGGCGGGCAGCCCGGCGGAGATCAATCTACGTGACCGCGATATCGTCAATATGGGCATGGCGGAACTGGCGCAATGCCCGGTGATTTTAGTGGCGGATATCGACCGGGGCGGGGTGTTCGCCGCCATTTACGGTACCGTAGCGCTGCTTCAGGAACATGAGCGCTGGCGGGTAAAGGGCGTCATTATCAATAAGTTTCGCGGCGACGTGGCACTGCTGACCTCCGGGCTGGAGCAAATCGAAGCGCTGACCGGTGTGCCGGTGCTTGGCGTGATGCCGTGGCTGGACGTTAGCCTGGAGGATGAGGACGGCGTGGCGCTCCAGCGCGGTAAATATCGCGATGTCACAGATCGCCCCCTTGAGATCGCCGTGATCCAGCTACCGCATATTGCCAACTTCACCGATTTTAATCCGCTGGCGGCGCAGCCCGACGTGCGGGTGCGTTATGTGACGTCTCCTCATCAACTGAACGATGCCGATCTGCTGTTGCTGCCCGGCAGTAAAAATACCCTCGGCGATTTGCAGTGGCTGCGCGCAAGCGGGCTGGCGGAGGCGTTACTGGCGCGGCATCAGGCCGGAACGCCGGTAATGGGCATTTGCGGCGGCTACCAGATGCTTGGCACTACCATTATTGATGAGGTGGAATCCGGGCTTGGCGAGCGGCCCGGGCTGGGATTACTGGACGTTACCACCCGCTTCGCCCGGGAAAAAGTCACCACCCTGGTCACGGGCGTGACGGTGGAAAACGTCAGCGGCCTGTTGCAGCGCTGCGGCCAGCAGCCGGTTACCGGTTATGAAATCCATATGGGCGAAACCACGCGCGGCGAGGGCGTTCAGCCAATGTTAACATTTAGCGATCGCGTTGACGGCGCGGTCAGCCCGGACGGCCTGGCCGCAGGGTGTTATCTGCACGGCTTGTTCGATAACGGCGGTTTTACCCGCGCGCTGCTGGATACCCTGCGCCAGCGTAAAGGCCTCGAGCCGTGGGACGGCGAGGTGCTGGACTACGCGGCCCATAAAGCGCAGCAGTTCGACCTGCTGGCGCAGCAGATGCGTGAACACATTGATATAGCGCGCGTTTACCAGATTATGCGCGAGCACAAGGAGCTCAGCTAATGATCCTGATTACCGGCGGCGCGCGCAGCGGAAAAAGCCGTCACGGCGAGCGGCTTGTGCAGGGCATGGCGGAGCGCGTGCTGTATATCGCCACCTCAATGATTTTCGATGACGAGATGGCAGAGCGAATCAGGCATCACCAGCTGAGCCGCTCTGCGCACTGGCGTACCGTGGAGGCGTGGCGCGATGTACCCGCCGTCATTACGCCAGACAACGATCCGCAGGAGGCCATTTTGCTGGAGTGCATTACCACGCTTATCAGCAATCTGCTGTTTGATTTCGTTGGCGATACGCCGGAAGACAGCTGGGATTACGTGGCGATTGAAGCGCATATCGACGCGCATATCACGCAACTGCTGATGGCCTGCGCGGCCTGTCCGTCTCCGGTGGTGTTAGTGACCAACGAAGTGGGGATGGGCATCGTGCCGGAAAACCGTTTAGCGCGTCATTTTCGGGATATCGCCGGGCGCGTCAACCAGCGGCTGGCGGAGCAGGCGGAACAGGTGTGGCTGGTGGTATCGGGGATTGGCGTAAAGATTAAAGGATAAGGCGGCCCGACGCATCATGTTGGGGCGAGTGGAGAAAAGAACGTTAACGAATTTACGAAAAAACAGGAAGAAATGTGCGTCCGCCACCCTTCTTCGACGTGGAATGGTGGTAGATCTATTCGCCGTTGCTCAGGTTTCTTTTTTTATTATTAAAATCAAGGAACTGGAACTTCGATCATCATAAGAAATGTGATTAAAAAGTTGGTACTTTGCCTTGAGGTAATAAAGCTCTTTAAAAACAGTGACATATTTTTAGAGTGTTCCCCGCGCCAGCGGGGATAAACCGCGATCACCGCCGGAGAGGTATGCGAACGTAACGTGTTCCCCGCGCCAGCGGGGATAAACCGTCGCTACTCACCGCGCCATTGATTATGTCAATGTGTTCCCCGCGCCAGCGGGGATAAACCGGCCGCTTATGCCTACTTCGCGGCCTGCCCTGAGTGTTCCCCGCGCCAGCGGGGATAAACCGCAAGAAAACTGGATTTCCGCTCTGTTCCGTTAGTGTTCCCCGCGCCAGCGGGGATAAACCATCTGGCCCAGCGTCCAGGTGTGGTCGCCCAGCGTGTTCCCCGCGCCAGCGGGGATAAACCGCTGCTCCTCAACTTCAGGAAGCGGAAGCAACTGTGTTCCCCGCGCCAGCGGGGATAAACCGAGGTTGAGAGATTTCAGCGATTGGATTTCAGCGTGTTCCCCGCGCCAGCGGGGATAAACCGTCAGCCACCAGCCCCTCAAACAGCCCGTAGTAGTGTTCCCCGCGCCAGCGGGGATAAACCGGATCTTCTCAGGTTGAGTATTGAGAAAGACGGGTGTTCCCCGCGCCAGCGGGGATAAACCGTCAGCTTTGACGGTGTGGTACCGGATACCGGCGTGTTCCCCGCGCCAGCGGGGATAAACCGGCGATGCACGAAATTACACGAAAATTACACGAGTGTTCCCCGCGCCAGCGGGGATAAACCGCATGACTAAGACCACGATTTTTTCAGGTGTCCGTGTTCCCCGCGCCAGCGGGGATAAACCGTATGAATTAACCACCTAACCAGGCCACTAACTGTGTTCCCCGCGCCAGCGGGGATAAACCGCAGGTTAGATGAATGTTGCCTGCGGTCGAAGCGTGTTCCCCGCGCCAGCGGGGATAAACCGCGCAACATGATTATTCTCGACTATATGGACGGGTGTTCCCCGCGCCAGCGGGGATAAACCGACGCCGCCAGTATAGCTGTGCTTCGTTAACGCGTGTTCCCCGCGCCAGCGGGGATAAACCGCAACACGTCTTCATGAGCGTTGGTGGATTCCGGTGTTCCCCGCGCCAGCGGGGATAAACCGCGCGCACAGCGCGACCCGTTTTGGTGTCGCAAGTGTTCCCCGCGCCAGCGGGGATAAACCGGTGACCCACACCTCTGACTCCATTCGGCGGATGTGTTCCCCGCGCCAGCGGGGATAAACCGTGAAATTACTTGCCATATGTGAGCGGCTAGGTGTGTTCCCCGCGCCAGCGGGGATAAACCGGACAGCACCGATCAGCCGCAGGTTTTCCGCGTGTGTTCCCCGCGCCAGCGGGGATAAACCGGGCCGGTAGTATACGACCTTCAGTCACTTTCCGTGTTCCCCGCGCCAGCGGGGATAAACC
>NZ_JAAATR010000107.1 GCF_009907385.1 Atlantibacter hermannii
GAAGGTTCGAATCCTTCCCCCACCACCATTTTAGGTTATGCGCTGCGTAACCCGAGACGATAAGCTCAGCGAATCGGCTCGAATAGTGAAGGGCTTCTCTTCATATTCAAACAGAAGAATCAGGTAGCCGAGTTCCAGGATGCGGGCATCGTATAATGGCTATTACCTCAGCCTTCCAAGCTGATGATGCGGGTTCGATTCCCGCTGCCCGCTCCAGATGTGCTGATATAGCTCAGTTGGTAGAGCGCACCCTTGGTAAG
>NZ_JAAATR010000108.1 GCF_009907385.1 Atlantibacter hermannii
TCTATATAGATTTTTATTTGATTTTGTTAATTACTTTTAAAACATCGTCTACTTTTCCAGAAACAGTGTATTTCACATGTTTTCCTGATTTATTTTTTTTAATTATAGAGACTTTAACGTCTATATCTCTAGTTCCAAAGTTATCAATTTTTTTCTGAATATAATTTGAAACAAGATTTACTAAAAAAGGTATCATTACTGATGTGGCAAAGAAAGTGCCTAACGCTAACGTTATACTGTTTAATTGCAGGTACGAAACACCATTAGAATCTCCGTACACTTTAACATTAGAATGTGATTGCTTGGTGAACTGGAAAAAATCCAGTGCATTACCTCCAGTAATTTTTGAACTATCAAAAACGATCGCAATCTCATCATCTTGAGGTTCATATGAAGAAATGATTTTTACCTCTTCATCTTCATCACTCATTTCACTCAAAGTAATGGGGTTCATTCTCAACTCCTTGTTTTATATTTTTACATTCAAATTTTACTATACGACTGGTTAATTGCTCCTGTCCAACACACACCAGAGTTCATATGCTTAGCATACAAGGGACCAATGCCAGTAGCGACAGGCTAGTGTGTCAAAAAACCACATGAAGATCAATCTCCTGCGGAAAATTTGGCCGCAATTAGTTTCATTGTCCTTTCCATGCCTTGATAAACTGTCGCATCTGTAATGTTTAACCTTGCGAGTTCCTTAAGTATTCTAGCTTTGTTTCTGATCACTATTTTTTCTACTTTAAACTCTTGCATAGCATCATCAGGGTTTGAAACTAAATCGGGATAAACAGCATTATTCCCAAATAATAAGAATGCACCTGACTGTGATGACATCCTTTCATTATTATTTCTTCCTTTAACGAAAATTAACCTTTCCAAATCTGATGGTATAATTACATCTTTAAAATAAGGTTTTTCATCTTTAATGTAATGTATGAGTTTTTGACAAGCTTCAGTTTTATTGAAAGCCTCCTTGTCCATTTTACAATCCAGCTGATCTTTCAGTGTTTGACTTAGCATTGATATATTTGATATGCAACTTACTGTATCAGAGTCAAAGAATTTTATACGATCCCTTTTTGTTTTGAAAATAATAACATGTCCATCAACCTCATTTGTATTTTCATTATTACTAATGTCGCAACAAGCGAAATACAGAGCGATTAGTGGATTTGATGTTATATCCAACAAACGAGTTGGTAGTCCGTAGTGTTGCATCCTTACTAACTTGTCTAGCATTGTTTTATCATCAACAAACTCAGTTGGCCTTGCTGTTAGGGCTTCACGGACTAAATTTGATTCACTGTGCAAATGCTTGAAGTTACCTTTTTTGTTTTTCCTGAAAACTGATGGAGCCAACTCGTAAGATACATCAGAATGTCCACGATAAAATATTTCTGCATCTTCTTCATGATCTTGTTCTAAAACACGCGCCATGAAACTTTGAACATTATCTATTATTGGGTAGTTATCAACTTCATCAGGAAGTGCTTCAGTAGGAGGAAGTGGTGTACTTCTTGTCGTTATATTTAGAAGTGCTAATGTTTGATTTAAATCACGTGCTTTTATTCCCCAGTGAGTCCGTTTCAGCCCATATGCACCTAATTCTAAAGCTGTTTGATATAACTCTTTGTTTATCACTACGACATCATCTTGTGAGTGAGTGATTCTGAAATCAAACTCAACATTTTTGTTAACTGTTCGTAGATTTGAAATTACACCAAGTCGCAAAGTAATGTATTCAACATTGTCTCGGGAATAAAGTTCTGACATAAAAAGCGTAGGTAATTTCTCAATATAAGATAATGCTTTATCATTCAAAGGCGTTAACTTCAACCGGATGTCATCAGAGGTGCCTTCTAACATACGTGATATAGGAAAATCACAACTCCCACTAACCCGTTCATACA
>NZ_JAAATR010000109.1 GCF_009907385.1 Atlantibacter hermannii
CCCTGACGGCAGGCACCACGCCGGACGGCGTGCAGTCCACCTTCGCAGTCAGCCCTTCCTCGGTGGCGGCGGATAACACGGCGACCAGCACCCTGACGTTCACGGCCAGGGATACGAACGGCAACATCATCAGCGGGATTGCCGGAAACCTGAGTATCAAAGTCACTGGCAGTCTGGGCGGAACGCCTTCTTCCAGTGAAGTGGTGGTCAGCAGCCTGACCGAAACCGGCAGCACCGGTGTGTATACG
>NZ_JAAATR010000011.1 GCF_009907385.1 Atlantibacter hermannii
CCCTTTCAGGGTTGCCGTGTACACACCGGTATTGCCGGTTTCGGCAATACTGCTCACCGTCACTTTGCCGTCAGTCGGCGTGGCGTTGCTGCTGTTCTTGACAGCAAAGACCAGGCTTGTCGCGATCCCGCTGATGGCATTGCCGTCCGCGTCTTTCGCGGTAAATGTCAGGGTGCTAATGGCGGTATTATCGGCCGCAATGGACTTCGGCGAAGCGCCAAAGGTGGATTGCGCCCCGTCCGGTGTGGTGCCAGCGGTAAATATCACACTGTCGCTCAGGCTTCCAAGCGCATTACCATTAAACTGAGGAACGACTGTTAAAGTGTCTGCAACCCTGGCTTTCAATGTGGCGATATATGTACCTGGTGTTGCAGTCTCAACCACTCCGCTGACTGTTGCATCTCCGGTGGTCAGCGCGGCTCCATGGCTGTCAGTGACCTTAATACTCAGGCTGCTGGCGATTCCTGCAATGATGTTCCCACCAGAATCTTTCGCGATAAGCGTTAACGTACTTGTCGCCGTGTTATCTGCCGTCAGTGTTTTCGGGCTGGCAGAGAACGTTGACTGTCCGGCATCAGGTATCAGCCCCGCTTTTAAGGTCACTGTCGCGTTGAGATTGCCAATCCCGTTTCCACTGTATTGAGGTGTAATGAAATACGCGCCAGCATGCGCACCTTTAAGGGTCGCAACATAAGTGCCCGGCGTAGAGGCTTCCGTTATATTACTGACCAGAACCGAACCCGCGGCAGGGGGAATACCCTGAATATCGGTTACACTAAAGATCAGAGCATTGGCAATGCCGGTAATCATATTGCCGTTCGTATCTTTAGCAACCAGCGTCAGGATACTGGTCTGCGTATTATCCGCTTCAATAGTATCCGGGCTGGCAGTAAATGTGGATTGCGTCGCATCAGGCGTCGTCCCACCCGTCAGGGTCACCGTATCATTCAGGGTGCCAATGGCGCTGCCGCTGAACAATGGCTGGACTTTATACGCATCCGCCAGAATCCCTTTCAGGGTTGCCGTATAGATCCCCGGCGTGGCGGTTTCGGTAAAGTTACTCACAGTGATTTTGCCAGGCGCAGGTATGCTACCGTTGCTTGATGCAACGTACAGACTCAATTTATCTGCATTGCCGGTCAGGGCGTTACCACTGGCATCTTTAATAGCAAGCGTGAGGGTGCTGGTAGCAGTGTTGTCAGCAGCGATCACTTTCGGGTTTGCGCTGAAAGAGGACTGCCCTGCGTCAGGTGTAGCCTTAACAATAAATACCCGGCTGGATGAAAGCGTGATGTTCCTGACGGTGGGTGTCAGGGTCACTATTTCATTTTTTGTGCCAGCGGTTACCGTGACGTCATAAACACCAGGTGATTTGCGTGAGAACGTTGAAACGGTTGCTTCTACAGGTGGGGTGGTTCTGTCCGCTGCTAATAATGTGTTGTTATCTTTATGCGTAACCGCCAGGCTGATATCAGCCACCGGGACATCAACCAACTGCTTCTGACCGTCTTTTAAGGTTAACTCAACAATAGCTATGCTTTTACTATCAGCAGGTAACCAGGCATCGTTCGACTGCGCACTGCCCGCTTGTACAGGTTTAAATGTTGACTCTATGTTGCTGATTTCTGAAGGACTGACAGTAACCTGAGTTTCAGATGGATCAGAATGGTTGCCTTTTTTATCTATTGCCACACCCGTTATAAAATAGGTGTTCATCGCCCCTTCGCCGTACTGATACGGAGGAAGGATAACGCTGTAGTCAGAGCCTGACGTGTTCACTACGCTACCTCCCGCAGCCAAAAGCGCAGGGGCAGACCAGTCAATGCTTTTTAAGCCATGGGAAGAGGTGACAGAAACACCTAATGATTTTTGCTCACCACCAAAGCCCGTAATTAAACCCACAGTGTGGAGACGAATAATTTCTTTCTTACGGTATTCCAGAATGATGTTGTTATTACGTTCAACCAAATCATAACGACTTCCATTCAAACTACGCATAGCAGCAACGTTGTCGGGATCAACCTGATGCTGCCAGGGGACGCCTAATTGATAATTCATCTGGAGACCGACGCGGGTTTCATTTTCGCCCGCACTACCCTGACTTTGTTCGGCGTTCATGGTTAACAGCGGAACAGGCGTATAATTGACACCTATCGTAACGGCGTGAGGATCGCGCTGACGCTCATCTTTGCTGAATAATGCGACCTCATCACCATAATACTGTTCGTAAGTGATTTTACCGCCTAATTGCGGCAGCGCAGGGAGCCATGCTTCAGCGCGAATATCCCAGCCATTGGCCGGGCGTTCTTCATAATCATCAAAATCTTTTGAATCTTTCCACCCTGTAAGCCGCTGATAACCGTTAGCGCCTAATTTCAGGTAGTCGCGGCCATATTCAAGCCCCAATCCCCAGCGAGAATGATTGCGGGAGAGATCGTGATCGAAAAAGGTGTTCCCCCCCACCATATAATCATCTGCGAAATAGCGCAGACCAACGCCAAGGTTTGATTGGGTGCGATCATCAGTCCGGTGAATGCTGCCCTGAGTAAAGAAAAGTTTGTCTTTTTGCTCCCAGAGTGGAATTAACAGATCAAACTGAGAATTTTTAAGAGAGAAATTTTCATCGGCTCCCAACTGAACGCGCGCGGTACCAAAACGGCTAAGCCATTGCTGGGCAGTGCTGCTGGCTTCCCCTGTCGCCATCCCAAGCGCCAGCGCTCTGGCGCTGTCGCCATGAGGATCGTTACCTAAAAATGATCCCGCCTGTGTCGCATAACCTGCAATTTTTTGTTCCTGCGCGTCGGAGGGAGAAGCGTTACCGGAGGAAGGTTTCGCTAAAGCAGGTTGTTTACGGGATGAAGAAAGTAAGGGAACATCTATTTCGTCACCTGCGCCAATACTGGAAAAACCGTGCGCAAATGTCCGAAACTGGTTCAGCTTACGCAAAGCCTCTACCGTCATATTGTACTTTTTAGCAACTGACTGCACAGACTCGCCGTTGCTCAAACGATAGATCGTCGTGCGCTGCGTGTTTTCTTCCACGCTCACTGCTTTTTTCTGCTGCGCATAGGCGATAGCGGGAGAAAACGCAGAGGTTAAAGGGAAAATGAATTGAATAAGGATATTTAACCAAATAATCCATTTTGCTAAAATATTTTTTCCAGGCAAATAGGCGCTCTGATGCCGCTTAATCATTTCATTTACCCTCTTTAGTATAAATAAACCTTAAAATCCATGGCTAAAAAAATAGAAGTCAATGCTAAAAACTTATTAAAATGTAATAATATTATTTTCGCGCGTAGATAGTGATAAACATCACTGTCCAAATCAATAGCCAGCCGAAAAATAAGAATATGACCCGTCCAACCGTGACATTTTAATATTTATATTTCAAGTAAAAGACCTCTTATTAAATAAGAAAAAGACTCCCTCACAGTTTTTTATTAATGAAAACTGTTAGTAGATCTCAAACAACATCATCAATACATTGATATACAAAATAGCTACAATTAACGAGAAAATATTTTACAATTCATTATCAATATGAAAATAAATCTAGGGCGAATGATTTTGTACTTTCACTTCAATACCTGTTAGCCGAGCCATTAAAACGAAAACATAATAATAAAGGGAAAACTTACTGGCTAAACTGCGTTAAGGAATAGTCAGAATTGCGGCATGACGAAGCCTGGCATAGGTAACCCATATCCCATTTTTTCAAGCATCACTAATCAGTAAGCGCTTCTGATATCACAGAAATTTCCCTCTGTTATTTAAGATTGCTGCACATGATGACTTATAAAATGCGTGTTAAAACTGACTCCTGCTCCCTTACACGATCCTGAGCGCAACGCTGAAACAACCGCATCGACAATATTTTCACTAGCGTATTTATTTACTTATAGTCGTTAAATAGGTTATGCAAATGGCGGTCATGGCGATTAAAAAGAAAACGCCCGGCTCACAGGCCGGGCGTTTTCAGTCGTAATTATTGCTTTAAAAAAATTAAATCGCCCAACCGCCCGCGTAGAACGCCACCAGCGCGATAGCAATGATCACGGTGCCGATGTTGAGCTTGCGCCACTCGCCGGAGACCAGACGACCAATCACCAGAGAGGCGAAGCCGATCATGATGCCGGTTACGATGTTGCAGGTCAGCACGATAAACACGGCGGTGATCAGGCCGGACATGGCGTCAACGAAATCGGCAAAATCGATTTTCGCCACGTTGCTCAGCATCAGCAGGCCGACATACATCAGCGCAGGCGCAGTCGCGTAAGCCGGCACCAGGTAGGAGAGCGGAGACAGAAACAGGATCAGCAGGAACAGCACGCCAACGGTGATCGCCGTCAGGCCGGTTTTGCCGCCCGCCGCCGTACCCGCTGCCGATTCGATATACACCGCGGCAGGCGCTGCGCCCACCAGGCCGGAGAACACGCTGCTCAGGGAGTCAGTGGTCAGCGCTTTGCCGCCATCAATAATCTGCCCGTCTTTATCCAGCAGATTTGCCTGTCCGGCTACCGCGCGAATAGTCCCGGTGGCATCAAACACCGCCGTCATTACCAGCGCCAGTACGCTTGGGATCACCACCGGGTTCAGCGCGCCCATGATGTCCAGGCTGCCGATCAGCGAATTGCCGTTTTCATCGCTCAGCGACGGCATCGCGAACAGGCCGGAGAACTTCACGCTCGGATCGAAAATCAGGCCAACGATAGATACGCCGATGATGGTCAGCAGAATGCCGCCCGGCACTTTTAATTTCTCAAGACCAATAATCACCGCCAGGCCAATCAGCGACATGATCACCGGGAAGCTGGCGAAGTGGCCTAACGCCACCGGCAAGCCGTCCAGCGGGTTTTTGATAACCAGGCCCACGCCGTTCGCCGCAATCAGCAGCAGGAACAGGCCGATACCGATGCCGGTGCCGTGGGCGATGCCCTGCGGCAGGTTGCGTAAGATCCAGCTACGGATGCCGGTGGCGGAAATAATGGTAAACAGCACGCCCATCAGGAACACCGCGCCTAAGGCAACCGGCACGCTGATTTGCTGGCCCAGCACCAGGCTGAACGCGGTAAAGGCGGTTAAGGAGATGGCGCAACCGATAGCCAGCGGCAGGTTGGCCCACAGGCCCATCAGCAATGAACCGATACCGGCAACCAGACAGGTGGCAACGAAAACGGCGGCTGGCGGAAAGCCCGCTTTACCCAGCATGCCCGGAACCACGATAACGGAATAAACCATGGCCAAAAAGGTGGTGAGGCCTGCAACGATTTCCTGACGAACGGTACTGCCGCGTGCAGAAACCTTAAACCAGGCATCAAGCGAGCCGGTACGCGCAGATGGCGTAGACATAGAAACATCCCCTGAGAATTTTTGTAGTTCGTTTTTATGCGTGGTGGACAACCCGCTGCCAGCTAAACGTCAGATCCCTGTGCTCAATGAGTGACAAATGGGTGGGGTCACAATAAGCAAACGTTTAACTCCGCGCATAGAAAACGGTGCGTAAAATTAAGGCAAACGATTATCCAGCCTTGTGACGGGGTATTTCAACTTAACTTTGCCGCTTTTCGCGAAAAATTCATCCAGGTGATGATTTCTTCACCGACAAATGCGCAAACGTTATCGTCGATGCGCAAGGCCATCACAAAATCTGCTCATTTTGTGATGGCCGTGAATGCGGAATTAGCCGCCGGGCAGCGAAAAAGGCCCGCCTTTGGTGATGGCGCGCTGCCAGGCCGGTCGCTGTTCGAAACGCTGCTTCCAGCGCTGAAGATTGGGCAAATTATCAATCCCGCCCCGGGTCAGCAAGGCAATGACGGGAAAACTCATCTGGATGTCCGCCATACTAAAGCGATCCCCGGCAAACCATTCACGGCTTTCCAGCGATTGCTCGATAAATTGCGCATGGGTAGCGAGCTGCTTATTCAGATAGCCTTTTTGCACGCCCTGCCCCAACAGTTTACCCACGGTGCGAAAGCCAAACGGAACCGGCGATTTACCAAGGCTGCTGAACACCAGCTTCATCATCAGCAACGGCATCAGCGATCCCTCTGCATAGTGCAGCCAGAAGCGGTAATCAATTTTTCCCTGGGCATCGGCAGGCTTGAGTTGCCCCTGGGTATCGTAGGTTTCCTGCAGGTATTCCAGGATTGCACCGGATTCCGCCAGCACAAATCCTTCATCTTCCAGCACCGGCGATTTGCCCAGCGGGTGCACTTTTTTCAGCGCAGGCGGCGCCATCATCGTGGGTTCACGCTGGTAGCGAACAATCTGGTAGGGCAAATTGAGCTCTTCCAGCGCGCAAAGGATACGCTGCGATCGGGAGTTATTCAGGTGATGCACAGTCAGCATGGCAAGTTCTCATCGCGAGTTAGTTAATTTAACTATAGAAAATTGCGGCAAGTTGTCGCAAAAGTTAGTGCAAAAAACCGCCAGTATGGCTGGAAGAAACAGAGGCCAGGGATATACTCAAATTATCGGTGCAAACCGGAACCTCCTGAGAGACTACGATTGAGGGGCGCCGACGTCGGGGGAGACCCTCCCGTGAGAAAGCGGGATACTGATAAAGACAAAGACCGGAACCAAACTAAAGCGCCGCAGTTGGCGCTTTAGTTTTTTTAGTGCTCGCTCTCTTCCAGCAATCGCGCGCCAGTCCCTTCCTGCCCCAACCGATCCTCCGGGTTACGCAACGGGCAGTCGCTACGCGACAGACAGCCGCAGCCGATACAACCATCCAGTTCATCGCGCAACGAGGTTAGTGTCTGGATCCGTCGATCCAGTTCTTCCCGCCAGCGTGACGAAAGCTGCTGCCACTCCTTCGGACTGATGGAATGCCCTTCGGGCAATACGCTGAGCGCCTGGTTAATGGTGGCGAGCGGGATACCAATCCGCTGAGCGATTTTAATGATCGCCACATAGCGCAGTACGTCACGTTTATAGCGCCGCTGGTTTCCCGCATTGCGGGTACTTTTAATCAGCCCTTTGCTCTCATAAAAATGCAGCGCGGACACCGCGACACCGCTGCGCTTTGCCACTTCGCCGGGCGTCAGAAAGGGTTTAATGCGCGGTTTTTTCTTCTCCATAACGCTTTACCTCAAGTTAACTTGAGGAATTATACTCGCCGCCAATGAGAACGACTATCGATAACTGACGATAAGGGGCGCTTATGTCACATCCGGAAATTATCAGCACACTGATTGAATGGATCGATGAGCATATTGACCAACCGCTGAATATCGACGTGGTGGCGAAAAAATCTGGTTATTCAAAGTGGTACTTACAGCGGATGTTCCGCACCGTGATGCGACAGTCGCTCGGGGAGTATATTCGTCAACGCCGGTTATCGATGGCGGCAGAAGCGCTGCGTAATACGCGGCGGCCTATTTTTGATATCGCGATGGATCACGGGTACGTGTCACAGCAGACCTTTTCGCGCGTGTTCCGCCGGGAATACGACATTACGCCGACCGACTACCGCCTTCAGACCAGAGTGGCGGGATTAGCTTCCCGTAATAACGTCTTAACTTCAGGCTCATATACCCAGCTGATGAGCTCATGAGGCGACATCGCCTTCGCGAAATACCACCCCTGACAAAACTGCACGTTACGCTTTAACAGCCAGCTAATTTGCTCAGGGGTCTCCACCCCTTCGGCAATAATCTTCAGGCGCAGGCTTTGCGCCATTTCAATAATATGCTCAACGATTAAATGACTGGTGCTGTTGGTGGTCAGCGTATCGATAAAGGTTTTATCGATTTTCAGCATATCGACATTCAGCGAGTACAGATTATGAAGGTTGGAATAGCCGGTCCCGAAATCATCGATGGCAATTTCAAAGCCTGAGCGGCGGAAAGCCTGTACCACCGGCGCGGTTTTGGTCACATCAATCACGCCGCGCTCGGTGACTTCGATTTTGATTTGCTGCGCTTTAACGCCAAATTGACGGTTTTTCTGTTCGATCAGCGCGATCAGCCGCGCAGAGTGAAAATCCGATGCAGAGAGGTTAATGGAAATATACAGTTCTGGATGGGCCGCTAAAAACGCGCCCAGATCCTGATACAACTCTTCGATAACGTAATCGGTAACCCGGGCAATCAGCCCCTCTTTTTCCGCCAGCGGAATAAACTCAACCGGGCTCATTACCGGGCCATTAAATCCGGGCCACCGCAATAACGCTTCAGCGCCGACGCAGGTCCCGTTTTTAATGTCGACTATCGGTTGATAATGGAGGCAAAGCTGTCGCTTTTGCAGCGCGCGCTGTAGCAAACGAGCAGGCGAATTAAACTGCTGGCGGGTGCGTGACCACATCAACAGAATAATCACGCTGCAAATGAGCCCCAGCGGCAGTGTCAGGGTAATTTGATGATACCATTCCTGGAATATACGCTGCGAACTGGTCGAGACAATAATGGCGATCGGGCGCACACTGGATTGCGCAATGGCATAATAGCGATCGTCGACCTGGAAATTGCGGTCTTTATTGCGAATTAACTGGTCGAATAATTTCGCGTCGACCTGCTGGCTTAACGAAAAGAATTCATTCGTTACGGTATCAAACAAGCCAAACTGTAAATGGCTGTCCGTAGACATCACTTCACTATAGGAAAGGGGATTCACTACCGCGACATAATTCCCTTTACGCATATAAACCATTTTATGCCCGGAATAAAATGGCGTGTCGCGGTAATAGTAGATCGCTATATTAGTGCTGCGCGTATAATTTGCCGCATCCATGATCCAGTGTTGCTTCATGGTCATTGCCGTCGAACATTGAAATTCATCTTCATTGGCATAAATCAAATCAGCCACATAAAGATGACCGCGCACGATATTCAGCATATTCGCTCGATGGTCCGCAGAACATATTAAACCAGGCCAGCTAAGTGCTTCTTCGCGCGCAGAATCAACGTCTTTGATAACAATTTCAGTTTTGTCGAGTACTAATTGCGCAAACGCGTGGAGGTGATCACGGGTATCACTAATTGCACGCAGATGCGCTAACCACAGGGCAAGCGCGACAGGAAGCAGCACCACGAGTGTAATGCCTGCCAGTCGTAACGCGTTTTTTCGTGCCCTGAAATTCATTGTGATCTCATATCCCTGCTGTTTGTGCCTGCTTGGTTATGAATAGACACTCTCCAAACAGGCGTTACGTTGCATGAATAACGGAACATTAGCAACAGGATTTTATTATCACAGAATATAATTTCTTAACCTGTTAAGGTTATTCACAGGTTTTACCGAAAAAAATGCGTTAATTTATCTTAAGTGCGTTATTTTCGCTGTTTAACGGTCATCTTAATTACATCTAATTAATTTTTAATAATTAAAACACCTGTATTGTCTGTAGATTATCCATACAGGCTGAGTGGTTAACAAATGTCCTCAGGCCGAACGCAGACTGTACGGCTGCGCCCGGTATGTTTAGCCTGATAAAGCGCTTTGTCTGTTTCGGTAAGCACCTGTGACAGAACCCATGCATTCCCTTTGACAGCGAGCGCCCCCGCACTAAAAGACAATGCGACGGGTTCTTCATTAATCAATAAGGGGGTGGTTAGCAGAGTTTCACGAAGTTGCGCAGTAAACGTTACCGCATCATCACAATCTGCCCCCTTAAGTATCACCAGAAACTCTTCACCGCCTAAACGACCCACATTAAATTCCGGGAAACGGCAGGCGCGCATACAATCACAAAAATGGAGTAAGGCTTTATCACCTGCGGCATGCCCCCATGAATCATTAATACGCTTAAAATAATCCAAATCGATCATTAAAACGGCAAACGGATCTCCTGTCGCGGCGTCGAGTTCACTCTCTAACTTCTTTAGTATTTCTGCACGATTGAGGCACTGAGTTAAATCGTCAATGGTGGCTTTTAGCGTTAATATTCTTTCAGCCTGTTTACGCGCGGTAATATCTAACCCAATATTCAGGACGCTATTATCAGGTAATAATATATTAGCCCAGAGCGTGGTTAACATCGTGCCGTCACGTCGCAAAGGGTGCCATTCTTTCATCGCGGTCAGTGGGCTGGTATTAACAGATTCCCGCACGTCACTGCGAATTGCCGGGTCAGGATAAAACAGCGCTAACGGATCCTGAGCCTGATTAATCTCATCTATTGTCCATCCAAACACTCTTTCACACTCACCGTTCCAGAGCGTGCAACGACCATTCCTGTCAAATGAATTCATCAGTACCGGTGCCCGCTCAAACAGTATTTTATATTGTTCGGAAATTTGCTGTAGTTCCTGAAAGGCAAATTCACGAGCAGATTGCTCAAGTAAATAATCTCGCAGTTTGTCTGCCAGAATCGTCACGCCGTGTTTAAGGATAGTAATCGACGGCAGAGTATATTGATAAGCTAAAAAAAGCCAGGCGGTAGAAGCATAATCGCGCAGCGGTAACTTGCATAAAATTCCGGTTTGCAATTGCCTGAAGGGCATCTCCAGACCTGGATAAAACAACTCTCCTACTCCCTGTGACCAGGAGAGAATACGCCACGCATAGGGATGTTCAATGATACGAGGATGTAGCAAGACCTGGCACGCCTGAGCATAGCCGTCTTCCCTTTCACCTGTATGGTGGACCTGAAGTTCCCCGTCACGCTCAATGGCAATCCAGGTGACAGCACTGCCCAACGCGTTTTGAATATCCCCAACGATATCCTGGAGCGAACGATGTGGTAAAAGCTGCGGAATCACCTGGGTCAGAATACGCAATACTTGTGCGCCATCGCCCAGAAGATTGTGTTTTTGTGCAGTATTCATTTTTTATCATTTTCACATGTTGTTGAAAATAAAAATAATAAACACTTATCTGCAATGAATAATTCAATTCAACGCAACGCGAAAGACAGAATTTAATGGGCGAGAAAAACGCACGCTAATGTGTAAAATTAAAATGGCATCCGCTATTAAAACCCATTTAAATCAGGGAGTTGAATTATTTATTACATATAAAGATGATTTGCAGTCAAGCATAATGCAGGACCACAGTTATGTAAATATTAAACAAATGTTATCTGACATAACTTTATTCACTATTTCAGCCCGCGCTCAGGAAAGAAATACGACAAAAGGATGAGTTTTAATTACTGCCTGGAATAACGCCTCGCTTAAGCCAACCCATAGGCCTTAATAACACCAGGGTTATTAAAGACTAAAAAAAATTGCGCTTCGATCTGGCTAATAAAAGAACAAATGTGATAGAGTTCACACATCAGATGCAATTTTGGCATTTGCGTTCATTGTTAAAAACCCCACGCTTTTTAGCCCCCTCCAGGAGCATTGCCTCCTGCGCTGAAAGCGTTGCCTTTATTTAAAGGAATCAGTGATATGGCTACCCTGACTACTGGCATCGTGATGATGCGCTGGCAAATTGTCAGCGCCGTGATGATGTTTCTTGCCAGCACCCTGAATATTCAATTTCGTAAATCTGATTATGCAGTGCTGGCGGTAATCAGCAGCGGAATAGGCATTGCCGCATCCTGCGCATTTGCAACGGGTTTGCTGGGTTTGTCTATTGATTTTGCGGCGACATGGATTCACATCAAGGATGTCATGTGGGATGTCCTCAGTAAAACGCCGCCCGAGTGGCCAATGATCCTGACCTGATTTTTCCGCCTCTGCTTTGCAGAGGCTTTTTTTTACATGCAGCCCGCACAGCTGGTACAACGCCAGTCCTGCCTGTTAACCGCTTTCCAGAAAGCCCGATAATTCTCCTCATCCAGTGGGATAGCGTTATCGAAAAAGCAATCGGTTAGCCATTCAACATTTTCGAGTATCCATTCATCTTCAGGCAACCCATCTGCAAAGGTTTCATCATCGGGATCGATAATGGAATAGATCCCCCGAGTGCCCATATCTTTTTCGCGGCGGGATTCAGGGAGTTCGACTGGCCGCCCTTCAAACGTAATAATCCAGTGACCATGACAAAGCAAATTGCCACGGCGGCTCCATTCTGCCTGAAATAAATTGTTCGCTATAGCCATCCTGTCTCCGTGTCGCTTTTAAATATATTGTGCGGCTTTATTTAACACCTGCGGGAAACTGTTTAACCCCGAAATGATTACCTTCACATAAAGCCTTTTATTTAGTGGGGATAGTTTCGCATCAGATGAATAAGGCGGAAATCCTAACAAAGAGGTAGATATTATCTGCAGGAGGGTAGCATTGCTTATTTGATAGTGGGGCCAATAACAATATTCATCGCTAATATTGGGTCAAATGCCTAAGCGAAAATAAAAATAAAAAAAACCCGCATAACGATTGCGGGTTGTTTGTCTGATACCTGATGTCACATCAGAACGGGATATCGTCGTCGAAATCCATCGGCGGTTCATTGTTAGACTGCGCCGGAGCCTGCTGCTGCGGACGTGATTGCGCGCCGCCGCTGAACTGACCACCCTGAGCCTGCTGTTGCGGTTGCTGAGGCTGACCCCAACCGCCCTGCTGCTGACCGCCACCTGCCGGTGCGCCGCCGCCCTGGCGTCCGCCCAACATTTGCATCACGCCGCCAATTTGCGGAACGTTAATCTCGGTGGTGTAACGCTCCTGGCCGGACTGATCGGTCCATTTGCGGGTACGCAACTGGCCTTCAATATAGACCTGTGAGCCTTTACGCAGATATTCACCGGCAACTTCCGCCAGTTTGCCGAACATCACAACGCGGTGCCATTCGGTCTGCTCTTTCATTTCGCCGGTCTGCTTGTCGCGCCAGGAGTCGGAGGTAGCCAGCGTGAAGTTAGCGACTGCGCCGCCACTCGGCAAATAGCGTACTTCCGGGTCCTGACCCAGATTACCAACGAGAATAACCTTGTTTACGCCTCTGCTGGCCATGAATCACTCTCCTGAAGGGTTTCTAAATAGTGTAAACGCGCGATTGTACCATCACAAAGCCGCAGTTTGATAGCTGCGAGCATTGTTCCAGAAAAAATCGCCAGGGCGTCATTTTTGCACAAATCGCTGGAAGATGCATTCCAATACTGTATATCCATTCAGGTCAAATTGTGTCATAATTAGCCGTTTCTGACAGCCGGTTCTCTTTTCTTGCGCAACATGAAAGACCAGGCAAACAGCGTTTCTACCGGGAAAGGTGAATGGATAAGATAGAAGTACGGGGCGCCCGCACCCACAATCTCAAGAATATCAATCTCGTCATCCCCCGCGACAAGCTTATTGTCGTGACAGGGCTGTCGGGCTCAGGCAAATCCTCACTGGCTTTTGACACTCTGTATGCCGAAGGGCAGCGTCGCTACGTCGAATCGCTGTCGGCGTATGCGCGTCAATTCCTGTCGCTGATGGAAAAGCCGGATGTCGATCATATCGAAGGGCTTTCCCCTGCGATCTCGATCGAACAAAAATCGACGTCGCATAACCCACGCTCCACGGTGGGTACCATTACTGAAATTCACGATTACCTGCGTCTGCTGTTTGCCCGCGTCGGCGAACCGCGCTGCCCGGATCATAACGTCCCGCTGGCGGCGCAAACTGTCAGCCAGATGGTAGATAACGCGCTGTCGCAGCCGGAAGGCAAGCGCCTGATGCTGTTGGCGCCGGTGATCAAAGAGCGTAAAGGCGAACACACCAAAACCCTGGAAAACCTTGCGAGCCAGGGGTATATCCGCGCCCGTATCGACGGCGAAGTCTGCGATCTTTCCGATCCGCCGACCCTCGAACTGCATAAAAAGCACACTATCGAAGTGGTTATCGATCGTTTCAAAGTGCGCGCAGATCTGGCGCAGCGCCTGGCGGAATCATTTGAAACCGCGCTGGAGCTTTCCGGCGGCACGGCGATAGTCGCAGATATGGATAATCCCGACGCGGAAGAGATGCTGTTTTCGGCTAACTTCGCCTGCCCGGTATGCGGCTACAGCATGCGTGAGCTGGAACCCCGCCTGTTTTCGTTCAACAACCCGGCGGGCGCCTGTCCGACCTGCGACGGCCTGGGCGTGCAGCAATATTTCGACCCGGATCGCGTGGTGCAAAACGGCGAGCTGTCGCTGGCTGGCGGCACCATCCGCGGCTGGGACCGCCGTAACTTTTACTACTTCACCATGCTGCGTTCGCTGGCGGATCACTATAAATTCGATGTGGAAACCCCGTGGAATGAACTGAGCGCTACCGTGAAAAACGTGGTGCTCAACGGTTCCGGCCGCGAAACCATCGAATTTAAATATATGAACGATCGCGGCGATACCTCTGTGCGCCGCCATCCGTTTGAAGGCGTGCTGCACAATATGGAGCGCCGCTATAAAGAAACCGAGTCTTCCGCCGTGCGCGAAGATCTGGCGAAATTTATCAGCAACCGCCCCTGCGCGACCTGCGAAGGCACCCGCCTGCGCCGTGAAGCGCGCCACGTGTTTGTTGAAAACACGGCGCTGCCGACCATCTCGGATATGAGCATCGGCCACGCCATGGACTTTTTCACCAATCTGAAATTGTCCGGCCAGCGCGCAAAAATCGCTGAAAAAGTGCTGAAGGAGATTGGCGATCGCCTGAAATTCCTGGTGAACGTCGGCCTCAACTATCTAACGCTTTCCCGCTCGGCGGAAACCTTGTCCGGCGGCGAAGCCCAGCGTATCCGTCTGGCGAGCCAGATCGGCGCGGGCCTGGTGGGCGTCATGTACGTACTGGATGAGCCGTCAATCGGTCTGCACCAGCGCGATAACGAGCGCCTGCTGGAAACGCTGATCCACCTGCGCGATCTCGGTAATACCGTGATTGTGGTGGAACACGATGAAGACGCGATCCGCGCCGCCGACCATATCATTGATATTGGTCCTGGCGCGGGCGTGCATGGCGGCCAGGTCGTGGCTGAAGGCACCATGAAAGACATCATGGCGGTTCAGGAATCGCTGACCGGCCAGTACCTGAGCGGCAAGCGGGAAATTTCAGTACCGAAGCAGCGCGTACCGGCAGATCCGGCGAAAGTGCTTAAGCTCGTGGGCGCGAAAGGTAACAACCTGAAAGACGTTACGCTGACGCTGCCGGTAGGCCTGTTTACCTGTATTACCGGGGTATCCGGCTCGGGTAAATCGACGCTGATTAACGATACGCTGTTCCCTATTGCCCAGCGCCAGCTTAACGGCGCGACGATCGCCGAACCTGCGCCGTATCGCGAAATCCACGGCATGGAGCATTTCGATAAAGTTATCGATATCGACCAGAGCCCGATTGGCCGAACTCCGCGCTCAAACCCGGCGACCTATACCGGCGTGTTTACGCCGGTGCGCGAGCTGTTTGCCGGCGTGCCGGAAGCGCGTTCCCGCGGCTATACGCCGGGGCGATTCAGCTTTAACGTGCGCGGCGGCCGCTGCGAAGCCTGCCAGGGCGACGGCGTGATTAAGGTAGAGATGCACTTCCTGCCGGATATCTACGTACCGTGCGACCAGTGCAAAGGCAAACGCTATAACCGCGAAACCCTGGAAATTAAGTACAAGGGCAAGAGCATTCATGAAGTGCTGGATATGACGATTGAAGACGCGCGTGCGTTCTTCGACGCGGTGCCTGCGCTGGCGCGTAAGCTGCAAACGCTGATGGACGTGGGGCTGTCCTATATCCGGCTGGGTCAGTCTGCCACCACGCTGTCTGGCGGCGAGGCCCAGCGCGTGAAGCTGGCGCGCGAGCTGTCGAAGCGCGGTACCGGCCAGACGCTGTATATCCTCGATGAGCCCACTACCGGCCTGCATTTTGCCGACATTCAGCAGTTGCTTGACGTATTGCACCAGTTACGCGATCAGGGCAATACCATTGTGGTGATTGAGCACAACCTGGACGTCATTAAAACTGCAGACTGGATTGTGGATCTCGGCCCGGAAGGCGGCAGCGGCGGCGGCGAAATTCTGGTGTCAGGCACGCCGGAAACCGTCGCTGAATGCGAAGCCTCTTACACGGCGCGCTTCCTGAAACCGATGCTTCCAAAATCCCGTTAGTTATACTGACAATTGCTGCCTGACCTGTTCAGGCAGCAACGTCACCGCCTGCTGATAGGATGCATCAATAAGGTAGTAAATTTGCGATGCGGGCAAACTGCCATCCAGATAAACCGTGCTCCAGTGAGCCTTATTAAGGTGGGCGCTGGGAAACACGTCTTCATGTTTTTGACGCAGCAGCTCGGCCAGTTCCGGGCTGGTTTTTAACGACACCGCTGGCCGCTCGTTCACGTCGTGAACCATGGCGAACAGCACATCCGCCAGCTTAATCTGCGTGGCTTTCCAGTCGCTATGAACGCTTTGCTCCGCGCCCGCTTTCTTCATGCAATAATCCAGTAGATCCGAGTTCGTCATTGTGGTTCCCCTTGTAATGTGGCGACAAGCCGGCGCGTTCCGCCGTCGATGCGATGTTCCCCTAACCAGATTCCCTGCCATGTACCGAGTTGTACGCGCCCATTTTTCACGGGCAGAAGCAGCGATACCCCCAGCATTGACGATTTAATGTGCGACGGCATATCGTCCGGCCCTTCGTCATCATGCTGGTAATGGCCGCTATCAGGCACGCTGTTGAGAAAATAACGTTCCATGTCGATACGTACGGTGGGATCGCAATTTTCATTAAGCGTTAATGATGCCGAGGTATGTTGCAGCAGCAGGTGCAATAATCCCGTTTTGATGCGAGATATCTCCTGGATTTGCCCTAAAACCTCATCGGTCACCAGATGAAACCCCCGGGGTCTAGCCCGTAACGTGAGCGTTTGTTGCCACCACATCCACCGTCTCCTTAATTAATTCAGGCTCTGTTAAGTGTGCAGCAAGGCGCCAAAAGGTAAACCTGGAATGGCGCTTTTGATGAAAAAAACAGCAAAAAACGTCATGAGATCCATTTCCGCAACCATAGCGGCGCCAATGAGGAAGAAAATTCAATATTCAGAATTCACGATCACTTCTTCACCAAAAGCGCCTGCGGCGGGTGCAGGACGATAGGTGGAATTGGAGGCGCGCAAGATGCGAATGGCGCGGATGCCGCTTTCACGCGCGGCGGAGATGTCGTTATCGGAGTCACCGTAAAACATTTTGATCTGCTTATCGTTTATCCACTGCGTTTTGGTGTTTTGCCCCTTCTTCTCTCCGGCAAAAATGACAGGATGCATATTTGCCCCTGGAATATGAAAAATGTCCTGTAAGGTTTTGCTCAGGGTTTCCGTTTTAGTCTGGCTGCGGCCGGTAATAAAATAGATGCTGTCACCGCGTTTTATATGAAGGGAAATCAATTCACGTGCCACTTCTTTCGGAATGCTGAATTCATCCCAGCCGTTATTCATCTTTTCCCAGAATGCAGGATTTTTTAGATAGGCCTGACTACCGGGAGAATACAGGCGTTGTCCGCGCCAGAACCCGGGGCTGGAGAACAGCACGGTATCATCAATATCAAAACCCACCGCGAACGGCTCGCGGCCTAACAGGCTATTTTCAATTTGCGCGACGGATACCCAATGAATCGGTGCCTGGTACGCGAGTTTAGTGACATTCGTCCCGGGATAGAGCGGCGACGGCACGGATGCTCGCGTCACGACGGACTGGCTTAGCGTCAGCGCGGCGAGCGCGAGGCTAAAGATCAGTGTGAGCTTGCGCATACCTTTCCCTTTGTTATCAGGTTGTTATTATGTCATCGGAGCAGTTGCTCAAAATAGTAGCGACCATAACCGCCAATACGCGCGCCGCCAAGATTTATTTCACGAAGAGGTTCGGGAAAACGGCCAGGATCACAAACTAAAAAGGACAGACGGAAACCGTGCTGTCCTGTTAACGCATACGTAACGTATCGAAAATAGTGAGTACTTACATAACTGCGGCAAACGCCTTAGCGACGCGTTGCACATTACGGGAATTTAATCCGGCAACGCACATGCGGCCGCTGGCAATCAGGTAAATACCGTACTCATCACGCAGACGATCCACCTGGGCCGCGCTTAGCCCGGTATAGCTGAACATACCGCGCTGTTGCAGCAAGTAATCAAAATTACGGGCCGGCATGGCGTCTTTCAGTACGTCCACCAGCGCCTGGCGCATTGCCAGGATGCGGATGCGCATCGATTCTACTTCCGACAGCCAGTTGGCTTTCAGTTCGTCATCGCCCAACACCATCGCCACCACCTGCGCGCCAAAATTCGGTGGGCTGGAATAGTTGCGGCGCACGGTGGCTTTCAGCTGGCCCAACACGCGTCCGGCAGTTTCTGAATCTTCACAGACAATCGACAGGCCGCCCACGCGTTCGCCATACAGCGAGAAGATTTTGGAAAACGAATTGCTGACCAGGGCCGGCAAACCCGCGCTGGCGATGGCGCGAATCGCATAAGCATCCTGCTCCATACCTGCACCAAAGCCCTGATAAGCGATATCAAGGAAGGGGATCAGTTCACGGGCTTTCAGTACCTCAACCACGGCATCCCACTGCTGGTTATTCAGATCGGAACCGGTCGGGTTATGGCAGCACGGGTGCAGCAGCACAATGCTGCGCGCAGGTAGCGTATTCAGTTTTTCCAGAAGCGCGTCGAAACGTACGCCTTTGGACTCGTTATCAAACCAAGGGTAAGTACTTACTTCGAATCCCGCCCCTTCAAAAATGGCGACGTGGTTTTCCCAGGTTGGGTCGCTCACCCATACGCCAGAATCCGGAAAGTAGCGTTTCAGGAAATCCGCGCCGACTTTCAACGCGCCGGAACCGCCCAGAGTCTGAATAGTTGCCACGCGCTGTTGCTGAAGAACCGGATGGTCTGCGCCAAACAGCAGCGGTGCGATGGTGTGACGATAACTGTTCAGTCCTTCCATTGGCAGATACAGCGATGCGCCATGCGGTTGCGCGTTCAGGCGCTCCTCAGCGTTGGCGACAGCCTGCAACTGCGGAATGATGCCGTCTTCGTTGTAATAAAGCCCGATGCTCAGGTTCACTTTATCGGCGCGAGGGTCTTCTTTGAAACGCTCCATCAAAGAGAGAATGGGGTCGCCCGCATAGGCGTCAACTTTTTGAAACACGCTGAGGTACTCCTGGTTTACGGTGTGGTCGCTTTACACAATAAACCGGAGGCTACGGGAGATCGAGAGGAAGTTTGCAAAGCCGCTTCCCTGTAAAGAAACGGCCTGGAGTATTAATCAAGATAGCGTATCGCCATGCGCGGCGTTAAACGGGTAATAAGTTCGTAAGCACTCACTTTAGTCAGCGCAGCGATACGTTCGACGGGCAATCCTTCCCCCCACATCACTACGCCGTCGCCGACCTGGTCCTGCGCATCAGGGCCGAGATCGACGCAAATCATATCCATCGCCACCCGCCCGACGATGGGCACTTCACGACCGTTCACCCGCACAGGCGTACCGGACGGGGCGCTGCGCGGGTAGCCATCGCCGTAACCCAGCGCAATCACGCCCAGCCGGGTATCGCGCTCGCTGACCCAGGTACCGCCGTAGCCCACCGGCTCGCCCGCTTTATGCTCGCGCACGGCTATCAGGCTGGAGGTAAGCGTCATCACCGGTTTAAATCCGAAGTCTTCGCCCCAGGGTTTGTTATCCAGCGGCGAGACGCCGTAAAGAATAATGCCCGGGCGCACCCACTCCAGATGGGATTGCGGCCACAGCAGGATGCCCCCCGACGCGCCAATCGAGCGCTGGCCCGGCTTTCCTTCAGTGAAATGGTTAAAGATGGCAAGCTGCTTTTCGGTCGCGCCGCATTCCGGTTCATCGGCGCGGGCGAAATGGCTGGCGATATTCACCGGCTGACGCACGTTTTTACAGGCGCTAAGCCGGGCATAGAATGCCTCGGCATCTTCCGGCAGCACGCCCAGGCGATGCATTCCGGTATCCAGTTTCATCCAGACGGTGATGGGTTCATCCAGCGTCGCCTGTTCCAGCGCCGCCAGCTGCGCGTCATTATGCACCACAGTGTGGAAGCCTTCGCGGGAGATAGTCGGTAAATCGTCGGCATTGAAGAAGCCTTCCAGCAGCAGAACAGGCTGTTTAATGCCCCCTTCCCGCAAGCCCAGCGCTTCTTCCAGACGGGCAACGCCAAAAGCATCGGCGTCAGTTAGGGTGCGCGCGGTCTCCAGCAGACCGTGGCCATAGGCGTTTGCTTTCACAACCGCCACCATGCGACTGTCCGGAGCCAGTTCGCGCAGGCGTTGCAGGTTGTGTCGCAGAGCGCGGCGGTTAATCACTACGGTTGCCGCTTGCATGTCATTCCTTGCATTTAAGTGGATTTCATGGGGAATCCCCTAAATCATTCGCGTTGCAGGAAGGCGACGAGTGCGTGGATCCCCAGGAGCTTACATCAGTAAGCGACTGGGGTGAGCGCGCGAAGTCAACGCACCTGCGGCGTGAAGGATGACGGGGATTTATTCGTCGTCGTATTGGGGGCCCGCGTAATTATCAAACCGCGACCACTGCCCGTTAAACGTCAGACGCACCGTACCAATTGGTCCGTTACGCTGCTTACCAATAATGATTTCCGCGATCCCTTTCAGATCGCTGTTCTCGTGATACACCTCATCACGGTAGATAAACATAATTAAGTCGGCGTCCTGTTCGATGGAGCCGGATTCACGCAGGTCGGAGTTAACCGGGCGTTTATCGGCGCGCTGTTCCAGCGAGCGGTTAAGCTGGGAGAGCGCCACGACCGGCACCTGCAACTCTTTCGCCAGCGCTTTCAGCGAGCGGGAGATTTCGGCAATTTCCAGGGTACGGTTGTCGGACAGCGACGGCACGCGCATCAGTTGCAGGTAGTCGATCATAATCAGGCTTAACCCGCCGTGCTCGCGGAAAATACGCCGCGCGCGGGAGCGCACTTCGGTCGGCGTCAGGCCGGAGGAGTCGTCAATATACATATTGCGCTTCTCAAGCAGGATGCCCATGGTGCCGGAAATCCGCGCCCAGTCCTCGTCATCCAGCTGGCCGGTACGGATGCGCGTCTGGTCCACGCGCGACAGCGATGCCAGCATACGCATCATAATCTGCTCGCCGGGCATCTCCAGGCTGAAAATCAGCACCGGTTTATCCTGTAACATCGCCGCGTTTTCGCACAGGTTCATGGCGAAGGTGGTTTTACCCATTGAAGGACGTGCCGCCACGATAATCAGGTCGGAACGCTGCAACCCGGCGGTTTTCTTGTTCAGATCCTGATAGCCGGTATCTACCCCGGTCACGCCGTCATGCGGCTGCTGGTAGAGCGTTTCGATACGCGCCACCGTCGCCTCAAGGATCTGATCGATGCTTTTCGGGCCTTCGTCTTTATTGGCGCGGTTTTCGGCAATCTGGAACACCCGCGACTCCGCCAGGTCCAGCAGATCTTCGCTGCTGCGCCCTTGCGGATCGAAACCGGCGTCGGCGATTTCATTGGCGACGGAGATCATGTCGCGCACTACCGCGCGTTCGCGCACGATGTCGGCGTAAGCGCTGATGTTCGCCGCGCTCGGCGTGTTTTTCGATAACTCCGCCAGATAGGCGAAGCCGCCGACGCTATCAAGCTGCCCCTGCTGCTCTAACGATTCGGACAGCGTAATCAGGTCGATGGGTTTGCCCATCTCCTGCAAACGGTGCATTTCGGTAAAGATATGGCGATGCGGGCGGGTATAGAAATCCTCTGCCACGACGCGTTCGGCCACGTCGTCCCAGCGTTCGTTATCCAGCATTAAACCACCCAACACCGACTGTTCCGCTTCAATCGAATGCGGGGGGATTTTCAACCCGGCGACTTGCGGATCGCGAGGCTCAGTAGGTTTGTTGAAGGGTTTATTTCCTGCCATAGTGAATGGAGTTACCGAGTTAGATTAGGGGGACGGGCATTATATACCCTGTGTATCACGCGCAAAACAGATATGCCGCCTGATTTCACGGGATACCCGCGCCCAAACGATATGACAGCGGAGGATACATGGCAATACGCATTGAGTTTCAAAAGCATGGCGGCCCCGACGTGCTCAAAGCGGTTGAGTTCACCCCTGGCGACCCGGCGGAAAATGAAGTCCAGGTCGAGAATAAAGCCATCGGCATTAATTATATCGATACCTATATCCGTAGCGGGTTGTATCCGCCGCCGGCGTTGCCCAGCGGGCTGGGAACCGAAGCCGCTGGCATAGTGAGTAAAGTCGGCAAAGGCGTCACTCATATCAAAGCGGGGGATCGGGTGGTGTACGCCCAGTCGTCCCTTGGGGCCTACAGCGACGTGCACAACGTGCCGGCGGATAAAGTCGCGCTACTGCCCGACGCCATCTCTTATGAGCAGGCTGCCGCATCGTTCCTGAAGGGGCTGACGGTGTTCTATCTGCTGCGCAAAACCTATGAAATCAAACCGGACGAGCCGTTTCTGTTCCACGCGGCGGCGGGCGGCGTAGGGTTGATTGCCTGCCAGTGGGCTAAAGCACTGGGTTCAAAACTGATCGGCACCGTGGGTTCCGCGCAAAAAGCGGAACGCGCCAAACAGGCGGGCGCCTGGCAGGTCATTAACTATAAGGAAGAGAGCATCGTTGAGCGGGTACGCGAAATTACCGGCGGGAAAAAGGTGCGGGTGGTTTACGACTCGGTGGGCAAAGAGACCTGGGAAGCCTCTCTGGATTGCTTACAGCGCCGCGGCCTGATGGTCAGCTTCGGCAACGCCTCCGGGCCGGTCACCGGCGTTAATCTCGGCATTCTCAATCAGAAAGGTTCGCTGTTTGTTACCCGACCTTCATTGAACGGCTACGTTACCAGCCGCGCTGAGCTGGAAGAAGCCAGCAACGAGCTCTTCTCGCTGATCGCCAGCGGCGTGATTAAAGTGGATGTTGCGCCGGAGCAGCGCTTTGCGTTGAAGGATGCGCAAAAAGCCCATGAGACGCTGGAAAGCCGGGCAACCCAGGGTTCCAGCTTATTGATCCCTTAGAAAGAATTAGGGCTTCCCGCAGGAAGCCCTTTCTTTTTATAGTTCGCGCCGTATGTAGGGTACAGCTGCGATGAATTCGTTAACCCGTGCATACTGACAGATTAACCCTTCAATGCCTACGCGGCCCCCCGAATAATTCCTCACGGGATCATCAGGTTGTGACCCATGCCGCAATACTTAGTAACGCCAACGGTTGTTGCGCTGATAAAGCGGAAGCTTCGGCTGTTTTATCGTCCGTACCACCCAGACAATGGCGACCGCCAGCAATAACCAGGGCAGCACCTTAAAAATGATGGCGAATAAACCGCCAACAAACATTAACGCCGTCGCCACTGCCAGCGCCGCCAGGATACCGAGCAGCGACACGCCGGTCACCAGCAGCATCACAAAAAAACCTGACACGAACAAAATTTCCAGCATGGCTTTCTCTCCCAATAAAATACGTTCCTGAGAGAGTGGTTACAAAAAACATGCCAGAATTAACGCTTTGATTTTAAAAAGCAACGCCCCGTCGCGATGGACGAGGCGTAGCGAATTTGACCATTTTTTAGCGAATTTATTGCGGGTTAGCGACTTTCTGCAATGCGCGCTCCAGCACCTCGATGTCTGCCCCGGCCTTATGAGCGTTTTCGCTTAAATAGCGACGCCACTGGCGCGCGCCGGGCACGCCCTGGAACAGCCCGAGCATATGACGGGTGATGTGGCCAAGATACGCGCCCTGACTCAGTTCGCGTTCAATATAGGGATACATGGCGCGCACTACCGCAACCGGATCGGGTAATACGCTATCAACGCCAAAAATGTCCTTATCTACCGCCGCCAGCATTCCCGGATTTTGATACGCCTCCCGCCCAACCATCACGCCATCCATATGTTCCAGATGCGCTTTCGCCTGCTCCAGTGAAGTGATACCGCCGTTGATCGACATCGTCAGATGCGGGAAGTCACGCTTCAGTTGATACACGCGCGGATAATCGAGCGGCGGGATTTCGCGGTTTTCCTTTGGGCTCAGGCCGGAAAGCCAGGCTTTACGGGCATGGATGATAAACATCTCGCACTCGCCTTTGCCTGACACGGTGTTGATAAAATCACACAGGAATTCATAGCTGTCCTGATCATCTATGCCGATGCGAGTTTTTACGGTGACAGGAATAGCGACCACATCGCGCATCGCTTTAATGCAGTCCGCCACCAGTTGCGCATTACCCATCAGGCACGCGCCGAACATGCCGTTCTGTACGCGGTCAGACGGGCAACCGACGTTAAGGTTGATCTCATCGTAACCGCGCGCTTCAGCCAGTTTTGCACACTGCGCAAGGGCTGCCGGATCGCTGCCGCCGAGCTGCAGCGCCACCGGATGCTCTTCCTCGCTGTATGCCAGGTAGTCGCCTTTGCCGTGGATAATCGCCCCGGTGGTCACCATTTCGGTATACAGCAGCGTATGGCGCGACAGCAGGCGTAAGAAATAACGGCAGTGCCTGTCGGTCCAGTCGAGCATCGGCGCGATGGAAAAGCGGTGAGCGGCAAAAGCGGTGGATTGAGATTCTGGCAGCATAGTCAAACGATGGCGTATCAGGTTAAAAAAGGGGCGACACTATACCACACTCTGGAAAAATGGGCGGAACGACGCCACTCCGCCCTGTGATTTTAGAATGTCACCTTAAGTTGCGCCCCTGCGCCCCAGGTCTCTTTCTCGCCGACAATGCCGGTTAAATCGATATGTACCCGATTGAATGGCGAGAAGCCCAGACCCGCGGTAAAGACGTCATTGTCGTTGCCTTTGATATCCGCGCGATAACCGGCGCGCACCGCCAGCCAGGAGAGCGGCCGCACTTCCGCGCCCACGCCAGCGTACTGACTGTTTTCCTCGCTTTTGAATCCTTTGGTTTCAGTGAGATCGCCGTCAGCGGTTAAGGTGACTCTCTCTGTGTTCCAGGCGACGCCTGCCGTGACCAACGGTGCTATCTGGTAAGTATCGCGATAACCGTTAACCACTTTCGTATCGATATTACGGGAAACGAGATTTTGGCCGCTTAAACCCACGGTAAAGTTTTCGCCGAAGTCGGCGGCTAAACCGGCGTCGATGTTAAAACCTGTGTCATCAGTACGGTAACGGCTGTTATTCCAGTCGCTGCTTTCATAAGCGTAGATCGGCACGCTGTAGTTATACAGCCAGGTTTTTTGCAGTTTTGGCGTAACGCCAAACGATACCGGCACGTCGCCGATTTCAAACTGTTTGGCAAAGGCGACGCCGTAATCCGAGACAATCGCCGCACGCCCAAATCCGGTGGAATTGAGATTGTCGGTAATGCGATCGGTACCGTTAATAATGGCGTCTGTCGCCACCGCTGCGGCCCGTAAATCGCTGCCCTCAATACCACGCAGGTAGGAGATATCGTCAGGATCTATCCAGGAGCTCACCCTTGCATGGGCATACCCCTTAGCCATAAAGGCCACTGACAACACATCGTTGGGAATACTGACGGCAAAGCCCACGCCAGCACGCGCGGTGGCGACTTTTCCCTTCAGATCTTCCAGTTGGTTCGCCAGTTCGCCAGCAGCATTCTGGAATTCCTGAAGTGACTGGTTAATGTTCAGCAGGTCTTCCGGGCCAAAATCATCAATAACATCCTGGTAGTAATTAATGCGATCGCTGATGTCATCTATCTGATCCTGAAGATTATCTTTATCGCTGATTTGCGCCCCCACCGAGGGGAAAATAACGGTGACGTCATCTTCAGGTTTTGCCTTTGCCAGTAACGCCGGGTTGATTAACACGCCACTGCCATAATGCGCTGAGGCGACCCCCGTTCCCCCCATCGCGTCACCACGCGCTTCCGTCCAGGTATTGGCCGCACTGGCCTCATTTGCCACCAGCAGCGAAACCGCTGCAGTCACCATCGATACTTATATTTTTTTCACAGTAGTCCGTCTCGTCATAGGTTGCATAACAGATGCTGTGTCCCTGCACAGCGGAGAACGATTGCTGCGTATAACTCGATGAGAAACAGGCCTTTTGGCCCATGAAGCGTGATGCCGCCTTCTGGCGGCTCCTGTTTATTATTTGTGAGACCTAATACTTATAGATGATATTTATGCTTAGCGAGCTAATATCATTCAAATGGATTAAAACCGCATTCAACAGGTGCCAGCAAGCAGTCGGCGTTTTGAGCGGTTCGTGATAAAATAGCCGTTTTACGAGCCTCTGGGGATGCTGATGGAAACGACGACGTCACAACATATGCTTGCCCTGGCGGAAAACCTCTGCCAGCAACGAAACGTACGCCTGACGCCGCAGCGCCTCGAAGTGTTGCGTTTAATGACTCTACAAAAAGGCGCCATCAGCGCTTATGACTTGTTGGATTTGCTGCGCGAAACCGAGCCACAGGCTAAACCGCCAACGGTATACCGGGCGCTGGATTTCCTGCTGGAGCAAGGATTTGTCCATAAGGTTGAATCCACCAACAGCTATGTGCTGTGTCATTTATTTGATCAGCCGACGCATACCTCAGCGATGTTCATTTGCGACCGCTGCGGCGTGGTGAAAGAGCAGAGCGCGCAGGGCGTAGAAACGATTATGGATGCGCTCGCCGCAGAAATGGGCTTTACGCTACGCCATAACGTGATTGAAGCGCACGGATTGTGCTCAGGCTGCAAAGAGATAGAAGCGTGCCGTCATCCGGAACATTGCGGGCACGATCATTCTGTTCAGGTTAAAAAGCGTGGGAAGTAAGCGGTAAACGGTACGTCCTTGTACCTGGGCAGGGTAGCCATGAGGGTGACTGACCTGAGAAACGTCAGGATTACCAGCGGTAATCGTTACGGGTTTCCCAGTCTTTCACTTCGTTCTCTGCCTGATCTTTCTCGTATCCATAGCGTTCCTGGATTTTCCCTACGAGCTGATCGCGTTTACCTTCGATAACGGTCATATCGTCGTCAGTGAGTTTACCCCACTGCTCTTTCATTTTACCTTTGAACTGTTTCCAGTTACCGCCGACTTCGTCTTTATTCATGATGTAGTCCTCATCGTTCGGTTATAAACGCTAAATGTTTATCGTCCGTGTTTAACAGTTATTATCTGCTGGACGTGATAATGAGTTTAGTCGACCATTCCGACTCGTTTGGTATATTCAGAATCTTTAACCAGGCGCGAGAGTGAAAAACGGTCAGCGGTGATATAAATATTTTATATATCAGAGTGATAAACATTAATTAAATCAGGGTCAGTAGATGTAACTAACCATGACCCGGCTCGTTGAACCAGCTATTACGCTGCCAGTGACGGCGCCAGATCAGCCATAGCGACAGGCCGCGCAGCGCCAGGAATACCGCTACCGCCAGCCACAGCCCGTGATTCCCCAGCCAGGGTAAAGAAATTAACGTTACGCCAAAACCCAGCGCTGCCACGGCCATGCTGTTACGCATTTCTGCGCCCCGGGTGGCACCGATAAACATACCGTCCAGCAGATAGCACCACACGCCGACCAGCGGCAGCACTACCTGCCAGGCCAGATAGCGATCGGCCTGCTGCTGCAGAACCGGCAACGAGGTGAGCAGCGCAACAATGTGCTCGCCCCACAGCGCATAAAGCGCGGCGAACATCAACGCGACCAGCCCCGCCTGGCGGCAGGCAGCATGCCAGACCTTAATAAGCTGGTTGCTGTTGCCTGCGCCATAGGCCTGCCCGGAATGGGCCTCCACCGCATAGGCAAAACCGTCCAGCGCATAGGCCGTAAAGGTCAGTAGGGTCATCAATACGGCATTCACCGCCACAATATCGCTGCCCATCCGCGCCCCTAAAATCGTGACGCTGGCGAAGCAGATTTGCAGCAGCAGCGAGCGCAGCATGATGTCGCGATTTAACGCCAGTAATCGCCAGATATCGCCACGCCAGGCGGAGAGCAGCATCGTCGGGTCAACGCCCCGCAGTTTCATCACGTGCCAGACCATCATCAGCCCGACGAATAACGTGATGTATTCCGCCACCAGGGTCGCGAGCGCCGCGCCCTGCACGTTCATATCCAGCCCTACCACCAGCCACAAATCGAGCGCGATATTCAGCACATTGCCGACGATCAGCAGGATCACCGGGGCTCGCGCGTACTGCACGCCCAGCAGCCAGCCTAACAGCACCAGATTTGCCAGCGTCGCTGGCGCGCTTAGCCAGCGGATTTCAAGAAAACGCCGCGCCTGACGTAAAACCTCTTCGCTACCGCCGACAATATGCAGCGCCAGATCGATAAGCGGCGTGCGCAGCAGCATAATGGCAGCCCCCGCCAGCAACGCCAGCAGCAGCGGCTGCACCAGCGCACGCGCCATTGCCTGGGGGTTTTTTGCGCCAAATGCCTGGGCAGTTAACCCGGTGGTGCTCATGCGTAAAAACAGCAGCAGCATAAACAGGAAGCTGGTCGCGGTCGCGCCAATGGCGACGCCAGCTAAATAAACGGGGCTATCGAGATGGCCGATAACGGCGGTATCCACCAGGCCCAGCAGCGGCACGGTGATATTGGAGAAGATCATTGGCAGCGCCAGGCGCCACAATGCTTTATCAGCAGACGTGAAAAATGGCATGACGCAATCCGTAGCGGTAACGTGTATCTGTAAAAAGCAAAAAGCCGTAACGCGGCGCGCTACGGCTTCAAATCAGGCAAAAGGACTTACAGCCACTCGCCGTTGCGGATGACGCCCACGGCAAGGCCTTCGATTGAAAAAGCCTGCTGGCGCAGGTCAACAACGATCGGGGAGAATTCGCTGTTTTCTGGCAGCAGTTGCACCGTATTGCCCTGTTTGTTCAGGCGTTTAACAGTGACTTCATCGTCAATGCGCGCCACCACCACCTGGCCGTTGCGCACATCCTGGGTTTTATGCACCGCGAGTAAATCACCGTCCATAATTCCGATATCTTTCATGGACATCCCGCTAACGCGCAGCAGGAAATCCGCGCTGGGCTTAAACAGACCCGGATCGACCTGATAATGCCCTTCAATATGCTGTTGAGCCAACAGCGGCTCGCCCGCAGCGACACGGCCTACCAGCGGTAAGCCTTCTTCCTCTTCCACCAGCAAACGCAGACCACGCGATGCGCCGGAGACGATTTCAATCACCCCTTTACGCGCCAGGGCTTTTAAGTGTTCTTCTGCAGCGTTAGGAGAACGAAAGCCCAGACGCTGTGCAATCTCCGCACGAGTGGGAGGCATGCCGGTTTGGCTGATGTGATCGCGAATAAGATCAAACACCTCTTGCTGTCTGGCCGTTAAACTTTTCATTCCGCCCCCTGGGTGCATATACAGTAATGCTGTGAGTATATACAGCTAACGGTGTTTTTGAAACCACAAAATGAGCAAATATCCGCATGTTAGCCGCATCTGGAAGAGTTATCGCAAATTTGACCAGAGCAATGTGCCCCAGGTGATCAGCGCCAGTAAAATAGCGAACAGCACTGCTGCTGACCCCATGTCTTTGGCACGCCCGGAGAGCTCATGAAATTCCGGGCCAATACGATCGACCACCGCTTCGATGGCACTGTTGAGGATCTCCACGATCATCACCAGGATAACGGAGCCAATCAGCAGCACACGGGTAATGGGATCAACGTCCAGCCAACAGGCGATGGCGATGGCGGCAATCGCCGCGACGCCTTCCTGACGAAATGCGGCTTCGTTCTTCCAGGCGGCGCGGATGCCTTTCCAGGAGTAACCTGCTGCTTTTATTATTCGTATCAACCCAGTGGTGTTATTCGCCATGAAAAGAAACCTTTTTAAAAAACGCGCATCAATAGCATTGAGCAACGAAACGTAAGCACCACAGATATTCCCGGTAGTTTCTGATATTCTTGCGGTGCAATTGCATTATTAACCAGAGGCTTTACATCGTTTATGTCCGGCTGGCCACGAATTTACTACAAATTACTTAATTTACCATTACGCGTACTGGTAAAAAGCAAATCCATTCCGGCGGATCCGTGCGCCGAACTGGGGCTCGATACCTCGCGCCCGATTATGTACGTTCTTCCGTACAACTCGAAAGCGGACTTACTGACGCTGCGTCAACAGTGTCTGGCGCATGATTTGCCCGACCCGCTGGAGCCGATTGAAATCGACGGCACGCTGTTGCCGCGCCATGTGTTTATTCACGGCGGGCCGCGGGTATTCACCTATTACACGCCGAAAGAAGAGTCGATTAAGCTGTTCCACGACTATCTCGATCTGCATCGCAGCAATCCGCTGCTTGACGTCCAGATGGTGCCGGTATCGGTGATGTTCGGGCGCGCGCCGGGCCGCGAAAAAGGCGAAGTAAACCCACCGCTGCGCATGCTCAACGGCGTGCAGAAATTTTTTGCCGTTTCCTGGTTAGGGCGCGACAGTTTTGTGCGCTTTTCGCCGTCGGTGTCGCTACGCCGTATGGCGGATGAGCACGGCACGGATAAAACCATCGCCCAGAAGCTGGCGCGTGTCGCGCGCATGCACTTCGCCCGTCAGCGTCTGGCTGCCGTCGGGCCGCGTTTGCCGGCGCGTCAGGATCTGTTTAATAAGCTGTTGGCTTCCAAAGCCATCGCCCGCGCGGTGGAAGACGAAGCGCGCAGCAAAAAAATCTCCCATGAAAAGGCCCAGCAGAATGCCGTGGCGTTGATGGAAGAGATTGCGGCAAACTTCTCCTACGAAACTATTCGTCTGATGGACCGCATTCTGGGCTTTACCTGGAACCGCCTGTATCAGGGCATTAACGTGCACAACGCCGAGCGGGTGCGCCAGCTGGCGCATGACGGTCACGAGCTGGTGTACGTTCCCTGCCACCGCAGCCATATGGACTATATGCTGCTCTCCTACGTGCTGTATCACCAGGGGTTGGTGCCGCCGCATATCGCTGCGGGCATTAACCTGAACTTCTGGCCAGCAGGCCCGATGTTCCGTCGCCTGGGCGCGTTCTTTATCCGCCGCACGTTTAAGGGCAACAAACTCTACTCCACGGTATTCCGCGAGTATCTGGGCGAACTGTTCAGCCGCGGCTATTCGGTGGAGTATTTCGTTGAAGGAGGCCGTTCCCGTACTGGCCGCCTGTTGGACCCGAAAACCGGCACCCTGTCGATGACCATCCAGGCCATGCTGCGCGGCGGTACGCGCCCGATTACGCTGATTCCGATCTACATCGGATATGAACACGTCATGGAAGTGGGCACCTATGCTAAAGAGCTGCGCGGCGCGACCAAAGAGAAAGAGAACTTCGCGAAAATGGTCAGCGGACTGAGCAAACTGCGCAACCTGGGCCAGGGCTACGTGAACTTCGGCGAGCCGATGCCGCTGACGACCTACCTCAACCAGCATGTGCCGGAATGGCGCGAATCCATCGATCCCATCGAAGCGATCCGCCCTGCCTGGCTCACGCCGACGGTGAACGCTATCGCCGCCGACCTGATGGTGCGCATCAACAACGCGGGCGCGGCAAACGCCATGAACCTGTGCTGTACCGCGCTGCTGGCGTCGCGTCAGCGTTCGCTCACCCGCGAGCAACTGACTGAACAGCTCGGCTGCTACCTGAGCCTGCTGCGCAACGTGCCCTACTCGCCGGATGCGACCACGCCTGCCCAGTCCGCTAACGAGCTGATTGAGCACGCGCTGCAAATGAATAAGTTTGAAGTCGAGAAAGACACCATCGGCGACATCATTATTCTGCCGCGCGAGCAGGCGGTATTGATGACCTACTACCGCAACAACATTCACCATATGCTGGTGCTGCCGTCGCTGCTGGCGGCCATGATTGCCCAGCATCGCCATATCACCCGTGAAGAGTTGCTGCGCCAGGTCGATGTGCTGTATCCGATGCTCAAGGCGGAACTGTTCCTGCGCTGGGAAAAAAGCGAGCTCGGCGCAGTGATTGATGCGCTGGTGAATGAGCTGTTGCAGCAGCAGTTGATCGTAGAAAACGGCGATAAATTGCAGCTTAACCCGGCCCGTTCACGCACGCTGCAACTGCTGGCGGCAGGGGTTCGCGAAACGCTGCAACGCTACGCAATCACCTTCTGGCTGCTGAGCGCCAATCCTTCCATCAACCGCGGTACGCTGGAGAAAGAGAGCCGCACCGTAGCACAGCGTCTGTCGGTGCTGCACGGGATTAACGCGCCGGAATTCTTCGACAAAGCGGTGTTCAGTACTCTGGTGTCCACCTTACGTGATGAAGGTTTTATCAGTGATACCGGCGATGCCGAACCGGCCCGCACCATGAAGGTCTACGAACTTCTGGCGGACCTGATTACCTCGGATATTCGGTTGACCATTGAAAGCGCAGCGGCTCAGGCGAACGACGCGTAAAGACAAAACAGGCGGGATTTCCCGCCTGTTTTTTTTAGACATGCTGATAACTGAACACCAGCCCGATAAACAACACTAAACCGACGTAGTTATTGTTCATAAACGCCTGGAAACAGGCCGCGCGCTCGCGATGGGCAATCAGCTTTTGTTGATAAGCAAACAGCCCGCCGGCAATCAGGATCGCCGCATAGAACACCGCACCCAGCCCGTTCAGCCAGCCTACCAGCGCCATCAGGCCCATCACCACCACCTGCAAAATACCGATAATCAGCTTGTCGTGGCGGCCAAACAGGATCGCCGTGGATTTAATGCCGATTTTCACATCGTCGTCGCGGTCGACCATGGCGTACTGCGTATCGTAAGCCACGGCCCAGCAGATATTGGCGATGAACAGCAGCCAGCAGCTAAGCGGCACGCTTTCACTCACGGCGGCGAACGCCATGGGGATCGACCAGCCGAACGCCGCGCCGAGCACCACCTGCGGCAGATGGGTATAGCGCTTCATAAACGGATAGACCCACGCCAGCGCCAGCGCCGCTACCGACAGCAAAATGGTCATGGTGTTGAGCGTCAGCACCAGCAGGAACGACAGCAACACCAGCCCGACAAACAGATTGCGCGCCTCTTTTTCCGTGACGGCGCCGCTCGGTAATGGGCGGTTGGCGGTACGCTTCACATGGCCGTCGAATTTACGATCGGCATAATCATTCACCACGCAGCCCGCTGCGCGCATCAGCCAGACACCCGCGACAAACACTGCCAGGATCCACAGCGGCGGCAGACCGGGGGTGGCAACCCACAGCGCCCACAGGGTCGGCCATAACAGTAACAGTGCGCCGATGGGTTTATCTGTACGCATCAGCCGGTGATAAGCCAGCAGCTTATTTTGCCTAAGGCTCCACTCCATTATTTTTCCTCCTGGTACAACGGCGACGCAGCCAGAAACAGTTCAGTCAGTAACAGCGGTTTACCGGATAACCGCAGGCGAGAACGGCGTCCCCATAAATTTTCGCTGCGCCCCACCTCAATATAGTCGCGCGTGAGCGTCGACTGGGTAAAAAGATAGCGGCCCAGCGGGGTTTCGCCCAGATGCTGCAACGCCAGTTCCGGCCCGCTCAATGTCGACTCCGGCACGACGGTGCGGCCAATCAGCCAGGGCTCGCCGTCGCCGCACAGCACGATTTCACGCAGCCAGTAGCGCGACGCCTGCGGCAGGCAGGCGCGTTCGTCCTCAGGCAATTCCGGCCCGATAAAGCCTTCATTGATAACATCGACATGCACTTTACGGCAAAATTGCTCGAAGCGTTTGGTCATCGAGTCTTCAAGCAGCAGCCAGTCGAGCAATTCGCTATCCAGCTCGGGAAGGGTGTCGAAAAAGGTCAGCGCACGCAGTGACGTGAGCGCAGGATGGGACATGTCTTGCTCTCCGGAACCAGGTCTTCCGGCATTGTAGCGCAGAAAGGCGCGAAGTTGGCGGAGGAAACGTCACCAATGACGATTTAGCGCAACAAATGTGCAACAAACGCGGCGGCAAATAAAAAAAGGTGCGCCGAAGCGCACCAACCTTACAAGCATCAACAATGCGGAGTGAATCACCCCTTGCCTTTTACACTGCTGATAAACGTTGAACGGGCGGAGGTAGAACCCAGACGCTCGGCTTCATTCAGCAGTTTCAGGGCCTTGTCGATATCCCCGCTGTTAACGGCCTGCTTAATGGCCTGATTAAAATAGTTTTCGGTGTCGTTTAATACCGGTTCGCTTTTCGCGGCAGGCGCGGGTGCCGGCGCGGCATGGGCCGGGGCGGATGCCGGGGCGGGTGCGGCATAGGCGGTTGTCGGTGCGGCGGTATTACCAACGGTAACCGGACCAGGGCCAGAGGAGCCGAACAGCGGCCCCACCAGGATGCTGGAGCCGGAAGAGGTTTTCACCTTCAGTTTTAGCGTGCCGTCAGTGGTATGACGGGCAATCGGGTCAGGAATATCCGGAATCGCATTGCCGGTGCCTTTGGCATAAGACTTGGCCGGGTCGAGTAATTTTGTGGTTTGTTGCAGGTCTTTATCCGTGGTGAACACCAGTAAATAGAGTTTTTGCTGCCCCAGCGCGGGGGTCAGTTTAATCACGCCCTCAAGACGATCGGCGGACATCACGCCCGGCTCCTGATAGGTAAAGTAACTGCTGGGGAAAAAGGCCGCAGGCGTTAAATTTTGATCTAAAACCAGCACGTTCGGCGCAAAGACGGACGTTTGCTTATCTACTTCGCTGGTCAGAGTGATCGTCAGTTCGCCGATATTCGCCGGTACGCTGTACGCAGCAACCGGCCCGGCAATGCCCGGCGCGTTCAGCGATTGACCGCTGGTCGCTAGGGTGGTGGTTTGGGTTTTGGACTGGTCGACAGGCGTCCATTGCAGTTGCTGCAATGACTGCGCCGGAAGCGCTGGCGCGGCAGAAACGTCCTGTGGAACCAGATTCACCGCTGCGAGGGTGGTGGCCGGTAGGCTTGCCAGTAAACCCGCAGAGAGACACAACGCGATTAAACTTTTATTCATTTTCATTGTTATAACCTCAAACGTGCGGGTAAGCGGGAGCCAGGCAATAGCGCGCTCACCCAGGACAGGCATGGTCAGACAGAGGGGCGTACGCCCCTCTTTGCTTTATGTATTAACGTTCTGTATTACCACCAGATTTCCATCTGAGCGCCGAAGGTCCACTCATCGTTATCGCCACGGCTGAAGGTGCGCGCGGAAGTATCCTGATAAGCGTAACCTGCGGTGTAGCCAGCGCCGGAATCGTTGTTAGCGTAGCCGAAGGACTCATCCCATTTGGCATAGGTCGCGAACACGCGGATTGCCGGGCGGGACCAGATGCTGTCGCCAGCCTGCCACTGTTGCGCCAGGGTCACTTTGACCTGGTCGTTAGTGGAGTCGGTGCGCTGGGATTTCACGTTGTCATAGCCCACTTCAAGCAGGGTGCTCATGATCGGCGTCCATTTGAACATCGGGCGCACGCCCACGGTCCACCAGCGGGTACCGTTGTTGTTGTCCAGATCGATATCCTGATACATACCGACGTACATCAGGTCCCAACGATCGCCCAGAGAAATGGCACCGTGGTCGATAAAGCGCAGCAGATGGCCGTCATTATTGAGGCTGGCGCCCTGCGGGATGCCTTTACCGTTAGAGGTCATGGAATCCAGACCGTACTGAACCACGAACTTGTTAAAGCCTTTCAGCATGCTCTGGGTATGCTCGGCGGTGAACAACCAACCGTCTTTTGATGCGCCAGGCTGCAGGTAATAGTCATCAGGGATGTTGGTGTGACCGTAGTCGACACCCAGTTCCAGTGTGCCGCCCGGGTTGATTTCCATGCCGGCTAAACGCACGTCGAACACATCGTTCGGCACGACGTTGTCATAAATACGGTTGCCGTCGGCATCAAAATCAGAGAATGCGGAAGAGCCGCCGGATTCAGAAGAACGGGTGGCAGCCAGAGAAAGTTTACCAAAGCCGAGATCGATGTTTTCCAGACCTGCGCCCGGGCCGGAGATATCCCAGTAGTAGAAGTCGATCATGTGAACGTCATGACGCTGGTAGAAGCGTTTACCGGCCCAAATAGTCGCACCCGGCAGCGCGTCAATCAGGTTTTTACCCTGGACGTTAGCCTCACGGAAAGCGGGGCTGGTGGATTCCCAGTCATTACGTTGTGATACGGAGTACGCCACGTTCGTGTCGAAGTAGAAGCTCTTATCGCCCTCTTTCCACACTTCCTGACCCAGTTTGAGTTCTGCGTAGGTTTCGCATTCGTTGCCCAGACGATATTTACTTTGAGCACCGGTGGCCTGGAAACATTCCTGCTCGCCGCCGCTGCCTGTCCAGCCAATACCGGAACGGGCGTAGCCTTTAAAATCAACGGCGCCTGCCTGGGCAGACAGGATGCCTGCCATAACGGCTACCGCCAGTGGGACTTTGCGCAGAGTAATCATCATTCTATCTCCTGAGATCATTGCTTTTCTTTGTACACATCGCCTTTCAGGTTGCTGCAACGCAGCGCGAAGGGTTTTGTGTCGTTTTTTATGGAATGCTTAAACGCCAGGCTCCTGGTGCAGACGACGACAGGCCGTACCATCCTCTCGGAACAAATGGCAACGCTCTGGCGGCAAGCCGATGGCGAATGTGGCACCCTCTTCTACCAACACCACGTCAGTCTGGCGGTAGACCAGGTTCTGACGAATGGCCGGAATTTGGATATGAATTTGCGTTTCGTGACCAAGCTGTTCGACTACCTGGACGTCGCCTTCCAGGGTGACGTCGGCGATTTCACTGGGCAGCAGATGTTCCGGGCGAATGCCCAGCGACATATTGGTCCCTGGCTGAACCCCCGCACTGTCGACCGGCAGCCAGATTTGCTGACGGTTCGGCAGTTCTACCTGCACCTGGTCGATAGCGGTGGCGGTAACTTTCACTGGTAAGAAATTCATCTTCGGCGAACCGATAAACCCGGCCACGAAGCGGTCCGCAGGGTAGTGATACAGCTCAAGCGGTTTACCCACCTGGGCGACGCGCCCGGCGTCCAGCACCACGATTTTGTCGGCGAGGGTCATGGCCTCAACCTGGTCGTGGGTGACGTAAATCATGGTGCGCTTCAGGCGCTTATGCAGACGGGAGATTTCGATGCGCATCTGCACGCGCAGCGCGGCATCCAGGTTAGAGAGCGGCTCATCCAGCAGAAACACGCGCGGTTCCGCCACCAGGGTACGGCCAATCGCCACGCGCTGACGCTGCCCGCCGGACAACGCTTTCGGACGGCGATCCAGCAAATGCGCCAGTTGCAGCGTTTCGGCGACCTGATTCACCCGCTGGTGGATGATTTCTTTCTTCGCCCCGGCCAGCTTCAGGCCGAAAGACATGTTCTCAGCCACCGACAGGTGCGGATACAGCGCATAGGACTGAAACACCATACCCACGCCGCGTTCGGCGGGCGGCACATCATTCACGCGTTTATCGCCAATCAATAAATCGCCGCTGGTAACCGTTTCCAGCCCGGCAATCATTCGCAGCAATGTCGATTTACCGCAGCCCGAGGGTCCGACGAACACCACAAACTCACCTTCATTGATATCAAGGTTGATATCCTTTGAGACCACCACATCGCCCCAGGCTTTCGTTACATTACGCAGCTGAACGCTTGCCATCCCCTTCTCCCTCAACAACTTGTCGCAACACTGCAAAACATCTTTATTGACTGACTATCCGTCATTAGGGGTGTGGGTGAATCCTCCACCCCCGCGCTTTTTAATGGGGGAGGAGACGGGAGGATGAGAGGAGCAGGACTGCCACCGCAGGCGCGACCCGCCTGGGAAAATCGTGATCGTGGCGTCAAAAAAGCGGGGTTTTTTATGTGCGCCAGTCCACATAACCTGGGGTTATGCAACAGAGATCACACAAGTGAGCCCAGGGGCGTAGCGTAAAGGAGGATGAGAAGCGCTTGTCAGATGCGCAGACTAAGCAGGGTAAAGCCACTACGTGTATCCACGTGCACATCACCAAAAAGGATGGGACATATGAAACTCAACACTGGCGCACGCATCCTCGCGTTGTCTGCACTGACAACGATGATGTTCTCCGCCTCTGCTCTCGCCAAGATAGAAGAAGGCAAACTGGTAATCTGGATCAACGGTGATAAAGGCTATAACGGCCTTGCCGAAGTGGGTAAGAAGTTCGAAAAAGACACCGGCATTAAAGTGACCGTAGAGCATCCGGATAAGCTGGAAGAGAAATATCCGCAGGTTGCGGCTACCGGTGATGGCCCGGATATCATTTTCTGGGCGCATGACCGTTTCGGGGGTTACGCGCAGTCTGGCTTACTGGCTGAAATCACGCCGGACAAAGCCTTCCAGGACAAACTGGTGCCTTTCGCCTGGGACGCGGTACGTTACAACGGCAAGCTGATTGCTTACCCGGTGGCGGTTGAATCCCTGTCGCTTATCTACAACAAAGATTTAGTCCCTAACCCGCCGAAAACCTGGGAAGAGATCCCGGCGCTGGATAAAGAACTCAAGGCCAAAGGTAAGAGCGCCCTGATGTTCAACCTGCAAGAGCCGTACTTCACCTGGCCGTTGATTGCGGCAGACGGCGGATACGCGTTTAAATTCGCCAACGGCAAATACGATGTGAAAGATGTCGGCGTGGACACTGCGGGCGCGAAAGCGGGCCTGACTTTCCTGGTCGACATGATCAAAAACAAACACATGAACGCCGATACCGATTACTCCATCGCTGAAGCCGCTTTTAACAAAGGCGAAACCGCCATGACCATCAACGGTCCGTGGGCGTGGACCAACATCGATAAGAGCAAAATCAACTACGGCGTTGCACAGCTTCCGACCTTCAAAGGCAAGCCGTCGAAACCGTTCGTCGGGGTTCTGAGCGCCGGTATCAATGCCGCCAGCCCGAACAAAGAGCTGGCGAAAGAGTTCCTGGAAAACTACCTGCTGACCGACGAAGGTCTGGCGGAAGTGAACAAGGATAAACCGCTGGGCGCTGTGGCGCTGAAATCCTATCAGGAACAGCTGGCGAAAGATCCGCGCATCGCCGCCACCATGGCGAATGCCGAGAAAGGCGAAATCATGCCGAACATTCCGCAGATGTCCGCCTTCTGGTATGCCGTTCGCACCGCAGTGATCAACGCCGTGAGCGGTCGTCAGACCGTGGACGAAGCGATGAAAGATGCGCAGGGCCGTATCACCAAGTAATAAGCAATCGCGGGCAGCTTCGGGCTGCCCGCGTTGAGTTGCCGTTCTAATCTGTTGTAAAAGGAAACCCCATGGATGTTGTTAAAAAGAAACCCTGGTGGCAAAGCGACAGGCTGAAGTGGTCAGCCATTGCCCTGCTCGGCCTGCTGGTGGGTTATCTTGTGGTATTGATGTATGCCCAGGGGGAGTATTTGTTCGCCATCGTGACGCTGATCTTAAGCTCCGTTGGCCTGTACATTTTCGCTAACCGTCGCGCTTACGCATGGCGCTACGTTTACCCTGGCCTCGCCGGCATGGGGCTGTTCGTTCTGTTCCCGCTGATCTGCACCATCGCCATCGCGTTTACCAACTACAGCAGCACCAACCAGCTGACCTTTGAACGTGCGCAGCAGGTGCTGATGGACCGCCAGTATCAGGCGGGGAAAACGTTCAGCTTCAGCCTCTATCCGGATAACGAAAAATGGCGGCTCGCGCTTACCGATGGCGAAAGCGGCAAAAACTACGTCTCCGACGCCTTTACCTTTGGCGGCGAGCAAACCCTGAAGCTGAAGGAAGCCGACGCGCTGCCGACCGGTGAACGCGCCACGCTGCGCATCATTACCCAGAATCGCCAGGCGCTGACGCGGATCACCGCCGAGCTGCCGGATGAAAGCCAACTGGTGATGAGCTCATTACGCCAGTTCTCGGGCACGCGCCCGCTGTACACCCTGGCGCAAGACGGCAAGCTGACCAACAACCAGAGCGGCGCGGTCTATGCGCCGAATCCCGATGTCGGTTTCTATCAGGCGGTTAACGCCGACGGCAGTTGGGGCAACGAAAAACTCAGCCCTGGCTACACGGTGACCACCGGCTGGGACAACTTTATGCGCGTCTTTACCGACGAGGGCATACAGAAACCGTTCTTCGCCATCTTCGTCTGGACGGTGGTGTTCTCGGTGCTGACCGTGGTGCTGACCGTGGCGGTCGGCATGGTGTTGGCCTGCGTGGTGCAGTGGGAAGCGTTAAAAGGCAAAGCGATTTACCGGGTGCTGCTTATTCTACCGTATGCGGTGCCGTCGTTTATCTCAATCCTGATTTTCAAAGGATTGTTTAACCAGAGCTTCGGTGAAATCAACATGATGCTCAGCGCGGTGTTCGGCATCCGCCCTGCATGGTTCACCGACCCTACCACCGCCCGCGCCATGATTATCATCGTCAACACCTGGCTGGGTTACCCGTACATGATGATCCTGTGCATGGGGCTGCTGAAAGCGATTCCGGACGATCTCTACGAAGCCTCGGCGATGGACGGCGCTACGCCATTCCAGAACTTCTTTAAAATCACTTTCCCGCTGCTGATCAAGCCGCTCACGCCGCTGATGATTGCCAGCTTCGCCTTCAACTTCAATAACTTCGTGCTGATCCTGCTGTTGACCAACGGCGGCCCGGACCGTCTCGGCACCACGACCCCGGCAGGCTATACCGACCTGCTGGTGAGCTATACCTACCGCATCGCCTTTGAAGGCGGCGGCGGTCAGGATTTCGGCCTCGCCGCCGCTATCGCCACGCTGATCTTCCTGCTGGTGGGCGCGCTCGCGATTGTTAACCTCAAAGCCACGCGCATCAAGTTTGATTAAGGAGACGACACATGGCTATGGTGCAACCGAAATCTCAAAAGCTGCGTTTGTTTATCACGCACTTGTTACTGCTGATGTTTATCGCGGCGATTATGTTCCCGCTGCTGATGGTCGTGGCGATCTCGCTGCGCTCCGGCAACTTCGCCACCGGTAGCCTGATCCCGGAACAAATCTCCTGGGAGCACTGGAAGCTGGCGCTGGGCTTTAACGTGGTGCATGCCAACGGCAGCGTCACCCCGCCGCCGTTCCCGGTACTGCTATGGCTGTGGAACTCAGTGAAAATCGCAGGCATTACCGCGGTGGGCATAGTGGCGCTTTCCACGACTTGCGCCTACGCTTTTGCCCGTATGCGTTTCCCCGGTAAAGCTACCCTGCTGAAAGGCATGCTGATTTTCCAGATGTTCCCGGCGGTGCTGTCGCTGGTAGCGTTGTATGCGTTATTCGATCGCCTCGGGCAGTACATTCCGTTTATCGGTCTGAACACCCACGGCGGGGTGATCTTCGCCTACCTCGGCGGCATTGCGCTGCACGTCTGGACCATTAAAGGCTATTTCGAAACCATCGACGGCTCGCTGGAAGAAGCCGCCGCGCTGGATGGCGCAACGCCGTGGCAGGCGTTCCGCTTAGTGCTGTTGCCGCTGTCGGTGCCGATTCTGGCGGTGGTGTTTATTCTGTCGTTTATCGCCGCCATCACTGAAGTGCCGGTCGCGTCGTTGCTGTTGCGTGATGTGAACAGCTACACCCTGGCCGTGGGCATGCAGCAATACCTCAACCCGCAAAACTACCTGTGGGGCGACTTTGCTGCGGCTGCGGTACTTTCCGCTATCCCGATCACCCTGGTGTTCCTGCTGGCCCAGCGCTGGCTGGTCAGCGGGCTGACGGCGGGGGGCGTGAAAGGCTAAGTTTCATCGTTATATGCCACTGTTATTATCCTCAATTGCCGTTGTGATTTTCCTTATCTGTGACTCCCTTCGGCGGCCTTCAGGCCGCCATTTTTATTCGCGCTTCAGCCGTTTCGAGTTACACAACCATAGCGTGATCACCAGCAGCAGGATCGCCCCGGAATAGATCAGCACATCCATCGGCGCTTTATGATCCACGATGATCAACCGCACGATTGCGGTGATGCCGATGTAAATGAAATAGCGTAGCGGGAAGTGGTAGCCGGACTGGAAGTACTTGACGATCAGGGCGATGAATTCGAAGTAGAGGAAATAAACCACCAGCCCTTCCACCAGCTCGTATTTGCTGGCCTGAAGGGGTGAGAAGAGCACATCAGCCAGATGCAGGGTTTCTTTGCCGAGAAAGATAACCAGGATCAGGCCAAGGCTGAGCAAGCCAAGGTTCAACACCGTTTGCAGGATGGAAGAAACCCATTCCCCGCGCGCACGTGACGAAGCGGATAGCGTGGACATCGCAGCGTCCTCATCTCAGGAGTGAGAAATCGTTATACGTCAGAAGTGTGATCCAGATCTAGTTTTATTTGCTTATGTTTTGACCATTCGTCAGCGCGCCTGCGTATGAAAGCCAGGCGCGCTGCGGTAGCGATCAGCGGAAATTCACGCTGCGATCGCTGGTCATGCTGTAGAGATCGAACTTGCGTCCCAGCATCTGTCCGCCGTCGCGGGTGAGCGGCGTCCAGCCGATGGCCGCGCGGCTGCGGGTCGGGCCAGACGAGAACAGATCGAGCGGCACGGAAACGTACACGCCTTTGGTAAAGTCCCCTTCCCCGTATTCATCCGGCGACACGTTGGTAAGGGTGGCATAGCCGCCCACCACCACGCCGCTGTCGAAGCGTCTGGAGACTTCCAGCGTGCCGCCCTTATCCCCGGCCAGATACTGCCCGACGCTGGCTTTGATCAGCACATCCTGGGCAAAGGGCGGCGTCCAGTACGCCGAAAGATGGCCAGTTTTAACGCTGTAGTCGGTGAATTTCATCATGTCCTGTGCGCTGCGCCAGTCGCGCTGCTTCACGTAGTTGACATCAACGCCGAAGGCCCAGTTGCTGTCTACCGGGCGATACAGCACTTCCGCCCCCGCGCCGCCGTACATGGTTTCCAGATAACCGCCGTAAACCTGGCCGTAAAAACCGTTGCCGAAATACTGGAAGTAGTTGGCTTGCAGGTTATTCACATAGACATCGTTTTCCACGTAGTCACGGACGTGGGTGCGCACCCGCGGCAGGGAAGAATCCTTCGGCGGATTGGTGTAGTTAAATTTGTCGTAGTTATTGGCGATGTTGGCGAACAGGCTGCCGGTGGTCAGCAGATGGTCGGTGACCCACCAGTCGGCGGTGCCCATCACCCCCACCTGATACATATAAAAACTTTCCGGCCCGCCGATGGACTGATTCAACACCGGGTCGAGATGGAAGCTGAAGCGCGAAGGCTCGATATACCAGCCCTGCTCCGGTTTCTCCAGAGTGACCGGTTCAATACGCTTCTGCGCCAGCGCGGTTTCCTTGCCTAACGGCTCGCCTTCCAGATGGCGTTGCAGACTGGCGACGTCGGTTTCGGTGGTGACCTGCGGCATATTGGCGCGCGTCTCAGTAACGCGGATGGTGCGGATGCCTTCAGGCAGATCGTTCATGACAATCCGGTTGGCGCGCTCAATGCCTTCACGGGAATCGCGGTATTTTACCTGCTCGCCGGTGACGTACAGCGTGTCGCCCTGGGTCTGAAGTTGCGGATCGTTCAGCCCGGCGTTGTATTTCAGCAGCGTCAGCTGATTCGCCGCCACGCTGTGCTGGATGATCGCTTCCTGCGGCTCCGGCTGGTATTCCGGGCGGCGGTTATCGTTATAGCGCGGACGCAGGTCATTGAAATTGGTGCGCAGGGTCACGCCGAACATAAAAGTGTTGCCGCGCTCATAGCTCAGGTTAACGTCGGCCCAATCGGTCGCACGATAAATAGCGCCGACGTTAAACTTGCTCTTCTGCTCAAGCTTCCCGGCGAAGTCCTGAGTGTAGTTATTGCCCTCATACTCCAGCTTCAGGCGCAGCGGCTGCCACGGCGTCTGATATTCCACCCCGCCGAACAGAGACGCCGGGCCGTGGAACATCTGGCCCGCATCCACGGAGCCGGCTTTGTTATAGCTGTTGTCGCGTGCGCAGTATTTGTCGCTGTACGAACAGAACGGGTTTTTCACGTTGCCGCTGGTGCCCAGATAACCCCAGCCTAAACCCAGCGAGAAATCGAACGGTCCCCAGGCTTTATTCGCCACAATGTATTCGGCATCGAACAACCCGGTGCCGCCGATATCCCGCGCACCGACGGCGATCTGCGGCATCCAGTAACTCTCTTCCCACAACCGCAGTTTGAGGTCGAAGGCTTTGTCCTTATAGGTTTGATCGCCGGAAAACGCCTCGACGCTACTGTAGCGCCGGGTGCGGGCGTCGGTGTAGCGCAGCGTGGTTTCCAGCCACGGGAACAGTTGTACCGAGGCAGAGTAATAGCGGTACTGATCGTTATCGCGGTAGTTGAGGCTAAGCTCGCCTTCACGCGCCATCCGCGCCGTGGGCGTTTGCATCAGGCCCACGCCGCCGAAATCCGATTGCGAAGGGCCGACCGGCGCGGGCCAGGTCTCCGCCTGGCATGCCGACGCCACGGCCAGCGCCACGAGGCTATACAGGTAGCGTTTTTTTATCATTGTGGTATCCGATGCGTCAGGGAATCGACAAGCTGCGCGTTGAGGTCGTCATATGCCGAAGTAAAAAGCCGCGCCGAAAAGCCGACCAGGATGGCACTGCCCGGCATCGGCTCAACGTGGCGTTTGTTCCAGTACGCCACTGGCGCTTTTTGCACCCGTCCATCCGGATAAATCACCCAGGCGTAACTGCGCTCCGCCCCGCTGAGCAACGCGGTTTCGTCGAGATACTCCGCCACGCTTTTACCCGGCGTGAACGGCCTGTCCCCCGCGCCGCTCACCAGGCCATACAGGGTGATATGGTCAGGCAGCTTACCGGTCCACAGGGTGTAATCACCGGCCAGCGCCTTATTGGCGGCAGTCCTGACTCTCAGCGCATCAGGATCGAGTTCGACAAACTGACGGTCCGTGACCTTAAGCGCCGCCATTTGCTGCTGAAGCTGGCGAATGGCGGCGGCGTCCTCACCTGATTCCTGCGCGGCGAGAGCGGCCAGCCGGGACAGCAGTTGCTGATGGTGCGCCTGTTGCTCGCGGGTTTTCCCCGTTACGCCAATCACGGCCCCCGGCCACCAGCTGTGCGCCAGCGCGGGTTGGCTCACCACATCGGATAAACGTCGGGCATCCCGAATTTTCAGCGTTTCGCCGCTGTCGGTGCGATGTACCGTTACCGTGCCCGCCGCGTAAAGGCTCTGGCTTAACAGGCTCAGCATGAAGGCGGTGAAAGGAAGCATTCTCATGATTTCGCCGCCTTGATGAGTTGCGTGGTGACCGGGTAATAGTCGGCACCGAGCGTCTGTTCAGAACGGCGGATTTGTCCGTCGCTGTCGATCCAGTAGCGGTTGGTCCAGCTTGCCCGCTCGGTGGTTATCGTTTCTTCCAGCACCCGAACGGCGGTGATGTCGCTGCCGGTTTTCAGGCTGTCGCTGCCCTGCCAGCGAAACTGCGAGCGTGCGGTGGCGTAACGCACCTGCTGATGCTCAGTCCAGCCCATCACCCGTGTCCAGCCTGCGCCGTCGCGGATTTGCCCCGGCGCCTTCAGCGGATCGGCATCCAGGTTGCCCACCTGGAGCAGGTTATCGCCCAGCCCGGCAGTTTTAATCAGCCGCCCGTGTTGAGTGATTAACACCGCCTGATCCTGCGTCACCCATTTCTGCTGCCCGTCTTCCGAGAAGGCGAGCACCACAAACAGCTGCGGACCGTGGTTGAGCGTCATGTACTGGCTGGCATAGGGCATATTATGAATGTCGTCATCGGTGAGAGTGACGCCGTCCCGTCCCGTCACATTGTTCCAGAGCGACTTACCCATGCCGGTGAGATTGGCTGAACACGCCTGCAACAGCAGGCACACTGTCATGATCGCGACTCGCTTCACGTGTTTCCCCAGGGTCAAAATAACCACACCGCAGTGTGGTTATGGTTAAAACACCCGTTACGTTACTGGGTGGTACTGGTTGTGGTGGTTGTGGTGGTTCCGGTGTTTGAACCGTCGCCTCCGCCCGTTGCGGCAAGCGCCACACCGACTACCGATCCAACCGTACTGGCGCTGGTCGCAGTAGACGTGCCTGCTGAGACCGATGTCGCGGCGCTACCCGCCGCTTCACCCATTTCCACCGGTGCGGCGAAAGCAGACGATGCGGCAAGCAGAGACACGGCAAATACGCCATAGGTTATTTTCTTCATAGCGGTTCCTTTCATTAAATGAATGGATATATACCTGAACTCTCCAGGCGCTACCGAGTATACATAACCAGGCTGGGGGATTTGCCGTGACAGGGAATTGTCAGGATGGCTTTCGGACAATTAAACGCGCAGAAAGTAAATCACGAGGAAAAATATAAAATAAACATTAAAAACAATCAGATATTAAATTACATATAAAATTCAATCTCCGGTTATTCCTAATTTTTTTGTCCCTTTCCGGCTGACTGAATTTATTTTCAGATAAACCTCAGCGGCCACTTTTTTAATAACACTGTGACAACGGGATAAATCTGATAAAAAAATGCCGGCATAACGCCGGCATTGTTTATGGTATTGCTCATTATCCACGCCAGGATTTATAACGGTTAATTAAACCGTTGGTAGAGCTGTCGTGGCTGCTAATTTCACTCTTATCGTTCAGCTCCGGCAGAATACGGTTCGCCAGCTGTTTGCCTAATTCCACTCCCCACTGATCGAAGGTGAAGATGTTCAGGATTGCGCCCTGAGTAAAGATTTTGTGCTCATACAGCGCAATCAGCGCCCCCAGGCTGAACGGCGTGATTTCACGCAGCAGGATGGAGTTGGTTGGGCGGTTGCCTTCAAACACTTTGAACGGCACGACGTGATCGAGGGTTTTCGGATCTTTACCCTGATCGGCAAATTCCTGCTCAACCACGTCGCGGGATTTACCGAAAGCCAGCGCTTCGGTCTGGGCGAAGAAGTTGGACAGCAGCTTCGGATGGTGATCGGACAGCGGGTTGTGGGTGATCGCCGGGGCGATAAAGTCGCACGGCACCAGTTTAGTGCCCTGGTGGATCAGCTGATAAAATGCATGCTGGCCGTTGGTGCCCGGCTCGCCCCAGATGATAGGACCGGTCTGGTAATCCACCGCATTGCCGTTGCGGTCAACGAATTTACCGTTGGATTCCATGTTGCCCTGCTGGAAATAGGCCGCAAAACGGTGCATGTACTGATCGTATGGCAGGATCGCTTCGGTTTCCGCGCCAAAGAAGTTGTTGTACCAGATGCCGATCAGCGCCAGCAGCACCGGCAGGTTTTTGTCCAGTTCGGTGGTGGAGAAGTGCTGGTCCATGGCGTGCGCGCCGGACAGCAGTTCAACGAAGTTGTCGTACCCCACTGACAGAATGATTGACAGGCCTATCGCCGACCACAGGGAGTAACGTCCGCCGACCCAGTCCCAGAATTCAAACATGTTGGCGGTATCGATACCGAACTCGCCCACCGCTTTGCCGTTCGTCGATAAGGCAGCGAAGTGCTTCGCCACGTGTTTTTCATCGCCCGCCGCTTTCAGGAACCAGTCACGCGCGCTGTGGGCATTGGTCATGGTTTCCTGGGTGGTGAAGGTTTTGGACGCGACCAGGAACAGCGTGGTCTCCGGGTTCACTTTCTTCAGCACTTCGGCGATGTGCGTTCCGTCAACGTTAGAAACGAAATGCATATTGAGATGATTTTTGTACGGACGCAGCGCTTCGGTCACCATAAACGGACCGAGGTCGGAGCCGCCGATACCGATGTTGACCACATCGGTAATCGCTTTGCCGGTGTAGCCTTTCCAGTTGCCGGAGATAATCGCTTCCGAGAAGGATTTCATCTTCTCCAGCACCGCGTTTACTTCCGGCATGACATCTTTGCCATCCACCAGAATCGGGGTGTTGCTGCGGTTGCGCAGCGCCACATGCAGCACTGCACGATCTTCGGTACGGTTGATTTTCTCGCCGGAGAACATCGACTTAATCGCGCCCTGCAAATCGGTCTCTTTCGCCAGCGCTAACAGTTTATCCAGCGTCTCCCGGGTGATGCGGTTTTTGGAGTAATCCACCAGCATCTGATCGTTGAAGGTCGCGGAAAACTTAGCGAAACGGTCAGCATCGTCGGCGAAAAGCGACGCGATGGTGACATCTTTCATTTCAGCGTAATGGTTTTGTAGTGCCTGCCAGGCAGAGGTCTGCGTTGGATTGATGTTTTTCATAGCAATACTCATGTGGATTTGAAAAATGTGACTGCCGTCGATTGTAGCGCTACTCCAGGCAATTGCGATGACTTTTGTGCCCTGCTCGTATCACTCGCCGAATACACCGCCGCCAGATTGCTGAATCGAGCTTTCCGGCAAAGTATAGCGGTTATAAGTTATTTTCCTGGACCCTCCCGGAACATGAAAAATCCCCATAATCCCGGCGTTGACAAGGGCCCGGTGGAAACTTTATTTATAAAAGCGATCGTTAAAAAAATTATTACTTAACATTCCCAAAGCAAACGACCCAACGCAACTACAACGTGAAAGGCGAAGGGAATCACACGAGGTAGTTATGTCGCACACAACATCCCCTCTCATCGTCGCGAAATTCGGCGGCACCAGCGTCGCCAGCTTCGACGCCATGAACCGCAGCGCCGATGTGGTGCTATCCGATCCCAACGTGCGCCTGGTCGTGCTTTCCGCCTCTGCGGGCGTAACCAATCTGCTGGTTGCGCTGGCCGAAGGCCTGGAAGCGACGGAACGCTTCGTGAAGCTGGACGCCATCCGCAAAATCCAGCACGACATTTTAGGCCATCTGGCAAATCCGCAGGTGATCCGCGAAGAGATTGACCGTCTGCTGGAAAATATCACCACCCTGGCGGAAGCCGCCTCGCTGGCGACCTCAACGGCCCTGACTGACGAACTGGTCAGCCACGGCGAGCTGATGTCCACCCTGCTGTTTGTCGAGATCCTGCGTGAACGTGGTGTCGTGGCCCAGTGGTTTGACGTGCGCAAAGTGATGCGCACCAGCGACCGCTTTGGTCGCGCCGAACCGGACGTGAACGCCCTTGCCGAACTGAGTAACCTGCAACTGGCCCCGCGTCTGGCGGAGGGGCTGGTCATTACCCAGGGCTTTATCGGCAGCGAATCCAAAGGCCGCACCACCACCCTGGGCCGTGGCGGCAGCGACTATACCGCCGCACTGCTGGGCGAAGCGTTAAAAGCCAGCCGCGTGGATATCTGGACCGACGTGCCAGGCATTTACACTACCGACCCGCGCGTGGTGCCTGCCGCGAAACGCATTGATGAAATCGCCTTTGAAGAAGCCGCTGAAATGGCGACTTTTGGCGCGAAAGTGCTGCATCCGGCGACGCTGCTGCCTGCGGTACGCAGCGATATCCCGGTGTTTGTCGGCTCCAGTAAAGATCCGCAAGCGGGCGGGACGCTGGTATGCAATCAAACCCATAATCCCCCGCTGTTCCGGGCGCTGGCCCTGCGCCGCAAACAAACCCTGCTGACGCTGCACAGTCTGAATATGCTGCACTCACGCGGCTTCCTGGCCGAAGTATTCAGCATCCTGGCGCGCCATAATATCTCGGTGGATTTGATTACCACCTCTGAAGTGAGCGTGGCGCTGACGCTGGATACCACCGGCTCTACCTCGACCGGCGATACCCTGCTGACCCAGGCGCTGTTGACCGAGCTTTCTTCCCTGTGCCGCGTGGAAGTCGAGCAGGACCTGGCGCTGGTGGCGTTGATCGGCAACAACCTGTCGAAGGCCTGTGGCGTGGGTAAAGAGGTGTTCGGCGTGCTGGAGCCGTTCAATATCCGCATGATTTGCTATGGCGCATCCAGCTATAACCTGTGCTTCCTGGTGCCGGGCAGCGACGCGGAACAAGTCGTCCAGAAACTGCATCACAATTTATTTGAGTGAGTCGGCGTTTCCCTTCTGAGGCTCTGCGGCCTCAGAAGGGGTAGATGACCATAATTCAATTGAATAAAACTTCCCCACACGATACACAATGCTTATGGCTCTCGTTCGGGCCTTTTCCCCTACAGCGATAACGCACCGCCGCGATCACAGCGGCAGGGGAACACACCAACACACTTAAAGGAAAACAACATGCTGGCATTACTGACGCGGCTGTTCCCGCTCTGGGCGCTGCTGCTCTCGGTTATCGCGTATTACACGCCCTCCACTTTCACGCCGATGGGTCCCTGGGTCGCCACCCTGCTGATGCTGATTATGTTTGGCATGGGCGTGCACCTGAAACTCGACGATTTCAAACGGGTGCTGTCGCGCCCCGCGCCGGTGGCCGCCGGGATTTTTCTGCACTATCTGGTGATGCCGCTCGCGGCGTGGCTGCTGGCGATGTTGTTCAGGATGCCGCCCGACCTTTCTGCCGGGATGGTGCTGGTGGGCAGCGTGGCCAGCGGCACCGCGTCAAACGTAATGATTTATCTGGCGAAAGGCGATGTGGCGCTGTCCGTCACCATCTCTTCGGTCTCTACGCTGGTAGGCGTGGTCGCTACGCCGCTGCTGACTCGCCTGTATGTGGATGCGCATATCCAGGTCGACGTCATGGGGATGTTGCTGAGCATTCTTCAGATTGTGGTGATCCCGATTGGACTGGGGCTGGTTGTCCATCACTTATTCCCCCGGCTGGTGAAAGCCGTAGAGCCTTACCTGCCGGCGTTTTCGATGGTGTGCATTCTGGCCATTATCAGCGCCGTGGTGGCCGGTTCCGCCGCGCATATCGCCTCGGTCGGTCTGGTGGTGATTGCGGCGGTGATCCTGCATAACACCATTGGTTTGCTGGGCGGCTACTGGGGCGGACGGCTGTTTGGCTTCGACGAATCCACCTGCCGCACTCTGGCGATTGAAGTGGGGATGCAGAACTCTGGCCTCGCCGCCGCGCTGGGGAAAATCTACTTCTCTCCGCTCGCGGCGCTGCCGGGCGCGCTGTTTTCGGTATGGCACAACCTGTCGGGCTCGCTGCTGGCGGGTTACTGGTCAGGCAAACCGGTTGACGGCACGCCTGCTAAACGCCTGAAAAAGCGTAAAGCCTGAACAAAACAGCCCGCTCGCCGGGCTGTTTTTTTATCGGCTGGCGGATTGTGGCGAACGCCTGCGGGCAGTAGTCTACAGACAGACTCCCGGATCGAGAGGTTTACCATGGCAACGCCCCGACTGACCCAAAAAGAGATGACCGAAAGTGAGCAGCGCGAACTGAAAACGCTGCTCGACCGCGCCAGAATCGCCCACGGCAGACCGCTGACCAACTCAGAAGCCAACCATGTCAAAAAAGAGTACATCGACAAGCTGATGGCCGAACGCGAAAAAGCGGCCAAACAGGCGCGCGCCGTTAAGAAAAAGCAGGCGTCAAAACCTGATACCACCAGCACCTTTTCCTGGAGCGCCAGCACCCATACCCGCGGTAGACGCTAAACTAGCGGCCCTTCTTCTTACGACCGGGCTGCGTAAAGCGCTTACGCTGCCCAAGCTCTGCCGGGGTTTTCGCGCCGCCCTTATTAGCAGGTTTGGCCGCCGGGCTTCTGGCAGGGGCAGCTTTCGGTTTCGCTTTCTTCGCCGGTTTGGCTTCCGAGGAAGAGTTCTCTATCAGCTTAAACAGCTCGATTAGCTCGTCGTCGGTTAAGTCGCGCCACTCTCCCGGTGGTAGCCCTTTCAGGCTCACGTTCATGATGCGCACGCGCTCAAGTTTTGTGACTTCAAAACCGAAGTGCTCGCACATACGGCGGATCTGGCGGTTGAGACCCTGAATCAGGGTGATGCGGAACACAAACGGCGCTTCGCGCTTCACTTTGCACTTTTTAGTGACCGTGCCCAGCATCGGCACGCCCGCGCCCATACCGCGAATAAACTCGTCGGTCACCGGTTTATTCACCGTCACCAGGTACTCTTTTTCGTGATCGTTACCGGCGCGCAGGATTTTATTCACCAGGTCGCCGTGGTTAGTCAGGAAAATCAGCCCCTGGGAATCTTTATCCAGGCGGCCAATCGGGAAGATACGGGTGCTGTGGTTAACGAAATCAACGATGTTGTCTTTCTCGCCGACCTCGGTGGTGCTCACCACGCCGACCGGTTTGTTGAGCGCGATAAACACCAGATCTTCTTCATTACGTGGCTCAATCAGCTGCCCATTCACTTTTACCACGTCTCCGGCGACAACCTGATCGCCAATCCCGGCGCGCTTACCGTTGATAAAAACGTTTCCCTGTTCGATATAGCGATCGGCTTCGCGACGGGAGCAGATGCCGCTCTCGCTGATGTATTTATTAAGACGGGTTGATAAGTTTGGCAGCATGGTTCCTCCGAAAAAAACGGACTATACCTTACCTGACGTCAGTTTCGTACAGCGAGAATCACATCTCCATGTCCATGTGGATATCTTGCGAGATGTCTTCTAATTCCTGCCGATGCGTTTTTATCTCCCCTTTTTACAGGATTATCTTTACTGCATCTTGTTTTCGCAAAAAGTAGTTTATAAACTACAGGGAGCGTTATGTTTATTATTTTGCAGACGAAGACATTTCGTCACTGGGAGTCAAAACTTAAAGACAAAAGAGCCAGGACGCTAATCGCTACACGCGTGTTTCGATTAGCAAATGGGTTGGCGGGAGATGTTGAACCCGTTGGTGAAGGGATTAGCGAACTGCGAATCCATTACGGCCCAGGCTATCGCATTTACTTTCAGCAAACAGGTGAGGCAACCTTGCTGTTGCTTAATGGCGGAAATAAACAAACGCAAGCCAATGATATTGCCCTGGCTAAACTGCTCGCCAAAAACTGGACTGGAACCGTGGAAATTGATGATGAATAAATTAACGTCTTACGATCCTGCAGTTGCATTGATTGATGATGATGAAATTGCCGTATTTATCGCAGATGCACTGGAAACTGGCGACGCTGCCTACATCGCTAAAGCATTAGGCGTGGTGGCTCGCGCAAAAGGGATGACCCAAATTGCATCTGAAACAGGGTTATCTCGCGAGCAGCTTTACCGCTCATTTAGCGATAACGGAAATCCCACGCTTAAAACCACCTTATCCGTTATGAAAGCATTGGGTATTGAATTAACAACCAAACGATCGCTTTCTTATCGTTCTTAAACAACAACCCCGCATTACGCGGGGTTGTTGAATCTGTCTCGCAAAACGTTACTCGTCTCGTTCATCATCATCATCCGGCTGCTCCAGCACGCTGTAAGCCACCGAACAAAACAGCGAATTCAAGCGCTTCATATCGCCCAGCAGACCGAGATGCAACGAGCTGGTTTCGATGCTTTGCACGTTCTGCTGGTGCAGACGATTAACGTGCGCATGGGCGTAGCGCCGGTTCATGATCCGGAAGCGGTGCTTGTTGCGCCGCAGGCGACGGGCGCTGGCGATATCGGCAGAGAAAAATACCGACAGCGCCAGCTTCAGGTTGCTGGTCAGTTGCCCCAACAGGTTGTCCAGTTCCTCCAGCCCGGCAGGGGAAAACGCGCGCCGCGCCGCCAGGGATTTATCCGCCACTTCGCTGCCCATACGCTCAAGAATTTCAGCTGCCTGCTGAAGGTTAAGCGACATTTCGATGATTTCTGCCCAGCGCTTCGACTCCTCCTCGGCCAGATCTTCCTTCGGCATTTGCGCCAGATAGAGTTTGATGGCGATATGCAGCACCTCCACGTCGTCAGCCAGCTTACGCAGCTCTTTCTCCTGACGCGGCTCGCCGTGCATCACTTTGCTCCACAGTTCCAGCATCTGCTCCAGGGCATCGCCCATGCGCAGGGTTTCACGCGCGGCGTTTGCCAGGCCCAGCGCCGGCGTGTCCAGCGCGGTGCGATCGAGGTGTTTCGGCTTCAGGCGCATATCCAGTTCCGGCGCATCGGCAATCACCCGGCGGCAAAAGCGCGCCATCGGCCCGGTAAAGGGCACCATCACAATACAGCGGATCAGGTTATAAAAGACGTGGAAATAGATCACCAGCTCCGAATCCGGCAGCGGCAGTTTCTGCATCGCGTCCGCCAGCACGTGGACGAAGGGCAGTACCAGCAGACTGCCCACCAGCTTAAACAGCAGGCTTCCCAGCGCCACGCGGCGGGCGTTTGGCGTCGCGGTACCGTTGTTGAGCATCGCCAGAATGCCTGAACCGAGGTTCGCGCCAATCACCAGGCACAGCGCCACGTCGAAGGAGATCACGCCGGTTGCGGCGAAGGTGGCGGTAAGCAGAACCGCTGCGAGGCTGGAGTAACTGATCACTGCGAACATCGCGCCAATCAGCGCATCCAGCAAAATATCGCCGGTCAGCGATGCGAAGATGACCTTAACGCCGGACGCCTCGGTAATCGGCGTCATGGCCTGGACGATCAGTTCCAGCGCCAGCAAAATCAGGCCAAGCCCGATGGAGACCCGCCCCAGTTGTCCGACGCGGCTCTGTTTGCGGCTTAAGAAGAACACCACCCCGAGGAAGATCAAGAGCGGCGAAACCCAGGACAGGTCGAAAGTCAGGACACGCGCCATCAGGGCGGTCCCCACATCGGCCCCCAGCACAATCACCAGCGCGGGCGCAAGCGCCACCAGATCCTGGGCGACAAACGAGGTCACCAGCATGGTGGTGGCATTACTGCTCTGAACCAGCGCGGTGACGCCAATGCCCGCGCAGAAGGCGAGCGGTTTTTTCTCGACACTCCGGCTGAGTACGCTACGAAGCCGCGCACCGTACACGCGCATAACGCCGGTGCGCACGATATGCGTGCCCCACACCAGCAGCGCCACTGCCGAAAGCAGGTGCAAAAGTGTTAACACAGTTTCTCCTTCTCGTTATGGTTCCCTGGGGCCGCCCCGCCTGCCTGCCGTACTGCCTGCGAATGGGCATGACAAAAGGGCCAACCCCTGTCTCAGTATAAGGGGATAAACGTAAGAAAGAGACAAGGCGCCGTGATGGCGCCCTGTATGTTGTAAATAAAAATGACATTTTGATGACAGCGACGGGTTTTACTTCAAACCAGCGGAGTGGCTGGCCGCCGGCGGCACAGCCTGTTTACGCGCGACCGCACGCAGCAAGGTGTTTTATTTCAACCAGCGGAGTGACTGACCGTCGGCGGCGCAGCCAGTTTGAACACGGACAGCGCGCAGTGACAGGAGCGTACACACAGTACGTGACTGTCACGAGCACTGCCCAGGTTCAAAATGGCAAGCAAGCCAGGTCAGTCGGCGTCGTAGCCGAGATTCGGCGCCAACCACCGTTCTACCTCACTCACGCTCATCCCCTTACGCTGCGCATAGTCCTCAATTTGATCCTTTTGCAGCTGCGCCACGGCAAAATACTTGCTGTCGGGATGACTAAAGTACCAGCCGGAAACCGACGCCCCGGGCCACATGGCGTAGGATTCGGTAAGTTTCATGCCGATGCGGGTTTCCACGTCCAGCAGCTGCCAGATGGTGGCCTTCTCGGTATGCTCCGGGCAGGCCGGGTAGCCTGGCGCTGGACGGATGCCCTGGTAATTCTCGCGGATCAGCTCTTCGTTGCTGAGATTTTCATTGGCGGCGTAGCCCCAGTAGACTTTACGCACCCGCTCGTGCAGATATTCGGCAAAGGCTTCAGCCAGACGGTCGGCCACCGCTTTAACCATGATTTTGTTGTAATCATCGTGCTGGGCGTCAAACGCCCCGGCGAGGGCGTCTTCTTCCAGCCCGCCGGTTACGGCAAACGCGCCCAGGTAATCTGCTTTGCCGCTCAGTTTCGGCGCGACGAAATCCGCCAGGCAGTAGTTGGCAAAGCCGACTTTTTCGGTTTGCTGACGCAGATGACGGCTGACCGCCAGCACATGGGTGCGGGTTTCATCGCGATAGATCTCAACGTCGTCACCCACACGGTTGGCCGGGAACAGCCCCACCACGCCACGCGGATTCAGCGACTTATCGGCGCTGAGCTGGTCGAGCATATCATTGGCGTCTTTGAACAGGCGCTTCGCCTCTTCGCCAACGATTTCATCTTCCATAATGCGCGGATATTTTCCGGCCAGCGACCAGGTCATAAAGAACGGCGTCCAGTCGATATAATTACGCAGCGTTTCGATGCTGGCCGTCACTTCCTGCACGCCCAGGCGATGGGCCACCGGCGGCGTATAACTTTCCCAGTCGAACGCCAGGTCATTCTCACGCGCGGCCTGCAACGTGACCGGCGGGGTGCGCGGTTTTTCCGTCCATGCTGAACACGCACGGTGTCATACTCTTTACGCGTTCGCGCCACAAAATCGTCGCGCAGCGTATCGGACAATAACGACGACACCACGCCCACGGTACGCGAGGCATTCTGCACGTAAACCGTCGGGCCGCTGTAGTTCTGCTCAATTTTTACCGCAGTATGCGCCTTGGAGGTGGTCGCGCCGCCGATCAGCAGCGGCAGCGTAAAGCCCTGGCGCTCCATCTCTTTGGCAACGTTGACCATTTCATCCAGCGACGGGGTGATCAGCCCGGAAAGCCCGATGATATCGGCATTCACTTCGCGTGCGGTTTTGAGGATTTTATCGGTCGGCACCATCACGCCAAGGTCGATGATTTCATAGTTATTGCACTGCAACACCACGCCGACGATGTTTTTACCGATATCGTGAACGTCGCCTTTCACCGTCGCCAGCACGATTTTGCCGTTGCTTTTGCCCTGCTCTTTGCTGGCGTTAATAAAGGGTTCAAGGTAAGCCACCGCCTGCTTCATCACGCGCGCGGATTTCACCACCTGCGGCAGGAACATTTTCCCTTCACCAAACAGGTCGCCCACCACGTTCATGCCCGCCATCAGCGGCCCTTCGATGACCTCAATCGGGCGCGCCGCCTGTTGGCGCGCCTGCTCGGTGTCCTCTTCAATAAATTCGGTGATGCCTTTTACCAGCGAATATTCGAGACGCTTCGCCACGTCCCAACTGCGCCACTCGGCCTGCTGGGCGTTGGCGGCATCGTCGCCTTTGCTGCCGCGGTATTTTTCCGCCAGTTCCAGCAAACGCTCGGTGCCGTCTTCGCGACGGTTAAGGATCACGTCTTCCACCGCGTCACGCAGTTCTGCAGGCAGGTCGTCATAAATCGCCAGTTGCCCGGCGTTGACGATCCCCATGTCCATACCGTTGCGAATGGCGTAGTAAAGAAACACGGCGTGAATGGCTTCACGCACCGGGTCGTTGCCGCGGAACGAGAACGACACGTTCGACACGCCGCCGGAGATCATCGCATGCGGCAGTTCGCGCTTGATGTCTTCACACGCGCCGATAAAATCCTGGGCGTAGTTGTTATGCTCTTCAATCCCCGTCGCCACGGCGAAGATATTCGGGTCGAAAATGATGTCTTCCGGCGGGAAGCCCACGTCTTCAGTGAGAATTTTGTAGGCCCGGCGGCAGATTTCGATTTTGCGCTCGCGGGTATCGGCCTGGCCGACTTCATCGAACGCCATTACCACCATGGCCGCGCCGTAGCGGCGCACCAGCTTCGCGTGATGGATAAAAGTCTCAACCCCTTCTTTCATGGAGATCGAGTTCACGATGCCTTTACCCTGGATGCACTGTAAGCCTTTCTCAATCACGTCCCATTTCGAGGAGTCGATCATGATCGGCACGCGAGCGATATCCGGCTCACCGGCAATCAGATTCAGGAAACGCACCATCGCCGCTTCGGCGTCAAGCATCCCTTCATCCATGTTGATGTCGATGATTTGCGCGCCGCTTTCAACCTGCTGCAACGCCACTTCCAGCGCTTCGCTGTATTTTTCTTCTTTAATCAGGCGCTTGAATTTGGCGGAGCCGGTGACGTTGGTGCGCTCACCCACGTTGACGAACAGGCTGTCGGCACCGATGTTGAGCGGCTCAAGGCCAGAAAGACGGCAGGCCACCGGGAGCTCCGGCAGTTTTCGCGGCGCAACGCCTTCCACGGCTTTGCTCATGGCGGCAATGTGCGCTGGCGTGGTGCCGCAACAGCCGCCGACGATGTTTAAGAAGCCCGCCTGCGCCCACTCGCCGATTTGCGCCGCCATCACATCGGCATCCAAATCGTATTCACCGAAGGCGTTTGGCAGGCCGGCGTTGGGGTGCGCGGTGACATAGCATTCCGCCACGCGCGACAGCTCCGCCACATACTGGCGCAGTTCGTCAGGCCCCAGCGCGCAGTTCAGGCCGAAGGACAGCGCATCGGCATGGCGCAGGGAGTTATAGAACGCTTCGGTGGTTTGCCCGGACAGGGTACGGCCCGACGCATCGGTAATGGTGCCGGAAATCATGATCGGCAAATCAACGCCCAGCGCTTCGAACTCGCTTTTTACCGCGAAAATCGCCGCTTTGGCGTTAAGGGTGTCGAACACGGTTTCAATCAGGATCAGATCTGAGCCGCCTTCCACCAGCGCGCGGGTCGACTCGCGATAGGCTTCCACCAGTTGGTTAAACGTGACGTTGCGATACGCCGGATCGTTAACGTCCGGTGAAATTGACGCGGTGCGGTTAGTCGGGCCGAGCACCCCGGCGACATAGCGCGGTTTTTCCGGCGTACGCGCGGTCCACTCATCGGCGCAGGCGCGCGCCAGCTTCGCGGCTTCGTAGTTGATCTCCGCCGACAGCGATTCCATATGGTAATCGGCCATGGCGATGGTGGTGGCATTAAAGGTGTTGGTTTCAACAATGTCTGCGCCCGCTTCGAAATAGGCGTAGTGGATTGCAGCGATGGTTTCCGGTTTCGTGAGGACCAGCAGGTCGTTGTTGCCTTTTAAATCGGACGCCCAGTCGGCGAAGCGCTCGCCGCGATAGTCTGCTTCTTCCAGACGATAGCTCTGGATCATGGTCCCCATACCGCCGTCCAGCACCAGAATACGTTCATTCAACTGCTGTAGCAGTTTTTCTCTGTTATTAGTCACTCTTACTCCCGGATCGTTATTCAGCCCTGTCAGGCCATGCGCCCATACTGGCACACTCGGCCACAGGCGAAAAGTCACAGGATGGCAACATGAGAGATGTTCATTCATAAAACGCGCCAACTGCGCTGATTTCCTGAAATTTAGTGCTTTCCCGGGGAACTCATCCGATCAGTTTTTCCAGGGTTGCATTATACTCAAATAAAACGAAAACTATTTCCACGATACAGAAAAAGGAGACACCCATGGTTGCCGCCGTTCCCGTTAAACGTGGAAAAAAACCTCGCACCGCCGCTGCGGCTCCAGCGCCCCAGGCTACCGGCCAGGTACAATCGCTGACGCGCGGGCTAAAGCTCCTTGAATGGATTGCCGAATCACACGGCAGCGTGGCGCTGACCGAGCTCGCCCAGCAAGCCGGGCTGCCCAATTCAACGACTCACCGCCTGCTGACCACCATGCAACAGCTTGGTTTTGTCCGCCAGGTGGGGGATTTAGGCCACTGGTCGATTGGCGCGCATGCGTTTATCGTCGGCAGCAGCTTCCTGCAAAGCCGCAATTTGCTGGCGATTGTGCACCCGATGCTGCGCAAACTGATGGAAGCCTCCGGTGAAACCGTCAACCTGGCGGTGCTGGACCAGAGCGATCATCAGGCGATTATTATCGACCAGGTACAGTGTACCCAGCTGATGCGCATGTCCGCCCCGATCGGCGGCAAACTGCCGATGCACGCCTCCGGCGCGGGCAAAGCCTTTCTGGCGCAGCTCCCCGAAGATGACGTCACCGCACTGCTGCACCGCAAAGGGCTGCACGCCTATACCCATGCCACGCTGGTTTCCCCGGCCCATCTGAAAGAAGACCTGGCACAAACCCGCAAGCGCGGTTACTCGTTCGACGATGAAGAACATGCGCTGGGATTACGCTGCGTGGCGTCGTGCATTTACGACGAGCACCACCAGCCGTTTGCGGCGATTTCTATTTCCGGCCCGATATCCCGCATTACCGACGATCGGGTAACCGAGCTGGGCGCGATGGCCATCAAAGCGGCGAAAGAAGTGACGCTGGCTTACGGCGGCGTGCGTTAAAAGCGATACCGCCTCCCGTTCAGGAGGCGGCAGTATCAGCGGCGTGGTGTGCATAGCGCTGGCAAAAGCGCTGCCGCCGTCGATAGGCATACACATCTTCCACGTGACCGTGACGAATACGCGCCTGTAACGCCCGCCAGTACTCCGCCTGAAACAGCTCGGCGTGCATCTCCTCAAACAGCGGTTTGATGCGCGGGTCGGCGCACAGCCAGTGGCGGAATTCTTCAGGAAATACATCCCCTGGCGCAACGCTGTACCACGGCTCCGATGCCATTTCGTCTTCCGGGTAGCGCGGCGGCGGGATATCGCGAAAATTCACCTCGGTCATGTAGCAAATTTCGTCGTAATCATAAAAAACCACCCGGCCATGACGGGTAACGCCAAAGTTTTTAAACAGCATATCGCCGGGGAAAATATTGGCGGCAGCCAGCTGGCGGATGGCGTTGCCGTACTCTTCAATGGCGTCGCGCAGCTGTTGGCCCTGCACCTGTTCCAGCCAGATATTCAGCGGCACCATGCGCCGTTCAATGTAGAGGTGGCGTATGGCGATCTTATCGCCCAGATCGGTGATTTTCTGCGGCGCTTCCTGCAACAGCAGCGCCATCAGCGCCGGGTCGATCTGGCGTTTTTCCAGCACAAAATTTTCGAATTCCTGGGTATCCGCCATGCGCCCGACGCGGTCGTGCTCTTTCACCAGCTGGTAACAGGCGCGCACGTGGGCTTCATCCATCTCTTTCTGCGGAGCGAATTTATCTTTAATGACCTTGAACACCCGGTCGAAGCCGGGCAGCGTGAACACCAGCATCACCATGCCGCGTATGCCCGGCGCTTCGATAAACTGCTCGTTGCTCCGGGCGAGGTAGTGCAGGTATTCGCGGTAGCTTTCGGTTTTGCCGTGCTTCTGGCAGCCAATCGCCATATACAGTTCGGCGGTGGTTTTGCCAGGTAAGATCTCGCGCAGCCACTCCACCAGCGCAGCGGGCAGCGGCGCGTACACCATAAAATAGGAGCGCGCGAAGCCAAACACGATGCTGGCTTCCGCCGGGCGGGTTAAGCAGGTATCGATAAACAGCTCGCCTTCATTGCTGCGGTGGATCGGCAACAGAAACGGTAGCGTGCCGGACGGCAGCACCAGTTTCGCCACCAGCCAGGCCGCTTTATTACGGTAAAACAGCTCGTTGGCGACCTGTAAATGCACTTTATCCCGCATCTCCTCGCCCAGCGTTTCGGTGAGGTGATTGATGATGTAACCCACATCGCGGTCCAAATCCTGCCAGGGCAGGCGCAGCGGCAAATCTTTTAATAGCCGGGTGAGCAGCGCAGGCCAGCCCTGCTTCGGGTAAAAGTCTTTCGCCAGCGGACGGGGGATGGTGCGAAACCGCCGCTCAGGCTGGGAGCTGAAAATAAACAGCCGTTCCGGCGTCAGAGACTGATGGTCGAACAACCGACAGTAAACGGAGTTAAAGAAGCTTTCGGCAATCTCGAAGCGGGGATAGTCGGGCAATAGCTCGGTATAGTGCTGTTTCACCTGCAATAAAAAGTCGGCATCGGTGCTTTTGCCGTTGGTGATGCAGCGCAGTTGCTCAACCACCAGGCCGACGTGGTGGTCGTACAGATGAATACGCTTTTTCATGGCCTGCTGGACAGCCTGCCAGTCCGCCTGCTCAAAGCGCTGCTGCGCCCCGGAGGTCACTTCCAGAAAACGGCCATACTGCGCGTCAAACCCTTGCAGGATGGTTTGCGCGATCAACAATTCCAGGCCACGCGGCATAGCACTCTCCATCAGATGGATGCCCTCTCCCGTCGGGAAGAGGGCGTCGGGCTTATCAGAATTGCGACTCTTCCGTCGAACCGGTCAGGGCCGTGACGGATGAGGCTCCGCCCTGGATGATGGTGGTGACTTTATCGAAGTAGCCGGTGCCCACTTCCTGCTGATGGGAAACGAAGGTGTAACCCTCTTTTGCGGCGGCGAATTCCGGCTCCTGAACGCGCTCCACGTAGTGTTTCATGCCTTCGCCCTGCGCATAAGCATGCGCCAGGTTGAACATGTTGAACCACATGCTGTGGATGCCCGCCAGCGTGATGAACTGGTATTTGTAGCCCATATCCGACAGTTCCTGCTGGAAGGTCGCGATAGTGTTGTCATCGAGGTTTTTCTTCCAGTTAAACGACGGCGAACAGTTGTAGGCCAGCAGCTTGCCGGGGAATTTGGCGTGGATTGCTTCGGCAAAGCGACGCGCCTGGTCCAGGTCCGGCTTCGAGGTTTCGCACCACACCAGATCGGCATACGGTGCGTAGGCCAGCCCACGGCTGATGGCCTGTTCAATGCCCGCATGGGTGCGGAAGAAACCTTCCGAGGTGCGCTCGCCGGAGATAAATTCACGGTCATATTCGTCGCAGTCGGAGGTGATCAGGTCCGCGGCATCGGCATCGGTACGGGCGATCAGCAGCGTCGGCACGCCCATCACGTCGGCAGCCAGACGCGCGGCAACCAGCTTCTGGATGGCTTCCTGTGTCGGCACCAGCACTTTACCGCCCATGTGCCCGCACTTCTTCACCGAGGCCAGCTGATCTTCGAAATGAACCGCCGCTGCACCGGCTTCAATCATCGATTTCATCAGCTCAAACGCGTTCAGCACGCCGCCAAACCCGGCTTCGGCATCCGCCACGATCGGCAGGAAGTAATCCACATAGCGCGGATCGCCCGGCTCGATACTGGAAGCCCACTGGATCTGATCCGCGCGGCGGAACGTGTTGTTGATCCGCTCCACCACCGCCGGGACCGAGTTGGCAGGATACAGGGATTGATCCGGATACATGCTGGAGGCCAGGTTAGCATCTGCGGCCACCTGCCAGCCGGAGAGATAAACCGCCTCGATGCCCGCCTTCGCCTGCTGCAACGCCTGGCCGCCGGTCAGCGCGCCGAGACTGTTCACGTAGCCTTTCTTCGATTCGCCATGCAGCAGACGCCACATTTTGGCCGCGCCCAGCTGCGCCAGGGTGCATTCCGGGTTAACCGAACCGCGCAGTTTCACCACCTCTTCCGCGCTGTACGGGCGCGTGATCCCTTCCCAACGCGCCTGTTTCCACTCTTGTTCTAATTGTTCAATTTGTTGGGTACGAGTTGTCGTCATGTGCAGATGCTCCATAGGGTAGTTGTTATTAAGGGTTGATTACGCCAGCAAGCGGTAGCCCGGCAGGGTCAGGAAGTCGACCAGCTCGTCGGAGGTCGTGATCTGCTCCATCAGGCGCGCCGCGTCGTCAAAGCGCCCCTGGCTGAAGCGGTGTTCGCCGAGCTCCTCCTGGATCACCTGCATCTCTTCGGCCAGCATCTGGCGGAACAGCGCTTTGGTGACGGGTTTGCCGTTGCTGAGCGTTTTCTGGTGGTGGATCCATTGCCAGATAGAGGTACGGGAAATTTCAGCGGTGGCGGCGTCTTCCATCAGGCCGTAAATCGGTACGCAGCCGTTGCCGGAGATCCAGGCTTCGATGTACTGCACCGCGACGCGAATGTTAGCGCGCATGCCCTCTTCGGTGCGCTCGCCGGGGCAGGGCTCCAGCAGGTCAGCGGCGGTGATCGGGGCATCCTGTTCACGGGTGACGTCGAGCTGGTTTTTATTGGTGCCGAGTGCCTTATTGAAAACCTCCATAACGGTATCACCCAGGCCCGGATGGGCAATCCAGGTGCCATCGTGGCCGTTCGTGGCTTCCAGCTCTTTATCCGCTTTGACTTTATTCAACACCCAGTTGTTGCGCTCCGCGTCTTTGCTGGGAATAAACGCCGCCATGCCGCCCATGGCAAAAGCGCCGCGACGATGGCAGGTTCTGATCAACAGGCGCGAGTAGGCGTTGAGGAACGGTTTTTCCATCGTTACGCTCTGGCGATCGGGTAAAACGCGGTCAGGGTGATTTTTTAACGTTTTGATATAGCTAAAGATGTAGTCCCAGCGGCCACAGTTCAGCCCAACGATATGGTCACGCAGGGCGTGGAGGATTTCATCCATCTGGAACACCGCTGGCAGGGTTTCGATCAGCAGGGTGGCTTTGATGGTGCCGCGCGGCAGTTCAAAACGGTCTTCTGCAAAGCTAAAGACTTCGCTCCACCAGGCGGCTTCCTGCCATGACTGCGTTTTCGGCAGATAGAAGTAAGGGCCGCTGCCTTTCGCCAGCAACGCATCCACGTTGTGGAAAAAGTAGAGCGCGAAATCAAACAGGCTGCCGGGAATGGCTTCACCGCGCCAGGTCACATGTTTTTCCGGCAGGTGCAGACCGCGAACGCGGCAAATCAGCACCGCGGGCTCGGGCTTCAGCTGGTAGATTTTACCGGCTTCGTTGGTCCATGAGATGGTGCCGCGAATGGCATCGCGCAGGTTGATCTGCCCGTCGATGACTTTATTCCAGCTCGGCGCCAGCGAGTCTTCGAAATCCGCCATGAAGACTTTGACGTTGGCGTTAAGGGCGTTGATCACCATCTTACGCTCCACCGGCCCGGTGATCTCAACGCGACGATCCTGTAAATCCTCGGGAATTCCCCGGATCGTCCAGTCTGCATTTCGAATGGAAGCTGTTTCCGAAATGAAATCTGGCAACTTACCCTTGTCGATTTCTGACTGGACCTTCACACGCTCGGCCAGCAGCTGGTTGCGTTTAACCGTAAAGCGGCTGACTAGTTCAGAAAGAAACTCCACCGCATCCGGCGTTAAAATTTCCCGCTCCTGCTCGCCAAAAGGCTGTTCGAAGGTCAGCTCGGTCGTCGTTGCCTGTTGTGTCATGCTCTTGATCCTCAATGTTGATCCAGTCCAGAAACTGCGCATTGCGAACGCGATCCCACGCGGGTATTTTTCGTTCAGCACAATTAAGACTACTCAAACATTTTACAAAATCAAAAACAATTTCCATTTTTGAAATTAAAATGCATTAACTATTTGTTTTTTAATTGAAAAAAGTTAAATCATACAAAGAAGCCATTTTCAGAAACAAAAAAGGCACCCGAAGGTGCCTGCGATAAGGTGCTGAAACGCTTAATCGAGCGTTGGATTCATATGGCGCAGATCGTATGGCGTGATCTGGTAGACGTAATAGTTGAGCCAGTTGGTGAACAGCAAATTGCCATGGCTGCGCCAGGTCGCGCGCGGTTTGTTTTGCGGATCGTTACCCGGAAAATAGTTATAGGGCACCTCAGGCGTTAGCCCGGCATCCACGTCCCGGAAGTATTCCCCTGCCAGGGTATTGGCATCGTATTCAGGGTGGCCGGTGACAAACGCGATGCGCTTATCTTTACTGGCGAACAGATAAGCATCTCCACCTTCCGTTTCCGCCAGGATCTCTAAATCGGTGTAGTCACGAATCAACGCTGCCGGGAAATCAGCATAGCGAGAGTGCGGCGCAAGAAAAGTATCATCAAAACCTTTGGTGAGCAGCGCGTGGGGTTGCGTGATGTAATGCTCATAGACGCCCGAAAGCTTTTCCTGACGCGTTTGCTTGGGGATACCGTACAGAATGTTCAACGCGGCCTGGACCGCCCAACAGACAAACAGTGTAGACGTGACGTGCTCTTTTGCCCACTCCAGTACCTGCTTGATCTGCGGCCAGTAGGCAACGTCATTAAACTCTACCAGGCCCAGCGGCGCACCCGTCACAATCAGGCCGTCAAAGTTCTCATGACAGATATCTTCAAAATTACAGTAGAAATTATTCAAATGCTCAGCTGGCGTGTTGCGAGACTCACGAGAATCGATACGTAATAGCTGGATATCGAGCTGCAGCGGAGAGTTCGACAGCAATCTCAAGAACTGATTTTCGGTCTCAATTTTCTTTGGCATTAAGTTGAGAATCAAAAGCTTAAGCGGACGAATCTCCTGAATACTGGCGCGCGATGTGGTCATCACAAAGACGTTCTCCGCGCGCAAAAAATTCACTGCTGGCAACTCATCAGGTACCCGAATTGGCATAACCTTATATCCTCACTGCATACGTTTAAACGTTTAGACATCCAGATGCCTGACAATAACCAGGATTAACCAAAATGTCGAGCTTGCATGTGAAAGGTGAAAAAGTTTCACGAACGGGAAAGCGTAGAACAAAAATGCAACGGGAGGCGATGATGTCAGGGAAGGAAAACCATACGTTATGAACGACAAAAGGCCCAGTCTTACGACTGGG
>NZ_JAAATR010000110.1 GCF_009907385.1 Atlantibacter hermannii
TCCCCGCGCCAGCGGGGATAAACCGGCGGCAATCCTAAGGCATGGCAGCAGTTAATGGTGTTCCCCGCGCCAGCGGGGATAAACCGCGATGCTCCGGCGCGCAGAGGGCTCGCCCCGAGTGTTCCCCGCGCCAGCGGGGATAAACCGCGGCTCCTCAACTTCAGGAAGCGGAAGCAACTGTGTTCCCCGCGCCAGCGGGGATAAACCGCGGAAAAACTTCATCTTTCCTGCGTGTCTGCGGTGTTCCCCGCGCCAGCGGGGATAAAC
>NZ_JAAATR010000111.1 GCF_009907385.1 Atlantibacter hermannii
AGCCAGAACGGTAGTGATGGCAGCGGTCAGCGTTGTTTTACCATGGTCAACGTGGCCGATAGTACCGACGTTAACGTGCGGTTTTGTACGTTCAAACTTTTCTTTAGACATCGATTGTCCCTCTAAGACACGGATAAATCGGTGATATCACCACATCAACCAGGCACAAGCCTGAATTTGTTGAATATAAACAGAAAAGAAGCAGGGAGGAAAAAAGAAGTGGTGCTGATAGGCAGATTCGAACTGCCGACCTCACCCTTACCAAGGGTGCGCTCTAC
>NZ_JAAATR010000112.1 GCF_009907385.1 Atlantibacter hermannii
TTGCAGGACAGGCATTCATTCTATTTAATTATTCTAAAAATTTGATTTAATAAACTCTATTACTACAAAAGGACTCAATATGGTCATTCTGCATGGCATCAAAAACTGCGACACCGTCAAAAAAGCACGACGCTGGTTGGAAAGCCACCAAATCGTTTATCAATTCCACGACTATCGCGTTGATGGGATTAATGCAGAAATGATGCATAAATTTGCCGATGAACTGGGCTGGCAGGCTCTGTTAAATACCCGCGGCACCACCTGGCGCAAGCTGGATGAAGCCCAACGTCACGCCGTAACCGACGCGCCGGGCGCAATTGCCTTGATGATTGAAATGCCTGCAATGATCAAACGCCCATTGCTCTGCGCGCCCGGTAAGCCTATGCTGCTGGGTTTCAATGAAACTCAGTATCAGCAGTATTTCAACGAGGTGTAGTGTTATGTCCTGCCCGGTTATTGAGCTGACACAGCAGCTTATTCGTCGCCCTTCTTTGAGCCCCGATGATGCGGGCTGCCAGGCGTTACTCATCGAACGCTTGCGCGCCATTGGTTTTACCGTCGAATCGATGGATTTTGGCGATACCCAAAACGTCTGGGCGTGGCGCGGTCAGGGCGAAACGCTGGCCTTTGCCGGACATACCGACGTGGTGCCCGCAGGCGATGCCGACCGCTGGATCAATCCGCCGTTTGAACCCACCATTCGCGACGGCATGCTGTTTGGTCGCGGCGCGGCGGATATGAAAGGTTCCCTTGCTGCGATGGTTGTCGCAGCAGAGCGCTTCGTCGCTCAACATCCACACCATAAAGGGCGCCTCGCGTTTCTGATCACTTCCGATGAAGAAGCCAGCGCCAAAAACGGCACCGTTAAGGTCGTGGAAGAATTAATGGCGCGTAACGAGCGGCTGGACTATTGCCTGGTGGGTGAGCCGTCCAGCACCGAGGTGGTGGGCGATGTGGTGAAAAACGGTCGACGCGGTTCGCTAACCTGCAACCTGACCATTCACGGCGTGCAGGGCCATGTAGCCTACCCGCACCTGGCGGATAACCCGGTGCACCGCGCGGCGCCGATGCTGGCGGAGCTGGTCGGCATTGAGTGGGATCGCGGCAACGCTTTCTTCCCGCCCACCAGCATGCAGGTTGCCAATATCAAAGCCGGCACCGGCAGCAATAACGTGATCCCGGGCGATCTGTTCGTGCAGTTTAACTTCCGCTTCAGCACCGAACTGACCGACGAGCTGATTAAACAGCGGGTCATCGAGATCCTCGATCGCCATCAACTGCGTTACAGCGTGGACTGGTGGCTGTCCGGCCAGCCGTTCCTGACGTCGCGCGGCAAACTGGTGGATGCGGTGGTGAATGCGGTTGCACACTATAATGAAATCAAACCCCAACTGTTGACCACAGGCGGCACCTCAGACGGACGGTTTATCGCCCGAATGGGTGCGCAGGTTGTGGAGCTTGGGCCGGTTAACGCCACCATTCATAAAATCAATGAGTGCGTGAACGCCGCCGACCTGCAACTGCTGGCCCGCATGTATCAACGCATTATGGAGCAACTCGTCGCCTGACGAGTCGTTCCGGGAGGAACTACATGGATTTGCTCGCGAAATACTGGTGGGTGCTGGTACTGGTTTTCCTGGTTGGCGTGTTGCTGAACGTCATCAAAGACCTTAAGCGCATCGATCATAAGAAGTTTTTGAACAATCGTCCGGAATTGCCCCCGCATCGTGACTTTAACGATAAATGGGATGATGAAGACGACTGGCCGAAGAAAAAGCCGTAACCGGCCTTAATCAATGAAAAACCCTCTTGCGAGGGTTTTTTTATATCATCTCAATAATATCGTCATCATTTGGCTTACCGCCGCTAAGCGCCTCATCGAAGTAGCGCTTCGGCACGGTATAGCGCAGATGATCCAGCGCCACCTGCATGCTGCGGCCATTAATGGCGTGGCCTAAATCCTCGATAACGTCCAGCGTGACATCGCCGCCCGCCTGGGTCAGCGCCTCTTCAGCCCGCACCGCATGGGAGAGTTCGATGACCCGGTCCTCATCGCCATGGATTAAATGCACCGTGGTCGCGGTGGTGACATGCTCAGGAAGCCGGGCAAAACGGCCATTAAACGCGATAACCCGTGACGCCAGGCCCGGTTGCGCCTTGATGCTCTCCAGCGCCATCATCGCCCCCTGCGAGAAGCCGATCAGTGCCGTCGCGCCCGCATCGACCCCGCTCTGCTGCTGCCAGTAGCGCACGGTTTCGATAAACAGCGGCATGATGTCATCAATGCGCTGCTGACGGTTATCTTCCGTTACGCCCGCCACGGAAAACCATTGACGCCCCGGCGCGGGACCGCTCGGGTGAGGCCCGCCGATGCTGACCACCAGCGCCTCAGGAAACAGCGGCGCGAAATGACGGCCAATTTCACCCATGGAGACCGGATTATCGCCCACGCCATGAAATAACAGCAGCAACTGTTTGGCGGGTGCGGCTGGGCTTTGAACAACAACGTGGTCATGATTCATGGTTATCTCCCTGGTTAGTGGATACAGTCTACGCTCCGGAAAAACGATGACCATGCCATTTCACTGAACAACTCAGTGGAAAAATTGCAATTGCAAAACCTGATTTTTTAACGCGTCGTGTCGGGCACGGTCGAGCTGATATAACGCCTGCGACGCTTCCTGGCGGCAGTGCGCCAGTAACGCCTTCCGCCCGCTCAGACGCAGCGTCCGGCACAGCGATGAAACGGACTGGCGCGCGTCGAGGCGTCCTCGCAGCGCAGGAAGTGACTGCGGGCTGGCAATAACCAGTCGGTTAAGGCTCCCCAGACAGGTTTCCAGCGGGCGATGGGCAAATGCGAATCCGGCAAGTTCACGCCAGTCATCATCATTAAGCGTAGTCGCCATCACGCCTTGTACGGGCAATTTTTCCTCAATCCAGGATTGCAGGAATGGCGCATCCCGCTCAAAGCGCGCCCGCTCCTGACTAACCAGCGCCGCGCCTGCTGGCGTAAGCGGCAGCAGCGCGATGGCGTTGTAACAGCCGCTGCTGGCTTCCCGGTGGCTGCCGATGCGCGCCAGGGTAAAGCCGCATCGCTGCCAGAAGCGCCACAGGGTTTCGGTATAGCCAAAGCTCACCGAGAGATAATCGACGTCCTGCGCATGATGGCGACGCGCCCAGCTGATTAATGCCTGGCCCAGCCCTTCGCGCTGCCGGGCGGGATGCACGGCGATCCGGCTGATCCGCAAGCCTTTTAACGTTGCCGCAAAGGGGTCGCCGCCGTGCGCCGCCAGAGATTGCGCCACCAGATTGCCGCGCGGTCGGCGATAGCCCGCCCACACGGCCTGGCTCAGCGCCGGGCTAAGCCCGCCCTCTTCCAGCAGCCACAGCGCCGCCGCCGTTTTATCCCCTGCCGTTCCGGCGATAATCTGCTGGCCCGGCGCATCCATCATGCGGCGTAAATCAAGGGGGGATGTGCGGTAGTGCGCACCGCATAATAACTGGTATACCGAGGCCATCCCTGAGGGATCCGTTTCCCACTGTTCCTGCCCAAGGGCGCTAAACTGAACGTCTCCCTGTGGGGCGCGAGCAAAGTCCTCGTCCTTAAACAGCAGCAGCGTATCCAGCACCCGTTCAAGGGGATCGTTATCCGCCCAGCGGATCGGGTGCGACAGCGCGAACTGCCGGATGCCAGGCACTCCCGCGCAAAACTTAAGCATAAAACCGCGCCCGGTGCCTTCGTAGCCCTGAACAGTGGTCACCAGCAAAACGCGCGGCCAGGCGGCAATCAGCGCGCTTAACAGCGGGCCAGGAATGGCAGCGGCTTCTTCAATCACCAGCCAGTCGGCCTGCGGAGCCTGTGCGGTGTGGGTCATTTCAAGCAGCGCATCAGGCGCCAGGAAGTGAAATTTATCGGCGGCGTACTCCGCCAGGACATCCGTGGCGGCACGGGACGGCGCGGTGACGATGCAGTTGCCGGTGCAGCCCGCGATCAGCATTCCGGCCAGCGCCGATTTCCCGCGTCCGCGCGGCGCGGTCACCACGGCGACGCCACGCTGCATACTCTGCAAGGCGTGAAGGATGTCTGCCTGCTGGCGCAGCGGCGCGCCATTCGCCGGATGCCAGTCAGGGCGCGGCAATGAAAGCGTAAAGTCAACGGGCTGATGCTGATGCCAGCACACCACTTCGCCATCGTGCGCGAAGACGCGTTGCAGACGGGCAATAAAGTGCGGAGTGGCAAGGGGGGAAGGGCTATCTGCCCAGCGGCGGGAATCGGCATCCGGCTGTTGCGGCCACTGTTCCCACGGTGGCGTCAACAGCACCAGCCAGCTTCCGGCTTTCAGCGTACCGGCGACGACGGCAAGGGCTTCGACATCTAACCCCTGCCTGGCATCAAAGACGGTATGGCCGAATTCACGCCCTAACAGAGTGCGAACGCTGGAGGAAGGAGAATGCAGTTCGAACAGGGGATGTTCGCCTACCCACAGCCAGCGGGCAGGCAATACGCCGGCAAGCTGGAGAACGGTAGCGTTGCTCCACGCGCTCTCACCCGCCAGCACCAGCAAACGTCGAATACCCGCTCGCGCCATTGCGGCGGTGAGAGCAGTCACAGGCTCCATATCGGCTTCCTTGCTCAATGCGCCGGTTACAGTTTATTGCCGAAGGTGTTGCACTGCGCCGGATCGCCGCTGTCGAAGCCGCGCTTGAACCAGGTGTAACGCTGTTCAGACGTGCCGTGGGTGAAGCTGTCCGGAATGACGCGCCCCTGGCTTTGCTGTTGCAGGCGATCGTCGCCAATGGCTTCCGCCGCATTCAGCGCTTCCTGTAAATCCCCGGCTTCCAGCACGCCCTGCTGCTGCATGCTGTGACCCCAGACGCCGGCAAAGCAGTCAGCCTGTAATTCCATTCGCACGGAGAGACGGTTCACTTCCGCTTCTGACGCATTGCGCTGCATTTCTCGCACTTTCGGCTCAATGCCCATCAGCTTCTGCACGTGATGCCCGACTTCGTGGGCAATCACATAGCCCTGCGCGAAGTCGCCTTCCGCTCCCAGCTTGCTGTTCATGTCGTCATAGAAAGAGAGATCGATATACACGGTGCTGTCCGCCGGACAGTAAAACGGCCCCATTACCGATTGCCCGGTGCCGCAACCGGTACGCGTCGCGCCGCGATACATCACCAGCTTAGGTTGCTGATAAGTGCGGCCCTGGCGCTCAAAGATCTGGCCCCAGGTGTCTTCGGTGGTTGCCAGAATGACCGACGTGAACTTCGCCGCTTCATCCTCATTGGGGCTGACAGAACGGCTGGTTTGTTGGGAGACGGGTTGCCCGCCGGTTAATAGCGAGGTGAGATCCACGCCATAGAAACTGGCAATCACCACGATCACCAGCAACACGACGCCGCCTTTACCGCCGGGTAAACGGAAACCGCCGCCGCCCATCATCGGGCCACGGGAGTCGCTACGTCTGTCTTCGATATTGTCGCTGCCGCGACGCCCTTGCCAACGCATGAACCACCTCGAACTTTTATAATAATATTGACTGATCGTAGGCGGTTAACGGGCGGATTTCCATAGGAAAAGGGAGCCAGATCGGCAGGGGCACGTGAATACGTGCCCCGGAAGCGGTAAACGATTGCGCGATCAGTCCAGTTTTACGCCCAGACGACGCGCGACTTCTTCATAAGCTTCAATCAGTCCGCCCAGGCTCTGGCGGAAACGGTCTTTGTCCATTTTGTCCATGGTGTTCTTATCCCACAGGCGGCTGCCGTCCGGAGAGAACTCATCGCCCAGCACCACTTCGCCCTTGAACAGGCCGAACTCCAGTTTGAAATCCACCAGGATCAGACCGGCGTCATCAAACAGCTTTTTCAGCACGTCGTTGGCTTTGTAGGTCAGCTCTTTCATGCGCGCCAGATTTTCTTTATTCACCCAGCCAAAGGTTTCGCAGTAGGACTCGTTAACCATCGGATCGTGCATGGCGTCGTTTTTCAGGAACATATCAAACAGCGGCGGATTCAGTTCAATGCCCTCTTCGATGCCCAGGCGCTTCACCAGCGAGCCGGCCGCACGGTTACGCACCACGCACTCTACCGGCACCATTTCCAGCTTCTTCACCAGACATTCGGTATCCGAGAGCAGCGCTTCCATCTGGGTCGGGATGCCCGCTTCTTCCAGTTTGGTCATAATGAAATGATTGAACTTGTTGTTCACCATGCCCTTACGATCGAACTGTTCGATGCGCGCGCCGTCCCCTGCTGACGTATCGTTACGGAATTCGAGCACCAACAGATCGGGGTTTTCCGTGCTGTAAACGGTTTTCGCTTTGCCGCGATACAACTCAGCTTGCTTTTGCATCTTTATTACTCCAGGTGTGATGATTCAAAGGTTTTACGCAAAAAAATGGCTACTTACGGCGACGCACACGATTGCGTGGCCTTAATAAAAAAGGCCGGAGTGCTCCGGCCCTGCTATTACTTGCTGAACGCGGCCTGGAATACGGCCACCAGCGCATCGTTTTGCGACTGAGTCAGCGTGTGTCCTTTCGGATCGATAAACTGCAGGCTGCTGCGGTTATCCAGGTCGCCGACCTGAAGTTTATAATCACCGCTGCTCAGACCCGGGTCGCGCGCGCCCAGATCCTGCCAGTCACCGTCGGATAATGGCTTGTAGGTCAAGGCGACGCTACCGGTTGACCGGGTCGAATCGGTCACCTTCATGCCCACTTTTTCGAGGGTTGCCGGCAGGCGGGTCCATACCACGTTAAACGGCGCCCGTACCACCAGCATGGGTAAACCGGTGTCATCGGCGGCGCTCTGCACGTCAATCTGGCTGGCGTTACGGTTGTCCGCCGCGTTCTGGTTAGCGGTTTGGGTTTTGTCCAGCGACGAGGCGATGCTGTTGAGCATTTCCGCGCTATAGCGCTGGAGCGACGCCGAGTCGGCGACAGGCTTACCGTCCTGCTCCAGATTAATCAGTTTCACTACCAGCGCCTGCTGATAGCCCTGCGGCTGAACGGTGATCTGGTAACGACCGCGATACTGCTGATCTTCATCCGCGCGGTTCCACTGTACCCAGTCGGTGCTGAGGGTTTGAGCCGCGTCATCGCGTTTAGCGATCGAATAGTTATGAGACTGAACGGCGCTTACTACCTGCGGCCAGAGCGAACCGCTGCGGCCGCTTTCCAGCAACAGCGTGGCGGTATCACCGGTGAACTGCGTGCGTGCGCCGGTCACCAGCGCCAGCGGCTGTGCTGGCGGACGAATATCCAGTTCTTTACCGACCTGACCGCTACCGTTGGTCACAGGAATGTTATAGTCGCCGTTTTCAACCGGCAGAATTAACCCCGCCGGGGCATGAAGTTCCGCCAGCGGCGCGGCATCCAGATAAGACTCATCCCCGCTCACCTGGCGCTTGTAGCGCGAATCGGAACTACAGGCGGCGAGCAGCATCACCAGTGATACGGTTGCTACTTTCGCCACACGCGACTTCTGTACTGAGTAAGCCATCAAATCTCCCTAAACTTTACAGCAGACCAGCATGCTTAAGCGCGCCTGCAACCTCGTCACGACCATGGTCGGTGATCGGGGTCATCGGCAAGCGTAACGTATCGGTCGCCACAAGTCCCAACGCCTTACATGCCCATTTAGCCGGGATCGGGTTGGGTTCAACAAACAGTTTATGATGCAGCGGCATCAAACGCTGGTTAATCACGCGAGCTTCACGGTACTGGCCGGCTGCGGCAAGTTTGCACATGTCAGCCATGTCGCGCGCGGCAACGTTCGCGGTAACGGAAATCACCCCGTGGCCGCCCAGCTGCATAAAGTCCAGCGCGCTGGCGTCATCGCCGCTCACCAGAATGAAGTCGTCTGAAACCAGCTCTTTGATCTGGTGAACCCGCGTTAAGTTCCCTGTCGCTTCTTTAATACCGACAATATTTTTAACTTTCGAGAGTCTGCCTACCGTTTCCGGCAGCATGTCGCATCCGGTACGGGACGGCACATTATACAGGATTTGCGGCAGATCGGTGTTTTCAGCGATGGCTTTGAAATGCTGGAACAGACCTTCCTGAGTAGGACGGTTGTAGTATGGCGTCACGGTCAGACAGCCGACAATGCCGCTGTCGTTGAAACGCTGCGTCAGGCTAATCGCCTCTGAGGTCGCGTTTGCACCCGTTCCGGCGATCACCGGAATACGGCCATCGGCCAGTTCCAGCGTCATCATTACCACGTCGCCATGCTCATCATGGCTGAGGGTTGCGGACTCGCCGGTCGTCCCTACAGAAACAATCGCCGAGGTTCCGCTGGCGACATGGTAATCAATCAGTTTTTTCAGGCTCGACCGACAGACATTACCTTTGAGATCCATCGGTGTAATCAGCGCGACAATACTTCCCGTGAACATGGGCCATCCTCTGTGCAAACAAGAAACTCAATGGTACGTTTGCTGCCATTATAAAAGCAAGCGCACAAGGGCGTTCAGGTTGTTGTATGGCGGTTTTTTTTATGGTTTCCTTATAATTATTCACAGAGGCACAGGAAGAATCCGTTTGGCACTCTCATCACAACACTATCTTGTTATTACCGCGCTGGGCGCAGACCGCTCCGGTATCGTGAATACCATTACCCGCCACGTCAGCAGTTGCGGCTGTAATATCGAAGACAGCCGGCTGGCGATGCTGGGCGACGAATTCACGTTTATCATGCTGCTTTCCGGGAGCTGGAACGCGATCACGCTGATTGAATCCACGCTGCCGCTTAAAGGCGCGGAGCTTGATTTACTGATTGTGATGAAGCGCACCACCGCTCGCCCGCGTCCGGCGATGCCCGCCACGGTGTGGGTGCAGGTGGAAGTGGAAGACTCCCCGCATCTGATTGAGCGATTCACCGCGCTGCTTGATGCGCATAATCTTAATATCGCCGAACTGGTGTCGCGCACCCAACCTGCCGATAACGGCAAAAGCGCCCAGTTGTATATTCAAATGACCGCCCACAGCCCCGCGCTGGATAATGCGACAATAATCGAGCAAGCGTTCAAAGCTCTCTGTACAGAACTGAATGCGCAAGGCAGTATTAACGTCGTTAACTATCAACAGCAAGATGAACAGGACGGAGTGTCGTAATGAACCCACTGAAAGCCGGAGAGAACGCACCAAAATTTAGCTTGCCCGATCAGGACGGTGAACAAGTAAATTTGACCGACTTCCAGGGACAGCGTGTTCTGGTTTATTTTTACCCGAAGGCCATGACGCCTGGTTGTACCGTGCAGGCCTGCGGACTGCGTGACAACATGGACGATTTGAAAAAAGCCGGTGTTGAAGTGTTAGGGATCAGCACCGATAAACCGGAAAAACTGTCGCGCTTCGCGGAAAAAGAGTTACTTAACTTCACCCTGCTTTCCGATGAAGATCACCATGTCTGCGAACAGTTTGGCGTCTGGGGCGAAAAATCCTTTATGGGAAAAACCTATGACGGCATTCACCGCATCAGTTTCTTGCTCGACGGCAACGGCGTGGTTGAACACGTGTTTGACGATTTCAAAACCAGCAACCACCACGATGTGATCCTGGCCTGGCTGAACGAAAACCGTTAATCCGCTCTGGATGTAAAAAAGCCGACGCGAGGTCGGCTTTTTTGTGCGCGTTACGGGTTCTCTTCCACCGATAGCCCGTCTGGCCAGGCATGAACCACAGCCTTAATCAGCGTCGCCAGCGGGATGGCGAAGAATACGCCCCAGAATCCCCATAGCCCGCCGAAAATCACCACCGAGAGAATAATCACCAGCGGATGCAGGTTCACCGCTTCCGAGAACAGTACCGGCACCAGCAGATTGCCGTCCAGCGCCTGAATAATCAGATACACGGCAAAACAGCTCCAGAACTCGGTGCCCAGCCCAAACTGAAACAGCGCCACGCAGACGACCGGGATGGTCACTACAAACGCGCCGATGTAGGGGATAAGTACCGACAGCCCCACCAGCACCGCCAGCAGCAGCGAATAATTGAGCCCAAAAATGCGAAAGCCAATCCAGGTCGCGACGCCGACCACCACCATTTCCAGCACTTTGCCGCGAATATAGTTGGTGATCTGCTGGTTCATTTCGGTCCATACCTGGCCCGCCAGCCCGCGATTGCGCGGTAATATCCGGCGCACCGCATTCAGCATCTGCTCTTTGTCTTTCACCAGGAAAAACACCATCAGCGGCACCAGGATCAGATAAATAGCGAGGGTTAATAATCCTACCAGCGAGGCCAGCGAGAATTTCACCACCGAATCCCCCACCACGGTCATGCGGGCGCGCATATTCTCCGCCATGGCGTCGATAATCCCCGCATCCATCAGGGCCGGGTAGCGTTTGGGTAAAGTGGCGGCAAAATCCGACAGCTTGTTAAGCATCCCCGGCATATCGCGGATCAGGTAGATACCCTGCTGCCAGGCCACCGGGATCACCACAAACGCCATCACCAGCACGATGCCGATAAACAGCACCAGAACCAGCGTCGCTGCCAGGGTGCGCGAACAGCCGATACGCTCAAGGCGCACCGTGGGCCACTCCAGCAAAAACGCCAGTACAATGGCTACCAGCAACGGGGCTAACAGGCTATGAAAAAAGAACAGGATGCAGAAACCTGCAACCAGAATGACCAGCAGCGCTATCGCTTCCGGGTCGGAAAACCGGCGGCGATACCACTGCATTAACATATCGAGCATTTTTCTTTCCCTGAGATACCAGCTAAAGCGCTATCCGGATTGTATCTAAACGAAACAAAAAAAGAGCCCATTTTTTCTGGCCGCCTCAAGACAATCGCCTTCAGGCTCACTAAGATATCTTTTTCTCGTTCAGCCGGCCTTTTGTTCTGCAATGAACAAAGCGGCGGCGCGCGGGTCAAAAGGTGATCCCAGACAGACAGGACGTGGTTATGTTCAGGCAGTTGAAAAAGACACTGATTGCAACGCTCATTACCGCCATGATGGCAGGCCAGACGCTTCCCGCCTTTGCGCAAAGCGCCAGTGAACTTCCCGATATGGGCACGTCGGCGGGCAGCACCCTTTCCATTGGTCAGGAAATGCAGATGGGCGATTACTATGTTCGCCAGCTGCGCGGCAGCGCACCGCTGATCAACGACCCCCTGCTGGTACAGTACATTAATGGTCTGGGGATGCGGCTGGTCGCTCACGCGGATTCGGTGCGCACGCCGTTTCATTTCTTTTTGATCAATAACGACGAAATCAACGCCTTCGCCTTCTTCGGCGGCAACGTGGTGCTGCACACCGCGCTATTCCGCTACGCCGATAATGAAAGCCAGCTGGCTTCGGTGATGGCGCACGAAATTTCTCACGTTACCCAGCGCCATCTGGCTCGCGCGATGGAAGATCAAAAGCGCAATGCCCCGCTTACCTGGGTGGGCGCGCTGGGGTCGATTCTGCTTGCTATGGCCAGCCCGCAGGCCGGTATGGCGGCGCTGACTGGCACGCTGGCCGGCACCCAGCAGGGTATGATCAGTTTTACCCAGCAAAACGAGCAGGAAGCTGATCGTATTGGCATTCAGGTGCTCCAGCGTTCCGGCTTCGACCCGCAGGCGATGCCCACGTTCTTGGAAAAACTGCTCGACCAGGCGCGCTATTCGTCGCGTCCGCCGGAAATCCTGCTGACGCACCCGCTGCCGGAAAGCCGTCTTTCCGATGCCCGCAACCGCGCTAATCAGATGCGCCCGGTCGTGGCGCAATCATCGGAAGATTTCTATATGGCGAAAGCGCGCACGCTGGGGATGTACAACTCCGGGCGCAACCAGCTGACCAGCGATATTCTTGACGCATGGGCGAAGGGGAATATTCGTGAACAGCACGCTGCCGCGTACGGAAAGGCTTTGCAAGCGATGGTGGGTAAAAACTTCGCCGAAGCCCGTACCTTGTTGCAGCCGCTGATCGCCGCCCAGCCCGGCAATCCCTGGTATCTCGACCTGGCTACCGATATCGACCTGGGGCTGAGCAGGGCCAGCGACGCGGTTAATCGCCTGAAAAACGCGCCGGATCTGAAAAATAACCCGGTGCTGCAACTCAACCTGGCGAACGCCTACCTTGAAGCGAAACAGCCCGGCGAATCGGTAAAAATCCTTAACCGCTATACCTTCTCCCATCCGGATGATTCCAACGGTTGGGACCTGTTGGCACAGGCGCAGGCCGCGCTCGGCAACCGCGATCAGGAACTGGCGGCGCGCGCGGAAGTGATGGCGTTGCTGGGCAGACTCGATCAGTCTATTTCGCTGTTAAGCAGCGCCAGCTCCCAGGTGAAAGTCGGCAGCCTGCAACAGGCGCGCTACGATGCGCGTATTGACCAGTTGCGCCAGCTGCAAATGCGATTCCGCCCTTATGAGAAAATGTAAAAGGAGAAAGAATGTCTCGTGCGGTCACGATTTACCATAACCCGCGCTGCTCCAAAAGCCGCGAAACGCTGAATTTACTGAAAGAAAACGGCGTCGAGCCGGAAGTGGTGCTGTATCTGGAGACGCCGCCGGACGCGGCCACCCTCAAACAATTGCTCAAACAGCTGGGTTACAGCAGCGCGCGCCACTTGATGCGCCAGAAAGAAGAGATTTATAGCCAGTTAAAGCTCGGCGATCCGGCGCTGACGGAAGAGCAGCTCATCGCCGCGATGGTAGAAAACCCGAAACTGATTGAGCGCCCGATTGTCGTGACCGGGGACAACGCCCGTATTGGCCGCCCGCCGGCCTCGGTGCTGGCGATCCTGTAATACGCCTTAACCGCAGGCGCATCAGCCTGCGGTTATAGTCCGAGAATATCTTTCACGAATGGAATAGTCAGCTTGCGCTGCGCGGTAATCGAGGCGCGATCCAGCTGATCGAGCGTCATAAACAGCGTGCGCATCTCCCGGTCCAGCCGCTTGAGTAAAAAACGCCCTACGTCTTCCGGCAGTTCAAACCCGCGCTGGCGCGCCCGCAGCTGTAACGCCTGTAATTTGTCATCATCCGACAGCGGCTGAAGCTTATAGATTTGCCCCCAGTCGAGGCGGGAGGCTAAATCAGCAAGCTGAAGATTAAGCTGGCGCGGCGGCCGGTCGCCGGTGATCAGCAAACGGGTTTTACCGGATTCGAGAATGCGGTTATAGAGATTAAAAATCGCCATTTCCCACAGTTCATCCCCCGCGATGCATTCAATATTGTCGATGCACACCAGCGATAATTGTTCCATACCATCAAGCACTTCCGGGACAAACCAGGTGCGTTTATCGAGCGGAACATAGCCCACCGCATCGCCGCGCGCCGAGAGTTCGGCGCAGGCCGCATGCAGCAGATGGCTGCGCCCTGCCCCTTCGCGAGACCAGAAGTAGATATAACCGCTGTGCTCCTGACGCAACACATTTTGCAGCGCGGCTAATAAAGAAGGATTATCACCCGGCCAGAAACTTGCGAAAGTTTCATCATCGGGTAAATAGAGTGGCAAAGAGAGCTGTGCCGGTGTGTTCAGAGAGACCTCAACCAGTGCCTGAGTAAAATCGCGTTGAGTTTATCACAGAAACGGCAGCGTAATGAACCGGGCGGCAGATCCGCCCGGTTTGCTACGATCAGGAGGCTTTTTCCTGATCTTCCGCGTCCAGCACCACTTCTTCCGGGCGCAGTACGCTGATCAGTTTGAAAATCAGGCTCAGCAGCACGCCGACAATGGTCGCCAGCGCCATGCCTTTCAGCTCCGCTGCGCCGATGTGTACTTTCGCACCGCTGACGCCGATGATCAGGATCACTGAGGTCAGGATCAGGTTTTGCGCTTTGCTGTAATCCACTTTGGAGTCGATCAGTACGCGAATACCGGACGCGCCGATCACCCCGTACAGCAGCAGCGACACGCCGCCCATCACCGGAACCGGGATAATCTGGATTGCCGCCGCCAGTTTACCGACGCAGGAGAGCAGGATCGCGATAATCGCCGCGCCGCCGATAACCCAGGTACTGTATACGCGGGTAATCGCCATCACGCCGATGTTTTCACCGTAAGTCGTGTTCGGCGTGGAGCCGAAGAAACCGGAAATCATGGTGGAGAAACCGTTGGCGAACATTGAACGGTGCAGGCCCGGATCGCGAATCAGGTCTTTCTTCACGATATTAGCCGTCACCACCAGGTGGCCGACGTGTTCGGCAATCACCACCAGCGCCGCAGGCAGAATAGTGAAAATAGCGAACCACTCGAAGCGCGGGGTGTAAAAGGTCGGCAGCGCGAACCAGTGCGCGTCTTTAATCGGCGTCACGTCCACCACGCCCATCACGAAGGAGAGCGCGTAGCCCGCCAGTACGCCAATCAGGATCGGGATAATCGCCAGGAAACCGCGAAATAGCACCGAACCAAACACCGTCACGCCCAGGGTTACCAGCGAAATGATAATAGTGGTGGAATCCGGCATCTGCCCTTCTGCGGGTAACAGGCCAGCCATATTCGCCGCCACGCCCGCCAGCTCCAGACCGATAACCGCGACAATCGCGCCCATCGCCGCCGGCGGGAACATCACGTCCAGCCAGCCGGTGCCGGCTTTTTTGACAATCAATGCCACCAGGCAGAACAGCGCGCCGCAGACGATAAATCCGCCCAGCGCCAGTTCATAACCCAGCGGCAGCAGTAACAACACTGGAGAGATAAACGCAAAGCTCGACCCAAGATAGGCCGGGATTTTGCCCTTACAGATAAACAGATACAGCAGGGTCCCGATGCCGTTGAACAGCAGCACGGTGGCCGGGTTGATATGAAACAGGATTGGCACCAGCACGGTTGCGCCAAACATGGCGAACAAGTGCTGCAAACTAAGCGGGATGGTTTGAAGCAGCGGTGGTCTTTCGCTTACCCCGATAGCACGGCGCGTCATAGTGTTTTCCTCTGAGTGTTGTTTTAGCGTTTTATGTAATAAGGTTTGGTGATGAACAATCCAAAAAAAAGCCGACTATTAAAGTCGGCTTTTTTCGTTAATGCATTTATTTAGTACCAAAAATCTTGTCGCCGGCATCGCCGAGGCCCGGAATAATGTATCCGTGCTCGTTCAATCCCTGGTCAATGGAAGCGGTATACAGCTCCACGTCCGGGTGCGCTTTCTCCAGCGCAGCGATACCTTCCGGCGCGGCGACCAGCACCAGCACTTTAATGCTGTGACAGCCGGCATTTTTCAGCAGGTCGATGGTTGCGATCATCGAGCCACCGGTCGCCAGCATCGGATCAACCACCAGCGCCATACGCTCGTCGATGTTGGAAACCAGCTTCTGGAAGTAAGGAACCGGCTCCAGCGTCTCTTCGTTACGGTAGATGCCTACCACGCTGATACGCGCGCTCGGTACGTGCTCCAGCACGCCTTCCATCATGCCCAGACCGGCACGCAGGATCGGCACCACGGTAATTTTTTTGCCTTTGATTTGTTCGACCTGGACCGGGCCGTTCCAGCCTTCGATGGTCACTTTTTCGGTTTCGAGGTCGGACGTCGCTTCATAGGTCAGCAGGCTGCCCACTTCCGAGGCCAGTTCACGAAAGCGCTTGGTGCTAATATCATTTTCACGCATCAGCCCGAGCTTGTGTTTGACGAGTGGGTGTTTCACTTCCACGATCTTCATACTCTTTCTCCCCAGAAAGGTGGCAGCCACAAAAAAAATCGCCGGATTATACCGCTTTTTCGCCGCTGCGCCATATCTAATGGTCATGATCGGGATCAACTGAACGGGAATCAGTCTACGCCATAAGATTTTAAATGCACTAAATAAGAGGCTCGCAAACGTTTGCCTGCACTGTTAGAATTGCCGCGTTTTCTTACTACCGCAACCGCGTGGGGATTGTGCAGTGACCGATAAAACCTCTCTCAGCTATAAAGATGCCGGTGTTGATATTGATGCAGGCAATGCTCTGGTCGACCGTATTAAAGGCGTCGTGAAAAAAACTCGCCGCCCGGAAGTGATGGGTGGACTGGGCGGATTCGGCGCATTGTGCGCGCTGCCGCAGAAATATCGCGAGCCGGTTCTGGTATCGGGCACCGACGGCGTCGGCACCAAGCTTCGTCTGGCGATGGATTTAAAACGTCACGACACTATCGGCATCGATCTGGTCGCCATGTGCGTTAACGATCTGGTGGTCCAGGGCGCAGAGCCGCTGTTCTTCCTCGACTACTACGCCACCGGCAAACTGGATGTGGACACCGCAGCCAGCGTCATTAGCGGTATCGCCGAAGGTTGTTTGCAGTCCGGCTGCGCGCTGGTCGGCGGCGAAACGGCGGAAATGCCGGGCATGTACCACGGCGAAGACTATGACGTTGCGGGTTTCTGCGTGGGCGTGGTCGAGAAGTCAGAGATTATCGATGGTTCTAAAGTCGCCGACGGCGACGTGCTGATTGCCCTGGCCTCCAGCGGCCCGCACTCTAACGGCTATTCGCTGGTGCGCAAAATCGTTGAAGTCAGCGGTTGCGACCCGCTGACCACCCAACTGGAAGACAAACCGCTGGCGGATCACCTGCTGGCGCCGACCCGCATTTACGTGAAAGCCATACTTGAGCTGATCGAGCAGGTTGATGTCCATGCCATTGCCCACCTGACCGGCGGCGGCTTCTGGGAAAACATCCCGCGCGTTCTGCCGGACAATACTCAGGCCGTGATCGACGAGTCCTCCTGGCAGTGGCCCGCGGTATTCGACTGGATGCAGAACGCGGGCAACGTCAGCAAACACGAGATGTATCGCACCTTCAACTGCGGCGTTGGAATGGTGATTGCCCTGCCTGCGAGCGAGTCCGAAAAAGCGATTTCTTTACTCAATGCGCGTGGCGAAAAGGCGTGGAAAATCGGTATCATCAAGGCTTCTGATTCCGAACAACGCGTGGTTATTGAGTAATGAAACACATTGTGGTGCTGATTTCCGGCAACGGAAGCAACCTGCAGGCCATTATCGACGCCTGCCAACAGAAGAAAATCAACGGCACCATTAGCGCGGTATTCAGCAATAAGGCCGACGCGTTCGGCCTTGAACGCGCCAGGGAGGCGGGTATCCCCGCCCATGCGCTGACGGCGGACCAGTTCGCCAGCCGCGAAGCGTTCGACCGTAAGTTAATGCTGGAAATCGATGCCTACGCCCCGGATCTGGTGGTACTGGCAGGCTATATGCGCATTCTGAGCCCGGCGTTCGTGGCGCACTATCGCGGACGGCTGATCAACATCCACCCTTCCCTGTTGCCGAAATATCCCGGCCTGCATACGCATCGTCAGGTGCTGGAAAACGGCGACGAAGAGCACGGCACGTCGGTGCATTTTGTGACCGATGAGCTGGACGGCGGACCGGTGATTTTACAGGCGACCGTGCCGGTGTTCGCAGGCGATGATGAAGATGACGTGACGGCACGGGTGCAGGCCCAGGAGCACGCCATTTATCCGCTGGTGGTCAGCTGGTTTATGGAAGGCCGCCTGACCATGCACGGCAACGCGGCCTGGCTGGACGGCAAAGCGCTGCCTGCTCAGGGCTATGCGTCCGACGAGTAAAAACTGAACGCGCTCAGAAACAGCAGGCCTGGTGAATACCGGGCCTGTTTTGTTTTTGGGTGATGACGAATAAATGAAGCAGAAAAAACCACTTAGCGCCGCCGCGCTCACGTAGCTGTCATACTTTTGTGGCATCGTTGGACATCGCGGGTCTTAGCTCGCCATAATAGTATCGAGACGGATTTTCCACGTCCCGAGTGAGATAACCGGAGTGTCAGTAGTCATGGGTCAGGAAAAACTTTACATCGAGAAAGAGCTCAGTTGGTTGTCATTCAACGAGCGTGTGCTGCAGGAAGCTGCGGATAAAAGCAACCCGCTGATTGAGCGGATGCGTTTTCTGGGGATCTATTCCAATAATCTTGATGAGTTTTATAAGGTTCGCTTCGCTGAACTGAAGCGCCGCATTTTGATTAGCGAAGAACAGGGCATCACTTCCCATTCGCGTCATTTGCTGGGCAAGATCCAGTCGCGCGTTCTTAAAGCCGATCAGGAATTTGATGGGCTGTATAACGATCTGCTGCTGGAAATGGCGCGTAACCAGATATTCCTGATCAACGAACGTCAACTTTCGCAAAATCAGCAGGGCTGGCTGCGCCACTACTTCAAACACTATTTGCGCCAGCACATCACCCCGATATTGCTGTATCGCGATACCGACCTGGTGCAGTTTTTAAAAGACGATTACACCTATCTGGCGGTCGAGATCATTCGCGGCGAGGAAATACGCTATGCGCTGCTGGAAATCCCGTCGGATAAAGTGCCGCGCTTCGTGAACCTGCCGCCGGAAACGCCGCGCCGCCGCAAGCCGATGATCCTGTTGGATAACATTCTGCGTTTCTGCCTGGACGATATTTTTAAAGGCTTCTTCGATTACGATGCGCTTAATGCTTATTCAATGAAGATGACCCGCGACGCCGAATACGACCTGGTGCATGAGATGGAGTCCAGCCTGCTGGAACTGATGTCTTCCAGCCTGAAACAGCGTCTGACGGCAGAGCCGGTGCGCTTTGTGTACCAGCGTGATATGCCCGACGCCATGGTGGAAATGCTGCGCCAGAAGTTATCGATTTCCCGCTATGACTCTATTGTGCCCGGCGGCCGCTATCACAACTTCAAAGATTTCATTAGCTTTCCGAACGTGGGCAAAGCCAATCTGGTGAACAAACCGCTGCCGCGCCTGCGCCATATCTGGTTTGATAAGTTCCGCAACGGCTTCGACGCCATTCGCGAGCGCGACGTGCTGCTTTACTACCCGTATCACACTTTTGAGCACGTGCTGGAACTGCTGCGCCAGGCGTCGTTCGACCCCAGCGTGCTGGCGATAAAAATCAATATTTATCGCGTGGCCAAAGATTCGCGCATTATCGACGCGATGATCCATGCGGCGCACAACGGCAAAAAAGTGACCGTGGTGGTTGAGCTACAGGCGCGTTTCGATGAAGAAGCCAATATCCACTGGGCGAAACGCCTGACCGAAGCGGGCGTACATGTTATCTTCTCCGCGCCGGGGCTGAAAATTCATGCCAAATTGTTCCTCATTTCCCGTAAAGAGGGCGAGGATGTGGTGCGTTACGCTCATATCGGCACCGGCAACTTTAACGAGAAAACAGCCCGGCTTTACACCGATTATTCGTTACTCACCGCCGATGCGCGCATCACGAATGAAGTACGCCGGGTATTTAACTTTATTGAAAACCCGTATCGTCCGGTTACCTTCGATTATCTGCTGGTGTCGCCGCAAAACTCGCGCCGCCTGCTGTATGAAATGATCGACAAAGAGATTGCCAACGCCCAGAGCGGTCTGCCCTCCGGTATCACCCTTAAGCTTAACAACCTGGTCGATAAGGGCCTGGTGGACCGCCTGTATGCGGCGTCCAGCTCCGGCGTGCCGGTAAACCTGCTGATCCGCGGCATGTGTTCGCTGATACCGCAGCTGGAAGGCATCAGCGACAACGTTAAAGTCATCAGCATCGTTGACCGTTTCCTGGAGCATGACCGGGTTTACGTGTTTGAAAACGGCGGCGATAAAAAGGTCTTCCTCTCTTCCGCCGACTGGATGACCCGTAATATCGATTACCGTATCGAGGTGGCGGCGCCGCTGCTCGACCCTCGGCTGAAACAGCGCATTCTCGATATCCTTGATTTGCTGTTCAACGATACGGTAAAAGCACGCTACATCGACAAAGAACTGAGTAACCGCTATGTTCCGCGCGGCAACCGCCGTAAACTGCGCGGCCAGCTAGCGATTTACGAATACATCAAATCACTCGAACAGCCAGAATAATCTATGCCGATAACTCAAAACGCTCCCCGACCGCAGGAGTTCGCTGCGGTCGACCTTGGCTCCAACAGCTTCCATATGGTGATTGCCCGCGTGGTGGATGGCGCGATGCAGATCATCGGACGGCTTAAACAGCGCGTCCACCTGGCGGATGGTCTGGATGAAAACAATATCCTTAGCGAAGAGGCCATGGAACGCGGCCTGAACTGCCTGTCGCTGTTCGCGGAGCGTTTGCAGGGTTTTTCTGCGGAAAACGTCTGTATCGTCGGGACCCACACGCTGCGCCAGGCGCAGAACGCGCCAGATTTCCTCAAGCGTGCCAAAGAGGTCATCCCCTATCCTATTGAGATCATTTCCGGCAATGAAGAAGCGCGGCTGATTTTTATGGGCGTGGAGCATACCCAGCCGGAAAAGGGCCGCAAGCTGGTGATCGACATCGGCGGCGGCTCGACGGAGCTGGTGATCGGCGAAGATTTCGAACCACGGCTGGTGGAAAGCCGCCGTATGGGCTGCGTGAGCTTTGCGCAAATGTTCTTTCCCGGCGGCGCTATCAGCCCGGAAAATTTCCGCCGCGCGCGGCTGGCGGCGGTACAGAAACTGGAAAACCTCGCCTGGCAGTTCCGCATTCAGGGCTGGAATGTGGCCCTTGGCGCCTCCGGCACAATCAAAGCAGCCCATGAAGTGTTGCTGGAGATGGGAGAAAAAGATGGCCTGATTACACCAGACCGCCTGGAATTACTGTGCGCCGAGGTATTAAAACATCGATCTTTTAACGCCCTGAGCCTGCCGGGCCTGTCGGAAGAGCGTAAGGCGGTTTTTGTGCCGGGGCTGGCGATTTTATGCGGCGTGTTTGACGCACTGGGCATCCGCGAGCTGCGTCTTTCCGATGGCGCGCTGCGTGAAGGCGTGCTGTATGAGATGGAGGGCCGTTTCCGCCATCAGGATATTCGCAGCCGCACGGCGCAGAGCCTGGCGAACCAATACCATATCGATCGCGATCAGGCGCATCGGGTGCTGGATACCATTACGCTGATGTACGATCAGTGGCAGGCGCAGCAACCAAAACTTGCCGACCCGCAGCTTTCGGCATTGCTGAAATGGGCGGCGTTGCTGCATGAAGTGGGGCTGAGCATCAACCATAGCGGGCTACATCGCCACTCCGCCTATATTCTGCAGCACAGCGACTTGCCGGGCTTTAATCAGGAACAGCAAATGCTGATGGCAACCCTGGTCCGCTATCACCGTAAAGCAATCAAACTGGACGAGCTACCGCGCTTCGCCTTGTTCAAGAAAAAGCAGTATTTGCCGCTGATCCAACTGTTCCGCTTAGGCGTCTTGCTGAATAACCAGCGCCAGTCAACGACCACCCCGCCAACTCTGGTGCTGGAAACCGACGACAACCACTGGACGCTGCGTTTCCCTAACGGCTGGTTTAATCAGAACGCGCTGGTGCTATTGGATCTTGAACGCGAACAGCAGTACTGGGAATCCGTAACCGGATGGAAACTGCTGATTGAAGAAGAGCAGATCACCGACGCGGCGGCCAACGGCTAATTCACTGCTGATTGCACGTTAACCAGACTGTCGATGGGCTGCGGTTTACCAATCAAATATCCCTGCTGATAATCGATTCCGAGCGTCAGCAGGGCATCGCGAATGTCTTCACTTTCAACATATTCCGCCACCACCTGCATGTTTTTCATGCGCGCTAAATTACAAATCGACGCGACAATCTGGTAATCCATACTGCTGGAAAGCAGGTTACGCACAAAACTGCCGTCGATTTTCAAAATATCAGCGGTAACGTTTTTAAAGCGGGCATAGCTGGCGTAACCGGTGCCAAAATCATCAATCGCGATACGGCAGCCGAGATTGCGTAACGTGCTCAGCGTCAGGTTGACTTGCTCGATATTCGACAATGACTGGCTCTCGGTGACTTCAAAAATAAGCTGCCACGGCTCTACCTGGTATTTCGCCAGCATCGTTTTAACCTCGCCGGCAAACGGCACCCGGCAAACCGAGGAGGGTGTTAAGTTAATGGCAAAGCGAAAACCGGGTAACGCGGCACGATGTTGGTCAATAAAACGTAGCGTTTTTTCCAGTACCCACAGGTCAATACGCGACGATAAACCGAACTCATGCGCTACTGGTAAGAATTCTCCGGGCTGAAATACGCTGCCGTTTTCATCCATCATGCGCAGCAGCACTTCGTAATAGCAATCACCGCGCACGCCGTCCACGCGTTGGATCATTAGCGCAAAGCGATCGTTATCCAGCGCCATCTGAAGGCGGTTCATCATCTCGACTTTGATTTTTACTGCCCGCTGTAGCTGGCTTCCACCCCGTCGCTGCAGGCTTTCCGGGTGATGGGTTGAGAGTGATAAATCGGCCATCGAGCTCATTTCACCCAGCAGGATATGTAAATGGTTAACCGGCGAGCGCAGAAAACAGTAACTTATACCCACCTGTGGCTGGATTGGCATTCCGTCCCATATCAGGCGAAACGCATTGACCTTTTCGTGGAGGATCGCGATGCGCTCTTCATGATTATGCGTGCTTAATCGAATAACAAGGTCATGCCCCGATAGCTGATAGGTGAGCTCATCTTCATGTAATACTTCTCTAAGCCAGGCGGCAAGCTGTTGTTTATAGTGAATACGTAAACTGACGCCATAATGACGTCCTAATAATTCCAGTTCCGGAACCCGCAAGAAACACAGCATCGACCAGGGATAGTTACCCAGATCGTGATTCAACGCTCGCAGATTAGGCATATGGACGAGCGGGTCGATAAAGGCCAGACGGCGGCCACGGTTATGAATATTCCGCTGCCAGGTGGCGACTTTGCCCATCAGCATAATTGTCAGTGAATAGACAAAATAGCAGGACGAGCAGATCACAATTTGCAGTTCATACCCTGGCGAGAGGGGTAAGTAACGTTCGTAATACCGGCACAGCAGCAGCAATAACAGACTCCAGGCCAGGGTAATAAACAGATATCCGAAGCGAATTGCTCCCCACAGCATGACCGGCAGCAACAGGGAAAGCGTATAGCTGGTGGCGAATACAGAATTATTTTCTTTTTCAGGCGTGGACAGCAGTAACAACACTAACCCCATCGTCACGCTAAACCAAACGATCACTTCCGTTCGTTTAACCCGCGCATCGCACTGGCGCTTCATTTGCGAAAACCAGGCGCGTAAATAGCGCGGATGGCGCAGGGTTCGGATAACCAGGTAGCATAGTGGTGCGCCTGTCAGACACCCTACTAATACGCCCTGATAATTCACCAGTGCCCGAATATTGAAGGGATTTTCGCCTACAAGGTTGGCCGTCGTATCATACAGGCCGAAAAAACTGGCGAACTGATAGAACATCATAAATATTGAGGCGTTGCAGAATACCAGCCAGAACAGACGCTGAACATTCACGTTACCTGGACCATAGGAGATGGCGAAACGGCGTGTCTCAAAAATTCGGTATCCACCCCAGCTGACGATCGTCGAGAGTAAAAAGTGGAAGGTGGTGACTGACAGATCCAGCGCCCCGACATGGTGGCGATAGTTAATCAAAATCGCCAGAACCAATCCGGGTAATGCCGCCCAGCCGAAAAACAACATCAGGTTAACCATCAGGGCCAGCGGCAGAAAATAGAGCACCACTGTGCCCTCACCTGTCTGCGCATAGGTATTCGCCAGCCGGGCAAGGGGGAGTAAAAGCAGAGGGAGAAACAGTGGCAAACACCACCATTTGTCTTTATTTCGATGATAGAAGGTTACCAAATGCATAGATGCCCGAAAAATACTCCCATTATCCAGAGGGAAAAGAAGGCAGGCATCCAACCAACCGTTAATACTGCCAGATGCGCTTAGCACAAGCAGAAGAGACGCAAATTTTAGTTAGGTTAACAAACCGACAATTGATGTGGGTCAAATGACAAGGAAAAGCCCGGCCAGTGGGCAAGTATTTTTTTTTAATTAATCACTTACAATACACATGATAAATACCATGATTACATTGATAACCATAGTTAATCATCCTGACATAAATTTTACGTGATGATTAATTGACCTCTTCCCCCGGCTATGACTTAATAAGCCTGTCGCCCGCGGTTGACGGGTAAACCTGAAGGAAAATGGCGTGAGTCAGGCCACCAGTATGCGAAAACGACACCGATTCAACAATCGAATGACTCGCATTATTTTGCTAATTAGTTTCTTGTTCCTCTTTGGCCGCTTCGTTTACTCCGCTATCGGCGCCTGGTACCACCATCAGAACAAAATTGAGTCTCAGCAAATCAGCCTGAGTATCGATACCCCGCAGCAGCGCTAAGTTTCCCGTGATTGTCTTTCGGCTGGTTTTGACCTGCCTGATTTGTGTTACGCGTTCGCGAGCGAACAGCATCGTTAACAGCAATCAGGCGAAACACCAGATTCACGCCTGTTAAGCACGTTGTTAGCATCACAACCCCTTGAGATTTTCTCTTCATTTGCTGTTTGTTATTTATCGTTATAGCTTATGCGGTTGGCAACAGCACGAGGATCGCTACCCAGATACGTCGATATTTCTTAAGGCGTCATAGTAAAATCGACAAGCATAACGCTTAATATTTCCAGATCCTCCTGAGTCCAGGGCTTTCCATATATTTTCATGCCGGGCAATTTTACGGTTTATTTATGGTGTCCATGCGCGTTTTCAGCAGGACGTGATCAATTCTCCGCGATATAAATTTATAACGAGATGATTATGCGAGAATACCCGTACATAAAAAACCCTCTGGTAAACAGAGGGTTTTTGCACGTTGGTCAGAAATGATTCGTTATAAACTAGCTGTAAATCATTCCCACTCGATTGTAAATGGTAAAAAAACCCTATTTATTTACAATCACTTAAAAAAATATATCTGAGCAATGCCACGAAAAATACCATGCCAAAATTAGCCGACTGAAAATGGCTTGTTCTGTCGATGCTTGCGCTCCTGGTCGGCAATCCTCGGCTGCAATGCCAGCTCAGCATCGCTCATACGCTCCAGCACGTCGCGCAGACGCCCAGTGCAGGCAACGGGCGGCGGCTCAAACTCATAGCCCGTCGCGATCAGCTCCGTCTCAATTTCCTGAGTGATGAAGAACGGCTCTGCGTAACTCTCTAGTTTCAATCCTCTCATGTCCTATCCTCTTTGTTTAGTATGGAATGAACATGTGCATAAGTCCCATCTCATTCGGAGTGATAGACGCTGGAAATTTTATCTGGTGCCTTGGCAGGCCGCTAATGAAATCATGCCTCTCCGTTTGGTAGAAATTGCGCAAAATAAATTCAACAAACCAACGTGGTGTCACTGGCGCTGATACGGGAATACGGCAACCTTTTACATCGCCCAGCGTAAGATGGCTTTTGGGATGAACAGCATCGACATGAACACCTTCTCGCGCATCAAAATCAAAACGTAACGGAAATGGAACAATTCTGCGTTGAACAATCTCAATGAACAGTTCGTCGCGCATGTACGCATCCGGATCATCTTGAAATGGCAACAGACTTGGGGAAGGGTAAAAGGCAAGCCTGTGCTGTAGCAGAACAGCACCTTCCACTCGGTACATTATCTGAAGCAATGCGCCATCGACCAGCTTCATGTTGAATGAACGCTTATCTGCTAGCTCGCGATAAATCTCGGCGTATTCGATATCGCCCAATGCAATGGAGACATGCTCTGAACCGCTGAAGGTAACATCAACCATACGGCCATGCGGTCGAATCGCAGAAAAATTTGAATCATCACAAACGCCTTTTTCTATCAAATCAGAAATTAATCCATCAATATCTTTTTTGATAGCATTCGGGGTCAGCACCATAATTCATGCCCCCCCGAGGAGTTTTTTTAGCTTCTCGCGAGTTATGTCATCAAGGTCTTCCGGATGCAGCTCACCACTCTCCAAATCACCCAGCAGATCAGCAAGTTGACTCTTTCTTTTCTCAAGACGTTGCCGCTCTTGTGGTGACAAATCACGATGAACAATGCGCAACTTGCTCAACAGGGCCTCATCTGGATATGTAAAATCCAAGACAAAGCCACTCTGTTTCAAAGCATTAAACTCCTCAATCAGCTCCTGCATACGCGGCCCATAACCTATCACACGTACCCATGCCTTACTCCGAGTGATCGCCGTGAAAAGGCGATTTCGCAAACTAGAAAGACCTGGACCGGAACCATTGCAATCCTGAGCATTGATGACATAAACCATGCCAGCCTCATTCCCTTTAGCACGGTAAATTCCAGTGAAAGTTACTGACGGAGTATCTGTTCGGAAGAATACGTCCGCATCCGTATCTACACCGGCCAAATGGGTCTGAACTCCCGCTTCGAAGAGCTTCCTACGGATTGGGCCAGTACTGCTACGAGCAGTTCGAGGATCTGAGTGAATAACAATGATGTCGTCGTGGCGAAGTTCGTCCACTGTCAAATTGCTCTGGATCTGCTGAACTAACCATGCGTTCTGTTGCGCCTCATCATCAAACTTGATGAATTGGACGAGATCGTTAATATCTGAATGCTCTTCCAAAAATCTCGGGCTAGTTTCCGTTGTACGTTCAAGAACGATATGCTGACCCTTCGCCAATTGCCCACTCTTAACTTTGTATCCGATCTCTTCCCATAGCGCCGGATAGTCGAACATCTGGACCAATCCGGTCGGAGCTCCTTGCGGAGCTTCTCTGTAAATGCCGAAGCCAAGACCGTGGGCCGACACCAACACAGGACGAGAGTTTCGGTAGCATTTCTGCAGAATCACATCTCGCCTACGGTCATCACCAAACGTAACTAGAGGCCGTCCAGCCGCATCATTGCCAAAAATTTCTTCTGGCGGAGGAAGAGAAGTTCCAGAGAGGTTCTGAAGCTCATCGTAGGCGTAAACTAATCGCTTTGGCGGCTTCAGCATTGAATAACAAAGCTTCAAAAAACTGGGGGCAAAATCTTGCGCTTCATCCGCAAGAATCACGTCGTAAAGATGCGCAGCATCAGAAGCATTTGCCAGTGCAGCCTGGCAAGCTCCATCAAAAGCTCGCTCATTTCCTCCAAATCTGCCAGATGCGTTACTGAAATCTAAAAACTCTGTTCCCGTTGCTCGGCAATATTCATAGTAAATACCATCCCTAGCATCCCCACCTGGAGCCCCCCAGGCATTGATAATACGAATCTTCGTCCAGTCTGGCTCTTCACCACTCTGTTCTATGCAGAAGTTATTAATTAAACGGCGAAACTGCCCTTTCAGAGAGCGGGTATGGAAAGTTACAGCAATGCGCCAATCTGGGTACTGCGTATGCAAATAGGCAGCCTTGAGCGCCAGCACAATGGTTTTTCCAGATCCAGCCAATCCTCGAATACGCTGAACGCCATCCACTGTCTCAATAACAGCTTTATTCTGCCGATGATCGAGCGTCGCAATGGAATCTTCTAGACGCTTGAGCTTAGCTCCTCGCGAATCTAAGCGATGAACCTCACGCTTAGAGCGACTTTTCCTAATGCTGCTGAGGCTCTCGATAGCCGAGAGCGTCATCCTGTATAGATCATTATTCCCATTGACCCAATTCAGTTCGTTAAGAGCAGCAGCAAGGCCGTGCTCATTCACGAGGGGATAGTTCTCTACGGCTACAGCCTCTATATTATTTATTCCTGGAGCAAATGAAATCACTGACAGTGGCACCAGCAACTGACGCCCCTTGACCAGCTCACGGTGCAACTTCAATCGCGCTTCAATCTTGTTTGCCAAATCGTCTTGACGTTCTGCATACTCACCAACGTCTGGCCCTTCGATCAAATCGAATAAAACAATGCCCTTCGATGGGCTCACCAAAGTAGCATCAATCGAATATTTTCCATCTGGCGTAGCGATCAACGGATAGCCTGTAAAGACGTCACCCTGTAAGTCCCGCAATATATCGAGACTTTGCTCCAAGGCGTCGGTAGCAACCGGCTTCTTGTTTACACCACGCGTGATATTCAATCTTTCAGTCATTATTTCCAATCCTCATTGGCGCGGCGTAACAATACCGACGTACTTGTAAAGGGTGGTGCGAGAAACATCATAACGTCGAGCCACCTCGGCAACCCGCATGTCCGGATCGCGCAAAAGAGCCTTGATCTCCCGCACCTGTTGATCATCCAGCTTAGGCTTACGACCACCGGCCCGGCCACGAGCACGAGCACGAGCTGCGATCAGACCAGCTTGCGTCCGCTCTCGGATCAAGCCGCGCTCGAACTCGGCTAGCGCTGCGAAAACATGAAAAACCAGCTTGCCCGCTGCACTGCCTGTCTCAATCTTCTCCGTCAAGCTCTCGAGTCCAACGCCGCACTTCTCAAGTTCAGCCACTATCCGCACTAGGTCGGGCAGGCTGCGCCCGAGACGATCCAGCCGCCAAACCACCAGGGTGTCCCCTGCCCGAAGCGCCTTGCGACACTGTTCAAACTCTGGTCGAGCCGTGTTCTTGCCGCTAGCCGCTTCTTCGTAGATAACGCCGCATCCGGCCTGCTGAAGCGCGTCGCGCTGTAGGTCCAGGTGCTGGTCGTCGGTTGATACGCGAACGTACCCTATACGTTGATTCATGGACGCAACCAGGACATTGAAAACTTGACGGATATGTTAACACTTTCAAGCGGTTCTCACGATGAAAAATTGCGATGTTTTCATCCGTTCAGAAAACCACCGTTTTCCGAACATGACGGTTGCAACGATACACCACCAGTAGGGCCGAGACTGGTCCCCAATGAGAAGTAAAAAGGCGGCCACTGGCCCCCCTCCTTCATTTGCGCATTACCTCAAAACATCATCAGCCACATGCTTGACGTAGGGCCCTCATAGCTTCCTCAAAATCTGCGCTAGTCGCCCGGTCCGTTTCGGTGTCATCCAGTCCCGCAACATCTACCGAAGCCGTGGTCATCTGCCGCAACAGAATGGCTAGCTCGGCCGGATTGCCCTCGCGGCGGACCTCGGCCAGCAGCTCTGCTGCATAGTGCGGATCAGCGCGGAAGCACTCAGCCATCACCGTGTCGTGCGATCTGTCTTTCATTTGGTGCCGTCCTCCTTTCCCCGATCACAATAAACCATGCGGTAATCCAAGACAATTTCAGCGCCTCGCTTTGGATTGCGCAATCCAAAACGCAGCCCGCAGGCTATCAGTGCCCGGCCGGTGCGGGCCCGCCGTGAGTCGGCTTGAACGTGAACCGCAGACCAATCGCTTGGGTGACTTTCACCACGGTTGCGAAGCTAGGGTCGCCATCGCCTGAAAGAGCCTTGTCCAGTCCTTGGCGACTCATTCCCACCTCGCGGGCAAGCTGGCTAAGGTTGCGGGCGCGGGTAAAGTCTCCAAGCGCCGCCGCGTTCAGTGATGGGGCGCCGTCCTCCATCACAGCATCCAGATAGGCCGTAATATCAGCCTCGGTCTTCAGATAGTCCGCTGTGTCATAGCAGCTGAATTTGACTTCCATCGTGGTCACTCCGTCCACTGCACTGCAATGGTCTTGGCTATGGCAATATCTCGCTCCTGGCTGCTCTTGTCGCCCCCACAAAGCACCACCACAAGGGGCCGCACAACCCGGCCATCCTCGAATAAGTATCAAAAGCGAAAAACCGAAACGGCCCGCATGGGCCGTTTGTCATTTCCGAGTAAAGACGATAGCACTCATCTGCTCTCGAATCCCTACCTGCAATTCGCGGAAATCGATCATCATCCGCTCGACGTCTATGGGTTTTGCACCTTGACCGCGCTTTTCCTCGAGCCAGAGTTTCAATAGGCCAGCTACCCGGCCAAGATCGCCATTCAGCTTCACCAACTCGCGCACTGCCTCAAGATCGGCTCGTGCTCCGACCGGTCTGTTCAGACCAACGGCGCGCAAGTAAGCGGAACGAGACAAGCCAGTTTGGTCAGCTAGCTCTGTAATGGCAGCTTTTTCCTCATCCGTTACCCAGACTTCTATGGGCTTACCACGCCGCCGCGCCGCCGTATCTTTTGGTGCCATCACTTCGCTCATGATGATCAACTCCTATTGTGGACAATTACGCACTTGAACGCGGCAGCGTCTGTGTGCCTCGCAGAGCAAGATGCAGTCGAGCCGCAGGCGAGTAAGGGGAGGTGGTGGATGGGGACGGGCTTGCCCGTACCCGTACAACACACATCCTGCCCGCTACCTCTCTGCGATTCTATGCGACTGGAGCAGAATCGCCAGTAAAATATGGCGTAATCGCGTACATTCGCGCTAATTCGCATACATTCGCGTAGCATCGCATTAATCAATTCTTCTAATCGCATAGAATCGCGTACATTCGCATAAAAACGCGTTTCCGAATGAGTTCATGAGCATCAAGGACGGACTGACACCCAAATGAGGGGGCTTTGAGAGACCATCAACTAGACCAGCCAAATCTAAGTCTTGTAAATTGCTCGACTCGGGTGAGAACATAGCCTCCGTTTACGCGCTTTTTTCGAAACTCGATCATCAAGAAACAACGGAGTAATCATGGCACGAAAAACCCTCGCAGAGCGCCGTTCTGATGCCCTTTCGGAGCTTGAAATGGCGAAAGCCAGATTGGCAAAACTCGACAATGAGGCAGCAGAAAGAATCGGAAGAATTGCAATAAAGTCAGGATTGGTTAATCTTGAGCTGACGGACGATCAAGTCCGGGAAGAATTCGACAAAATAGTGGAAAGGATCAGCAAGGGGAATTGATCATGAAGACAGCTCACCGCATCAGCGCATTGGCCAATCAACTCAACGAACTGCAAGCCTGCCTCGGTCGAGCCAGTGGGCGGCCTAGCAAGAGCGTTATGGAAGCCCAGCGCATAGCGGCCGAGCTGGCTTCTTTACTCGAAGATTGGCACCTTGAAACGCTACACATCCCTGAACCGGAGCGTGACCTCTATCGCGTACAGAATCCCTATTACACGGCCCACTGACGCCGTGCACCGCCTTATCAAAAGCTCACTTCGGTGGGCTTTTTTTTGTCCGCAAAACGTATCAAAACGGACAGCCAAGCCCCGTCCGCTCGTCAAGAAAAACGCGATCAAAATCATACTGTTGAGAAACAATCTGTGAAGATTGGCGGACAGTTTACGGACATAAATCATTGAATTTTATGCGGATACAAGATTATCCGCATATTTAAAACCGCTCCATATCGGTCAATAATCAAACCTCGGACGATGACAAAATGAGGTATTCGGTATGGAAATGGAATCGCAAAAAACGTCGACTTATGCCGCCCGAAAATTCGGTCGAGGCGCGGCGCTCGCTCTGGCAATGGCAAGCGCAGGCCTTGGTGTAAGTCTCTACATGGCACCGGCTCCGGCCTATGCCATCTACTGCTCGAACTGCTCGACGTTCTATCAGCAGATGTACGAGTACGCCGAAGCGGTCAACACGCAACTAAACACCGCGCAGCAGTTGCAGACGCAGATCCAGCAGTACGACAACATGATTAAGCAGGGCATGTCACTGCCCAGCCGCATGTTCAACACCATCACTGGCGACCTTCAGCGTGTAGTGAGCGTCTATAGCTCGGCGCAATCGCTCGGCCGTAACATTAGCAATCTAGATGAACAGTTCCGCCAACAGTTCAAGGGCTATGACAGCTATCTGAACTCGATTGGCCAAGGACAGAACAACATTCCGCAGCGCTATCGGGATTGGTCGAAATCCGGCTTCGATAACGCCCGCACGGCCTTGCAGGCCGCAGGCGTAAATACCAGCACTTTCGGCGATGAAAACGCAATGCTGGATCAGTTGGTAAACCGTTCGCAGTCGGCCGTTGGTCGGCAGCAGGCCATTCAAGCAGGGAACGAGATTGCGGCGCAGAATGTGCAGCAGCTCCAGAAGCTGCGCGATCTGGTGGCCACACAAATCACCCTGCAAGGCAACTACATGGCGCAGCAAAACGAACGACAGTCCGTTAGCGATGCCTCCGAACAGCAATTCCGCAGCCGTGAAAATACACGCGGCCCGTCTGAGGGGTTCTAACCATGATGATTTCTAAGGCGCTGATTGCCGCCCTCTGCCTCGTCTCGGCCCTTGGTGGGTCGGCAATGACGGCCGTAGTCGTCACGAACACCGCCGCGCCGGAATGCGCAGCGGTCGGCAATGGCCATCAGGATGACCAATTCCGCAGCCGCCCAAACACTCGCGGCCCGTCTGAGGGGTTCTGACTATGCGACGTTCAACCGTTTTCGCACTTGTCGGCGCGGCGCTCTTGCTATCTGCAACTAGTGCGATGGCTGCCGGGGTCGATTTGGCGCAGAGCAACACGTCTATGAACAGCCTTCTGCGGCTGATTCAGAACGCTTCAAACCAATGGGCACCGCGCCTGCATGACTACGCCTTGTGGCTCTTGGGATGCCTTGCCGTCATCCAGTTAGTTTGGACTTTTGCTCCTTTGGTCATACGCGGAGCTGAACTGGGAGACATCCTCCATGAGCTGGTGAAATTCATCCTCGTGATAGGGTTCTTCTATGCGATGCTCGAGCACGCGACCGAGTGGGGCGGGGCCATCGTCAACAGCTTCCGGCAGGCCGGGGCGCACGCGGCAGGGTTGGGTAGTGCGGAGCTGATGCCGGGGGATATGTTCTCAACTGCTGTGGACTTTTCACGGCAGGTGCTGACGGCCGGTGTGTCGATGTTTAGCCCAATCACATCGGTTGTAGTGGCCGTGTCTGCATTGATCGTTCTAATGTGCTTTACGTTCATAGCGGCTCTGGTGTTCGTGACGCTCGTAGAGGCCTACGTCATTATCAATGCCGCCGTCCTGTTCATGGGTTTCGGTGGCTCTCAATGGACACGCGAATATGCACTGGCTCCCATTCGCTATGCCGTTGCAGTAGGTGCCAAGCTGTTTGTCCTGACTCTGATTGTGGGGCTGATCATGCAGGTTTCCGCAGAATGGTCGGCAGCCTACACCAACGACGAAGCGTCGTTGATGACCTTGGTCGGCCTGTCTTTGGTGTGCGCCTACCTGACCAAAACCATCCCTGAACTGATCGGTGGCATGATTAGCGGCACGTCGATGGGTGGCGGCTCTGCAATTGGGGGCATGGCCGCAGCCGGTGCAGCCGGTGCGGCGGCCGCAATCGCTACTGTTGCAACAGCAGGGGCAGCAGCCCCGGCTGCTGGAGCACTAGGAGCCGCGGGAACTGGCGGAGGCGCTGCCAGTGCCGCGGGTGGTGGACTGGCCTCCGCATTGAACGCCAGCATGGCAGGCGGCAGTACCGCAGGAGGCATCGGTGGTGCGACGGGCGTCGGCAGTGCTGGAATTGGCGCAACCACAGGAGGGAGCAGCGGTGCGACCGCAAAGGCCGCAGGTTCTCGCGTCGGGGGTGGTGCCGCGTCAGGATCGGCGAATCCAGTGTCGGCGGCCGCTTCGCCTGCTAGCCAAGAATCAGGCAGCGGCTTGAAGCAAGCCGCCAAACAGGTCGGAAAAGCTGCGAAGGGTGGTGCGGACACTTCCACGTATCCATCCGGCAGGTCGTAGCGGATCAGTTCTCCGGCTCGCTTGTCCTTCTTGGATAAACGGAACACGGCCACATCCATGACGCTGCGATTGTCGCGGCCGCCCACGTCATAGAGGCTGGGCGCAAAAAAATCTGGCTGAGCGTCGCCTTGTGGAGGCTTGCGGACAAGTGACAACGCTTTGTCCCGCTCTTTTGCCCTTTCCATCTGTTCATGCACGGTCGAGACGTTAGACGGTCTACCGCGTTCAGCAGCCGGAGTTCGGTCACTGTTCCGCTTCCTGATATTTTCAAGGCGTTCCAGTAGCCCGCCAGAGTCGCCTATTACCGCGCCTATGGGCTTAAGACCGCTGTTTCGGCTACTCATGCACGGCCCAACCGGAGCTGTATTAAGCCCAGTACAAGCGGTCTACTCGTAAATGTCGCCTGCAAGTTGGCCGCCACAATTCAGGCCCCCATTCCGGGACGAGGGGCCGGGCTGGAATGTTTGCACGCATCAATCCATGCCTCGACCTCCGCCAAATCCCACACGACCTTGCGGCTACTGAGCGCAATGCGCTGAGGAAATTTCCCCTGCTTTTCAAAGTTGTAGATCGTGCGCTCGCACAGCGGAATCATCTCCAGCAGTTGCTTTTTGCTAATGAGAACTTTACTTGCTCTCCTTAATTCTTTTTCCACACCGAATACCTCGTTTTGTCATCATCCGAGGTTTAATTATTGCTACACAATTCCGGAAAATTCCAGCATCCAAATTCATATTTTTTAAATTAAATCAATTACTTATAGTCCAAAAACCCAACATTTGACGGACAATCTTGATAACGCAAACCGCTGTTTTAATTAGGTTTGCAATAGGCACTTAAAGCCAATTTATCGCGTCCGGGAATTCATACGTTTTGCGGACAAAAAAAAGCCCACCGAAGTGGGCATTTCGCGACAAAATACAGGTCTCAAGGCTCCGAATCAGTTCTTGGGGCGGGTCTTCCTGATTGTCCACTCGTCGATCATGTCGGCCCAATCTTGGAGCATCGCCCGGCGCTGATCGCGGTACTCGGCCTTGTTGTAGATGGCACGAACGCCCTTCTGTTCGTGCGCAAGGCACTTCTCGATCCAGTCAGTGTTATAGCCCGCCTCATGTAGAAGCGTGCTGGCTGTGCGCCGCAGGTCATGCGGTCCGAACTTGCCAAGCGACTGCCCTTCCTTCTGGGCCAGACGATAGGTCAGCGTGAGCACCTGATTGAGCGTGGCGCTGCTCATCGGCAAGTCCGAGTCATAGCGCGATGGCAGCACGTACTCCGAGCCGCCCGCGAAGGTTTTCAGAGCTATGAAAATGTCGAGCGCCTGCCTAGACAGGAACACCAAATGGGGGTTGCGGCGCTTCATCCGCTCCTTGGGGATTGTCCAAAGCGCTTCGGTGAAATTGATCTCGCTCCACGTTGCGTTAGTCAGTTCGCTTTTGCGTACCATCGTCAGCAACAGCAGCTTGGCGGCCGCCCGAATGGAAGGCGTGGTGCCAATGCGCTCCATGTACTGGTACATCAAGCCGATTTCATCGGGCGTCAGTGCTCGATCTCGCGGCTCGAACTTGGCGATGGTCGAGGGGCGCACCAGATCGGCCGGGTTCTCGACCTTCTGGCCGCGCTCGATGGCCCAGCGGTAGACCTGCAAGACGATCTCTCGCGAATGCACCGCTGTTGCCGGTGCGCCTCGTTCTACGATGGCGTCTGTCAGCGCTCGCAAGTCCTCATGGGTAATCTCTACCAGTTTTTGGTTGGCAAATTTCGGCTTTAACTCGCGTTCGTAGACCGAGCGGCGCATGTCTCGGGTATTGGGCGCCATCTGATAGCCGCGCAACCATTTCTCGGCCCACGCGCCGAATGTCTCTGCATCCTTGACGCGGGCTTTGTCCCGCGCCTTCTCCTTGGCTGGAGATTTCCCTGCGGCGATCATCTTCTTGGCTTCGCCCAGCCGTTCGCGGGCTTCCGCTAGCGTGATCCCTCCGACACCGTAACGGCCGAAGGTGATGGTCTCCTGCCTGCCGTGGATCGAGTAGTTGTAGCGGAATGAAATCGAACCCGCAGGCGTGATGGCCACGTAGAGGCCGTCACGGTCATTCACTTTATAGAGCTTGTCCTTTGGCTTGAGGTTGCGCAGCTTGGTATCAGTCAGCATGGTCGGGTTGGGTTTCCTCTCAAAAATACCATGCTCAAAAAGCCCCACATATCCTCAAAAAACTTCTTTAATGACAATTGGTTACATAAATTCAATACCATGAACACCCCACCAGAGGCGGCATGGTATCGAGTGCCGAACATGGCATCAGGTTCAAATCGTACCATCTACCATGCCATAGAAACGGGGTGCTTGGCGATGCAAAAATTTGCCAGATAGTGCCACGCCAAGAACGAAAAAGCCCGCAATTACGCGGGCTTAGGGGTTTCTTAATGCTCTTTGGTGCCAGTCTATGCCGGACGCGGGATCATTCCCACTCAATGGTCGCTGGCGGTTTGCCGCTGATGTCATAGACCACGCGGGAAATACCGTTGACTTCATTGATGATACGGTTAGACACGCGGCCCAGGAAATCGTAAGGCAGATGCGCCCAGTGCGCGGTCATAAAGTCGATGGTTTCCACCGCACGCAGGGAAACGACCCAGTCGTATTTACGGCCGTCGCCCATGACGCCTACGGAGCGCACCGGCAGGAACACGGTAAACGCCTGGCTGACTTTGTCGTACAGCTCTGCTTTACGCAGCTCTTCGATAAAGATCGCATCGGCACGGCGCAGCAGGTCGCAATACTCTTTCTTCACCTCGCCCAGCACGCGCACGCCAAGGCCCGGCCCCGGGAACGGGTGACGGTACAGCATGTCGAACGGCAGGCCCAGTTCGAGACCGATTTTACGCACTTCGTCTTTGAACAGCTCTTTCAGCGGCTCAACGAGGCCCATCTTCATCTCTTTCGGCAGACCGCCCACGTTGTGGTGCGATTTGATGACGTGTGCTTTACCGGTCGCGGAGGCGGCGGATTCGATCACATCAGGATAGATGGTGCCCTGCGCCAGCCACTTCACGTCTTCCAGCTTCAGCGCTTCTTCGTCGAACACTTCAACGAACACACGTCCAATGATCTTACGTTTGGCTTCCGGATCGTTTTCCCCTGCCAGCGCATCCAGGAAACGCGCTTCCGCCGGAACGTGAACGATGTTCAGGCCGAAGTGATCGCCAAACATGTCCATTACCTGCTCAGCTTCATTCAGGCGCAGCAGGCCGTTGTCGACGAACACGCAGGTCAGGCGATCGCCGATGGCGCGGTGCAGCAGCATCGCGGTCACGGAAGAGTCCACACCGCCGGACAGGCCAAGGATCACTTTATCGTTGCCCACCTGCTGGCGAATGCGTTCTACCGCATCGTCGATGATTTTCGCCGGCGTCCACAGCGCTTCACACTGGCAGATGTCGCGCACAAAGCGCTCTAACATACGCAGGCCCTGGCGGGTGTGGGTCACTTCCGGGTGGAACTGTACGCCGTAAAAGCGTTTTTCTTCGTTAGCCATAATGGCGAACGGGCAGGTTTCGGTGCTGGCGACCGTCACGAAATCGTCGGGGATAGCAGTAACTTTATCGCCGTGGCTCATCCACACGTCCAGCAGCGGTTTGCCGTCTGCGCTCAGGGCATCTTCAATGCCGCGAATCAGGGCGCTGTCGGTTTTAACTTCAACCTGCGCATAGCCGAATTCACGCTCATCAGAACCCTGAACATGGCCGCCAAGCTGCATCGCCATGGTCTGCATACCGTAGCAAACGCCCAGAACCGGAACGCCCGCTTCGAACACGTACTGCGGCGCGCGCGGGCTGTTGTTTTCGGTGGTGCTTTCCGGGCCGCCGGAAAGAATAATGCCGTTAGGATTAAATTCGCGAATCTGTGCTTCAGTAACATCCCATGCCCACAGCTCGCAATACACGCCCAGCTCACGTACGCGACGCGCCACCAGTTGAGTATATTGAGAACCGAAATCGAGGATGAGAATGCGATGTTGATGAATATTGTCTGTCATTGACGCTTAGTCCGAGGCAAGTGAAACAGATGAAATAAATCGCCCGACGCGAGGTCGGGCGAAGAAAATCAGGAGCCCATACGGTAGTTCGGGGACTCTTTGGTGATGGTCACATCGTGGACGTGACTTTCCTGGATACCCGCACCGCTGATGCGTACAAACTCTGCTTTGGTACGCAGCGCGTCGATAGTACCACAGCCGGTCAGGCCCATACAGGAACGCAGGCCGCCCATTTGCTGGTGGATAATCTCTTTCAGGCGGCCTTTATACGCCACGCGGCCTTCGATACCTTCCGGCACCAGTTTGTCGGCGGCGTTGTCGCTCTGGAAGTAACGGTCGGAAGATCCTTTGGACATCGCGCCCAGGGAGCCCATCCCACGGTAGGATTTATAAGAGCGGCCCTGGTAGAGTTCGATCTCGCCCGGGGACTCTTCGGTGCCCGCCAGCATGGAGCCAACCATTACCGCGCTTGCGCCAGCGGCGATGGCTTTGGCGATATCGCCGGAGAAACGGATGCCGCCATCGGCGATAACCGGAATACCGGTGCCTTCCAGCGCTTCAACCGCGTCCGCCACGGCGGTGATTTGTGGTACGCCCACGCCGGTGACGATACGGGTGGTACAGATAGAACCAGGGCCGATACCGACTTTCACCGCGCTCACGCCCGCTTCCGCCAGCGCGCGTGCGCCTGCCGCTGTCGCCACGTTACCGCCGATGATTTGCAGATCCGGGTATTTCGCGCGGGTTTCGCGGATGCGCTGCAGCACGCCTTCGGAATGACCGTGCGAGGAGTCGATCAGCAGAACGTCAACGCCCGCGGCAACCAGCGCGTCGATGCGCTCTTCGTTGCCCGCGCCCGCGCCTACTGCCGCTCCGACGCGCAGACGGCCCTGCTCATCTTTACAGGCGTTCGGTTTACGCTCTGCTTTCTGGAAATCTTTTACGGTGATCATGCCGCGCAGATGGAAACTGCCGTCTACCACCAGCGCTTTTTCAACGCGTTTTTCGTGCATTTTCGCCAGCACGACGTCGCGTGACTCGCCTTCGCGCACGGTGACCAGTCGCTCTTTCGGCGTCATATACACGCTGACCGGCTGGCTCAAATCGGTAACGAAACGCACGTCGCGACCGGTAACGATGCCTACCAGCTCATTGTCGGCGGTGACCACCGGATAACCGGCGAAGCCATTACGTTCGGTTAATTCTTTCACTTCACGCAGAGTGGTGGTCGGCAGCACGGTTTGCGGATCGGTAACGACGCCGCTTTCGTGTTTTTTAACGCGCTTCACTTCTTCGGCCTGGCGTTCAATCGACATATTTTTGTGGATAAAGCCAAGACCGCCTTCCTGCGCCAGCGCGATGGCCAGGCGAGCCTCAGTCACGGTATCCATTGCCGCAGAGAGCATAGGAATATTCAGGCGGATGGTTTTGGTTAACTGCGTGCTCAGGTCAGCAGTATTCGGCAGAACGGTGGAGTGAGCGGGAACGAGGAGAACGTCGTCAAACGTCAGTGCTTCTTTAGCGATACGTAGCATGGGCAATATCTCAACCTGGGTGAATGAGAACAGATAAAATATTGCCGCGGCATTATACAGAGCGTAACCGTTTGCATCTACCATTTTTTGATAAAAAAACTTGCTATCGTCTCTGTCCGCGTTACTATCGATTGAATAACCTGCTGATTTAGAATTTGATCCAGCTCACATGTCGCTAAGCCAATCCCCCGCAATTTATACTGTCAGCCGATTAAACCAGACCGTCCGGATGCTGCTGGAACAGCAAATGGGCCAGGTGTGGATCAGCGGTGAAATTTCTAACTTCACCCAACCCGCGTCCGGCCACTGGTACTTCACGCTGAAAGATGACGGTGCCCAGGTGCGTTGCGCAATGTTTCGCAACAGCAACCGCCGCGTCACCTTCCGTCCTCAGCACGGGCAACAGGTGTTGGTGCGGGCGAATATCACGCTCTACGAGCCGCGCGGCGATTATCAAATCATCGTTGAAAGCATGCAGCCTGCGGGTGTGGGCCTGCTGCAACAGCAGTTTGAGCAGCTCAAGCAAAAATTGTCGCAGGAAGGCCTGTTTGACGCTCAGCATAAACAGCCCCTGCCCTCCCCGGCGCACCAGATTGGCGTCATCACCTCGAAAACCGGCGCGGCGCTGCACGATATTTTGCATGTGCTGCAACGGCGCGATCCGTCGCTGCCGGTAGTGATTTATCCCACGGCGGTTCAGGGCGACGACGCCCCGGCGCAAATCGTGCGCGCCATTGAACTGGCCAACCAGCGTGCGGAGTGTGACGTACTGATCGTCGGGCGCGGCGGCGGTTCGCTGGAGGATTTGTGGAGCTTTAACGATGAACGCGTGGCGCGGGCGATTTTCGCCAGCCGTATCCCCATCGTCAGCGCGGTAGGCCATGAAACCGATGTGACCATCGCCGATTTTATCGCCGACTTACGCGCCCCGACGCCGTCGGCAGCGGCGGAAGTGGTAAGTCGTAATCAGCAGGAACTGCTGCGGCAAATTCAGGGCCAGCAGCAGCGCCTGGAAATGGCAATGGATTATTTCTTCGCCAGTATTCAGCAGCGGTTTACCCGGCTGCACCATCGCCTGCAACAGCAACATCCACAGCTGCGGCTGGCGCGTCAACAAACCACACTGGAACGCCTGCGCCAGCGGCTGAACAATGCCGTTGAAAACCGGCTGCGTCAGGGAACGCAACAGCAGCAGCGCGTGACGCAACGCCTGTATCAGCAACAACCGCAGGGGCGGATCCATCGTGCGCAAACCCGCGTTCAGCAGCTCGAATACCGGCTTTCCCAGGCCATTACTGCACGGTTAGGCGGCACCAGGCAGCGCTTCGGCACCGCGATTGCGCAACTCGAAGCCGTCAGCCCGCTGGCTACGCTGGCGCGCGGCTACAGCGTTACCACCGCCACCGACGGCAAAGTGCTGAAGAAAACCAAACAGGTGAAGGCGGGCGACGTACTGACTACGCGGGTGGAAGATGGCCTGATCGAAAGCCAGGTGACCGGCATTCAGCCAGCGAAAGCGCCGCGTAAGCGTAAAACACCCGCCAAAGACTAGACCGTCAAACCGGCACGAATTCGACGCGTTTTTTCGAAATCAGCCCGTGGCCGTGCTGGCAAAAATAATCCACCGCGCCGCAGGCTTTCAGCACCTGCAACGGTTGATGGCAGTCCGGGCAGCGGGCTTCCAGATTAATATCCTGCTGACAGTGCGCGCAGTGCGCAACGGTGACCGTCGCCTCAACCGGCTGTTGGCAGTGGGGGCATTGAATGTCCATCATCACTCCTCAATGACAAAACGGGGCCTTTTGGCCCCGTCTGGTTATTTACCTTTCTTGATGTGCTTAATCAGGCGCTTACGTTTACGCATCTGGTTCGGCGTCAGGGTGTTGCGCTTGTTGGCAAACGGGTTATCCCCTTCCTTAAACTGGATGCGGATCGGCGTCCCCATCACATCCAGCGATTTGCGGAAGTAGTTCATCAGATAACGTTTGTAGGAATCCGGCAAATCTTTTACCTGGTTGCCGTGGATCACTACAATCGGCGGGTTGTAACCGCCCGCGTGGGCGTATTTCAGCTTCACGCGGCGACCGCGTACCAGCGGCGGCTGATGGTCTTCTGCCGCCATATTCATGATGCGGGTCAGCATTGCGGTGCTGACGCGGCGCGTGGAGCTGTCATAGGCTTCGCGCACTGATTCAAACAGGTTGCCGACGCCGCTGCCGTGCAGCGCGGAGATGAAATGCACCCGCGCAAAGTCGATAAAGCCCAGGCGGAAATCCAGAGTCTCTTTCACCTGGTCTTTCACTTCCTGGCTCAGGCCATCCCATTTGTTAACCACAATAACCAGCGAGCGGCCGCTGTTCAGGATAAAGCCCAGCAGCGACAGATCCTGATCGGAAATACCTTCGCGCGCGTCGATCACCAGCAGTACCACGTTGGCGTCTTCAATCGCCTGTAGCGTTTTGATTACCGAGAATTTTTCCACCGCATCGGTGATTTTGCCGCGCTTACGCACACCTGCGGTGTCGATCAGCACGTATTCGCGCTCGTCGCGCTCCATCGGGATGTAAATGCTGTCGCGGGTGGTGCCCGGCATGTCGTACACCACCACACGCTCTTCACCGAGGATGCGGTTAGTCAGTGTGGATTTACCCACGTTCGGACGCCCGACAATTGCCAGCTTAATCGGCAGATCCTGCGGGTTAAAGGCTTCTTCTTCCTCTTCGTCGCCCTCTTCCTGCTCTTCGAACTGCGCCCAGTATTCAGCGTCTTCATCCACCTCTTCCGGCGGATTGAGTTCGTCCATCCACGGCATCAGCACGTGTTCCAGCAGGCTGGTCACGCCACGACCGTGTGAAGCAGCGATCGGGTGAATTTCGCCCAGGCCCAGCGAGTAGAAATCCAGGACGGCCTGATCGGGATCGAGCCCGTCGGTTTTGTTGGCCACCAGGAAGGTAGGTTTTTCACGCGAACGCAGGTGTTTGGCAATGGCGGTATCCGCTGGCATCAGGCCTGCGCGGGCGTCCACCATAAACAGCACCACGTCCGCTTCTTCAATCGCCAGCAGCGACTGTTCCGCCATACGGGTTTCTACGCCGTCTTCAGTGCCATCAATACCGCCGGTATCGATACAGATAAACTCGCGGCCTTCCACCTCAGCACGACCATACTTACGATCGCGAGTCAGCCCCGGGAAATCCGCCACCAGCGCATCACGGGTGCGGGTTAACCGATTAAATAAGGTGGATTTTCCGACATTAGGGCGCCCGACAAGCGCGACCACAGGTACCATTGTTAAAGCCTCATTACGATAAATCAGTATAAAAACCGCTGAAATCTCAGCGGGTTCAGAAAACAGTAAACGGCCCCTGAGGGTTTCAGGAGCCGTTTAAGCGGTAAAACGCTGCGCGCCGTTAACGCGTAATGGCGTACAGGGTGCCGTCTTTCGCCTGGATCAGCAGCTTGCCGTTTGCGACGACCGGTTCGGTCTGGAACCCGGAACCGTCAACTTTTTGCTGCGCCACGAAACGTCCGTCGCTGGTATCCATCCAGTGCAGATAGCCTTCGCTGTCACCGACCACCAGATTACCATTATACAGGACCGGCGAAGTCAGGTTGCGATACTGCAGCGCAGGTTGCGTCCACAGCGTTACGCCGCCTTCGGTATTCAACGCCAGCACGCGATCGGTTTGATCCACCAGGTAAATGCGACCATTATCGATCACGAAATCGTTCACCGAACCCAGTTCACGTTTCCACATAATCTGGCCGGAACGCAGATCCAGCGCGCTCAGGTTGCCGTTGTAAGCCAGCGCGTAAACCACGCCGTTCACGACAACGGGAGTCGTATCCACGTCGCTCAGACGATCGATTTCGGTTGCGCCGGTCGCCTGGGAGATACGCTGTTGCCAAATCATCTGGCCCTGCTGCATCAGCACCGCGCTCACGCGGCCATTATCGCCGCCGACAATCGCCGCGCCGAAAGCAACCGCAGGCGCGGATTCACCGCGCAGCGACAGCGAAGGCATATCCAGGCTCACGGTCCATTTCACCGCGCCGTCGCTTTCGTTCAGCGCCTGCAGCATACCGTTACTGGTGTGAACCAATACTAAACCGTCGCTGACAACCGGACGTGACAGCGCTTCACCCGCCACTTTGCTTTGCCATACGATAGTTCCATCCGCGCTATTCAGCGCATAAACCTGCGCTTTTTCGCTACCGACGTAAACGTGCCCCCCCGCCGCCGTCAGGCCGCCGGAAAGCAGCGCCGAACGATTTGCCGACAGGAAGCTGGTTTTTTCAGAAAGATCAACCGACCACTGTTCTTTGCCATCACTCAGGCTCACCGCTTTCACGATGCCACGACGATCGGCAGCATAGACGGTGTCATCCTGGAAAGCAGGATGCAGATTCGAGTAGAAATCGCCAATCCCGTTGCCTACGGAGGTGCTCCAGGCCGTTTCAGGGTTGAACTGGTTCTCAACCGTCGGCAGCGGAGACATTTTCACGACATCTTCTTCGCCACTGAACAGCGAACAGCCGCTCAGCAGCGTAACGGAAAGCAGCCCTGGCAGAAGTAATTTACGCAATTGCATCGGGTCCCTCTCAGACGGACAAATTATTGATTTTCATCTGCATCATCTCACGCAGCGCCGGAGAAGTATTGCTTTCTACCCCTTTGCTCCATGCGTCGCGCGCGCCCTGCTTGTCACCTTTACTCAACAGCGCTTCGCCGCGCAGATCGGCAACAATAGCCACCCAGCCTTCGCCTTTCACGGTGTCGAGCGTTTTTAGCGCCGCGTCAACCTGCTTTTGCTGGATTTGCACACGCGCCAGGCGCACGTTAATCAGCGCCTGCAAATTCTCGTCGCTGGTGTTTTTCAGGCCCTGCTGCAGATTCGCTTCCGCTTTAGCAAGATCGTTTTTATCAACAAACTGCTGCGCGAGTTCCAGTGACGCCAGCGCGCCATAGGTATTCTGATTTTCCGCCGCGAACGTTTCCACAGCGGCCAGGGTTTGCGGCTTGTCCGCACGAATGTTTGATATCGCCGTTTGATATTCCAGCGATGACGCACGCACGGATTCGGCCTGATGCCCGGTCCAGTAACGCCAGCCCACCAGCGCGCCAATGCCTAACACCACGCCGATGGCCAGCGCTTTGCCATTTTCAGCAAAGAAACGCTTTACCGCGTCGACCTGGTCGTTTTCATTCTCATAAATTTCCACGCAGCCCTTCTCCTTACGATAAATTACCGGGGAAGTTAACCCAGTAGCGCCTGTAAGTGATCAGCCAGGTCGCTTTGTTCGACCGTTTGCTGTTCACCCGAACGCAAATCCTTCACCACCACCTGACGCGCGGCGACTTCGTTTTCACCCAGAACCAGTGCGATGCGCGCGCCCCACTTATCTGCCCGCGCAAACTGCTTCTTGAAGTTGCCGCCGCCGTAGTTGGTCATTAGCTTACAGGCTGGCAGCGCATCACGTACGCTTTCCGCCAACAGCATCGCTGCCGTTTGCGTGTTCGCACCCGAGGCAACCAGGTAAATATCGACAACGCTTTGCGCTTTAAATTCCGGATTAACTGCCTGAACCAGTAAAACAAGACGTTCCAGGCCCATCGCGAAGCCAACGGCTGGGGTAGCACGACCGCCTAACTGCTCAACCAGACCATCATAACGACCGCCGGCGCACACGGTGCCCTGGGAACCCAGGCTGGTGGTCACCCACTCGAATACCGTGCGGTTGTAGTAATCCAGACCGCGCACCAGACGCTGGTTAACGGTATAGGCAATGCCCGCCGCATCCAGATACGCGCACAGCCCGGCGAAGTGTTCGCGGGACTCGTCATCCAGATAATCACCCAGTGCAGGGGCGTCGTTCAGCAGCGCCTGCACGTCCGGGTTCTTGGAATCCAGCACGCGCAGCGGGTTGGTATACATGCGACGCTGGCAGTCTTCATCCAGTTGGTCTTTATGCTGTTCCAGGAAAGCCGTCAGGGCTTCACGATACCGGGCGCGCGCTTCCAGCGAACCGATGGAGTTAAGTTCCAGAGAAACGTGCTCCGCGATGCCAAGCGCACGCCACCAGCGCGCGGACAGCATAATCAGTTCGGCGTCGATATCCGGCCCTTGCAGGCCAAACACTTCCGCACCCAACTGATGGAACTGGCGATAACGCCCTTTTTGCGGACGTTCGTGGCGGAACATCGGCCCGACATACCACAGACGTTGTTCTTGATTGTACAGCAGACCATGCTCGATGCCGGCGCGTACGCAACCCGCGGTGCCTTCCGGACGCAGCGTCAGACTATCGCCGTTGCGGTCTTCGAAGGTATACATCTCTTTTTCAACCACGTCGGTGACTTCACCGATAGCGCGTTTGAATAACGGGGTCTGCTCTACAATCGGCAAGCGGATTTCGCTGTAGCCATAGCTGGCAAGCACGTGTTTCAGTGCGCCTTCAATACGCTGCCAAATGGCGGTTTCGCCCGGCAGGTAATCGTTCATGCCACGGATGGCTTGAATGTTCTTTGCCACGTTTATTCTCTTATTAAATACAAAAAATGAACCCGGAATCAGGCCGCACCCGAAAAATCGAGGCGGCGAGCGGGTTCAATCATACACGGGAAAGCCTGGCTTGCCCTATTTTTCCTGATGCACATCAATGCGACGGCTTTGGTCCAGCATGCTGGCTTTGGCGCGGATCTTCGCTTCAAGCTGGGCGATCATATCGTCATTATCGAGACGATCTTTGCGCGAGCCGTCTTCATAAAAGCCGCTTTTCTTGTTGCCGCCGGTGACGCCCAGCGTGGAGACCAGCGCTTCGCCCGGTCCGTTGACCACGCAGCCGATAATCGACACATCCATCGGCGTCAGGATGTCTTCCAGACGCTGTTCCAGCGCATTCACCGTGCCGATCACGTCAAATTCCTGACGCGAGCAGGTTGGACAAGCGATAAAGTTAATTCCGCGCGAACGGATACGCAGCGATTTCAGAATATCGAAACCGACTTTGATCTCTTCCACCGGATCGGCGGCCAGCGAGATACGCAGGGTATCGCCGATCCCTTCTGACAGCAGCAGCCCCAGGCCAATGGCGGATTTCACTGCGCCCGCGCGCGCGCCGCCCGCTTCGGTGATGCCTAAATGCAGCGGCTGCTCAATTTCTTTCGCCAGCAGTCGATAGGATTCCACCGCCAGGAAGACGTCGGAGGCCTTCACGCTCACTTTGAACTGATCGAAGTTCAGGCGATGAAGGTGCTCAACGTGACGCATTGCAGATTCCAGCAGCGCCTGCGGCGTCGGTTCGCCGTATTTTTCCTGGAGATCTTTTTCCAGCGATCCGGCGTTAACGCCGATGCGAATCGGGATGTTTTTATCACGCGCGCAGTCAACTACGCTGCGAATACGTTCTTCGCTGCCGATGTTGCCTGGATTGATGCGCAGGCAATCCACGCCGTATTCCGCCACTTTCAGCGCGATACGGTAATCAAAGTGGATATCGGCCACCAGGGGCACGTTGACTTGCTGCTTGATGAGTTTGAAGGCTTCAGCGGCATCCATGGTAGGAACCGACACGCGAACGATATCGGCCCCGACGCGCTCAAGCGCTTTAATTTGATTGACCGTCGCTTCCACATCTGTGGTGCGGGTGTTGGTCATTGACTGGACGGCGATTGGCGCGCCGTCGCCTACCGGCACATTGCCCACGTAGATCCGTTTGGATTTTCTACGCTTAATGGGCGCTTCATTATGCATGAAAAATCTCCCCCGTTGCCCGTCTGCTTACTGCGTTACTGATTGTTCGGCATTGAGGGTCAAACGCGCAACCTGGTTGGTTCTGATAAAACGGCTTAAATCGACCGGTTTGCCCTGATACTGGATTTGTACCGCGGCAGGCGCGCCGATTTTTAATTTATACGGTGCCTGGCCCGCTAAGTTCAGGCTGGCGTCTTTACGCTGCAGGCCGCTGAACAGTTTTTTACCGGTAGCGTCGGTGACTTCTAACCAGCAATCGGCGGTAAAATTCATCACCAGCGCATTGGAATCGGCGGCAGGAGCCGTCGCCGCCTGGTCAACCGGCAGCGCGCTGGCGCTATCAGTGGCAGTCGGCGGCGTAACCGGCGCGGCGGTGGCGGTATCGACATTTGCCTGGCTCGGCGAAACGACCGCGTTTTGCGACGCGTCCGGCGCGGGGGTGGTCGCCACGCCGTTATCAGTATTCACTTCCGCAGGGGCGGTCGCCGGTTGGCTGTCGTTATTGGCAAGCGCCGCGGCGGCATCATCGTTCGCCGCGGATTCGGTCGACAGCGGCACGGCCTGCCCGGCAGACGGATTGGCGTTCAACTCCGCCGTGGACTGATCGGCCATAGTGGTGATCTCTTCCTGCTGGGCCTTGTGGTTCTGCCACCACCAGGCGCCCGTCAGGCCGACCACGACGAACAACACCAGCCAGGTGACGCTCATCAGCCAGCCATCGCGTTTTTTACGGCGTTTGCCCAGGGCGTAACCTTGCATCGGCGCCACTTTCGCGGTTTTCACCGGTGCCTGCTGCGCCAGCATCGGCAGCAGTTCCTCTTCGGGAATATGCACCAGACGTGCATAAGAGCGGATGTAGCCACGCAAGAAAGTCGCCGCCAGTTCAGCGGGCGCTTTGTCCTCTTCGATATCGCGGACAGTCGATACTTTCAGGCATAAACGTTCTGCCACGACTTGCTGGCTAAGACCGAGTTGTTCACGCGCCGAACGCAGACGTTCGCCGGTGGTTTGTGGTGCATTGTGATCGTGAGTGGCTTCAGTATTCATTCGCTACAACTGCTGGAACTGTTTAAGTAAGGAACCAGGCGCTGGCAGGTCACCCTACCCGCACCGCGAAATCAATCTTTTAAGGCTGCAACGCTCAGCATTCGCCCTGGCTGGACGACATGGCTTCACAATGCCGACTCAAGAATGCCGTTTGGTCAGTTAAACATAGACACCTTTTGACCAACTGTCCGTGGCTGACGACGCAATCCAGAATTGATGCGTGTCTAAACTGTTGTTGAGACGCTACATACTGCCTTAAAGCGAGAAGAAACGCACCGTAATTATTGAGAGAATACGTTTCTTCACGTTCGGGTAAAAACGCGCCTTTTGTAGCCCGTGCCCAATTTGCCGGTTGCAAACCAGACATCGATGCCAGTCAGACTGCTTTCACCTCAATAGGTTCACCTTGCATACGCTTACGCATCGTACGTTTAGTGCGGTCGATCACTTCTCCCGCCAGCTGTCCGCAGGCCGCGTCGATATCGTCGCCGCGGGTTTTACGCACGATGGTGGTAAACCCGTACTCCATTAATACTTTGGAGAAACGATCGATACGGCTGTTGGAGCTGCGTCCATACGGCGCGCCCGGGAACGGGTTCCACGGGATCAGGTTGATCTTGCAGGGCGTATCTTTCAGGCATTCCGCCAGCTGATGTGCATGTTCAGTGCCGTCGTTGATATGATCCAACAAAACATATTCCACCGTTACGCGCCCCTGATTGGCGTTAGATTTTTCCAGATAGCGGCGTACCGCCGCCAGGAACGTCTCGATGTTGTACTTCTTGTTGATCGGCATGATCTGGTCGCGAATTTCATCGGTGGGAGCATGCAGGGAGATGGCCAGTGCCACATCAATCATATCGCCGAGCTTATCCAGCGCCGGAACCACGCCGGAGGTGGAGAGCGTGACGCGGCGCTTCGACAGCCCGAAACCGAAATCATCCAGCATGATTTCCATGGCGGGCACCACGTTGGTCAGGTTGAGCAGCGGCTCGCCCATACCCATCATCACCACGTTGGTGATAGGGCGCACGCCGGTTTTCTTCTGCGCGCCGATAATTTTTGCCGCACGCCACACCTGGCCGATAATTTCCGACACGCGCAGGTTACGGTTAAAGCCCTGCTGAGCGGTTGAGCAGAATTTGCACTCCAGCGCGCAGCCGACCTGAGAGGAAACGCACAGCGTGGCGCGGTCTTCTTCCGGGATATACACGGTTTCCACCAGCTGATCGGCGATTTTAATCGCCCATTTGATGGTGCCGTCTGCGGAACGCTGCTCTTCGGCGACTTCCGGCGCGCGGATTTCGGCGATCTCTTTCAGCTTGTTGCGCAGGACTTTGTTGATATCCGTCATCTCATCAAAATCATCGCAGCAATAGTGATACATCCACTTCATCACCTGATCGGCGCGGAACGGTTTTTCGCCAAGACTGGCAAAGAATTCACGCAGTTGCTGACGATTGAGATCCAACAGGTTGGTTTTTTCTGATTTAGCTGAAACGACGGTTACCGACGTTTCGGAAGTGACAATTTGCTCAGACATAATAGTTTCCGGCCTCGTTGTTACACGTTATGGCCCATGGTGGGTTGAAAAAAGAAGCGCCCCGGAACGTTGGCTCGTCCCGGGGCGCAGTATTGTACAAACTTCAGCGTCGTGATGCCACGACTGTAAGCGGCATCACAAAAATAAACTTTCGCGGCGTGATTAGCGGGTGCGCGGGCACACTTCGCCTTCACCGAAGAAGTAAGCGATTTCGCGCTCTGCGGATTCAACAGAATCGGAACCGTGGGTGCCGTTTTCGGTCAGGCTGTCCGCGTAATCTGCGCGCAGGGTGCCTGCCAGCGCGTTCGCCGGGTTGGTGGCGCCAAGGATTTCACGGTGACGACGCACTGCGTCTTCACCTTCCAGCACGGTCACAACGATCGGGCCGGAGGTCATAAAGGCCACCAGGCCATCAAAGAACGGTTTGCCCTGATGTTCAGCATAGAAACCGCCTGCTTTTTCGGAAGACAGGTGCAGCATTTTGGTGCCAACAATTTTCAGGCCTGCTGTTTCAAAACGAGCAAAGATGTTGCCAATAACGTTTTTTGCCACCGCGTTCGGCTTGATGATGGAAAAAGTACGTTCAATAGCCATGATAACCTCTGTATGTTGTTCTGTTTACGCCGGAAACCCGGCTTTCGAATTGGCGGCGATTATAATGAGCATCCCGCGTATTGCCTATGGGAATAAGTAACATTTTTTTAAAATAGTGCGACAGCTCGCAACACAATGCCATTGCGTCAGCAGGTTGTACACTACTGGACAGTAAAACGGGCCACGGCGGTTTGCCCGAACTCATCCATCACCAGCACCTGATAGTCATCGGCTTTATCGATCTCCAGCGTCAACACGTCCCCATGCCCTGATTGCACTTCGCCGTTTAAAAACCACCAGCGCGGCCCCTCGCCGCCCTGCGTCGTTAACCGCAGCGGTAAACGGCTTTGCCCCGGCACGCGTTTGATAATGCCGCCGTCGCGCACCCCGGTGAGCAGCAGCGGCGTCGCGCCGTCGCGGGTTAACGGCGGGCACGTCGTCGAGGCGGCAGGCAGACGCGCGGCGCGTCGTTCAGCGACGGGCAGCCAGGGTTCCAGCGGCAGCGGCCACATAATCAGGGTTTCGGCATGGGCCTCCGGACAATCGGCGGCGACGCGCTGCCCTTTACTGTTCACCCACAGCGGATACTGGGTTCCGGTCATGCGCTCCTGCCCCTGCGCCAGCAACGTCGGCGGCTGGCTGTCGTCCAACAGCCAGGTCGCCAGGCGGCGGCGACAGTTGCTATCCCCTGCCGGAAGCTGTTGCCCGCCGGGCCAGCAAATAGTCCCTGCAGTGACCGACGCCGGGCGCGGATCGACAGGTAATCGGGCTTGCTGTAATGCGGAACTGGCCTGTACCAGATTATTCACCTGATTCAGCAGCGGCACCGCGCTGGCGAAGCCTGATTGCCCCGGCACCGGCGTACCGTCCGGTCGACCTGTCCAGACGCCAATGATATAGCGCGGGCTCATACCCACCGCCCAGGCATCGCGATAGCCATAGCTGGTGCCGGTTTTCCAGCCGAACGGCACAACCAGCGGCAGCGCGCTGTCGGGCAGCGGCTGGGCCTCGCCCGCCAGAATACGGCGGATAATCCATGCCGCACCCGGCGACATCAGCGGGCGATCTTCAAGCGCATCATTCGGCGTTAATCGCAGCTGCGCCGCCCTGCCCTGACGCATAAAGGCGCTGTAGGCGGCGACGATGTCGTATAAGCGCGCCCCGGCGCCGCCGAGGATAATCGACAGGTTCGGCTCCGCGCCCCCGGGCAAGGTTAAGGTCAGACCCACGTTGCGCAATTTCGCGGCGAAACGCTTCGGGCCATAGGCCTCCAGCACCTGCACCGCCGGGAGATTCAGCGAACGCACCAGCGCGTCGCTCATGCTGACCGGGCCGTTAAAGCCGCTGTCAAAGTTGCCGGGACGATAATCCCCAAACCGGCGCGGCACGTCCTGCAACAGCGAGGCGGGATGGATCAGCGCCTCGTCCAGCGCCAGTCCGTAGACAAAAGGTTTAAGCACCGATCCCGGCGAGCGGCTGGCAAGCACCATATCCACATGCCCGAAGCGGTTCACATCGGCGATATCCGCTGAACCCACCCAGCCGCGCACCTTCATGGTGCTGGCATCCACCACCAGGATCGCCAGCGAGCCGCGCGGCGGCAGGCGGGGTTTCCAGTTCAACGCCAGTTCTTCCAGCTGGCGCTGAAGGCCCGCGTCTAAGGTGGTAACGATTTTAGTCTCGCGGCTGCGCGCCGCCAGATAGCGCGCCAGCAGGGGCGCAAGCTGTGGCATCTGGCGCGGCGCCAGCCAGACCGGCTCTTCCAGCGCTTCTGTTACCTCTTTTTGCGGCCAGACATGATACTGCGCCAGACGGCGCAGCACTTTATCGCGCGATGCCTGGGCGCGTTCGGGCCAGCGGTCAGGACGCAGGCGGCTCGGCGCTTGCGGGAGCACCGCCAGTAACGCCGCTTCGGCAGGCGTCAGCGAGGCGGGTGATTTACCGAAGTAAGCCCAGCTTGCTGCGCCAACGCCCTGAAGCGTGCCGCCGAACGGCGCGCGGTTGAGATAGAGCGTGAGAATTTCGCGTTTCGACAGGTGCCATTCCAGCTGCATGGCGCGCCACACCTGACGCGTTTTACCCAGAAAGGTGCGGGGATGCGGCTCAATCAGCCGGGCGACCTGCATGGTGAGCGTACTGCCGCCGGACACCACGCGTCCGGCGGTGACGCCCTGCCAGGCGGCGCGCGCAACAGAAAACGGATTGATACCCGGATGCTTCCAGAACCAGCGATCCTCATAGTGGATCAGCGCATCCAGATAGCGGGGGGAAACATCTTCGATTGTGACGGGATAGCGCCAGATGCCTTCATCATCGGCAAAGCGCCACAGCGGCGTGCCCGCTTCGGTTACCACCACCCGGGCGGGGTTCACCTCTTTGAGCGGCAGCGGCCAAATGCGGTCCGCCGCCCACAGCGCCAGCGCGAATAACAGTAATGCGCCTGCAATCACGCAGGCGCATTTTTTTAGTTTTGAGACGATCACAAAAGCTTGCTCACGGTGCGATGGTTAACGTCCCTGCACTTCTGCCGGTCGCTCGCCATGCGGGCACGTACATCGATTCTACCTGCGGCACCGGCACCGTGTATTTACCCGGCGTCACCGCGCGCGCCAGATAGACCAGCGTGGCGTGTTCGCCTTCGTTCACCGGCAGCGCCGCGACAAAGCGGTCATCGCGGAACTCCACATGCTGAATATCCTGCTGCTGCATCCGGCTCACCAGATCGCTGACCGCGCCGCCGGTTTCACCCAGACTGGCGCTGGCGTTAGCCAGATTCTGGTTTTCCAGCTCCAGGCCCGCAGGCAGCAGATCCACTACCAGCGCGTCCGGCACGGTTTTGCTGGCATAGACATCCAGCCACACCAGCACCAGTTCGCCGCTGCGCAGATTATCGAGCGATTTGGTGGTGCCATCGCTGGCAATGAAGTGACGTTCAATTCTCAGCACCTTGCCGGATTGCTGGGGCGCGCTTTGCGGATAGCCCACGCTGTCGAGCCGCACCCACACCGGGCTGTCGCTGGTGTTGGTCAGATGCAGCGCCGCGAGTTTATCGGCATTCAGAGTAAACGCCTGGGCTTTATCACCCTGCAACGGTTCGCCGGACAGCGAGCTTTGCACCTGCCAGGCGGCGGGCTGGTTTTGCCAGCTGCGACCAGCCAGGAACAGCGCATTGCTCTCCTGCGTCGATAACCAGCGCTGGCCGTAAGCCTGATCGGACAGGGTTTGCAGTAATCCCGCCTGCTGCTGCGCCATCAGTTGGTTCTCTTCCAGCAGGTTGAGCACCAGCGCGCTGTCGCGTAACTCGCTGCCGTAGTCGCCAATCCACTGAGCGCGGTCGTTACGCGGTGTCGCCAGACCCGCGTTAATCGCTTCACGGGAACGGGACGCGTCGCCCATCAACTTCAACGCCACGCCAAGCTGTACCAGCGGCAGGCCGGAACTGGCGGCGTTATGTTTGTTCCACAGTTCGCGCAGTGCCCCGAGCGGCGCTTTTTGCTGCCGCGCCAGCACCAGCCCTGCATAGGCCTGCACCGCGAACTTGCTGGCGGCGCTGTTATCACTGTAACGCAGCGCCATCAGGCTCGGATCCTGCAAATAGCGCAGCAGGCGGTTGTTGGCGCGCTCCAGCGCATCCGCTGGCACGCTATAACCCTGCTCGGTTGCCCGCATCAGGAAATCGGTGACATAAGCCGTACCCCAGTACTCTTCCGGACCGGTTTTATCCCACAGGCTGAACCCACCGTCCTCACGCTGCATTTCCAGCAGGCGGGCGATGCCGACATCAATCGCCGTGCGGCGCTGCTCGTCGCTTTCGCCCTTGATGCCCAGCGCGTTAAGCTGCGCCGCGCTGGTGTACAGCGACGGGAACAGACCGCTGGTGGTTTGCTCCAGGCAACCGTAAGGATAGGCTTTCAGCTCGCTGATATAGCGCGCCAGGTTAAGCGGCGGACGGCCGCTCAGCAGCAGACGTCCTTCCAGCGTACCCGGTGAGAAGCCGTCGATATGCGACGCCGGAACCTGCCAGCTTTCGCCCGGGTTAAGCATCACCCCGCTGTTAACAGTTTGCGACGGGAACGCCGGACGCACGCCGATTTTCCACTGTTTTTGCGACGGCGCGAAGGTTTCCCCCGGCACGTTCAGGCCGCTGATTTGGGCGTTGATTTCGCCATCGCCGAAGCCTTCAAGGGCGCGCACCGGAATAAACAGCGTTTTACGCGCCCCGGCGTTGAGGCTGACTTTCAGCTCGGGGGTGTCCAGCAGCGAAACCAGCCCGCTGGCAGAGAGGGAAACGGTGAGGTTTTGCGGCGTATCGGTCAGGTTGCTGACGTCCAGCGCCAGCCGCGATTCATCGCCGCCCGCCAGGAAGCGCGGCATGCTGATGTCGGCAATCAGCGGCGCGGCGACGAGAGTTTTTGCCTCGCTGCTGCCAAAGCTGTCCGCCGTCCAGGCCTGGGCCATCACCCGCAGTTCACCGTTGAAATCACCAATCGGCAACTGAACCGTACCTTCACCTTTATCGTTAAGCACTACCGGCTGCGCCTGTTGCGCCACGATGGTCACGTGGTTAACCGGCGGTTTGCCGCCGCGATTCAGTTCATCGCCGTCGCCGCCAAAACGCAGCGCCGCCAGCCGTCCCTGCCCTTCAATCACCTGGCCGTAGATATCGTAGATATCCGCGCCATACGCTTTTTTGCCGAAAAACGCCTCCCACGGATCCGGGGTACGGTAATCGGTGATATTCAGCACCCCGCTGTCCACGGCGGAAACCAGCACGTTAACCTGCGCCGGGATATTGCCCTGCGCATCAGGTTTCACCTTCAGCTTCACGTCCAGATTGCGGTCCGGGCGCATTTTTGCCGGGGCATCCAGCGTCACCGCCAGACGACGGTTTTCATCACCCAACGGCAGATGCAAAATACCGACGGCGCGTTTCGGGGTCGCGGATTTGGACTTGTCGCCGGGGCGGATCACCAGCGTGCTGACGTAGAGATCGTGGCGATGCCATTTTTTATCCACCGGAATGTCGAGGTCCATGCCGCCTTCCGGCACGTCGATAGCCTGCCACCACAGCGGGCCGTCGCTGGATTCAATCATTGCGTAGCCTTTACCGGCGGCAGGCGCGGCGATATGCAGTTTGATGGTGTCGCCAGGCTTGTAGGACGGTTTATCCAGCTTCAGCGTCACGCGATCCGGGCGCGGCGAGCCGCTGCCGTCGCTGTTGTCCTGCCAGCTGTAGCCTGCCCAGAAGCGGATGCTACTGACGGTGTCATTCGGCGCTTTCACCTCCAGGCGATAAGAGCCCCAGTCCACCGGAAAACTCACTTTGCCGGTTTCACCTGCAGCCAGATTCAGCGACTGTTCGCCTTCCACCAGATCTTTTTGATCGAACTGGGACTGCCAGCCGTCGCCTTCCGACCAGTTCCAGAAATAGTCGCGGCGCTCGCGGATTAACCGCACCTGCAAATCATTCACCGCCAGCTTCTGGCCCTGGGCATCGGCATAGACGATGTCGAACCCGGCCTGGCTGCCTTCATCCACCATCGGCTGATTCACCGTGGTGTCGCTGCGATAGTCGTACACGGCTTTAGCGGCAAACTGCGGACGGATGCCCGGCAGACTGGCGGCAGGCCATACCGGCTGTTCGGCGCGACGGGTAATCGGGCGTCCGCCGGACTCCAGCAGGCTGGCCTGCAAAATCACTTTCAACGGCGAGCGCGCATCCTGCCACTGGCTGTCGAGCGTCACCTCGTTATGCCCTTGTTCATCCAGGGTCAACTGTACTTCATCCAGGCTACGGCTGAGGTTTTCTTCGGCGATATCGCCGAATTCAAAACCCGGCAGCGTGGCGACCGCTTCGCGCAGCGGACGCAGGAAAATCTGGCCCTGTAACGCATTGCCGGACGCCGGCGCGCCGTAGAGATAGTGGCCTTCCACCGGGATATTAAGCGGATCTTTCGGGGAAATCGGCGTTTTCTGCGGCGTTAAGGTTAGCGCCATACGCTCCGGCATAAAATCTTCGACCTGGAAACGCCAGCCGCGCGGCTGGTTATCGCCGAGATGGGCGACCACTGACCAGTTGCCCGTGGCGGCGGTCTGGGCCAGCGGCCAGCTAAACTGGTACAGCCCGTTGCGCGATTGCACCACCTGGGTCCGCGCCACCTGGCCGTCGGGTTTTACCACTTCCAGCTTGATCGGCTGGTCATCAACCGGTTTACCGTCGCCGTCGCGCAGCAGACCGTTGAAGATCACCGTTTCGCCCGGGCGATACAGATCGCGCGGGCCGAACATAAAGAACTGTCGCGCATACCCTGCTTCGCCGACGATATCGAACTCAGAGAGATCCAGCGCCGGGAGTTTGAGATCCAGCAGCGTGGTCTGTTCGCCGTTACGCGCCAGCACCAGCGCGGCGTCTTTCGGCGTCTCCAGCGTCGCATGGCCGTCGCCGTCGGTTTTCGCCTGCGCCAGGGTCTGGCCTTTCTCGCTCAGCAACTGAATGTCGACGCTGCCCTGGGGTGCGCCGTTTTCCAGGCTCTGGGTGAAGATGTCGAGACGGTTATGGAAGCGATGCAGCGACACGCCGACATCGCTTAACGTAAACAACGTGGCGGCATTGCTGTAGTTGTAACGCCCGGCCTGATTCATCACGGCGAGATAGACGCCAGGCTGCTGGAGCGGTTTGATGTCCCCCAGCGGCAGCAGCAGTTTTTCACGCGTATTGCGTGCCGGGTTCAGGTCGAAACGGCCGGTATACACCAGGTCCGCCAGTTGCAGCAGTTTGTCTGATTCCCAGTTGGTCAGCGAATTACGGTACTCCCACTGGCTGACGAACGAGGCAAGCGATTCTGGCTTAATGCGGAAGAAATTCACGTCCACGTTATCGATATTCAGCGCCATCACCGGCAGGCCCTGCACCACTTTGGTGGGCAGCAGCGAGCCCCGGCTGGCGAAACCGACGCTCGGTTCGATATCGCGGGTTTCAAGGGTCTTTTCCCAGTTGATGCCGAAAGTGGCTTCATTGAGCGCTTTCAGCTCGCTGTCCACGCTTACCAGCAGGGTGCGGCTCGGCTCCAGATGGCGCATCCGCAGTTCTTTCAGATTAGGGGCCAGCTCCCAGGCGCCATCCACTTTGCCGTTCTTTTTATCCACCAGATGCACGGTGCGGGAGAAATCCTGGTTGGGATCGAGAGGAACCGAAAACGTCAGCACCAGCGTCGCCGCGCCGTCCAGCTGGACTTCGGAGGCGTCAATCAGCGTTAACGGTTTCCCGGCGCTTTGCCCGGCAAGCTGGGCCAGTTTCGCGCTGTCGGGTTTGGCGGCGACGGTGGTTGCGGCCTGCGATTGTTGAGCGGGCGCGGGCTCAGGCTCGCTTGCCTTTTCACCCGGTTTATCATCGCAACCTGCCATTGCCAGCATGGCTAATAAGGCTGCCGCAAGCGCGGCGTGGCGTGCTCGTATCATTCTCGAATCCCTGGCCTTTCGGCCTTCCTGTTGTGAGGAAGCAAGTATTATGCGTTCGCGGCGTGAATACAAAGCAAGAATGTCGACCACGTAGCAAACGGCAGATTTTCAGAATTATAGTGCTATTACGGGACTCGTATCGCGACTTGAGAGGTGGCCGCTTGTGACACACACTAAAAACACCGACAATTTGCCCTCTCAGCACTGACACGGAGGCTCCATGTCCACCTCTTTTTTTGTTGCGGGCGACTGGCTCGCTGAGCACCTTTCCGATCCAGAAATTCAAATTCTTGATGCGCGCATGGCCCCTCCCGGCCAGCAGCAGCGCGACGTGGCGGGCGAATACCGCGCGGAGCATCTGCCCGGCGCGCTGTTTTTTGATATCGAAGCGCTGTCCGATCGCACCAGCCCCTTGCCGCACATGATGCCGCGCCCGGAAGCGTTCGCGGTGGCGATGCGTGAGCTGGGCGTCAGCAGCGATAAACATCTGGTGGTGTATGACGAGGGCGATTTATTCTCCGCGCCGCGCGCGTGGTGGATGCTGCGCAGTTTCGGCGTGGAAAACGTGTCGATACTGGCGGGCGGGCTGGATCGCTGGCAGCAGGAAGGGCGTCCGGTGGAATCGGGCGACGTCGCCCATGAGGAAGGGGAATTTGAAGCCAGACTCAATCCTGAAGCAGTGAAACGCCTGACCGACGTGCTGCTGGCGAGCCACGAGGGCAGCGCGCAGATTATCGATGCCCGTCCGGCAGCGCGTTTTCATGGCGAAGCGGATGAACCGCGCCCTGGCCTCAAGCGCGGACATATCCCCGGCGCATTAAATGTGCCCTGGGGCGAAGTGGTGCACAACGGCGAGCTCAAAGACCCGGCTACGTTGCACGATATCTTCTTCCAGCGCGGCGTGGATTTTGAGCGGCCGATCATCGCCAGCTGCGGGTCCGGCGTGACGGCGGCGGTGCTGGTGCTGGCGCTCGCCACCCTGGATGTCAACGGCGTGGCGCTGTATGACGGGGCGTGGAGCGAATGGGGGGCGCGCCAGGATTTACCTGTCGAACCTGCGCAATAACAACAAGGGCCGCAAACGCGGCCCTGCATTCAGATAATGCGATTGGTTTTGAAATCGCGCAGGAAACTTCCCCAGCGGCGTTCATAGAAGGGCGTGACGTGGGCCATAATAAAATGGCTGACGCCCTTCTCCCCTTCCGTGACCAGACAAATATCAATCGGTTCATCTCCTGGCAACGTATCGGTGGCAACGCTGCCCGCCGCCTGCACAATGGCGTCGATATCCCCGATGGCTTCAATGCCGATCAGCAGATTAGGCTCAGCGTCCGCGCGCTCTTTGATCGAGCACAGCCAGGCGCGCTTGACCGTTTTCAGGGTTTTGAACAGCGTGGTCAGGGAGTCGACCATCTGTGCGGGCGGTTCGGCCACTTCAGAGAGCAGCAGCGTCTGGCCGCCCTCAATCACTTCCTGAGTGCTGAGCGGGTTGCCTTCATCGCCGATCAGATGGCTGATTTCACGCGGGGTGAACTCTTTACCGGTAGGTAATTTGGCATTCAGAAACAGCGTCTCGCCCAGCGTCATCTCGAACAGGGTGCGCACCGGCATGACGACGAATGCCTGCTCTTCTTCCCCCATCGCCTGCTGCAATGCTTCCAGCGAGGAGAAAAACGGGATCACCGAGGTGCCGTCGTCTTTTTCCCAGTGCTGTAAATCCAGCGCGCTGTCTGCGTCCACGGCATCACCGCTGGCGGAAGCGCCGGGCACCCATACGGTAGACTCCAGCAAGGTGCGGAAAAACGCCGGGCGGTGCGCCGGTTCAGTGGCGGCCTTCTCCAGCAGGGTTTCTAACTCATTTTTAGTTTCAGACATAACGCTCTTATTTCGCCGTCAGCAGGTTAGCTAAGGTACGCACGCCAAGACCGGTCGCGCCCGCCGCCCACTGCTCTACCGCGCCTTTACGGTAGGTAGCGGAACAGTCGATATGCAGCCAGCCCTGCTGGTAGTTTTCAACAAAGTGCGACAGGAAGCCCGCTGCGGTGCTGGCACCCGCCGGATACGCCGCGCTGGCGGTGTTGTTGAGTTCCGCGAAATTCGACGGCAGCTGGTTGCGGTGGAATTCCGCCAGCGGCAGACGCCAGAACGGCTCGTTTTCCGCGCTGGCGCTCGCCAGCAGGCGGTTCGCCAGGGCATCGTCAAAGCTGAACAGCGCATGATAATCGTTGCCGAGCGCGGTTTTCGCGGCACCGGTCAGGGTGGCGGCGTCAATCAGCAGTTCCGGTTTCTGGGCGCAGGCGTCGATCAGCCCGTCCGCCAGCACCAGGCGGCCTTCGGCGTCGGTGTTCATCACTTCCACGGTTTTGCCGTTGCGGTAGCGGATGATATCGCCCAGTTTGAACGCGTTGCCGCTGACCATGTTATCGGCGCAGCACAGGTACAGTTTGACGCGTTTCTCCAGACGACGGGTGATGGCGAACGCCAGCGCGCCGGTCACCAGCGCCGCCCCGCCCATATCGGATTTCATCGAATCCATGAAGGTGCTTTGCTTGAGGCTGTAGCCGCCGGTATCGAAAGTGATGCCCTTACCGACCAGGCAGGCGTATACCGGAGCATCCGGGTTGCCGGTGGGGTTGTAGTCCAGCGCCAGCAACACCGGCGCGCGATCCGATCCGCGCCCCACGGTGTGGAGCCCCATGTAGTTTTGCTCACGCAGATCTTCGCCCTTGGTGATGCGATATTTCATGTTATCGCCGGCGATGCCGCTCAGCAGATCCACCGCGCGCTGGGCCAGCTGTTCCGGTCCCAGCTCTTCCGCCGGGGCGTTGATGGTGTCGCGCACCCAGTCGATAATCTTCAGGCGGCTGTCCAGCTCTTTCTGCTGGGCTTCATCGAGGGTCGCCCACTCGACTTTCCGGCTGCCTTTCGGCCCTTTGTAACCCTGCCAGAAGGCCCAGCTGCGATCCGCATCCCAGCCTTCGCCGGACAGCGCCACGTGCTTAATGCCCAGCCCGTCGATTTTACGGGCGGCGCGCTGGATAATCCCCAGGTCGTCTTTGTTGTTCAGGTGCAGGGTAATGCCGTCGTTATTGATGCTGTATGTCGCTTTTTCTCCCCAGCGGGCGTCAGCAGGCTGGGTGGAGAGCGTGATTTTCATGGCGTCAGTCATTCTGTTATCCCTTTTTTTATCGCTCTTAGACATAAAAGGGCCGCCCGAAGGCAGCCCGTTTTTTATTCAGCTTCGTCAAGCCACACTAACAAGATTGCCTCAAGGATCTTCTCGTTAGACGCAGCCGGATCGTCATCAAACTCTTCCAGCTCGCAGATCCACTGATGCATGTCGGTGAAGCGGACGGTTTTCGGATCGAGATCCGGGCGGCTGTCGTACAGCGCCTCGCCGATTTCACGGCTGTCGGTCCATTTCAGGCCCATCATTTACCCCCTGTTAGTGCTCGCGCGCATGGTTAATGGTGTAACGCGGCATTTCGACCACTAAATCTTCATCAGTCACACGCGCCTGACAGCTCAGGCGGCTTTCCGGCTCCAGACCCCAGGCTTTATCCAGCATGTCGTCTTCGTCTTCGGTGCTTTCCGGCAGTGAATCAAAACCTTCACGCACGATGCAGTGGCAGGTGGTGCAGGCACAGGATTTTTCGCAGGCGTGTTCAATTTCAATACCGTTGCGCAGCGCAACGTCAAGAATAGTTTCACCGCTCTTCGCTTCCAGAACTGCGCCATCCGGACAAAGATCCTGATGAGGCAGAAAAACAATCTTAGGCATATTAAACCTCGTCGACGGAGTGGCCTTTCAGCGCCTGGCGCACGGAGGCGTCCATACGGCGAGCGGCAAACTCCTGGGTTTGTTTATCTACGTTTTTAATCGCGTTTTCAATGGCGTCAACGTCATCGCCTTGCGCCGCCTGCGCCAGAACGGCAGCGGCCTCATCGATAACCTGACGCTCTGCGGCGCTGAGCAGCGCGGCATCGGTCGCCAGCGCGCCCGCGAGGCTTTCCAGCACCCGGGCGGCTTCCACTTTTTGTTCCGCCAGCATACGCGCTTTGACGTCCTGCTCGGCGAAACTCATTGAATCTTTAATCATGGTGGCGATTTCATCGTCGGTCAGCCCGTAGGACGGTTTGACCTGGATCGACGCTTCCACGCCGGTGGATTTTTCCATCGCGGAGACGCTCAGCAGACCGTCGGCGTCCACCTGGAAGGTGACGCGGATATGCGCGCCGCCTGCCGGCATCGCCGGGATACCGCGCAGCGCGAAGCGCGCCAGCGAACGGCAATCCTGTACCAGCTCGCGCTCGCCCTGCATCACGTGGATTGACATGGCGGTTTGCCCGTCTTTAAAGGTGGTGAACTCCTGGGCGCGGGCCACCGGAATGGTGGTGTTGCGGGGGATGACTTTCTCCACCAGACCGCCCATGGTTTCCAGGCCCAGCGACAGCGGGATCACGTCCAGCAGCAGCATTTCGCTGTCCGGCTTGTTGCCCACCAGGATATCGGCCTGCACCGCGGCGCCAATCGCCACCACTTTGTCCGGGTCGATGGAGGTCAGCGGCGTGCGGCCAAAGAATTCGCCCACGCGCTCGCGCACCAGCGGAACGCGAGTCGATCCGCCGACCATTACCACATCTAACACGTCGCTCGCCTCAACGCCCGCATCTTTCAGGGCGCGACGGCAGGCCAGCAGAGTGCGCTTGACCAGCGGCGCGATCAGCGCATCGAACTGCGCGCGGGTCACGTTGCCCTGCCAGCCGCCGACGCTGACGGCCACGCTGTCGGCATCGCTCAGGGCGATTTTGGCGGCGATGGCGGCGTCCAGCAGCTCACGTTGCAGACGGTTGTCGCTGCGATCGCTGAAGCCAGCCTGCTCGCGCAGCCAGTCGGCTAACAGATGGTCGAAGTCGTCGCCGCCCAGCGCGGAGTCGCCGCCGGTGGAGAGCACTTCAAACACGCCGCGGCTCAGGCGCAGCACGGAAATATCAAAGGTGCCGCCGCCGAGATCGTACACGGCGATCACGCCTTCCTGGCCGGAATCGAGGCCGTAAGCAATCGCCGCTGCGGTCGGTTCGTTCAGCAGACGCAGCACGTGCAGGCCCGCCAGACGCGCGGCGTCTTTGGTGCCCTGACGCTGGGCGTCGTCGAAGTAAGCCGGAACGGTGATCACCACGCCGTCCAGATCGCCTGCCAGCGCTTCACTGGCGCGTGCGGCCAGCGCTTTCAGGATATCGGCGGAGACGCGGATCGGGTTCAGCAGGCCAGCCGGGGTATCAATCTGCGGCAGGCCGTTGGCGCTGGGCTGCAAATTGTACGGAAGATGGGGGTAGCGCGCCTGGATATCGGCAAGAGATCGGCCCATCAGTCGTTTTACCGAGCTGATGGTATTCACCGGATCGGCGGCCGCCATGGCGCGCGCGTCGAAGCCAATCGTCTGGCCCGACGCCTGATAATTCACCACGGAGGGCAGCAAGTGACGCCCTTCGTGATCCGGCAGGGTTTCCGCCTGCCCACTGCGCACGGTGGCGACCAGGGAATTGGTGGTGCCTAAGTCGATGCCTGCCGCCAGTCTGCGCTGGTGCGGCGCGGCGCTCAGCCCAGGCTCGCTAATTTGTAATAAGGCCATGTTTAGCTTCCAGAATTAAAAACCAAGCAGCTTTTCTTCGAGTTGTTCTGTCTGGTGCTGCAATTTATCAAGAAAACGGAGTTTGCGAACGGTATCCGCCGCCTTTTCCCACGCCTGGCTGTCCAGTTCCGCCACCATTTGCTGATGACGCGCACGGTACAGCGCCTGAATGCGCGTGGTAAAACCCGCCAGGCGGTTTTCATCGCCGGCGCGTTCAATCTCGTCGAGCTCTTCACGCAGCTCCAGCTGTTCCATCAAAAACGCGGTATCGCGCACCGTGTGCTGTTCATTGGCCAGATCGAAACCGTGCAGCGAAAGCATGTATTCCGCGCGGTTAAGCGGATGGCGCAGCGTTTGCCAGGCCTGATTGATGGTCGCGGATTGCTGGAGCGCGGCCAGTTGGTCGGCCTGAGGGTGGCTGGCGAATTTATCGGGATGGAACTGGCGTTGCAGATCCTGGTAGCGCGCTGACAGCGCAGTCATATCAATCGCGTAGCCAACCGGCAAACCAAAGAGGGTGAAGTAATCCATAACGTTCTCAGGGTAATACCCACATACGCAATAACGCGACAACCCGGTTCAATGAACTGCCCCGGCGCGCGTTATTGAGAAAGCAGGTATGGCATGGTTTTCTACTCTTCCGCGCCCAGCCGGACGCGGAAGGTCATTGCGGGAACTACACGTTGAAGCTTTCGCCGCAGCCACACTCGTCTTTGACGTTCGGGTTGGTGAATTTAAACCCTTCGTTAAGGCCTTCTTTGACGAAATCTAACTGCGTACCATCCAGGAATTGCAGGCTCTTGCCGTCGATCACCACTTTAACGCCTTTGTCTTCGAACACGGTGTCTTCCGCCTGAGGCGCATCCACGAATTCCAGCACATACGCCATGCCGGAGCAGCCGGAGGTCCGAACGCCGAGACGCAGGCCAAAGCCTTTACCCCGGTTGGTCAGAAAAGTATTCACGCGCGCAGCAGCGCTTTCGCTAAGGGTAATCGACATACAACAACCTCAATTCATCAATGATTATTTAGCTTCACGTTTGCTTTTGTAATCCGCAATGGCCGCTTTGATAGCGTCTTCTGCCAGGATTGAGCAGTGAATTTTAACCGGCGGCAGTTCCAGCTCCTCGGCGATATCGGTGTTCTTGATCGCCTGGGCTTCGTCCAGGCTCTTGCCTTTCACCCACTCGGTGATCAGGGAGCTGGAGGCGATGGCGGAACCGCAGCCGTAGGTTTTGAAACGCGCGTCTTCGATAATACCGTCATTGTTGACTTTAATCTGCAACTTCATGACGTCGCCACAGGCCGGGGCGCCAACCATGCCGCTGCCGACTGAGTCGTCGCTGTTGTCGAAGGAGCCGACGTTGCGCGGATTTTCGTAATGATCGATAACTTTTTCGCTGTATGCCATGTTGATGTTCTCCAGAAATCTTGTCGAATTAGTGGTGCGCCCACTCGATGCTGTTCAGATCCACGCCCTGCTTGAACATTTCCCACAGCGGAGAAAGGTCGCGCAGACGGCCAATCGATTTGCGAACCAGCTCGATGGTGTAGTCGATCTCTTCGACCGTAGTGAAACGTCCCAGAGAGAAACGGATCGAGCTGTGCGCCAGTTCGTCGTTCATCCCCAGCGCGCGCAGCACATAAGACGGTTCAAGGCTTGCAGAGGTGCAGGCTGAACCGGACGATACCGCCAGATCCTTGAGCGCCATAATCAGCGACTCGCCCTCAACATAGTTAAAGCTCACGTTCAGAATGGTCGGAACGCCCTGCTCCAGATCGCCATTCAGATACACTTCTTCGATATCTTTGATGCCGTTCCACAGACGCAGACGCAGGCCGCGCAGGCGTTCCATTTCGCTCGCCATCTCTTCTTTGGCGATGCGGTAGGCTTCGCCCATACCGACGATCTGGTGAACCGGCAGCGTACCGGACCGCATGCCGCGCTCGTGACCGCCGCCGTGCATCTGCGCTTCGATACGGATACGCGGTTTACGACGCACGTACAGGCCGCCGATGCCTTTCGGACCGTAGATTTTATGACCGGAGAAGGACATCAGGTCGACTTTCAGCTTGCTCAGGTCGACAGGCAGTTTGCCGACGCTCTGGGTGGCGTCTACGTGGAAAATAATCCCGCGCGCACGGCACAGTTCGCCGATGGTGTCGATATCCTGCACTACGCCGATTTCGTTGTTCACGTGCATGATGGACACCAGGATGGTGTCGTCACGCATCGCGGCTTCAAGCGCTTTCAGGTCGATAATGCCGTTGCTCTGCGGAGACAGATAGGTCACCTCGAAGCCTTCGCGCTCGAGCTGACGGCAGGTATCCAGCACCGCTTTGTGTTCGGTTTTACAGGTGATGATGTGCTTGCCTTTTTTCTGATAGAAGTTGGCCGCACCTTTGATCGCCAGGTTATCGGATTCGGTCGCGCCGGAGGTGAAAACAATTTCACGCGGGTCCGCGCCCAGCAGGTCCGCAATATGATTGCGGGCGACGTCTACCGCCTCTTCCGCCTGCCAGCCGAAACGGTGTGAACGGGACGCCGGGTTACCGAAGATCCCATCCATAGTCATATGTTGCAGCATTTTCTCGGCGACGCGCGGGTCTACCGGTGTAGTCGCAGAGTAGTCGAGGTAAATCGGTAATTTCATTGCTCTTAAGCTCCGTACATCTCAAATGCTCTGAATCAGGCAACCGGCGGGATGTATGCCGAAGGCGGCAGGGGGAAATGAATCCACCCTGGCCTGATTCCGATAAAACTTTTTTAGTTATGCGCGCAGTTTTACGTTAATGGCATCCTGTGCGCGGGCCGGGCGATGCGCTTCGGTATGTTGCCGGCCTGACACGTCGAGTACTTCCTGGTTGTTAACCAGTTCACCCAAAGTAATGTTGTTCAGAAAATCGGTCAGACGATCGCTCAGGTCGCGCCACAGTGCGTGTGTTAAGCACTTGTCGCCGCCCTGACAGCCGCCTTTGCCCTGACAACGGGTCGCGTCAACCGACTCGTCAACAGCACTGATCACTTCACCTACCGCGATGGCGCTGGGATCTTTACCTAACAGGTAGCCGCCGCCTGGACCACGCACGCTCGACACCAGTCCGTTTTTGCGCAGACGGGAGAAGAGTTGCTCCAGATAGGAGAGTGAAATACCCTGTCGTTCTGAGATATCAGCCAACGGTACCGGACCCGCTTCGGAGTTAAGTGCAACGTCCAGCATTGCGGTCACGGCATAACGCCCTTTTGATGTCAGTCTCATGTCTTACTTAACCTCAACGTCGCCCCTCGAAGCGGGGGTGTTTATTTTTAAAGTGGGGTGTTGCATAGCAGGCGCAAGTCTGACATTCCTGAGTAAATTGGTCAACTATTTACCTGAGTAATTTACTCAAGTATTCGGGTCTTTTTTATGCGTACTGTCAATGGACGCCAGCATGCCGCGCAGGATGTTAAGTTCCTGACTTTCCGGGCGTGCGCGGGTAAACAGGCGGCGTAATTTGTTCATCACCTGGCCGGGATGGTTGGCGCGGATAAAGCCGGTGTTGAGCAATACCTGCTCCAAATGACCGTAAAAACGCTCTAAATCATCCACCAGCGGATACGGCGCCTCTTCGCTTTCAATCGCTGCGGTTTGTTGCTGCTCAACTGCCAGCCAGGCCATCCGAACTTCATAGGCGATCACCTGTACCGCCATCGCCAGGTTCAGCGAGCTGTATTCGGGATTGGCGGCAATCGCCACGTGATAATGGCACTTTTGCAGTTCGTCATTGGTTAAGCCAACACGCTCGCGGCCAAACACCAGCGCGACCGGCGCGTGGGCGGCTTCAGAAACGCTTTTCAAACCGCATTCGCGCGGATCGAGCATGGGCCACGGGAGCGTTCGAGAACGGGCGCTGGTGCCAACCACCAGGCTACAACCGGACAGCGCTTCATCGAGCGTATCAACGATAGTGGCGTTGCCGATCACATCACTGGCACCGGCCGCCAGGGCAATGGCCTGAGAGTCGGGTTTTACCAGCGGGTTAACCAGCCAGAGATTGGTAAGGCCCATGGTTTTCATGGCGCGGGCGACAGAGCCCATGTTGCCGGTGTGAGAGGTCTCCACCAGCACGATACGAATGTTTTGCAGCATAGCGAACCGACACGATGTAATAATATGTCGCTATCCTATCATAAACCTGAGACATAATCCGATCTCCCTGCTATACTGCGCGCCGATTTCCCCGTTCTTTAACATCCAGTGAGAGATACCTGATGCATCCGATGCTCAACATCGCCGTGCGTGCTGCGCGCAAGGCCGGAAACTTTATCGCCAAAAACTACGAAACGCCGGACGCCGTAGAAACCAGCCAGAAAGGCAGCAACGATTTTGTGACTAACGTGGATAAAGGCGCTGAGCGCATTATCATCGACACCATCCGCCAGTCTTACCCGCAACACACCATCATTACCGAAGAAAGCGGCGAACACGAAGGCACCGACCAGGATGTACAATGGGTTATCGATCCGCTGGATGGCACCACCAACTTCGTTAAACGCCTCCCCCATTTTTCCGTTTCCATTGCCGTACGCGTGAAAGGCCGTACTGAAGTGGCTGTGGTTTACGATCCGATGCGCAATGAACTGTTCACCGCAACCCGCGGCCAGGGCGCACAGCTCAACGGGTATCGTCTGCGCGGCAGCAACGCTCGCGATCTGGATGGCACCATTCTGGCGACCGGCTTCCCGTTCAAAGCCAAACAGCACTCCGCCGCCTATATCAATATCGTCGGCAAACTGTTTACCCAGTGCGCCGACTTCCGCCGCACCGGTTCCGCTGCGCTGGACCTGGCCTATGTGGCGGCGGGCCGCGTTGACGGTTTCTTCGAAATCAACCTGAAGCCGTGGGACTTCGCCGGCGGCGAACTGCTGGTGCGTGAAGCGGGCGGTCTGGTGTGTGATTTCACCGGCGGCCACAACTACATCATGACCGGCAACCTGGTGGCGGGTAATCCACGCGTGGTGAAAGCCATGCTGGCCACCATGCGTGAAGAACTGAGCGACGCCCTGAAGCGTTAATCGGTTTGCCGAATAAAAAAATGCCCTGTCCCGACAGGGCATTTTTGTTTAGAAGGGCCGGAGTCCGCCGCCCGGCGGCTGGGCGCTGAGCCACATAATTACTGCCGCCAGAATCAGGATCGCCCCGCCTGCTAACGCCAGCGTGGTCCAGCCCACCTGCCGCCAGAGCGCGGGGGGTTTATTGCCGCTCAACCGGATTGCCAGGGTTCGGAAGCTGTGCACCAGCAGCGCCAGCGAGGAAAGGGTTAATGAGGTCCCTGCCGCCATCGCCAGCGCCGATGCAATCCCCCAGCCGAACACGCCAATCACTTTGCTGAACAGCAGTACCATAATCGCCCCGGAACAGGGGCGCATCCCCATAGAGAGAATAATCATCAGGCGCGCGCGCCAGTCGTCGCCCTGCTCCAGTTGCTGCGGGCTGGGGAGATGCTGATGCCCGCAGCCGCAGTGTTCACTGTGAACGTGATGCGGAGTGAAGGCGCTGAATTTGGGGCGGCGCAGTAATCCGCGCAGTCGGTTAACCGCCCGCCAGCACAGCATGATGCCCAGTACGCCCACCAGCAGAAAACTGCCCTTCTCCAGCCAGAAACTGCTCAGGTGCAACTGCCGGGCGGGCAAAGCCAGCAGCGACAGCACCACGACCACCAGACCAATCGCCACCAGCCCTTGCAGGAGCGATGAGGCAAACGTCAGCCCTAAGCTGGATTTAAGTTTTGACGGATGAGTCGCCAGCCAGGTGGTAATCACCACTTTACCGTGGCCCGGCCCCAGGGCATGAAGTACGCCATACACAAAACTAAACAACAGTAGCGCCCCACCCGCCTGGCTGGGATTTTCCGCGACGCGTTTCAGCAGCGCGCTCAGTTCCAGATTAACGCTGCGCTGCCAGAGGATGCTTTGCATCATCAGGCGCGGCCAGTGTTGCCAGAGCAGTAGCCCGCCAACGCTCGCCAGCAGAGAAAACAGGCCCAGCGGCCATAACTGTAACCAGCGTCGCGCGGGTTTCGGCGTTGAAAACACTACTGACATTGCAACTCAACCTTCTGGGCAAATTGTTTCCCCAACTCCATATCCTCCGGCGGCGCGTCTTCTTTATCAAGCGACAGCGCGAAGGCCTGAGTATCCGCCGTGGGCGTCGGGGTGGTCATCGTGAGTTTACACTGACCGGCGAGTGCGGCGGGCAGCGTGACGTCACGGGTCGCTTCGTAGCTCATGTCGACATAATAAGTCGGGTCAAAGGTCGAGATGCTGTAGCGCTGCCCGGCCAGCGGCTGCGGCGTTGTCAGCGGCAGGATAAACGTCAGTACCGCCTGATGCCCCTCCCGCGCCATGCCGTATTCCGGGGGCACCGGCAAAAAGGTCACCTTTTTGCCGTCGTGCCACACTTCGGTGAAGTAGTGCTGCCCAATAACATTCGCCATGACCTCCGCCGCCAGCTTTTTCCAGATCTCCGATCCGGGTTTGGCGTCCCCGGCGTCATACAACAGGTCGGCTGATGTGATCTCATCCATCACCCAGCGCATATGCAGACCGGTGAATTGGCCGTCCCTTTCGATAATTTGCGTTTTCAGGGTAATAAAACTGTGGGGATGCGCAAAGCCCGGCGCCGCGCAAACGAGCGTCAGCAGCGGCAAAGCGGGCAATATCCTTAACATCGTTGGGCGCATTATCTCTTCCGTATAAAAAATCTGTGAGCCAGACAGGATTAACAAATGAAAGTCCAGACCCGTTCTAACGATAGCTCATACTTTAACTACGCTTAGCTTTGATTAACCTAACTGGAACTTTTGGATGATGACACAGATTTGTTCGCCGCCATCCGTGCTTTCCAGTCCGCAGCGCCGCTGCCAGATGCTGTTGATGCTCTATTTACCCGGCACCGTGACGCCGGAATTAATCGGGCAACTCAACGGCGTTGATGGTGGCATCGCCCGTCAGGATATCGTTGAAACCAGTTCTGAGATCCAGCGCTACCACCGGCTTTCAATTATGACCCACCCCGACGGCAGCTACCGGATTGAAGGCGCGCCACTCGATCGCCGGCTTTGCCTGCTCCACTGGCTGCGTCGCGCTATGCGCTTGTGCCCCCATTTTGTGCAACAGCATTTTACCCCGACGCTGAAAACCGAACTCCGGCAGCGCGGCATTCCCGTCGCGTGCTATGACGATACGAATTTACACGCGCTGGTCAACCTTTGCGGACGTCGGCTTAACCGACAGTTTGAATCGCGCGATACCCAATTCCTGCGGCTGTTCCTGCAATATTGCCTGATGGAGCAGCATGCCGGTCAGTCGCCGGGCTTTAACGAAGTGCAAAATGTCTGGACCGCCCAGCGAGCGGAATATCTGGCGGCGCAGGAGATTATGCGCCACTGGCAGCGCCGGGTGCCGGTGCCGCCGCATCAGGATGAACAGTTATTTCTGGCGCTGATGTTTATGATGCTGCGCGTGCCGGACCCGCTGAAAGACAATCAGCCGCAGGATATTCAGCTGCGGCTGGCGGTGGCGGAGCTGATTAACGCGTTTCGCAATCTTTCCGGCATGGCTTTCAGCGATGAAACCGGCCTGGCGGCGCAGCTGTATGTCCATCTCGCCCAGGCGTTGGACCGCTGCCTGTTCGGTATCGGCATTGATAACGCGCTTCCGGAGGAGATTACCCGGCTGTATCCGCGCCTGATGCGCACCACCCGCGAGGCCTGCGCCCGGCTTGAAACGCACTATGGCATCCAGTTTTCTGATGAAGAGATTGGCTTGATCGCCATTATTTTTGGCGCATGGCTGATGCAGGAGAGCGATATCCAGGAGAAGCAGGTATTGCTGCTGACCGGCAATGACCGACAGCTGGAGGAGCAGATTGAGCATCAGCTACGGGAATTAACGCTGCTGCCGCTGAATATCAAATACCTGTCGGTACATACGTTTCAGAAAGAAGGCGCATCGAAGGAGGTGGCGTTGATTATTACCCCTTACCATACTTCGCTACCGCTCTTCTCCGCGCCGCTGATCCACGCCACGCTGCCGCTGGGGGAAAACCAGCAGCAGCGTATTCGTGAAATTCTGGAAAATTAACGCGCCACCACGGCGGGGCGCAGCGCGATTGCCGGCACCGCCAGCAGCGCCATGACCCAGAACATTCCGCCGTGCAGATGCTGGAACAGGAAGCCCGCGAACATGGTCATGATGGCGATACCGCCCCCCATGGCGACGGCGGAATAGACGGCCTGCAGGCGAATCACTTCGCTGCCCTGCCGCGCCGAGATATATCGCATGGCGGCGAGGTGGCAGACCGTGAAGCTGCCGCAGTGCAGAATTTGCGCCAGGATCAGCCACGGCAGATCGGTGGTCCAGGCCATCAGCGACCAGCGCACAATCCCGCTCAGCGCCGAGAGCAGCAGTAAATCGCGGGCGCTCCAGCGGCGGAACAGTTTATTGCTGAGGGTAAAGACCACGATTTCCGCGACCACCCCCAGCGACCATAAATAGCCCACCACCGAAGCGGAATAACCGGCGTCCTGCCAGTAGATGGCGCTAAAGCCGTAATAGGCGGCATGCGCGCCCTGCAACAGCGAGACGCAGGCCAGAAAGCGCCAGCTTCCGAACACCAGCTTGCGCCACGCGGGCCAGCCGGCGCTTTCGTTCTGGCGCGTCTGCCCTTGCGGCATGACCGAAGGACGTAACATCATGCCGAGCAGCATCGAGGCCACGCCAATGCTCAGCATCACCAGAATCGCCTGATAATCGAAAATGCTGATCAGTTTACCGGTGAGCGCCGATCCAATCACAAATGCCAGCGATCCCCAGACCCGTACTTTGCCGTAATCGAGGGTGATTTGCTTTTGCCAGGTTCCCGCCAGCGCATCGGTTAACGGCACCAGCGGCGAGAAAAACAGGTTGAAGCCGACCATCACAATCAGCAGCCAGGCGGTCGTAGTGCCGAGCCAGAACGCGACGGCGAAAATCAGCGTCAGCAGCGCTAACACGCGCAGCGCAAATACCAGCCGGGAGGGATCAGTTACGCGCGGTGCCAGTAGCAGGCTGCCAAGGAAACGGGCGATAAGCCCTGCGCCAAGCAGCAGGCCGATGGTTTCCGGCGCTAAGCCGATGCCTTTGAGCCAGACGCTCCAGAAAGGTAAGAAAATGCCGTAGCTAAAGAAGTAGGTGAAGTAACTGAGCGCCAGCCAGCGCGTAGAGTGCAAAACCATGAATCCCTCCCGTTTTGGAGGCGATAGTCTGGCGGGTTATTGCGCCGGGCGCAAGATGTAACAATGGCTTAACAAGCAGAATTCGCTAGATAAGACGCAGCGACATATTATAGCCCGTGACGGCAAAACCACTTTGCTCATACAGGGCTTTCGCCGCAGGGTTATTTGATGCGACCCGCAAGCCAATCTCATGCATACCCATCGCGCTCAGCGTTTGTTTAAGGAGCATCATCGCGCCGCGCCCATGCCCTTTACCACGCCATGCAGCGAGCAGGCAAAAATCATAAATCCAGGCGACATGTCCGTTCAGGCCAACCCAAATATAACCGATAGTTTCCTCTGTATCGGATGTCACAATACACCACAGCCGACCGCCTTCTGATCCAGGCCCCTGGGGCAGAAAATTATCAATACTCTGCGCAGCATCACGGCGAGCCGCCTCAAGGGTGATATGGCGCGTTACGGCCAGGTCCTGCGCATATTCTTCGACAAAAAAAGCCCGGTAGGCAGGGAATTCCACGGATGTCATCGGTGTTAACTTCATTACTCCCCCTTTGAGCTCCTGGACAGATAAAAAAGGCCGCACAAGGCGGCCTTTTCGGTCAATCGGGAATTACGCATAGACCGGGAAGCGGGCGCAGATATCCAGCACTTTCTGCTTCACGCGCTCAATGGTCGCTTCGTCGTTGATATTATCCAGCACGTCACACATCCAGCCAGCCAGCTCCTTCGCTTCCGCTTCTTTAAAGCCGCGGCGGGTGATAGCCGGGGAGCCGATACGGATACCGGAGGTCACAAACGGGCTCTTCGGATCGTTCGGTACGCTGTTTTTGTTAACGGTGATGTTGGCGCGGCCCAGGGCAGCGTCAGCTTCTTTACCGGTCAGGTTTTTATCAACCAGGTCCAGCAGGAACAGATGGTTTTCCGTGCCGCCAGATACCACTTTGTAGCCACGGTTCAGGAACACTTCCACCATCGCTTTGGCGTTTTTGGCAACCTGCTGCTGGTAAACTTTGAACTCAGGCTCCATCGCTTCTTTCAGCGCGACGGCTTTCGCCGCGATCACGTGCATCAGCGGGCCGCCCTGCGCGCTCGGGAATACGGCAGAGTTCAGTTTTTTGTACAGCTCTTCGTCGCCGCCTTTAGCGAGGATCAAACCACCGCGCGGGCCTGCCAGGGTTTTGTGAGTCGTTGTGGTCACAACGTGCGCATGTGGAACCGGGTTCGGGTAAACGTCTGCGGCAATCAGGCCGGCGACGTGCGCCATATCAACGAACAGGTACGCACCGATGCTGTCTGCGATTTCACGCATTTTGGCCCAGTCAACCACGCCAGAGTAAGCAGAGAAGCCGCCGATAATCATCTTCGGTTTGTGCTCTTTGGCCTGCTTCGCCATGTCTTCGTAGTCAATTTTACCGGACTCATCAATGCCGTAAGGGATGATGTTGTACAGTTTGCCAGAGAAGTTAACCGGAGAACCGTGAGTCAGGTGACCACCTTGCGCCAGGTTCATACCCAGAACGGTGTCGCCCGGTTGCAGCAGCGCGGTGTAGACCGCAAAGTTAGCCTGGGAGCCGGAGTGCGGCTGTACGTTGGCGTAGTCCGCGCCAAACAGGGCTTTTGCGCGGTCGATCGCCAGTTGCTCAACGATATCCACGTATTCGCAACCGCCGTAGTAGCGTTTGCCAGGATAACCTTCAGCATATTTGTTGGTCAGCTGAGAACCCTGAGCCTGCATAACACGCGGGCTGGTGTAGTTTTCGGAGGCGATAAGTTCAATATGTTCTTCCTGACGAACCTTCTCCTGCTCCATAGCCTGCCACAGTTCGGCATCATAATCGGCAATGTTCATTTCACGCTTTAACATCCGCATCTCCTGACTCAGCTAACGGTAAACTTTTTACGGCAATTAGGGGCCCTTTTTGGGCAACGGGCAACAGTGTAAACCGATTAACAGTGTGAAGATAGGTCTTGACAAAGGTTTTTACGCAAACGATTGGCTTCAGGCGGTACAAGGCTTCAACGCCATTCACAAACGGCACGCCTGGCGGAATTCTTTTCAGGATCGTGATGCAGGTTTTTCATTAACACTCAATAACAAAATCTCAACAGAGACCCTTTACAGCACAGGGATTAATTTATAAGATGCATTAAAAATACATATTATAGACACCTGCAAAGGAACACCCTGATGTTAGACGCTCAAACTATCGCGACTGTGAAGTCCACCATTCCGCTACTGGCAGCAACCGGCCCAAAACTCACTGCCCACTTTTATGACCGGATGTTTGCCCATAACCCGGAACTGAAAGACATTTTTAATATGAGCAATCAGCGCAACGGCGATCAGCGTGAAGCGCTGTTCAACGCTATTTGCGCTTATGCCACTAATATTGAGAACCTGGCGGCGCTGTTGCCGGCAGTGGAGAAAATCGCCCAGAAGCACACCAGCTTCCATATCAAGCCGGAACAATACAACATTGTCGGTACTCATCTGTTAGCGACCCTGGATGAGATGTTCAGCCCCGGTCAGGAAGTACTGGACGCCTGGGGTAAAGCCTATGGCGTACTGGCGCAGGTGTTTATTAACCGCGAGGCGGAAATCTATCAGGAAAACGCGGGCAAAACCGGCGGCTGGGAAGGGACGCGTCCGTTCCGCATCACGGAAGTCAAACAGCAAAGCGCGCTGATCACCAGTTTTGAATTTACGCCCGTAGACGGCGGCCCGGTGGCGGATTATAAGCCAGGCCAGTATTTAGGCGTGTGGATCAAACCGGAAAACTTCGAGTATCAGGAGATTCGCCAGTACTCCCTGACCCGCAAACCAAACGGCAAAAGCTACCGCATTGCGGTGAAGCGCGAAGGCGAAGGCGTGGTGTCAAACTGGCTGCACGCTCACGCTAAAGTGGGCGATGTGATTAATCTGGTGGCTCCGGCGGGCGATTTCTTTATGGATGTGCCGCCGACGACGCCTGTCACGCTGATTTCCGCAGGCGTCGGCCAGACCCCGATGCTGGCGATGCTGGATAACCTGGCCGCCAGTCATCATGACGCGCAGGTCAACTGGCTGCATGCCGCTGAAAATGGCGATGTCCATGCGTTTGCAGATGAAATTGCCCTGCACGGTAAGTTGCTGAAGCATTTTGATTACCATATCTGGTATCGCGTGCCGTCACAGCACGATCGCGATAACGGACGCTTCCACAGCGAAGGGTTGATGGATCTGTTGAAGCAGGAAGGCGCGCTGAAGGTTCCCGGTATGACGTTCTTCCTGTGCGGCCCGGTGGCCTTTATGCAGTTTGCGGCCAAACAGCTGGTGAGCCTGGGTATCGACCCGGCGAACATTCATTACGAATGCTTCGGCCCGCACAAGGTCCTGTAATAAAAAGGGGGATGATTACCCCCTGTAAGATCTTCTCAGGTGAGGGCGTTTTGCGCCCTCGCCTTTTTTATGCCGCAGACGGTGCCGGGCCGTTGTTCAGATCGCGCTTTACTTCGGTAAACTGCTCGCCGTTCTTGTTATGCAGATGTACTTCAAGTTGGTTGAACGCGATGTTGATGTCGTTTTCACGGCACAGACGATCGATGGTGCGGTTCAGCTCATCCACGGTGTAGCTGCGGTCGCGCAGTTCACGAACGTACAAGCGCAGTTCATGATCCAGCGTGCTCGGCCCGAAGGTCGTGAAAAACACCGACGGTTCCGGATCGTGCATCACTTTCGGATGCTCCATCGCTGCCTTCAACAGGATCGCTTTCACCTTATCCAGATCCGATCCGTAAGCCACGCCCAGGCGGATCACCACGCGCGTGATGGTATCCGTCAACGACCAGTTGATCAGCCGCTCGGTGACAAACGCCTTGTTCGGGATGATCACCTCTTTGCGGTCAAAGTCGGTGATGGTGGTTGCGCGGATACGGATTTTGCTGACCGTTCCCGAGAAGGTGCCAATGGTAACGGTATCGCCGATACGCACCGGACGTTCAAACAGGATGATGATACCGGAAACAAAGTTACCGAAAATCTCCTGCAAGCCGAAGCCCAGACCCACCGACAGCGCCGCCGCCAGCCACTGCAGTTTGTCCCATGAAACCCCGAGCGCGCCAAAGACCACCATCGCCCCGACGCCGATAATCACATAGTTTAAGATTGTCGTGATGGCATACGAGGTGCCCTGCCGCATATTCAGACGCGACAGCACCAGCACTTCCAGCAGGCCGGGCAAGTTGCGGATCAGCGCCCATGCGACCGCGAACGCCGCCAGCGCGAACAGCAGGCTGCCCATTGTGACGTGTTTGATTACCGCGGCGCCCGCTTCGGTACCGTTGTAATTCCATAACACCACGCTGTCGAGATAGGCGAATACGGTGATCAAATCTGACCAAATCGCCCAGAACACCACGCCGAACAGGGCGAACAGGGTCAGCATCGTCAGCCGCAACGTCTGCTGGTTAACCTGATCGAGGCCCAACGGCGGCTCTTCTACCGGCTCAGCGCCCTCTGCGCCCTCTTTCACCAGATTCTGGCGACGGGCAATGGCGCGGCGATAGGCGATACGGCGCGCCGCCACGCTTAACCCGCGCAGCACGGTCTGGTACAGCAGGTTCCAGATAATCACCAGATAGACAGTATCAATCCAGCGCCCGGCCAGGCGCAGCGTGGTATAGAAGTATCCTGTCGCCGTCAGCACCAGCAGCATAATCGGCACGATCGCCAGCACGGTGATGGTGACCAGACGCATGGTGTGCGACTCTTTGTCGTGCCAGCTTTCCCGGCACATAGGCCAAATCAACGCGGCAATCACCAGCAGGTTGATGAAAATTATCGCCTGGCCCAGCACGTCATCCATCAGATTCAGCGGTGACAGCTCCGCCATGACCGACCAGAACAGCAGCGGCAACAGCGCCAGGCTTACACGTACAATCTGGCGACGCCAGTGGCTGGTGAGCTGCGCAGGCATATTGAAATGGCTCACCGCCATGCCGTCTTTTTCCAGTACCCGCCAGCACACGCCGAACACCAGCCAGAACATGGCGAGTTTTTTACTGAACTCCCACAGCAAATCGCTGATGTTAATTTGCATAAACAGCAGGATCAGACCACACGCCAGGATAATCAGGCACACCGGTAAGGCGCGGATAAAGTTAATCAGGATGGCTTTCGGCGTATGTAACTGGCTGTCGTTACGCAACTGCCCCACTTCAGAGGCCAGCTTCGCCAGATACTGCTTCAGCCAGCCAAAGCGCCAGCGGATCAGCCCGGCAATCAGCAACAGCGGCAAACCGGCAAGAAACGCCACGGCCACCGACGGCCAGGCTTTCTTCCAGTTCACCGTGATTTTCATGGCTTTAACCTGATCGTGGATAGCGCCCGGGAACGACTTAATCCAGTCCCAGTCCATCGGACGGTTGCTGTTTACCCAGAAGATTTGCTGGGTCAGCATCTGCTCAAGATTTTTACTGACGCTCATCAACTGCTGCTGGTTGATTTGCAGGTTAATCGCCATCATCAGCTGGTTGCCGAGCTGCTTATTCAACTGATCGAGCAGTTCTCGGCGCATATCCACCATTTGCAACAGTGTTTCGTGAACCTCAGCGTTCACTTCGCCCTGGTGCCCCTCTTCCAGCTTCGCCACAAAGGCCTCGTTCTGGAACAGCGCGTCGCGCTGCTGGTTCAGGTCGAATTGCTCAAGACGCAGGTCGGCGATGCGGTTAGTCATATCCTCAAGTTCATCGGCTGACGGCAGCGTTTGCTGCTGCTGATAAAGGATACGCGACAGCAGTAAGCTGCCTTTTAATACCGAAATCTGTTCTTTCAGGTTGCGCTCTGACTGCAGGGCGCGATCAAGCCAGTTTTTGACCTTGATGTTCTGCTGCACCAGCGCGTTGCCGTTTTCCGTGGCGGAAATGAGTCGCTGGCTCAGTTGATGGTTGACGTCCAGCTCCTGTTTAATCAGCGGATTATTTTGCAGGCTGGAGGAATCATCTGGCGCTACCGCTTCCTGAGCGGTTTTCTCCGTAAGCGACAGCCGCTTGGTATTAGCCGCTTCCTGCAATAACTGCAGCTGATGCTCCAGCAGGTTAATATGGGCGGTGGTGTAATCGCGCTGCTTTTGCAGGCTGTCCTGTAAGACCGTGTTTCCCTCGAGGCTCTTACGCTGCTGATCGATTTGTGCGTTCAGCAATATCTGCTGCACCATCATCAGCGTCTGTTGGGATGGACGCAGCGCCGTCTCGCCCGGCGTGGTGCCGTTCAGGCGGTTTCTAATCTGTTGTAACTCCTGCGAGGCGGTGTACATGGCGTTTTGCACCCGCTCCGGTTGAGTCTGCAGCGATACCAGTTGGCTATTAAAGGTGGAAAGATCGTTTTGCGCGCTCTGGAGTTCATCCACCATGCTGCTGGTGCGCGCTTCAAGCTGCCGCAATGACATGGCCTTAAAAGTTTGTCGCAGGCTGTCATCGCTTTCCGGCGTACTTAACGCGTTAAGCGCCTCGGTGGCCTGACGCATTTTCTCCGGTGCCTGTGCGACGCGCTGACGCAACTGCGTCGTCTCCTGCTTCACCCTTTCGATTTTGTCGAGGGTTTCCAGCGTTTGGGTCAGATCCTGCTGGATCAGTTTATCCTGCGCAGACAGGTTTTTTTGTTTACTCAGCGCATCAAGCTGGCTTTGAATATCAGCACGCGCGGGCAATTCGCCGTTAGATGCGGCATTCGCTACGCCTGTGGAAAGCAGTAATCCAGCCAGAAGAAGCCACACCAGCGCCAGGACGCAGGTAATTTTGCGAAAGTGAAGATCGTGCTGCATAGTCTTTGAATGAGTGATTAACGGGCCGAGAATATATCGGAGAAAGTTGGTGAGGCGCAGAATACCACGGGACAGGGACGCAGAATAGCAAGGCCGTGGGGATAGAGAGAAATCTGACTATAACGGGTGTGGTTAAGTCACTGCGTTTTTTTGGAGCGTCGGGCAGAACTGATACATTTCAAGCAGGATTTCAACGAAGGCGCGCGCTTCGGATTTCAAATCGAAGGTTTGTGGGGCGAATAACCAATTTTCCATTAAGCCGGTGATATAACTGCGCATCAGAAGTGTCGCGCGGCGAATGTTCAGGGTCGCGGGGAGCATACTGGCAGCGATACAGCGGCTTAACGCCTGTTCGATACGTTCATGGCTGGCCAGACAATACTCGCGATGAAGCTGTTGAACCCGAGCCATTTCGCCAACAAACTCACATTTATGGAAGATAATTTCCATCATCAACCGGCGGCGCTCCTCTGAAACGGTAGCTTCAAGAACATAAACCAGGATCTCTCTTAAAACTGACAGTGGATCGCCGGGATATTTTGCCTGATACTCAGTTTCAAGATCCCCAATACTGGACTCTGACAACTCCCAGATTTCACTAAACAAATCGGTCTTGTTTCTGAAGTGCCAATAGATGGCACCGCGTGTCACCCCAGCAGCCTGGGCAATATCTGCCAGTGACGTGGCCGAAACACCCTGCCGGGAAAACAAATGAATCGCCACATCAAGGATGTGGTTTCGCGTTTCCAGTGCCTGTTGTTTGGTTTTTCGTGCCATATGTTTGTGAATTTACAAGGGTCAGATTTACATACATTTATGAATGTATGTACCATATCACGACCATAATTTAAACGCAGCAATGGGTTTGTGGACGTTTGATCCATCAATCAATTTTGAAATCGGACACTCGAGGTTTACCTATGAACAAAAACAGAGGGTTAACGCCTCTGGCGGTCGTTCTGATGCTCTCAGGCAGCTTAGCGCTTACAGGATGTGACGACAAACAGCAGCAACAGCAGGCGCAGCATACGCCGGAAGTCGGCGTGGTCACGCTGAAAAGCGAACCTCTACCGATCACAACCGAGCTTCCGGGCCGCACCAGCGCGTATCGCGTGGCGGAAGTTCGTCCTCAGGTGAGCGGTATTATTCTGAAGCGTAATTTCGTGGAAGGCAGTGATATCGAGGCGGGTGTCTCCCTTTATCAGATTGATCCAGCGACCTACCAGGCCTCTTATGAGAGCGCGAAAGGCGATCTGGCGCGCGCTCAGGCCAGTGCCAATATCGCGCAGGTCACGCTGCGCCGTTACCAGAAACTGATTGGTACTAACTACATCAGTAAACAGGATTACGATAACGCTCAGGCGACCGCCCAGGAGGCGAATGCCGCCGTTGTGGCCGCTAAGGCAGCGGTAGAAACCGCACGTATTAACCTCGCCTACACCAAAGTGACCTCCCCTATCAGTGGACGCATTGGTAAATCCAGCGTCACCGAAGGCGCGCTGGTGCAGAACGGCCAGGCCAACGCGCTGGCAACGGTACAGCAGCTCGACCCGATCTATGTGGATGTGACCCAGTCCAGCAATGACTTCCTGCGTTTGAAGCAGGAGCTGGCCAGCGGCGCGCTGAAACAGGAAAACGGTAAAGCGAAAGTACAACTGGTGACCTCGGACGGGATTAAGTTCGATCAGGAAGGCACGCTGGAATTCTCTGACGTGACCGTCGATCAGACCACCGGTTCGATTACCTTACGCGCGCTGTTCCCTAACCCGAATCACACGTTACTGCCCGGCATGTTCGTGCGTGCGCGTCTGGAAGAAGGCGTGAATCCTGACGCGATTCTGGTGCCGCAACAGGGCGTGACCCGCACACCGCGCGGCGATGCGTCTGCGATGGTGGTGGGCGAAGGCGATAAAGTCGAAGTGCGTCAGATCACGGCATCCCAGGCTATCGGGGACAAGTGGCTGGTGACTGACGGCCTCAAAACAGGCGATCGCGTGATTATTACCGGTTTGCAAAAAGTTCGTCCTGGCGTCCAGGTTAAAGCACAAGAAGTTACGGCTGATGCGGATAAACAATCCACCGCAGCCAATGCCGCGCCAGAACAACCGAAGTCTTAACTTAAACAGGAGCCGTTAAGACATGGCTAAGTTTTTTATCGATCGCCCAATCTTCGCGTGGGTAATCGCCATCATTATTATGCTGGCGGGGGGCCTTGCGATCATGAAACTGCCTGTGGCGCAGTATCCCACGATCGCGCCGCCGGCTATCCAGATCTCCGCCATGTACCCGGGCGCCGATGCGAAAACCGTACAGGATACGGTGACGCAAGTTATCGAACAGAACATGAACGGTATCGATAACCTGCTGTATATGTCCTCTACCAGCGACTCGTCGGGTTCGGTGCAAATCACCATTACCTTCGATTCCGGTACAGATGCCGATATCGCCCAGGTCCAGGTGCAGAACAAACTGCAGCTGGCGATGCCATTGCTGCCGCAGGAAGTGCAACAGCAAGGCGTGAGCGTTGAGAAATCATCAAGCAGCTTCCTGATGGTTGTCGGGATGATCTCGACCGACGGCTCAATGACCCAGGAAGATATTGCCGACTACGTGGGTGCGACGGTGAAAGATCCGATCAGCCGTACCACGGGTGTCGGTGACGTGCAGCTGTTCGGTGCGCAGTATGCGATGCGTATCTGGATGGACCCTAATAAACTGACCAACTTCCAGCTCACGCCGGTTGACGTGATCAATGCAATCAAAGCGCAAAACGCCCAGGTTGCCGCAGGCCAGCTCGGCGGTACGCCGCCGGTGAAAGGCCAGCAGTTGAACGCCTCGATCATCGCGCAGACGCGTCTGACGTCGGCGGAAGAGTTCAGTAAGATCCTGCTGAAAGTGAACCAGGATGGTTCTCAGGTTCGCCTCAGGGATGTTGCTAAGGTGGAGCTGGGCGGTGAAAGCTATGACGTTATTGCCCGTTATAACGGCCAGCCGGCATCCGGTCTGGGGATTAAACTGGCAACCGGCGCCAACGCGCTGGATACCGCTGCGGCGGTGCGTGAATCCATCGAGAAGATGAAGCCGTTCTTCCCACACGGTCTGGAAGTGGTTTACCCGTACGACACTACCCCGTTCGTTAAGATCTCCATTAACGAAGTAGTGAAAACGCTGGTGGAAGCCATCGTACTGGTGTTCCTGGTGATGTATCTGTTCCTGCAGAACTTCCGCGCCACGCTGATCCCAACCATTGCGGTTCCGGTGGTACTGCTGGGGACCTTCGCCATCCTTGCCGTGTTCGGGTACTCGATAAACACCCTGACGATGTTCGGTATGGTGCTGGCGATAGGCCTGCTGGTGGATGATGCCATCGTGGTGGTAGAAAACGTTGAGCGTGTTATGGCGGAAGAAGGTTTGCCGCCAAAAGAAGCGACGCGTAAATCCATGGGCCAGATTCAGGGCGCGCTGGTGGGTATCGCCATGGTGCTGTCGGCGGTGTTTATCCCGATGGCGTTCTTCGGCGGCTCTACCGGGGCGATATATCGTCAGTTCTCCATCACAATCGTATCCGCGATGGTGCTGTCCGTGCTGGTGGCATTGATCCTCACCCCTGCCCTGTGCGCTACCATGCTGAAACCGATCGCCAAAGGCGATCACGGCGAAGGAAAAAAAGGCTTCTTCGGTTGGTTCAACCGGATGTTCGATAAGAGCACCCATCACTATACCGACAGCGTAGGCAACATCCTGCGTAGCACTGGCCGCTATCTGCTGCTGTATCTGCTGATTGTTGGCGGCATGGCGTTCCTGTTCATCAAACTGCCCAGCTCGTTCCTGCCGGAAGAAGACCAGGGCGTGTTCCTGACCATGGCGCAGCTGCCGGCGGGTGCTACCCAGGAACGTACTCAGAAAGTGCTGGATGAGGTGACCGACTACTACCTGACCAAGGAAAAAGCCAACGTTAACTCGGTATTTACCGTTAACGGCTTCGGCTTCTCCGGTCGTGGGCAGAACACCGGTCTGGCGTTCGTTTCCCTGAAAAACTGGGATGAACGTCCGGGCGATGAAAACAAAGTGGAAGCGATCACCGGTCGCGCCATGGGCCGTTTCTCGCAAATTAAAGATGCGATGGTGTTCGCGTTTAACCTCCCGGCGATTGTCGAACTGGGTACGGCGACCGGCTTTGACTTCCAGCTGATCGACCAGGCTAACCTGGGCCACGAAAAACTCACCCAGGCGCGTAACCAGCTGCTGGGCGAAGTGGCGAAACATCCGGATCTGCTGGCGGGCGTGCGTCCTAACGGCCTTGAAGATACGCCGCAGTACAAAATCGATATCGATCAGGAGAAAGCGCAGGCGCTGGGCGTCTCAATCTCCGACATTAATACCACGCTGGGCGCGGCCTGGGGCGGTAGCTATGTGAACGACTTTATCGACCGTGGCCGCGTGAAGAAAGTGTACATCATGTCCGAAGCGGAATATCGCATGCTGCCGGAAGATATCAATAACTGGTACGTGCGTAATACTTCCGGTCAAATGGTACCGTTCTCGGCCTTCTCCAGTGCCCACTGGGAGTACGGTTCGCCGCGTCTGGAACGTTATAACGGCCTGCCGTCCATGGAAATCCTCGGTGAAGCGGTTCCGGGCAAGAGTACCGGTGAAGCGATGAACATGATGGAAGAGCTGGCCAGCAAACTGCCGACCGGTATCGGTTATGACTGGACGGGGATGTCCTATCAGGAACGTCTGTCCGGCAACCAGGCGCCTGCGCTGTATGCCATCTCGTTAATCGTGGTATTCCTGTGTCTGGCGGCGCTGTATGAAAGCTGGTCCATTCCGTTCTCGGTTATGCTGGTCGTACCGCTGGGGGTTATCGGCGCGCTGCTGGCAGCAACGTTCCGCGGCCTGAATAACGACGTGTACTTCCAGGTGGGCCTGCTGACAACCATTGGCTTGTCGGCGAAGAACGCAATACTGATTGTGGAATTCGCCAAAGATCTGATGGATAAAGAAGGCAAAGGTCTGATTGAGGCCACACTGGAGGCGGTGCGTATGCGTCTGCGTCCAATCCTGATGACCTCGCTGGCGTTTATCCTCGGGGTAATGCCGCTGGTCATCAGCTCCGGCGCGGGTTCCGGTGCGCAGAACGCGGTGGGTACTGGCGTAATGGGCGGGATGATTACAGCGACCGTGCTGGCGATCTTCTTCGTGCCGGTGTTCTTCGTGGTGGTTCGTCGACGTTTTAACCGAAAAAACGAAGATATTGAACATAGCCATACCGTGAAACACTCCTGATAAAAGGCCGCGCAAGCGGCCTTTTTTATTTATCTCATCCGAATTTGAGCACGATAAAACGGCCATTACGCGTCGATATCACTATTGAGAACAAACAGCAAGAGTAAATAGAGACGCATATTGGGCGCATTTATTAAGATAAGTCCTGGGTATTAGTCATTTACTAAGGAATATTCCTGGAATTAAGATAAATTTTACCGGTGCCGGCAGACTATATTGACGTTTCTTTTTATGCGCTATAATCAGAGAAGTTGCTTTTAATCTCACCTGAAAGTATTACCTTTTTTGCCGCTCCTGTAACAAACTGCATTAATTGTAATTTTTCGTAATAGAAGAAGGTAAAAGGCGCGAGTGTGATTTATAGTTAAATTACATTGAAATCGGTGTGTCTGACCCCCATTTATCTCAGAGTGTTACCCCTGTTATGTTAAGTTCATAAAATTTTTTTGTTAAAAAGGGGGATGCGTTATGGACGAATACTCACCAAAACGGCATGATATAGCGCAGCTAAAATTCCTGTGCGAAAATCTGTATCATGACTGCCTGGCTACGCTTGGTGATAGCAACCACGGCTGGGTCAACGATCCAACCTCGGCCATCAACCTACAGTTAAATGAATTGATTGAACATATTGCGAGTTTTGCGCTTAATTACAAAATTAAGTATGACGAAGACAATGCGTTGATTGAACAGATTGACGAATACCTCGATGATACCTTCATGTTGTTTAGCAACTACGGTATAAGCGCTCAGGACTTACAGAAATGGCGTAAATCGGGCAATCGCCTGTTCAAATGTTTTGTCAACGTTAGTAAGGCCAACCCAGTGAGCCTTTCTTTTTAAAATTATTACAATCACTTACGGTGAAACTATGTCAGAAAAGCCTTTAACAAAAATTGATTATTTAATGCGTCTACGACGCTGCCAGACGATTGATACGCTTGAACGTGTAATTGAGAAAAATAAATACGAATTATCAGATAACGAACTGGCGGTATTTTATTCAGCAGCCGACCACCGTCTCGCCGAACTGACGATGAATAAGCTTTACGATAAAATACCGTCTTCTGTGTGGAAATTTATCCGTTAATATTCCAGTAGATTCCTGACTATTAACGTCGCAAGCCTTAAAAACATGTAATTCTAACGCGTGATTATTGTCCCGAATCCTCTGTCGTCCAGCCAGGCATAGGGAATGATTCCCACCGTGCTACGCTGCCGTTTGTGTTCACTCGTGATCCTGAAGGGAATATGGCATGAGTGAACATTTACCGGGATAAATGCCGCAGGATCATGTTGTCCAGACTGACAGGGATACCCCATGCTCAATGACGAACGCACATAGCGCGCCTGGCGACACGCAGCGCTACCCTCGGGGAGTCAATGAGCTTTCACCATTAAAAGCGTGTCAACAAAAGGTAAACTGTTATACTTTTTTTGGCGCTGTCTGTTACTGTTTTCCACTTTAGCGTCTCACTACAATACAATCGTCTTCCTTCCCGTTACTATTTTGTAGGTTCAGAATGACGGAAATACAGCACCTGCTCACCGAAACCATCGATACATTAAATCGCGAAGAAAAACGCGACAATCGCCCGCGCTTCAGCATCAGCTTCATTCGTAATCATCCCGGATTGTTTATCGCTATGTACATCGGCTGGTTCGCGACGCTGCTCGTCATGCTGCAATCGGAAACCCTGGCAGATTCCGTGTGGTTACTGGTGGTATTATTTGTCCTGATGAACGGTTTTTTCTTTTTTGATGTGCATCCGCGCTACAAATATGAAGATATCGACGTGCTGGATTTACGCGTCTGCTACAACGGAGAATGGTACAACACCCGCTACGTACCGGCGTCGTTAATCGATGCTATTCTTCGTTCGCCGCGCGTAGACGCGGATAAAAAATCGCAGTTGAATGCGATGGTGAGCCGCAAAGGCAACCTGTCATTTTATGATGTGTTTTCACTCGATAAGGGTGTTAAAGCTTCCTGAATGTATAGAGCCTGCAATCTGCAGGCTCTTATTGTTTCAGCGCTTCTTCTTCCCGCCCTGTACGGCTTTAAAACGCGGATTCGATTTGCAGATAACATACAGACGGCCCTTACGCTTGACGATCTGGCAGTCAGGATGACGCTGCTTCGCACTTTTTAACGAATTCAACACCTGCATATTCACTCCTTATTATTTTTGAAGAATCGGCCAAAACGTTGCTGGAAGCGCGCTGCGCTGCCTTCCGTCGTAAAGCTCTTTTGCTTCCCGGTGTAATAAGGATGGGAGGCTGACGACACATCAAGCGTCACATACGGATAGACCACCCCATCGCGCTCAATCTCGCGATCGGTTTTAATGGTTGAACCCACCATAAAATATTCATCCGCGCTGGTATCGTGAAAAACTACCGTGCGGTAATGGGGATGGATATTCGCTTTCATACTCACCTTAATTGTTACGTTATAACATAATATAATCTTACGGCGTTACGTCAGCTGTTGCAAGCGATTATCATTTGTACGCGTTAGCCTGTATTTCCTGAAGCTGCGTAACACTATTCGGTGCATGGCCAGTTTCTGAAATAGCGTCATCATTCATAATGGCTATCGAAAAAAAAGTGGCTCACCGTTAATCTCGCCGGACAAGTGATACACGGTTCTTATCTGCTCATTAAAGGAACGCACGTTGACATCAAGACGCATGGTCAGCCTGGTAACAGGTACGCTGGTTGTGGCGGTGTTGTTACCCATTTTGCTGAGTATTTGGCTGGCCCGGTATCAGGCCGAGCAGCGTTTTCATCGTGAACTGGCCTCCTATACCCAAAGCATTAACCAGCTTGCCAATGTGGTGATCGACGAATCCAAAGCTGCATTAAATGAGATCAACCGTATCGACAGCCAGACCTGTGAGCCGAGCCATTTGCAGGCTATGAGGCGCGTGGCGTTTACCTATCGCTTTGTACAGGAAGTAATTTTTATAAAAGGTTCGCAGGCGCTCTGTTCTTCACTGGAGCAGGAAAGTCATATCTCGCCGTTTCCAGAACCCGAGCGGGTAAATAATGAGGGATACCGATTCTGGTTTACGCCCAGCAACGACCTGGGTATTAACCACTACATGATCGCCATGAGCCACCGCGATCATATGGTAGTTCTTGATCCGCGTTCTTTTATTGATGTCGTGCCGCTTGCAACCTGGTCGATTGACTCTGCCATCATTGGCTTAACGCGAAACCGGGTCATCATATCCAGCGCCCTACTCTCTTTAGCCGTCTGGCGTCACATGCATGACCATAATCTCACGCAGTATGAAGATGCCGGGACCGTGTATTCCATGTTCCGTAATACCCGGACAAATTTTGCCGTTGTGGTATGGGCATCCAGTCATCCCATGAAAGCCGCCAGTAACCAGCAACTCTTGCTGTGGCTGCCGGTGGGGATTCTCATCAGTCTGTTAGCAGCGGCGCTGATGCTACGGATTCTTAAGCGCCTGCAGTCGCCGCGCGCAAGATTGTTAGACGCCATCCATTCCCGGGAATTCACGGTGTGTTACCAACCCATTGTGCGTCTTAGCGACAACAAATTTGTCGGCGCAGAAGCCCTGGTTCGCTGGCCGCAAGCGGATGGTAGCCTGCTCACGCCAGATATTTTTATTCCGCTCGCGGAGCAGAACGGACTTATTCGTGAAATCACGCGGCTGGTGGTTGAGAACGTATTTAGCGAGATGGGCAACTGGCTGCATCAACATCCTGACTATCACGTGTCGATTAATCTGGCCGCAGACGATATCGCTGATAGCGCGCTACTGGCGCTGTTAACAGCGCGCTGCCAGCGCTATCAGGTCAGCCCACGGCAGATTGCCCTTGAGATCACCGAGCGCGGCTTTGCCGATCCGCAGCGCACCGCTCCGATCGTGGAGCAGTTTCACCGCGCCGGGCACCCGATATACATTGATGATTTTGGTACCGGCTACTCAAGCCTCAGTTATCTGCAAAATCTGGCTGTCGATGTGCTGAAAATTGATAAGTCCTTTGGAGATAGCCTGGAATACAACACCGTTGCGCCCCATATCATTGATATGGCTAAACATCTCCAGCTTGAGCTTGTGGCTGAGGGGATTGAAACCACGCGTCAGGCCCAATGGTTGTGTGAGCATGGCGTCCAGTACGGGCAGGGATGGTTATACAGTAAGGCTTTACGGGGAAATGACCTGCAATTATGGTGCGAGAATGACCCGGGCAGCACGGTCGCCCGCACTACCCGGTAGCGTAGTGCTACTCATCCAGTATTGGCGCAAATCCGCCGTAAATCATCCTCTTGCCATCGAAGGGCATTTCGTCGCCGAATGCCTTCATTCGCGGATCTTCCATCATTTTTTTGTTCGCGGCATCGCGGGCTTCTCTGGAGGGATATTCTATCCAGCTAAACACCACCTCTTCGTCATCGGTGGCTTTTACCGCCATCCGAAAATCGGTGAGTTTTCCGTCAGGAACATCATCAGCCCAGCATTCAACAATACGCAACGCGCCAAACTCTTTGAACAGCGGCGCCGCTTTGGCGGCCATCGCCTGATAAGCAGCTTTTTTATCCCGGGGAACAGCAACGACAAAACCATCGACATAGTTCATAACGCCTACCTCCACATGAGCAGCGATGATCGTGCGTAGATAAGTGTAGCGGTTGGATGCGTTTAGCGGAGGAAAACAAAAAGACGAGCAGGCAGCTCGTCGTAACGTACCGTCCATGATACGGGAGGTGGAGAGACGCACCTACACGGCAAGCCCTTGCTCGCCAGCAGGTTTATTATTATAGCTATTCGTTAAGATTTAAGCCTGACGTGGTATCGGAAACCCTTTTAGCGAAATAACAAAGCAATCGTCATGTTTTTTAATTTTCGCCCCTGCATCACACCAGTCGGAGGCGATTTTGAAAAATTCATCCCCGCCGATTTGCCATCCCAAACGCACGTGTTTTACCCGTCCTGAACGAAGTAACTCACAGGCCTGAGAATAGTTTTCTGCATTACAGATAGGTTCTTTAATCATTTTCTTTTCTTCAGCAGTTTACGTAATGCTTTGATTTCTTTATCTGTTAATGCTGGAGTGTTCTCTTCCTGAGTGTGCTGACTGTCGATATCCTGCTCATCAACATCAAGATTATCTTGTGCGTTCAGCGCATTAAGCAGCAGTTTTTCGGTTACGGAAGACAAGGTTTCACTATTATCTTCGGCATAGTGACGAATACGTTCTTTCAATTCACTGTTAATTTTGACATTAAGAACCGCGGTGCTCATAGAAAATCCCTTAATAGAATTAATGATAAAGCAGCAGGGGAATCATTATTATTGAGTAGCAGAATAATGCAGAATTAATGTGACAAAAAAATGACGTATTTGTGACATCTGTGAAGCAAGGGGAAAAAACGTGACGTGATGCGGATTGCGTTGAGCCAGGAAACGTAAAACAGGTCGGCAGCAGAAATGGGTGGGGGCCCTGCCAGCTACATCCCGGCACACACGTCATCTGCTTTGGCTGCTTCCTTCCGGATCTGACCAGGTAAACAAAGTAGTGTTGCGGGAGAACCAACAGAGCCCCCATTGAGAGCGTTTTTCAACGCGCAGGGCATTATCATTGTTGTCCTGGATAAATGCAAGTAAGCCGCGACCGGATGCCGGTTTCTTGCGCAATCAAGCCTTTTCCGGGGGCGGCGGGTTGATTATGCTGAGTCCAAAGAGCAACGGAGCCAATATGAACAACCACGACAGTTTCCCTCAGCGCGTTTTTCTTATCGTCGCTTCTATTCCCGAAGGCCATGTCACCACCTATGGGGATGTGGCAATGCTGGCGGGCTCGCCGCGCGCCGCGCGTCAGGTGGGCGGCGTCCTGAAACGTTTGCCGGAAGGCAGCCGCATCCCCTGGCATCGGGTGGTAAACCGCCACGGCGCGATTTCACTGACCGGCCCGGATTTACAGCGTCAACGGCAGGCTCTGCTCAGCGAAGGCGTTATGGTTTCAGGCGATGGGCATATCGATATGGCGCGCTACCGCTGGGATTACGATCGGCCATAAAAAACGCCTCCGAAGAGGCGCTATCGCAGGCTTAGTAAGTTGTCGGTGCGGGAACAGCGGACGAAGGCGTCACCTGAGTCGGCGATGTCGAAGGGACGGTGGTTGCCGCGCCTCCGTGCTCAGACAGTGGGATCGCAGTGCCTTCCACCGGTACCAGCGTCAGGTCGATTTTGGTCCCGCCCTGATTCACTGCCGGTTTCACCGTATCGGTGACAAACATCAGTTTATTATCTACGGTAATCGCGGCGCTCAGCAGAATACGTGCGTTTGGCTGGATCTGAGCCGGGTCAAACGGCAGTACGAAGCTGAACGGCGGCTGTTTACCTTCAGTGCGCACCGCTTTCTGAGCAATGACTTTGGAAGGCGCATCGGCAATTGAGGCATCAGCCAGCGTGACGGTCAGCACCGATTGCGGCGGCAGCGCCACTTTCTGACGGATCCACACCGTACCGGAGACGTTAGGCTGCTGAATTACAGGTTGAGCGCTGACCGCGGAAGTATTAGGGCCTGGCGCCGGAACAGCAATATCTGCGCTCTTTTGCTGTGCGCAACCTGCAAGAGCAACCGCAACCGCTAAACCACTTAACATGTGCACGAGTTTCATTAAAGTTCTCCTTATCTTCTATGCACCAGCAAAATGAAAGACCCGGTGGTCGGGCCTGACGCTCCACCAGAGTGAGTGGTTAAAACTCATCTATCGTGCTAAGCCTGGCACACTCTGCCGGGAATCGCCTGAAAATGGGCCAGTATTCAGATAATTGAACCCCTCTGACCAGTTGAGAAACTGCGTTATACTCAGCGTTTATGGCTGCGTATTGCGCGCGTTATCGGCTTTTATGGCCTGATGCGGCGCAACGCCCATAAAGCATCACTGAATTTCTCTTCTCCGTTGAGGATCCTTTATGAGTCAGGCGCTTAGCAATTTACTGGCACTGTTAAATCTGGAAAAAATTGAAGAAGGGCTGTTTCGCGGACAGAGCGAAGATCTCGGGCTACGTCAGGTGTTCGGCGGCCAGGTCGTGGGTCAGGCTCTGTATGCGGCAAAAGAAACGGTGCCTTCAGAGCGACTGGTTCACTCTTTTCACAGCTATTTCCTCCGCCCGGGCGACAGCCAGAAACCGATTATTTACGATGTCGAAGTGCTGCGCGACGGCAACAGCTTCAGCGCCCGCCGCGTTGCCGCCGTTCAAAACGGCAAACCGATTTTTTATATGACCGCCTCGTTCCAGGCTCCGGAATCCGGGTTTGAGCATCAGAAAACCATGCCCGCCGCACCCGGTCCGGAGAGCTTAAAATCGGAAACCGATATCGCCCGTGAATTTGAAAACTTCCTGCCGCCGCCGGTGCGGGAAAAATTCCTCTGCGACAAGCCGCTGGAGATCCGCCCTGTCGAGTTCCATAATCCGCTGAAGGGCCATGTGGCGGAGCCGTCGCGTCTGGTGTGGTTCCGGGCTAACGGCACTCTGCCCGCGGATTTACGGGTGCATCAGTACCTGCTGGGCTACGCCTCCGATTTTAACTTCCTGCCCGTGGCGCTCCAGCCGCACGGCGTCGGCTTCCTGGAGCCGGGCATGCAGGTGGCGACTATCGACCATTCCATGTGGTTCCATCGCCCGTTCGATCTCAACGACTGGCTGCTTTACAGCGTGGAGAGCACCTCGGCGTCCAGCGCGCGCGGCTTTGTACGCGGCGAATTTTACACGCAGGATGGCGTTCTTGTGGCCTCGACGGTGCAGGAAGGCGTGATGCGCAAGCGCAGTTAATCAGGCAAAAAAATGGGCAGGCTCCTCGCGGAGACCTGCCCTTTTTATTGCCTGGAGATTATGAGTTATAGGCGTTCTCGCCATGGCTGTTCACGTCAAGGCCTTCACGCTCCTGATCTTCCGGTACGCGCAGACCAACGGTCAGATCGGCCAGCTTATAGGCGACGAAAGCCACAACGCCCGACCACACCACCGTCACCGCGATGCTTTCCAGTTGCACCAGCACCTGATGGCCCATGGTCACGCCTTCCGCATAACCCACGCCGCCCAGCGAGGTTGAGGCGAAGATACCTGTCAGGATGCAGCCTACGATGCCGCACACGCCGTGCACGCCGAACACGTCACAGGGGTCATCTACCCGCAGCCAGCGTTTCAGCATGGTCACGCCCCACAGACCGGCCAGCCCCGCCGCGATACCGACGATCAACGCACCGCCGACGCCGATGAAACCACAGGCAGGCGTCACGCCAACCAGGCCAGCAATCGCACCGGAGCATGCACCCAGCAGAGAAGGCTTACCGCGCACCGCCCACTCACCGAACACCCAGGCCAGAATCGCCGCGGCGGTAGCCACCACGGTATTCACAAACGCCAGGCCCGCGATTTCGTTGGCGGCGCTGGCGGAACCGGCGTTAAAGCCGAACCAGCCGAAGTAAAGGATCGCCGTACCGGTAAACACCATCGGCAGGTTATGCGGTTTGAACGCCTCTTTGCCGAAGCCGACGCGTTTGCCCACCAGATAAGCTCCCACCAGGCCAGCGACTGCGGCGTTGATATGCACAACCGTGCCACCTGCGAAGTCCAGCGCGCCATGGGTACCCAGCAAACCACCGCCCCACACCATATGGGCAATCGGAATGTAAGAGAGAGTCAGCCACACCACCACGAAAATCACCACGGCGGAGAAGCGAATACGTTCAGCAATTGCCCCCACGATCAGCCCCACGGTGATACAGGCGAAGGAGCCCTGGAACGCCACATGGATGTACTGATAGAACGAGCCCATCACGTCAGTGATCGCAATACCTTTCAGCATGATCCAGTCGAAGTTGCCGAAGAAAGAGCCGCCGGTGCCGAACGCCAGTGAGTAGCCGTAAACCACCCACAGTACGCAAACCAGGGCGAATGAAACGGATACCTGGGTCAGCATCGACAGCACGTTTTTAGAGCGGATCAGCCCACCATAAAACAGCGCCAGGCCGGGAATGGTCATAAAAAGCACCAGGGCAGTGCAAATCATCATAAAGGCGTTATCGGCTTTATCGGCAACCGCCGGTGCGGCCATCGCCAGGCCAGGCAACAGCGCGCAAGCTGCAAGCGCCGATTTCATTGTAAGTTTTTTCATCATTTTCAACCCTGTCAGGTTCGCCAGATTACAGTGCCGCTTCGTCGGCTTCGCCGGTACGAATACGAATGACGCGTTGCAGTTCGGCAACAAAGATTTTTCCGTCGCCGATTTTTCCGGTCCACGCCGCTTTGCTGATGACCTCGATCACCTCTTCGAGTTGGTCATCCGCGATGGCGACGTCGATTTTCACTTTCGGCAGAAAATTGACGCTGTATTCCGCACCGCGGTACAGCTCGGCATGCCCTTTCTGACGCCCAAAGCCTTTTACCTCAGTGACAGTAAGCCCCTGAATACCAATGGAAGAGAGCGCCTCACGCACGTCTTCAAGTTTGAATGGTTTGATTACCACGGTAACCAGTTTCATAAATCCCCTCCTGTCGAATTGGGTAACAGCCTGAGTGAGCACATATTCACTAAAGCAAGGGACGTGCCAGATTTGAAAAAGCACCGGAGAACGGCATTTGACGTGGGTTCGTTACAGCAACAGCAGAAAATAAAAGTGTGACCGGGATTCAGAATGTTCTGTAATCAAAAAAAACGCACCATGCCAGTGCAGGGTGCGTTGCGGATTTGCACCAGGGCCGTAAGCGAAAACCCGGGTGCGTTATTTTGGTGCGTCAGGCGCTTAACGTTTCTTCCTGCCCGGCGGCCAACTCTTCGCCTGCCAGTTGCAGCTGGTACATTTGCCAGTAGCGCCCTTGCTGCGCCAGCAGTTGCTGATGGGTGCCTCGCTCCACCGCCTGGCCGCGATGAAGGACCAGAATAGTGTCAGCATCAACAATGGTGGAGAGCCGGTGAGCGATCACCACCAGCGTGGTGTGCTGGCGGAACGCCGACAGCGCCTGCTGGATAGCCTGCTCGGTGCCGGAGTCGATATTCGCGGTCGCCTCATCGAGGATCAGAATTTGCGGCGTTTCGACCAGCACCCGCGCCAGCGCCAGCAACTGCTTCTGCCCTACCGACAGGTTGTTACCCTGTTCGCCAAGCCGGGTATAAATTCCGTCGGGCAAAGTGCGCGCCAGTTCAGCCAGCTGTACCGTTTCCAGCGCCTGCCATACCTGCGCTTCGCTGATATCTCGCCCCAGGGTAACGTTAGCGAAAAACGAATCGGCCAGCACCACCGGATCCTGCTGAACCATCGCGACGCCCTTGCGCAGTACGCTATGGCTGAGCGTAGAGAGCGGACGCCCGTCGAGGCGGATCTCGCCGCGCGTCAGCGGGTAATAGCCCATCAACAGGTTCGCCAGGGTGCTTTTACCGCTGCCGGTATGGCCCACCAGCGCCACAAAGCTGCGCGGAGCAATATCCAGTGAAATATCCTGGAGCACTAACCGGTCGCCGCGATAGGCAAACGAAACATCGTCAATCGCAATCGCCCCGCTTTGCAGCGGGCGCACATCGCTACCGTAGGTCTGGCGTGGTCGGTCCATCAGTTCGAATACGCGCTCTCCCGCTACCACTGCCTGCTGAAGCATGGATTGTTGCGTGGTCAGTTCAATCAACGGTTCATTTAAACGGCCCAGATAGCTGATAAACGCGTACAGCACCCCGACCTCAATCGTGCCCACTGAACTGAAACCAAACAGCATCAGCAGCCCGCACAGTACCAGCGCTGAAAACAGACTCAACAGCGGACGCAGCAGGAATCCATCGAGGCGCAGCGTTTGCATACGCGCCGTATAGTGCGAACGGCTGGCTTCCCCCATCCGCTCGCCGAAACGCGCCTGCTGGCGGAACTGCTGGATCACGCTCATGCCCATGATCACTTCGTTAAAGCCGTCATTGATGTCCGCGAGATAGGTACGCACCCGACGTACAATTGGCGTGCTGAAGCGCTGGTATATCACCATAACAATCAGCACCGCCGGGAAGATCGCCATTGCGACCAGCGCCATACGCCAGTCAAGGCTGAACATCGCTACCAGCATCGCGCCAATCAGCGCCGCGCTGCGCAGCACCGTCGCGACCACGGTAACGTACAAATCGCGGATCACTTCGGTATCGTTAGTGACCCGCGAGATAAGCTGGCCGACCGGTTGGGTATCAAACTCACTAAGCGGCTGGCGCAGCGCGGCGTCCATCACGTCGGCGCGCAACTGTTGTACCACCCCAACGGCAGCCTGGTTAAACAGGATCGATTGCCAGTAGTGCAGCCCCGCCGCCAGTAGTTGCAGCAGGATATAGACAGCAGCAAGCCCGGCCACCAGACCCAGCGGCAAACTGTTTTTCGCCACCATGTTATCGATGAAATAGCTGATTAACGCCGGGCCGCTCACTTCCGCCGCGGCGGCGATCCACAGCATCACCACGGCCATCGAGAGCGGTTTGCGCCACGGGCTGCCGTAGGCCAGCAGGCGTTTTAAGGTCGGCCACAATTGTGCAGGCTTATCCATTCACGGCCTCCTCGCGTTCCGGCTCGTCGTCCAGCGCCGCTTCTATTTGCTGATAACGATACATATCGCGATACCAGCCGGGCTGAGCCGCCAGCGCATCGTGCTCGCCGCGCTGGGCGATATGGCCCTGTTGCAGCACGACAATTTCATCCGCCTCGGTTAACGCCGACAGGCGATGCGCGCTGATGATCACCGTCCGACCTTCTCCCCAGTGATGCAGATTATGAAGAATTTGATGCTCGGTGCGCCCGTCCACCGCCGAGAGCGCGTCATCTAAAATCAGAATTTCGGCGTTCAGCAGCAGCGCGCGGGCAATGGAAATCCGCTGTTTCTGCCCGCCGGACAGCATCACGCCCCGCTCCCCCACCTCAGTGTCATAGCCCTGAGGCAGACGCAGAATATCGTCATGCACGCAGGCCAGCTTCGCCACGTGCTCAATCTCCTGCTGGGTAGCGCCGGGATGACCCAGCGCGATATTGCTCGCCACGCTGTCAGAGAATAAAAACGGCGTTTGATTGACCACCGCCAGCCGGCTGCGCCAGGCATCAAGCTGCAATGCGGTGAGGGGAATATCATGGAAGCGGATTTCACCCTGGTCGACATCGAAATGGCGCTGGATCAGCGACAGCACGGTGCTTTTCCCCGCGCCGGTCGGGCCGCAAATCCCCAGCATCTGGCCGGATCTGAGCGTCAGGTTGATGTGGTTCAGCGTCGGTTTCGACGCCTGCGGATAAGTAAATTCACGGATCGCCACCTCCAACACGCCGCGCCCTGCCGGGACGTCGCGATCGCCGTCGTTCACCACCGGCGCTTCCGCCAGCATAGCCCGAATACGGCTGTACGCCGCACTGCCGCGTTCGACAATGTTGAACATCCAGGCCAGCGCCAGCATCGGCCAAATCATCAAACCGAGGTACATCATAAAGCTGGTGAGCTGCCCCAGCGTGAGCGAGCCGTTGATCACCATCCAGCTTCCCCCGCCAATCGCCAGCAGATTCGCCATGCCGATGGCGATATAAATGGTGGGATCGAAACGCGCATCCACCCTGGCGACGCGCAGGTTTTTTTGCCCTGTGTCGCGGGCATCTTCAGCAAACAATCCTGACTGGCGGTCTTCCAGCCCGAAGGCTTTGATCATCCGGATGCTGGTTAAGCTCTCCTGGGTGCGGTCATTGAGCGTTGAGAACGCCGCCTGCGCCGCTTTAAAGCGGCTATGCAGCTGGTCGCCGTAGCGTTTGATCACCAGCGCCATTATCGGCATCGGCAGCAGCGCCAGCAGCGTCAGTTGCCAGCTGATTTGGGTGCTCATGACCACCAGCACCACGCAGCCCATCACCAGCGAATCCACCAGCGTCAGCACCCCCTCCCCGGCGGCGAACACCACCCGGTCGACATCGTTAGTGGCGCGCGCCATTAAGTCCCCGGTGCGATGACGCAGGTAAAACTCGGGATGCTGGCGGCTCAATTGACGATAAAAATCTTCGCGCAGTTCGACCGCCAGCTGGTAAGACGCCCCGAACAGCAGCACGCGCCAGACATAGCGCAGCAGATAAACAATCACCGCGACGGTCACCATCAGCCCCAGCCACTGAAAGATCTGGCTGGCGGTGAAATGGTTTCGGGTGACGCCATCCACGATGATGCCCACAACACGCGGTGGGATCAGTTGCAGGATCGCGATGATAATCAGCAGGCACACCGCGCCGAGATAGCGTCGCCACTCCCGGGTGAAATACCAGCGTAACTGAGCAAATAATCGCACGTAATAAATTCCTGATTGGCTTGCTGTTCGGTTGATTGCAGGTAATTGACGTGATGGTGGCGTTAACCGTCTAACGGCAAGGCAGTAGTATATTTTATCTGTTCCATGGCAAAACTGGAGGTGACATCCGATAAGCCGGGAGCCTGGTTCACCAGACGCTTATAAAAATCATCGAAGCGCTTCATATCCGCGACCTGAACGCGCATCAGATAATCGTATTCCCCTGCCATCCGCCAGAAACCGAGCACTTCGGGCATCCGGGAAACCACGGCGACAAACTGGCTGTACCATTCGCTGCTGTGGTGCTGGGTCTTAATCAGCACGAACGCCGTGAGTCCCAGATTAAGCTTTTCCGGATCGAGCAGCGCCACCCGCCCCTGAATAATGCCCTCATCTTCCAGGCGCTTGAGGCGTTTCCAGCAGGGCGTGGTTGTCAGATTAACGGCATCCGCCAACGCCTGCAAAGAGAGCGTGCAGTCATTCTGCAACAGAGAAAGCAGTTTGCGGTCAATTTTATCTATCATTTGCGAGATACATAGAAAGAATTTCTCTTATTGCGCCAAATCATGGGCGAAATAGCAACTCTTTTTCCCGGAGTTTGTTTTACGCTAGGCACAAATTGATAAATGGATACGCCTCATGACCAGCACCTGGGTAAATCACGCCATCAGCGAAATCAACGCCGACTTTCAGCGTTCCGCCGACACCCATTTGATCCGCCTTTCTCTGCCCGCGTTTCCGGGCATTTATCTGTATCTGAAAGATGAAAGCACCCATCCGACCGGCAGCCTGAAGCACCGCCTGGCGCGCTCATTATTCCTGTACGGGCTGTGTAATGGTTGGATCAAAGAAGGCACACCGATCATTGAGGCGTCATCCGGTTCTACCGCCGTCTCGGAAGCTTACTTCGCCCGGCTACTGGGATTGCCGTTTATTGCCGTGATGCCCGCCTGCACCGCGAAGCGTAAGGTAGAACAAATCGCCTTTTACGGCGGCCGCTGCCATTTCGTCGAGAGCGCGTGTGAGATTTATGACGCCTCAGAAATGCTGGCGAAAGAGCTGAACGGCCACTATATGGATCAGTTTACCTGTGCCGAGCGCGCCACCGACTGGCGCGGCAATAACAACATCGCCGACAGTATTTTCCGCCAGATGGCGAGCGAACCTTACCCGGTGCCCGACTATGTCGTGATGAGCGCCGGGACCGGCGGGACTTCCGCGACCATTGGTCGCTATCTGCGCTATCAGGGCCATTCCACGCAGCTGGTGGTAGTCGATCCGCAAAACTCGGTATTCTTCGATTTCTGGCAGAGCCGCGACGCCTCCCTGAAAAGCCCGGTCGGCAGTAAAATTGAAGGCATTGGCCGCCCGCGCGTCGAACCGTCGTTTATCCCGACAGTGATTGATGACATGCTGCGCGTACCCGACGCGGCAAGCGTGGCGACCAGCCACTGGCTGGAGACCGTTCTGGGCCGCAAAGTCGGCGCATCCACCGGCACTAACGTCTGGGGCGCGCTTCAACTGGCGGCAAGAATGCGCGACGAAGGGCGTAAAGGTGCGATTGTTACCCTGCTGTGCGACAGCGGCGAGCGCTATCTGGAGACGTACTTCAATCCGCAGTGGGTCGCGCAGAATATTGGCGACTTAACGCCCTGGCAGGCGGAGATCGCCCGGCTGACGGCATAAAAAAAGCCGGAGAATACCCGGCTTGCTGGAATGGCCTCGTCATTCGGGGGAATAAGTCAGGTTTGGAAAGTCCAGCCAATGAGTCAAATAGTGTGAAACCGCCTGGCTGCTGCAATGACCGATCACCGGCAAATGCGGCAGCGCGGCTTTTAACTGCGCCATAGCGTTACCCATGATGAAGCCGTAACCGACGGCTTCGAGCATTTCGCGATCGTTCATGGCATCGCCAAACGCCATACAATCCTCCAGGCCGTAGCCGAGGTGCTGGCTCAATACCGCCAGCGCGGCCCCTTTATTGCATCCTACCGGCAGAACCTCCAGGCAGTGATGCGCTGAGAAACAGAGATGCGCTTTATCGCCGAGGGCGTCATTAAGCTGAATGCGCAGGCGGCAGAGATCATCATGCTCGCCGCAGAAGCAAATTTTGGTGACCTGATGCGCCGGAATGCGTTTGACATCGCAAACCTGGTAGCGAAAGCCGGTAAACAAGTGCGCATGAAGAAGTTCCGGCAAATCATTTTGCGTGAACCAGCCATCATCGTTAAACACATGCATCGACGATTCGGTTTCCCAGCGGCTGTGGATCACGATTTCCGCCACTTCCGGCGCCAGGTCGGCGTGATGCAGCAATTCACCCTGACAGGTATGGATGCGGGTGCCGTTGCCGGTAATCAGAAACGCGTCAAGGGAGAGATCGGTGAGCAAATGGCGCATTTCCAGGGCATGACGCCCGGTGGCAAAGGCTAAAGTAATGTCGCGTTCGCGCAGGCGATTCAGGGTTTTCAGGGTTTGTTCACCCAGCAAATGGTCCGGCATCAGCAGGGTGCCGTCCATATCAAATGCAGCCAGTCGCGCCATGGTTGTCCGCTCTCACATAACCTTACACAGCCTGAAGTATCGCCTGGCATATACGGAACAAATAGTGAATACTTTCCAAAATTTGTTCCGGATTTATTATGCGACTCGTTAATCGGCTTAATCAGTTTCAGCGCCTCTGGCAACCTTCCGCAGGCGAACCCCAGCGGGTGACCGTGGCGGAACTGGCTGAACGCTGTTTTTGCAGCGAACGGCATATCCGTACCCTGTTGCGCCAGCTGGAGTCGGCAGGCTGGCTGCGCTGGCAGGCCCAGGCGGGGCGTGGAAAACGCGGCAATTTAACCTTCCAGGTGACGCCCGGCCAGGTACGCGCCGGGATGATGGAGCAGGTGCTCAATCGAGGCCAGCATAAAAATGCGCTGGAGCTGGCGCAGCTGGCGCCGGATCAGCTACGTCATCTTTTACAACCGTTTCTCGGCGGCCAATGGCAAAACGATACGCCCACGCTGCGTATTCCCTATTACCGCCCTCTGGAGCCGCTAACGCCAGGCTTTTTGCCGGGCCGCGCTGAACAACATCTGGCCGGGCAAATCCATTCAGGGCTGACGCGTTTCGATGATGACGGCGAATTGCCCGTCGGTGATTTGGCGCACCACTGGCGCATTTCGCAAGACGGGCTGTGCTGGGATTTTTATCTGCGCTCCACGCTGCACTGGCACAACGGCAAACCGGTGGAAACTCAGCAGCTACAGCGCGCGCTGCAGTCGCTGCTGACGGATCGTGAAATCGCCCGGTTGTTTGCCAGCGTGGCCCACCTGGAAGTAGTTCATGCCCAGTGCCTGCGGATTAGATTGCACCGCCCGGATTACTGGCTGGCGCACCGTTTAGCACTGTATTGCAGCCGTCTGGCGCATCCGGACGAACCGGATATCGGCTGCGGGCCGTTTCGGCTGGCGCGTTTTGAAGCGGATTTAGTGCGCCTGGAAAGCCACGAGTTCTGGCATCTCAGCCATCCGCTGCTGAAGGCGGTGGAGTTCTGGATCACGCCGCAACTGTTCGATCGGGAAATGGGCAACAGCTGTCGTCATCCGGTGCAGATCGCCATTGGCCAGGAGGATGAACTGGTACATTTGAGGCCGGTCAGCAACAGCATCAGCCTCGGATTTTGCTATCTGGCGCTGCGTCGGGAGGGGAAACTGTCGCTGGCGCAATCCCGTTACCTGATTAACCTGATCCATCGCAGCGGCATGCTGGATACGCTGCCGCTGGATGAAGGACTGATCACCCCCAGCAGCGAGATGCTGCCCGGCTGGCGGCTTCCCGAATGGGATGCTGATGAAACAGCGCTGCCCGCTTCGCTAACCCTGGTGTATCACCTGCCGGTGGAATTGCATGCCATGGCGGAACAGCTTAAGCGCTATCTGGCGGAGAAAGGCTGCGAACTGACGGTACATTTTCATCCGGCGAAAACCTGGCACGGCTGCCAGCAACTGGGCGAAGCGGATTTAGTCATGGGCGACCGGCTAATCGGCGAGTCCCCGGCCTTCACGCTTGAGCAGTGGCTACGCTGCGATAATCTCTGGCCGCACGTGCTCACCGCTCGCCAGTTCGCGCATTTACAGGGAACGCTCGACGCGGTACAGCGTCAACCGGATGAAACCCAGCGCCGGGAAGGAATGCGCGAGGTTTATACCACGCTGATGCAGGATGCCGCGATCACCCCGCTGTTTAATTATCGCTATCAGGTCAGCGCGCCACCGGGCGTCAACGGTATTTGCATGAATGCCCGCGGCTGGTTCGATTTTACCCGCGCCTGGCTCCCGCCACCGGGTACACAGTGAAGAAGCTGGTGGCGCTACGCCAACGGCGCTACCCTATGCGCCATCTACACAAGAGAACGAAAGGTTGACGATGAAACGTGCCGTTGTGGTTTTTAGCGGTGGACAAGACTCCACCACCTGCCTGATTCAGGCGCTGCATCAATATGACGAGGTGCATTGCGTCACATTCGATTATGGACAACGCCATCGTGCTGAAATCGACATTGCCCGGCAACTGGCGGTAAAACTGGGCGCCCGCGCGCATAAAACTCTCGATGTCGGATTGCTCAACGAACTGGCGGTCAGCAGCCTGACTCGCGACAGCATCCCGGTGCCGGATTACGATCCTGACGCCAGCGGCATTCCCAGCACTTTTGTGCCTGGCCGCAATATTTTGTTTCTGACCCTGACGGCGATCTATGCCTATCAGGTGCAGGCGGAGGCGATCATTACTGGCGTGTGCGAGACGGATTTTTAAGGCTATCCGGATTGCCGCGACGAATTCTTGAAGGCGCTTCACCAGGCGGTGAATTTAGGTATGGCCAGCAATATCCGTTTTGAAACGCCGTTGATGTGGCTGAATAAAGCCGAAACCTGGGCGCTGGCGGACTATTGGGGCAAACTGGATCTGGTGCGTAACGAAACCCTGACCTGCTATAACGGTGTTAAAGGCGACGGATGCGGCGAATGCGCGGCCTGCCATCTGCGCGCCAACGGCCTGAACCAATACTTTGCAGATAAAGTGGGCGTGATGACCCAAATGAAGCGTAAAACCGGGCTTAACTGATGATCAGGGCGGGTACCCGCCCTGTTTATTATGCCTTACCGACCATCGCCTCCAGACGTTCGCGTAATTCACCTTCCAGCGGCAATGCCTTCTGGGTGCTCAGGTCGATGCAGACAAAAGTGATTTGCGCGTCCGCCACCACCTGCCCTTCCGGTTCAAGCGTAATCACCTGGCTCAGGATGCCGCTTTTGCCATTTAACTGCTGCACCTGGCTGGTCACCTTCAGTAAATCGCCCAGCACTGCCGGTCGCCGATAGTTGATGTTGATATTCACCACTACAAAAGCGATACGGTTAGCCGTCATCCACTGAAAGCCTTCCTCCTGTTCCAACCCGTCCCAGCGCGCTTCCTCAAGAAATTCGAGATAGCGGGCATTGTTGACGTGTTGATAAACATCCAGGTGATAACCGCGAACTTTAATGTGTGTCTGCATAGCGCAAGGCCCTTGTTATCGCCGCGTGGGTTTCGCTTCGGAAGCGTAAACGCTGCGGTCATTTTATGAGAGTAAGAGGTCACACCACTGGTATGACCTCCTTATCATGGCAAAGATTTAAAACTCTGCAATGTCCTGGTACTGGCAGTTACAGTTTTATGCGCGCCAGATTACGTTCCACCAGCGAGTTCCCCATGCCGGGCACCTGTTTAAGGTCCTCAACGCTTTTAAAGGGGCCGTTCTCGTCACGGTAGTTAATAATCGCCTGCGCTTTCTTCATCCCGACGCCGTTGAGCGCTGAAGCCAGTTCTTCCGCGCTGGCATTGTTAATGCTCACGGTACGCTCTTCGCTCTCATCCGCCTTCACGGCTTTTTCTTTGGCCTGAGCCGCCGCGGCATTTTCCGTTTTCGTCGCAGCCACGTCAGCCTTCGCCGTTGACTGCACCGCCAGCGCGGGATAGCTGGTGAGGCCGCACGCTATAACCATTGCCAGACAGAATGCTTTAACACCTTGTTTCATGCTGTTTTCTCCTTGTTTGTTGACAGCCACGCCACCTTATCGGGCCGGGAGAAACACCACAAACAGCGAATATCAGAAATGGAAAAGGCCGCGAAAGCGGCCTTTGATGTTTGCAAAAAATTGCAATTATGTGCGAGACGTCTCGATTATTGCTGCTGCTCGATGATGTCGCCCATTTTGATTTTTGCTTCTTTACGCAGATTAGTCATCAGCGCGTCGAAGGCGATTTGGGCATTATTCTGGGTGATGCCCTGGGTCATCGCTTTCTTCTGCTCTTCCGGCAGCGTACCGCTACGCACTTCATTCAGCGACACCAGCACAACGTTGCCCTGCATATCGTTAGCCACGCCGTAAGACGGTTTGTCTTTAGATGGCAGCGGCAGCGCAAATGCAGCCTGGGAAATCGGGTCCTGACCGGTACGGCTCAGCGTTTTTTCAGCGCCAAAGCTCAGGCCTGCCGCTTTCAACGCATCCTCGCCTTTACCCGCTTTCAGTTCGCCGATCAGCTTATCGGCATCCAGTTTTGCCTGCTGTTCCGCTTTCTGATTTTTGATATCTGCAACCACCTGGTCACGCACGTCCGCCAGCGGTTTCACTGCTTCCGCTTTGTGCTCGGTGACACGCAGCACAAACGCGCGATCACCTTCCACGGTAATGATGTCGGAGTTGCTGCCCGGCGTGCCGTTTTCGCCAACCAGCGCACCGTTAAAGATTGCGTCGGCAACCGGTTTGAAGTTCAGCTCTTCCGGCAGGGAATCACGGCTAAACCAGCCGGTTTCCACCGCTTTCACGCCGGCAACCTGCTCTGCGCCTGCCAGCGATTCGTTATCATTGCTCGCCGCATTACTGACTTTCTGTTGCAGGGCGAAGAACGCGGTCACGCCTTTCTCCTGCTTCACTTTCTCGGCGATGGCGCCACGCACTTCAGACAGCGGCTTAACCTTCGCGGGTTGTACGTCATCAAGACGCGCCACCAGGAAACCAACGGAGGATTTGATCACGCCGGAAAGTTGCCCTTTTTCTTTCAGGCCAGCCGTTTTCAGCTCATCCGGCGTGGTAGCGTCTTCCAGCCAACCCATATCGCCGCCGTTACGGGCAGAAATAATGTCAGCAGATTTTTCTTTCGCGAGGGTAGCGAAATCAGAACCCGTCTTCAGCGCATCCAGCACCGCTTTGGCCTCATCTTCCGTTTTGGTCTGGATGATGCTGTAACGGTTACGCTGCGGCTGGCCGTATTGATCCTGATGCTCGTCGTACCAGGCCTGGATCTCTTCATCGCTGACGCTTTCGTTCATGGCAGCGGCATCCATTTTGATGTAGCTGACACGGAACTGTTCCGGCGCGATAAAGCGGTTTTTATTCTGCTCGTAGAAGCCGTTGATCTCAGCGTCCGTCACGGTTTGTTTCGCAGCCAGCGCGGCGACGTCAATCGTAGCTTCGCGCACGACACGCTGCTGCGCGACCAGCGCCGCCAGCTCATCGGTCTCATTCGACAGCATAAAATCGGTGCCAACGATGGCATTGATCAGCTGCTGAGTCATCAGCTGGTTACGCAATGACTGAGCGTACTGATCCGGCGTCATACCAATATTGTTGATGACGGCGGTATAACGGGCGTTATCGAACTTACCGTTGTTCTGGAAAGCGGGCTCTTTAAAGATCGCCTGCTTAATTTGCTCGTCGCTGATGCCAAGGCCGAGGTTTTTCGCGTACTGGTCGAGCAGCGCTTCATCAATCATGCGCGACAGCACCTGCTGACGCATGGCTTTCATGTAGTTTTCATTGGCTGCCAGTTCAGAAAACTGATCGCCCAACTGCTGCTGTTGACGATTGCGCTCGCTGGCGACCGCACTTTCAAACTGGCCACGGCCGATTTCCTGGCCGTTCACTTTCGCGGCGTAATTATTGTTACCGCCAATCAGGTAACCACTCACGCCGGTCAGAATGAACGACACGATAATGATACCGAAAATAATCTTGAGTACGACGCTGTTCGCGGCCGTACGTAAGTTGTCCATCATGGTGTAACAACGCTCCGCTGTAGATGACAGTAAATCCTGCTGGCGCTCACCCGAAGGTGCCGCTTCGCGCAAAGGCGTATTGTGACAAGAAACCGGGGCGGTTGTCAGCCCACAGGATTAAAAAGTCACCCGGATAATAAAAAAGGCACATCTCGCGATGCGCCCTTTGCCCTTTACCATCGAAACCGTAGAGGGAAAAATCAGTTTACCGCGTCTTTCAGTGCCTTGCCTGCACGGAAACCCGGTACTTTTGCTGCTGCAATGGTGATCTCTTTGCCAGTTTGCGGGTTGCGGCCAGTACGGGCAGCGCGCTCGCGGACAGAGAAAGTACCAAAGCCAACTAACGCCACGTCATCTCCGGATTTCAGAGATTCGGTAACAGAGCCAATCAGAGCATCTAACGCACGTCCAGCCGCGGCTTTAGAAATATCAGCATCGGCGGCAATTTTGTCTATCAGTTGAGATTTATTCACGCTTCTCTTCCTCTCATTATTATTTATATCGCCCCTGAATCCTTCATGGGGCGACCGCGCAGCAGTTATATCAGGCCTGTCATGCCCTTACAACAGCATTAGTTGATGACATAATCAGTCAGCCATCTAAATTAGCGATACAAAAAAAAGCTGGCAAGCACCAAATGGCTTACCAGCTCTGATTTTATCTATGCAGTATGCGTTAGGTCACTATTTTGCCGTGACAACCTGCATTCCCGAGGGCTCATTCTGCAGCGCCAGGGTTAACACCTCTTCAATACGCTTCACCGGATGGATGTCCAGATCGGCAATAACGTTGTCCGGAATCTCTTCCAGGTCGCGTTTATTTTCGTAAGGAATTAACACCGTTTTAATACCGCCGCGATGCGCCGCCAGCAGTTTTTCTTTCAAACCGCCGATCGGCAGAACCTGTCCACGCAGGGTGATCTCACCGGTCATGGCGACATCGGCGCGCACCGGATTACCCGTCAGGCAGGAGACCAGCGCGGTACACATGGCGATACCTGCACTCGGGCCGTCTTTCGGCGTAGCCCCTTCCGGAACGTGAACGTGGATGTCGCGTTTTTCGTAAAAATCAGAATTAATACCCAATTTTTCCGCGCGCGCGCGCACCACGGTCAGCGCCGCCTGAATGGATTCCTGCATCACTTCGCCCAGCGAGCCGGTATACGTCAGTTTGCCTTTACCCGGTACGCAGGCGGTTTCGATGGTCAGCAGATCGCCGCCCACTTCGGTCCAGGCCAGGCCGGTCACCTGGCCCACGCGGTTTTCATTGTCCGCACGACCGTAGTCGAAGCGCTGAACGCCGAGGTAATCTTTCAGATTATCGCCGTTAATTTCGATGTGCTTGAGTTCTTTCTCCAGCAGCAGCTGTTTAACCGCTTTACGGCACAGCTTCGAAATTTCACGCTCCAGCCCACGCACCCCGGCTTCACGGGTGTAGTAACGGATGATGCCGATAATCGCGCTGTCATCCACCGTGATTTCGCCTTTTTTCAGGGCGTTGCGTTCAATCTGCTTCGGCAGCAGGTGGCGTTTGGCAATGTTCAGTTTTTCATCTTCGGTATAACCCGACAGACGAATCACTTCCATACGGTCCAGCAGCGGTGCCGGAATATTCATGGAGTTCGAGGTCGCCACAAACATCACGTCGCTGAGATCGTAATCCACTTCCAGATAATGGTCGTTAAACGCCACGTTCTGTTCCGGATCCAGCACCTCAAGCAGCGCCGATGCCGGATCGCCACGCATATCCGACGACATTTTGTCGATCTCATCAAGCAGGAACAGCGGGTTTCTGACGCCCACTTTCGCCATTTTCTGGATCAGTTTGCCCGGCATAGACCCGATGTAAGTACGGCGGTGACCGCGAATTTCCGCTTCATCCCGCACCCCGCCCAACGCCATACGCACGTATTTACGTCCGGTCGCCCGCGCAATGGACTGGCCCAGCGAGGTTTTACCTACCCCCGGCGGTCCGACCAGGCACAGGATTGGGCCTTTGATTTTATTGACGCGACTCTGCACCGCAAGGTATTCAAGGATGCGGTCTTTCACACGGCCTAAGCCGTAATGATCGGTATCGAGGATTTCCTGGGCCTGACGCAGATCCTTTTTCACTTTGCTGCGCGCGTTCCACGGAACCTGAACCATCCAGTCGATATAGCTGCGCACGACGGTCGCTTCCGCAGACATGGGCGACATCATTTTCAGCTTCATCAACTCGGCATCGGCTTTTTCTTTAGCCTCTTTCGGCATTTTGGCCGCGTCGATTTTGCGTTTTAAGGCTTCGTTTTCATCCGGCGCATCGTCCATTTCGCCCAGTTCTTTCTGGATGGCTTTCATTTGCTCATTCAGATAGTACTCGCGCTGGCTCTTCTCCATCTGCTTCTTCACGCGGTTGCGAATGCGTTTCTCAACCTGCAGCAGATCGATTTCTGACTCCATCATCGCCATCAGATATTCGAGACGTTCGTTAACGTCTGACATCTCCAGTACCGACTGTTTATCGTCCAGTTTCAGTGGCATATGCGCGCCGATGGTATCTGCCAGACGAGCGGGATCGTCAATACTGTTCAGCGACGTCAGCACTTCAGGCGGGATCTTTTTATTGAGTTTGATGTAGCCTTCGAACTGGCTGATAGCGGTGCGGACCAGCACTTCCTGCTCGCGTTCATCAATCGCCGGGGATTCCAGATACTCGGCCCGGGCAGAGAAGTGTTCGCCATCGTCAGAGAGCGCGGTAATGCGTGCGCGCTGTAAACCTTCAACCAGTACTTTTACCGTGCCGTCCGGCAGTTTCAGCATCTGTAAAATTGACGCTACGGTTCCCACGGTAAACAAATCATTCACACCCGGCTCATCCGTCGACGCTTCTTTCTGTGCAACCAGCATGACTTTTTTGTCATGATCCATTGCGGCTTCCAGGCAGCGGATAGATTTCTCCCGTCCCACGAACAAAGGGATAACCATGTGCGGATAAACCACCACGTCGCGCAACGGCAACACGGGGATTTCAATGCGTTCAGAACGCTCAGGATTCATAGAGCTCTCTCTTAGTTTAGTTTCCGCCAGGCGATGGGGCGCACGTGAAATTCACGGCATCACCAACAAGTAGAACAGTATATGGGGATGTTTCCCGGACATTCAATGTCAGGAATGCAGGAAAAATAAAAGGGGGACCAAATCCCCCTTATATTTTATAACTAATTGTCAGGACAGGCGAATTATTCGCCTGATGCCTGCTGTGCTTCTGGCTTACCGTAAATTAACAGCGGTTCTGACTGGCCGCCGATCACGGACTCGTCAATCACCACTTTCTCAACGTCTTCCATGGACGGCAAATCGTACATGGTGTCGAGCAGCGCGCCCTCCACAATGGAACGCAGACCACGCGCGCCGGTTTTGCGTGACATGGCTTTTTTCGCGATGGCTTCCAGCGCTTCGTCACGGAATTCCAGCTCGACGCCTTCCAGATTAAACAACGCCTGATACTGCTTGGTCAGGGCATTTTTCGGCTCTTTGAGGATCTGGATCAGCGCTTCTTCGCTCAGTTCGCTTAGCGTTGCAACCACCGGCAGACGGCCAATGAATTCAGGGATCAGACCGAACTTGATCAAATCTTCCGGTTCAACCTGAGTCAGCAGTTCGCCTTCGGTCGCCTTCTGGGATTTGCCTTTCACCGTCGCGCCAAAACCAATGCCGGAGCCGGTTTCTACGCGATTAGCAATCACTTTATCCAGACCGGCGAATGCGCCGCCGCAGATAAACAGGATTTTTGAGGTATCGACCTGTAAGAATTCCTGCTGCGGATGCTTGCGTCCACCCTGCGGCGGAACGGCAGCCACGGTGCCTTCAATTAATTTCAGTAACGCCTGCTGTACGCCTTCACCGGACACATCGCGGGTGATGGACGGGTTATCAGACTTGCGGGAAATCTTATCGATTTCATCAATGTACACAATGCCGCGCTGGGCTTTTTGCACGTCGTAATCGCATTTCTGCAGCAGTTTCTGAATGATATTTTCAACGTCTTCACCCACGTAACCGGCTTCGGTCAGGGTGGTGGCGTCCGCCATGGTAAACGGAACGTCCAGCAGACGCGCCAGCGTTTCGGCCAGCAGGGTTTTACCGCTACCGGTCGGGCCGATCAGCAGAATGTTACTTTTACCCAGCTCTACGCCGTTGGAGCTATCGCCGTTACGCAGACGCTTGTAGTGGTTGTACACCGCCACCGCCAGCACTTTTTTCGCCTGTTCCTGACCGATAACGTAATCGTCCAGATGGTTGCGGATTTCATGTGGCGTCGGCAGCGCGCTACGTTCGCGGTGCGGCGCCACTTCTTTAATCTCTTCGCGAATAATGTCGTTGCATAAATCGACACACTCGTCGCAGATATACACTGACGGGCCAGCAATCAGTTTACGCACTTCGTGCTGGCTCTTGCCGCAAAAAGAGCAGTACAGCAGTTTGCCTGAGCCGTCTTTGCGCTTATCTGTCATGAGTCAAAACCTCTTTTCTGTTCTTTGTGCCGCACACGACGACGCAATGCCATTCTCAGGCGCAAACCAACGTTTGCGCACAATGAGCCGCCTACTGACACCCTATAGTATAGCGGCCCATTGCCGCAGGTATCACTGACGGTGAGTTAAAATGGAGTCAACCAATCCATACTCTACAGCCTGATCAGCTGAGAGGAAACGGTCGCGCTCGGTATCTCTTTCGATCTGCTCCAGCGATTGACCCGTGTGCTGTGCCATAAGTTCATTCATACGCGCTTTTACTTTCAAAATTTCACGCGCATGGATTTCGATATCCGTCGCCTGCCCCTGATAGCCGCCCAGCGGCTGGTGGATCATCACGCGTGAGTTCGGCAGGCAGAAACGCTTGCCTTTCGCCCCGGCGGTTAACAGGAACGCGCCCATAGAGGCCGCCTGGCCCATACAAATGGTGCTGACGTCCGGTTTGATAAACTGCATGGTGTCGTAAATCGACATGCCCGCAGTAATCACGCCGCCCGGCGAGTTAATGTACAGGTAAATATCTTTTTCCGGGTTTTCTGCTTCCAGAAACAGCATCTGCGCCACAATCAGGTTAGCCATGTGATCTTCAACCTGACCGGTCAAAAAGATAACGCGTTCCTTGAGCAGGCGGGAAAAAATATCGTATGAACGCTCACCACGTGAGGTTTGTTCCACAACCATAGGCACCAGGGCCATATGGGGTGCCATGACTTCTCGTTCGCCGCTGTATGACATTTCCGTCTCCTGGAAAAAATTAAGTAACCTGTCGCACTGATTTTACTTGAGACCGTGACGAATGACCACGCTACCGGGTCTTGTCACCCTTCAGGACGGATTATCAGCCAGAGTCCCTATCCACAATAGATCAAATTTTCTGTTTGTTGATGCGGATATATCTTTGTTTATGGGGTTTATCGCCCTCAGTTTCAAGCATAACAACCTTTTCATGTTACGCGAATATTGAAACTGCGGTTTATCCGTCCTTGCCTTAACTGCAGGCGAAAAAAAGCCCGTCGCTGTAGGACGGGCCTGATACAACGTTGGCGAGACTTACGCCTGCTGGTTCATCAGCTCGTTGAAGGTGGTGGCTTGTTCGGTCACTTTAGCTTTCGCCAGAACCGCTTCAACCGCCTGCTCTTCCAGAGCGACATTGCGCATGTTGTCCATCAGCTCTTTGTTTTTGCTGTAGAACTCGATAACTTCGCTCGGATCTTCGTACGCAGAAGCCATCTCTTCGATCAGCGCTTTAACGCGGTCTTCGTCGGCTTTCAGCTCGTTGGTGCGAATCACTTCGCCCAGCAGCAGACCAACAACGACGCGGCGTTTTGCCTGCTCTTCGAACAGTTCACGCGGCAGTTCCAGCGCTTGTTTCTCGTTGCCGCCGAAACGCTGTGCAGCCTGGCGGCGCAGCACGTCGATTTCGCCGTCAATCAGCGCAGCAGGAACGTCGATATCGTTCGCTTTCACCAGGCCTTCGATAGCCTGAGACTTGATGCGGTTACGCACCGCGCCTTTCAGCTCGCGATCCATGTTTTTACGCACTTCAGTACGCAGACCGGCAACGGAACCGTCTTCAACGCCGAAACGTTTGATGAAGTCTTCGGTCAGTTCCGGCAGTTCACGCTGTTCAACTTTTTTCAGAACAATCGCGAACTTCGCGGCTTTCCCTTTCAGGTTTTCAGCGTGGTACTCTTCCGGGAAGGTCACGTCGATGGTGAATTCGTCACCGGCTTTGTGGCCTTTAACGCCTTCTTCGAAGCCCGGGATCATGCGGCCCTGGCCCATCGCCAGTACGAAGTCAGACGCTTTGCCGCCTTCGAACTCTTCGCCGTCAACAGAACCGGTGAAGTCGATGGTGACGCGATCTTCGTCGCCAGCCGCTTCAGTGGTTTCGGTCCAGGTCGCCTGCTGCTTGCGCAGGGTGTCCAGCATGCCGTCAACGTCTTCGTCGGTCACTTCAACAACCGGCTTAACGACTTCGATGGATTCCAGATCTTTCAGTTCAACTTCCGGGTAAACTTCGAATTCAACCGCGTAGGTGAAGTCTTCGCCCAGCTTGTATTCGCCCGGAACGTAGTTCGGAGCGCCAGCCGGATTGATTTTTTCTTTAATGATAGCGTCAACGAAATGACGGCTCATCAGATCGCCCAGCACATCCTGACGCACGGAAGCGCCATAACGCTGAGCAACGACGTTCATCGGTACTTTGCCCTTACGAAAGCCGTCAATGCGGACTTTCTTCGCCACGTTGACCAGCTCGCTTTTCACAGCGTTTTCGATGCTGTCAGCAGCGATAGTAATCGTTACACGGCGCCCAAGGCCCTGAGTGGTTTCAACTGAAACTTGCATCTTGTTACCTCAAAAAATCACAGTGCTCGGTCAACTCTGGAAGCCGTTGATTATTCGCTTCGCAGAACCAGGATGCTTTCTGAATCAGAATCACATTCCCTGTCGTCAGAATCATCCCGAAGACATTCCGAAAAATAAGACGCAGCATTATAGCGGCATCACTATGGTGAGTCGAGAAAAGCAACCACGCGACTCTGTGGCTTTTTTCACAATTCCCGGCGGAGCTTCGCCTGAAATCTGCCGTTTCGCCTGGTTTTCAGACAAAACAAAACGGCCCGCAGGCCGTTTCTTAGAAACTCTGTCTGGCGCAACATACTGGAAAAAGTCCTGCTGTTGCAAATTCAATGTTCAGGCTATGGTTCCTGCACCTCGACATGGCGGTGACGCAAATATAGTATCTTGCAGACTTTCCCACTCTTTAGCGCTGTAAGTATGCAGGGCTAAAGCATGCACTGTGGTCGACAATTCCTCCGTCAACGTGCCGTAGATCAGGCGGTGGCGATTCAGAAAACGTTCCCCTACAAAACGATCGCTAACCAGAACGACTTTGAAATGACTTTCCGAGCCGGCCGGAACATTATGGCGATAGCTTTCATCCACAACTTCGAGGAATACGGGATCAAACGCTGCCCTGAGTTTTGTTTCTATTTGCTCACGTATCATCATGATTTCACTCCTCCGACAACGCTGCGATGCTATCCATCACTTTAAATGTTAGTCGCCTTTACTGGCTCCATAACAGATTATCAACAAATATTTAGCTTTTATCCCATTTTCTCATCGTAACGGGTGAATCAGGCTGCAACAAGGGCCATACCAGGGTTGTAATGCAAAGAAAACCTGGTGAAAGGTCATAAAAAACACAACGCGATGAATTTACATGCGTTGCCACTTCCCCTCGCTGATGGCGATGCTATGATGGCGAGAATTTTCTTCTATTTGCTTGTATGCACGTTGAGACCCTGAAATGTTAAAAAAATTATTCTTTCCGCTGATGGCGCTGTTTATGCTAGCTGGATGCGCAACACCGCCGACCACTATTGACGTTTCCCCGAATATCGCGCTGCCGCAGCAGGATCCGAGCTTGATGGGCGTGACCATCAGCATTAACGGTGCCGATCAGCGTCCGGACCAGGCGCTGTCTAAAGTGACCCGCGATAATCAAATCGTAACCCTCACCGCCTCCCGCGATCTGCGTTTCCTGTTGCAGGAAGTGCTGGAGAAGCAGATGACCGCACGCGGTTATATGATTGGCCCGAGCGGCGCGGTTCAGTTGCAGATCATTGTTAACCAGCTGTACGCCGACGTGTCTCAGGGCAACGTGCGTTACAACATCGCAACTAAAGCCGATATTTCTATCGTCGCGGTTGCGAATAACGGCAACAAGATGACCAAAAACTATCGCGCAAACTACAACGTAGAAGGCGCATTCCAGGCGACCAATAAAAATATCGCCAACGCCGTTAACTCTGTCCTGACCGATACCATCGCCGATATGGCGCAGGACACCAGCGTTCATGAGTTCATCAAGCAGAACGCCCGCTAATGGACTGAGAGGCCCGGCTTGCCGGGCCTTGTATTTTCCCGATGCCCAATCACTATCTGCGTATTTTCCAACAGCCTAAATCAGCCGTTTTGCTGATGCTGGGTTTCGCTTCCGGCCTCCCCCTCGCCCTGACGTCCGGTACGCTTCAGGCCTGGATGACGGTCGACAATATCGATCTCAAAACCATTGGTTTTTTCTCGCTGGTCGGCCAGGCCTACGTGTTTAAGTTTCTGTGGTCGCCGGCGATGGATCGCTATACCCCGCCGCTGCTGGGTCGCCGCCGCGGCTGGCTGGTCATTACTCAAGTTCTGCTGCTGATCGCGATTGCGGCCATGGGTTTTCTTGAGCCTTCCACGCAGCTGCGCTGGATGGCGGCGCTGGCGGTCATCATCGCGTTCTGCTCCGCGTCCCAGGATATTGTTTTCGACGCCTGGAAAACGGACGTACTGTCGGCGCAAGAGCGCGGCGCGGGCGCGGCGATCAGCGTGCTGGGGTATCGCCTGGCGATGCTGGTTTCCGGCGGTCTGGCGTTATGGCTGGCGGATCGCTGGCTCGGCTGGCAGGCCACCTACTGGCTGATGGCCGCGCTCCTGATCCCATGCATCATTGCGACGCTGCTGGCCCCTGAACCCAGTGACGCGATCCCGGTGCCCAAAACGCTCCAGCAAGCAGTGGTGGAACCGCTGCATGACTTTTTTGGCCGCAACAACGCCTGGCTGATTTTGCTGCTGATCGTGCTGTACAAACTGGGCGACGCTTTCGCCATGAGCCTGACCACCACGTTTTTGATACGCGGCGTGGGGTTTGATGCCGGTGAAGTCGGCGTGGTGAATAAATCGCTTGGCCTGCTGGCCACGATTATTGGCGCGCTGTACGGCGGGGTGCTGATGCAGCGCCTGACGCTGTTCCGCGCGCTGCTGATCTTCGGCATTTTGCAGGGGGCCTCTAACGCCGGTTACTGGCTGTTGTCGATTACCGACAAGCATATGGTGACCATGGCCAGCGCGGTGTTTTTCGAAAACCTGTGCGGCGGGATGGGAACGGCCGCGTTCGTCGCCCTGCTGATGACGCTGTGTAATAAATCGTTCTCGGCGACCCAGTTCGCGCTGCTCTCTGCTCTGTCGGCGGTAGGACGCGTTTACGTCGGGCCGGTGGCGGGCTGGTTTGTGGAAGCCCACGGCTGGCCGACGTTTTACCTGTTCTCGGTGATCGCCGCAGTGCCGGGCATCCTGCTGCTGCTGGTGTGCCGCAGGACGCTGGAATTTACCCAACAAACCGAAACCTTTATGCCGCGCACAGTGTATGCGGGCGCGTACCGGATGGCGCTAAAGGTGCTGATGGTCAGCGGCGTTGTCCTGCTGGTGTGGCTGGGCGTGCTGATCGCCAATGCGTTACACCTCACCCGGTTGCCGGTTGAGACGGCGCTGTTTGAACTGGGGATTGCGCTGGCGCTGAGCGGGATTCTTGCCGGTGCAGTGTTGGATTTCCTGGCCCTCAAAAAAACAGCGCAGCGCTAATTTCGCTTAAATAATGAACGTTATTTTTCGTTATTTTCCGTGGTAATCACGGAGGGTAATGAAAATAACGTTAGCCGGCAGAAAATTAACGGCAAAAAATTGTTTTTTTGTGCCCTTAAACTTCTGGAATTTATAAACCGAAAAAAGCGCAATAATTTCCCTTTATCGATTCAGCCCTTGCAAGATTAATTTTGCGTGAACTAATTGTCCCATATTTGATATATTTTTGTTAAGTTTTTGTATATCATTCGAATTGGTTATACCAATTATCCGGCATAAAAAATTTAACAATCCTGATTTGTTATAACGGCCGCCAGCCCGCATTTTTGCTGTATATTTGAAATAAGTTGCAACATCTGTGATAGGCATGGCAGAACCCGGTAACACCTCGCTGACACTATGCCATTAATGTTTACAGTGTTGTAACCTTCCCGTAAAATGCCGGCACACTTTAACCGCCACCAGAATCCCCCCTGAATTGAGGTCGTTAAATGAGACTCAGGAAATACAATAAAAGTTTGGGATTGTTGTCATTAATCGCGGGTACTGTATTACTCAGTGGCTGTGATTCTGCGCTTCTCAACCCAAAAGGACAGATTGGACTCGAGCAACGTTCGTTGATACTGACCGCCCTCGGGCTGATGTTGATCGTCGTTATCCCTGCCATTGTGATGGCGATCGGCTTTGCCTGGAAATATCGGGCGACCAACAAGGATGCGAAATACAGCCCCAACTGGTCACACTCTAACAAGGTCGAAGCGGTTGTCTGGACCATTCCTATCCTTATCATTATCTTCCTCGCCGTACTGACCTGGAAAACCACGCACTCGCTTGAGCCCAGCAAACCGCTGGTGCACGATGCGAAGCCGGTGACCATTGAAGTGATCGCGATGGACTGGAAATGGTTCTTCATCTATCCGGAGCAGGGTATCGCGACGGTGAATGAAATCGCTTTCCCGGCCAATACCCCGGTGGAATTCAAAATCACCTCTAACTCGGTGATGAACTCCTTCTTTATTCCGCGCCTGGGCAGCCAGATTTATGCGATGGCAGGCATGCAGACCAAGCTGCATCTTATCGCCAACGAAGCTGGCACCTACGACGGCCTTTCCGCTAACTACAGTGGTGCAGGTTTCTCCGGCATGAAGTTCAAAGCTATCGCGACGCCGGACAACGAAACCTTCAACCAGTGGGTGGCTAAAGCGAAGCAATCGCCAACTGTCATCAACGATATGGCGACCTACGAGAAGCTGGCAGCCCCAAGCGAATTTAACAAAGTCGAATACTTCTCCAGTGTTAAACCGAATCTGTTTGTCGATGTGATCAACAAATTCATGGGACACGGGAAAAGCATGGACGTGACTCAGTCGGAAGGGGAGCACAACGCTCACGAAGGCATGGACATGAATCACGCGGAAACCTCTCACTAAGGGGCCGAGGAATAATACGATGTTCGGAAAACTTACACTGGATGCAATTCCGTACCATGAGCCGATTATCATGGTTACGGTGGCTGCGATTATCGTCGGAGGCGCGGCGTTACTGGCAGCCATCACTTACTTCGGTAAGTGGTCATATTTATGGAATGAGTGGCTTACGTCAGTAGACCACAAACGTCTGGGTATCATGTATATCCTGGTGGCGATTGTGATGCTGGTCCGTGGTTTCGCCGACGCCATTATGATGCGTACCCAGCAGTTGCTGGTGTCCGCCGGCGAAACGGGCTTCCTGCCGCCGCACCACTACGATCAGATCTTTACCGCCCACGGCGTTATTATGATCTTCTTCGTGGCGATGCCGTTCGTTATCGGTCTGATGAACATTGTTGTTCCCTTGCAGATCGGCGCACGCGACGTGGCCTACCCGTTCCTGAACAACCTGAGCTTCTGGTTCACGGTGGTTGGGGTCATCCTGGTGAACGTCTCCCTGGGGGTCGGCGAATTCGCCCAGACCGGCTGGGTGGCGTATCCGCCGCTATCGGGCATAGAGTACAGTCCCGGCGTGGGGGTCGATTACTGGATCTGGAGTCTCCAGCTTTCCGGTATCGGTACGACGCTGACCGGTATCAACTTCTTCGTGACGATTCTGAAGATGCGTACCCCGGGCATGACGATGTTCAAAATGCCGGTCTTCACCTGGGCGTCACTGTGTACTAACGTACTGATTATCGTCTCGTTCCCGATTTTGACCGTCACCATTGCGTTGCTAACCCTGGACCGCTATCTGGGCACCCATTTCTTTACCAATGATATGGGCGGCAACATGATGATGTACGTGAACCTGATCTGGGCCTGGGGCCACCCGGAAGTGTATATCCTGGTGCTGCCGGTGTTCGGCGTGTTCTCTGAAGTCACCTCGACCTTCTCCAGAAAACGTCTGTTCGGTTACACCTCGCTGGTATGGGCAACGATTGCGATTACCGTTCTGTCGTTCATCGTTTGGCTGCACCACTTCTTTACCATGGGCAGCGGCGCGAACGTGAACGCCTTCTTTGGTATCACCACGATGATTATCGCCATCCCGACCGGGGTGAAGATCTTCAACTGGCTGTTCACCATGTACCAGGGCCGTATTCAGTTCCACTCCGCGATGCTGTGGACCATCGGCTTTATCATCACCTTCTCTATCGGTGGGATGACCGGGGTACTGCTGGCGGTACCGGGCGCGGACTTCGTTCTGCACAACAGCCTGTTCCTGATTGCGCACTTCCATAACGTCATCATCGGCGGTGTGGTATTCGGTTGCTTTGCCGGTATGACCTACTGGTGGCCGAAAGCCTTCGGTTACACCATGAACGAAACCTGGGGCAAACGCGCTTTCTGGTTCTGGATCATCGGCTTCTTCGTGACCTTTATGCCGCTGTACGCCATGGGCTTCATGGGTATGACCCGTCGCGTCAGCCAGGACATCGACCCGATGTTTATGCCGCTGATGGTTGTCGCTGAAATCGGCGCGCTGCTGATTGCCTGCGGTATCCTGTGCATCGTGATGCAGATTTTCGTCAGCGTCCGCGACCGCAACAAAAACCGCGATCTGACCGGTGACCCGTGGGGCGCGCGTACCCTGGAGTGGGCTATTGCTTCTCCGCCGCCGTTCTATAACTTCGCGGTACTGCCGGAAGTTCACGAGCGCGACGCGTTCTGGGAAATGAAAGAAAAAGGTGAAGCCTACAAGCAGCCTGCGCACTATGAAGAAATTCATATGCCGAAAAACAGCGCTGCGGGTATCTATATCGGCCTGTTCAGCACCATCTTCGGTTTCGCCATGATCTGGCATATCTGGTGGCTGGCGATTATCGGCTTCGCCGGCATCGTGATCACCTGGATTGCGAAGAGCTTTGATGAAGACGTGGATTACTACGTACCCGTTGCCACCATCGAAAAACTGGAAAACCAGCATTTCGACGAAATTACCAAAGCAGGGCTGAAAAATGTCAACTGAGACCATTAATGACGCGCTGGCCCATGGCAACCATGAACATGGGCACCACCACGATGCAGGAGCCAATAAAGTATTCGGCTTCTGGATCTACCTGATGAGCGACTGCATTCTCTTTGCATGTCTGTTTGCGACTTATGCCGTTCTGGTGAACGGCACTGCCGGGGGACCGACCGGTAAGGACATTTTCGAACTGCCGTTTGTGCTGGTTGAAACTTTCCTGCTGCTGTTCTCCTCCATCACGTATGGCATGGCGATGATCGCCATGAACAAAAACAACCAGGGCCAGGTCATGTCGTGGCTGGCCCTGACCTTCCTGTTTGGCGCAGGCTTCGTTGGGATGGAAATCTATGAATTCCATCACCTGATCGCAGAAGGCTGGGGCCCGGATCGCAGCGGCTTCCTGTCCGGCTTCTTCGCGCTGGTCGGCACCCACGGTCTGCACGTGACCTCCGGTCTGATCTGGATGGCTGTGATGATGATTCACGTCTCCCGTCGCGGCCTGACCCATAACAACCGCGCCCGCCTGATGTGCCTGAGCATGTTCTGGCACTTCCTGGACGTGGTCTGGATTTGCGTATTCTCTGTAGTCTATCTGATGGGGGCGATGTAATGAGTCATTCTACCGATCACGCTGGCGCTCATCACGGCGGCGTCAAAACCTACCTTATCGGGTTCATCCTGTCAGTGATTCTGACCGTGATCCCGTTCTGGATGGTGATGAGCGGCACCGCCTCTCAGGGCACGCTTCTCGGTGTGGTTGTGGCAACAGCCGTGGTACAGATTCTGGTTCACCTGGTGTGCTTCCTGCACATGAACGCCTCCTCTGAAGAGCGCTGGAACCTGGTGGCCTTTGTCTTTACGTTGCTGATTATCGCAATCGTAGTGGTAGGTTCTATCTGGATCATGTGGAGCCTTAACGAGAACATGATGGTTCACTAAGAGCGGCACGTATGATTAAGCAATACCTGCAAGTCACGAAACCAGGAATTATTTTCGGCAATTTAATTTCTGTCATTGGGGGATTTTTGCTGGCCTCGAAGGGCAGTATTGATTATCCCCTGTTCATTTACACGCTGTCAGGCGTATCGCTGGTAGTGGCTTCGGGTTGTGTTTACAACAATGTCATTGACCGTGATATCGACCGCAAGATGGAAAGGACGAAAAACCGGGTGCTGGTTAAAGGCCTGATTTCGCCGAACGTAACGCTGGTTTACGCCACCTTGTTGGGTATTGCTGGCTTCATGCTGCTGTGGTTTGGCGCGAATCCGCTCGCCATGTGGCTGGCCGTAATGGGCTTTGTGGTTTATGTCGGCGTTTACAGCCTGTACATGAAGCGCAACTCCGTTTACGGCACGCTGATTGGTAGCCTTTCCGGCGCTGCGCCGCCGGTGATTGGCTACTGCGCGGTCACCAACGAGTTTGATACCGGCGCGCTGATCCTGCTGGCTATCTTTAGTCTCTGGCAGATGCCGCATTCGTATGCGATTGCTATCTTCCGTTTCAAAGATTACCAGGCGGCGAACATCCCGGTTCTGCCGGTTGTAAAAGGGATTTCGGTCGCGAAAAACCATATTACGCTGTACATCATCGCGTTCGCCGTGGCCACGCTGATGCTCTCGCTGGGCGGTTATGCCGGATATAAATATCTGGTGGTGGCTGCGGCAGTGAGCGTCTGGTGGCTGGGCATGGCGCTGAAAGGCTACAAAGTGGAAGACGACAGAGTGTGGGCGCGTAAGCTGTTCGTGTTCTCCATTGTCGCGATTACCTCGTTGAGCTTTATGATGTCCATCGACTTTATGGTGCCCGACTCGCATAATCTTTTGACTTACGTCTGGTAATTTCCAAAAAGGGTGCTACGGCACCCTTTTTTAATAACGCCTTCCTCGCTTAATCCCTGTAATATTCGCCCGACATCCGGTAATTTACCCTCCCCCCTCTCGCTCTGCTGAACGAGTGCTGGTTTTTCATCTGAGGTGGTAATGAACGACAATAAAATGACCCCGCTTGAGCGACGCGCAACGTGGGGCCTGGGAACCGTTTTTTCGCTCCGAATGTTGGGCATGTTTATGGTGTTGCCGGTTCTCACCACGTATGGCATGGCGCTTCAGGGCGCCAGCGAAGCCTTAATCGGCCTGGCGATTGGCATCTATGGCCTGGCGCAGGCGGTGTTTCAAATTCCTTTCGGCCTGCTATCCGACCGTATTGGCCGTAAGCCGTTAATCATCGGCGGGCTGGCGATCTTTGTGCTGGGCAGCGTGATTGCGGCGATGACCGACTCGATCTGGGGTGTCATTTTAGGCCGTGCGCTACAGGGTTCCGGGGCGATTGCCGCTGCGGTGATGGCGCTGCTGTCTGATTTAACCCGCGAGCAAAACCGCACCAAAGCGATGGCGTTTATCGGCGTAAGTTTCGGCGTCACCTTTGCTATCGCCATGGTGATTGGGCCGATTGTTACCCATGCGCTGGGTCTGCACGCGCTGTTCTGGATGATCGCGATTCTGGCGACGCTGGGGATTTTGCTGACGCTGTGGGTGGTTCCCAACAGCGAAAACCACGTGCTCAACCGCGAATCGGGCATGGTGAAAGGCTGCTTCAGCAAAGTGCTGGCCAACAAAAAATTGCTCAAGCTGAATATCGGCATTATGTGCCTGCATATTCTGCTGATGTCGACCTTTGTCGCCCTCCCCCACCAGCTGGAAGCGGCAGGTTATCCGGCTGCGGAGCACTGGAAAATTTATCTGGTCACCATGCTGATCGCCTTTGTGTCGGTGGTGCCGTTTATTATTTACGCCGAAGTGAAGCGCCGCATGAAGCGGGTGTTTGTATTCTGCATCATGGTCATCGCCATTGCCGAAGTGGTGCTGTGGGGCGCAGGCCCGTTATTGTGGCAGCAAATCCTCGGCATCCAGCTGTTCTTTGTGGCGTTTAACTTAATGGAAGCGCTGCTGCCGTCGCTGATCAGTAAAGAATCCCCGGCGGGCTATAAAGGCACGGCGATGGGCGTTTACTCCACCAGCCAGTTTTTAGGCGTGGCGATTGGCGGCTCGCTCGGCGGCTGGCTGGCGCAGTATTTCGATACCCAAACGGTGTTTTTAGCCGGCGCGCTGCTGGCGGCGCTGTGGCTGATGGTGGGCTTTACCATGGAGGAACCGCCTTACGTCAGCAGCATTCGCGTCGAACTGCCGGAAGACGTACCGGCCGATGAAGCGCTGAAAGCGCGGCTGTTAGCCAAAGCGGGGGTCAGCGAAGCGGTGGTGGTGCCGCAGGAGCACAGCGCTTACGTCAAAATCGACAGCAAAGTCACTAACCGATTTGAAATTGAACAGGTCGTTAAAGGGCTGGCATAAAAAAGGCCGGTTACCCGGCCTTTTATCAATCACGGAAGTTTTTAAACTGGAACGGCTGGCCTAAATCGCCGCCGCGCACCAGCGCCATCACGGCCTGCAGATCGTCGCGCGACTTACCGGTGACGCGAATCTCTTCCCCCTGGATCTGCGCCTGCACTTTCAGCTTGCTGTCTTTAATCAGCTTAACGATTTTCTTGGCAATGGTGGATTCGATGCCCTGCTTCAGTTTGGCGTCCACGCTCCAGTTTTTACCGCTGTGCACGAACTCTTCCGGCACCTCGATAGAACTGCCTTCAATCCCGCGCTTCAGCAGCTTGGCGCGCAGAATATCGATCAGCTGATTAACCTGGAAATCGGACTCGCTCAGCACCTTAATGGTCTGGTTTTTATCGTTCAGTTCGAATTCCGCCGTCACGCCGCGAAAATCGAAACGTGACTCAACTTCGCGAGTCGCATTGTCCACTGCGTTGCGAACTTCCTGAAGATCGACTTCAGATACGATGTCAAAAGATGGCATGTTTTGTTCTCCCTCTCTCTGTGTGCGTTGCATAATACCCGCAACGTTGTATAAAACAACACGTATCAACCCCAGGACAAAACCGCCTGGCACGACGGCAGGTGAGGAGAAATCATGAAAATTACCGTACTGGGATGTGGTGCATTAGGGCAACTCTGGTTAATCGCGCTGTTACGACAGGGCCATGAGCTTCAGGGCTGGTTGCGGATCCCCCAGCCTTTTTGCAGTATAGACCTCCAGGATACCGACGGAACCATCTATAACGAATCCATCATCGCCAACGATCCTGACTTCCTTGCGCAGAGCGATCTGCTGCTGGTGACGCTTAAAGCATGGCAAGTCTCGGACGCGGTAGCCCCGCTGGCGAAAATCCTCCCCGCCACCAGCCCCATTGTGCTGCTGCATAACGGCATGGGCACGCGTGAAGAACTGGCGCGGATCGCGCAGCCGCTGTTGATGGGTGCCACCACCCACGCCGCCCGGCGCGACGGCAGCGTGATCACCCACGTCGCCAACGGCATTACCCATATCGGCCCGGCCAATCCGCAGGGCAAGGATTACAGCGACCTGGCGGAACAGTTGCACCAGGCTTTGCCGGATGTGGCGTGGCATGACGATATTAATGCCTCGTGCTGGAAGAAGCTGGCGGTGAACTGCGTGATCAACCCGCTGACCGCCCTGCTCGACTGCCCGAACGGCGAGCTGCGCCATCATCCGGATCGGATCGACGAAATCTGCCAGGAGGTCGCCCTGGTCATGGTGCGCGAGGGTTATCACACCTCGCCGGAAAGCCTGCGCTATTTCGCCGACCAGGTGATCGACAGCACCGCAGACAATATTTCCTCGATGCTGCAGGACATCCGGATGCAGCGCCATACTGAAATTGATTACATCACGGGTTACCTGCTGCGCCGCGCCCGCGCCCACGGGCTGGCGCTCCCCGTTAACAACCGGCTTTATGAACGCGTTAAGCGAAAGGAGAGTGAATATGAGCGCATCGGCACTGATCTGCCTCGCCCCTGGCACTGAAGAGACCGAAGCGGTCACCACCATCGATTTACTGGTGCGCGCCGGTATTGCCGTGACCACCGCCAGCGTCGCCAGCGATGGCGACTTGACGATTGTCTGTTCGCGCGGCGTGAAGCTGCTGGCGGACGCGCCGCTGGTGGAAGTGGCCGACGGCGATTATGACGTGATTGTGCTGCCCGGCGGCCTGAAAGGCGCGGAGTGCTTTCGCGACAGCCCGCTGCTGGTGGAAACAGTGCGCCAGTTCCATTTATCCGGACGGCTGGTGGCGGCGATGTGCGCTTCGCCGGGTACGGTGCTGATCCCGCACGATCTGTTTCCGCTCGGCAATATGACCGGTTTTCCGGGTCTTAAGCAGACTATCCCGGAAGAGAAATGGATGGAGAAACGCGCCTATTACGATGACCGCGTCAAACTGCTGACCAGCCAGGGGCCGGGCACCTCGATAGATTTCGCGCTGAAGATCATCGACCTGCTGGTGGGCAAAGAAAAAGCCGCCGAAGTGGCGGCTCAGTTAGTGCTGGCGTCGGGTATCTATAACTACCGCGACTGAATGCCGTGCGCCCTAAAACCAGGGCGCACCGCTCATCACGTTGCTGTAAAACAACATCCTGCCGGCAATCTCGCCGGTCAATACCAGGGCAATGGCCAGTACGCCAGCCCACGCGGCAAACTTACCGTGGCGCAGCATGGCGAACACCGCCACGCCGATGGCGAGGCTCGCCAGCAGTTGCCACCACAGCAGCAGGCTGGCCGCATCTGCCCCGGCGATGCGATAGCGCAAGACCAGCGCGCAGGCCACCACCGCCACGCCAGTAATCACCCCAATCCGCAACCGACGCGCCACTTCGCTGCCCCACAGCCTGGCGAAGACCGCAATCGAAACAAACCCCAGCAGCAACGCGCAGCCGATAAACGCCAGCTGCGTCGCCGGGCTATGCCACAGCGGGTGCAGCACCATCTGGTAATACACCTGCGAGCTCACCAGGATCGCGGCAAACCCGGCCAGCACGGCAAGCATCCCCACCAGGGTAGCGACGCGGGCGTTGAAATTTATCCATACCATCAGCAGCCATAACGTCGTCAGCACGTTGAGCAGGAAAAACGCCACCACTTCGCGGCTCAGCCAGGAGTGCCCGAGGCCATACAGCGCGCGCGGCGCACCCATCGGCGCGCCGAGGTGCGCGATGGACGCCAGCGAGCCGATGACCGTCACCAGCCAGACAAACAGCGCGACCCGCTTTAGCACCTGCGGCGCGAATACCGGCACGGCGCGCTGCTGTCCAGCCACGACGGCCAGCAGCGCGCCAATGCCCCACTGGGTCAGCACCGTGAAAAATACCAGCGGCAGTTCGAAATGTTCCATAACTCCTCCTTACTCGTCCGCCGGAATAATCACCACGTTGGGGTGGCTGATGTTGTGGTCCGGCATGTAATAGCGCTTTTCCACCAGCGCCCAGTCGGTCTGATGCTCGGCGCGCAACTGCTCGATCTCGCCAAAGCGCAGCACGCCGCCCGGGCAGGATTCGACGCAGCGCGGCTTCATCCCCTGATCGATATACTCGGCGCACATGTTGCATTTGCTGGTTTTGCCCTCTGCCGGATCGAACACCGGCGCGTTGTACGGGCAGGCCATAATGCACATGCGGCAGCCGATGCAGCGGTCGTGATCCTGTACCACAATGCCGTCCGGGCGCTTGGTATAGGTGCCTGCCGGGCACACTTTCATGCACTGCGGATCGTCGCAGTGGTTGCAGGACATGCTGATAAATCCCTGCGTATTGGGATTATCGCTGTTGAACTCGCGCACCCGCCGCCACAGCACGCCGGGCGGGTTATCGTGTTCCGACTTACACGCCATGCTACAGGTCTTGCAGCCGTAGCAATTTTTAATGTCGATGAGAAATCCGTATTGTTTCGCCATGATTAAGCCTCCCTTTTCACATCGACCAGCGTGCTGTTGCAGCAGTGCCCGTTACTGAGCAAATCCACCTGATCGTTGGTCACATGGCTGCTGCTGCCGCCCTGCTGTTCCCACCAGCCGTTTTCCAGCGATACCACGCCTTTTTTGATATGGGTGGTCACGTCGGCAATGGCGCGGTGCTCGCCGCGATGGTTAAACACCGTTACCCAGTCGCCGTGCTGAATGCCCCGGCGCTGCGCATCTTCCGGATGGATCATCACGTTCGGCTTGTCGCGCTGAACTTCCAGTATCCAGGGGTTCATGCCGTGGCTGGAGTGTACGCTGCGCGCCAGTTTGCGCTGTACCGCAAACAACGGATATTTCTGCGCCAGCTCCGGCGAGCCCTTCACCGATTCGCTGACCTGCATCCAGGTCACCACCGGGGAGAATTTCTTCTGCTGCCACTCCTCAATAAACAGGTTGGCTTTTTTGGTGGTAGTGCGGAACACGCCGTCTTTAAACGGGATCCAGTCCCCTTCTACCGGGCGCACCGGGCCTTTCGCCAGCATTTCGCGAGTGATGCCGGAGCCTTTGAGGCAGGCGTCGATGTAGTGCTCAATCGGCTGGTTAAACACCTCGCCGAATCCAAAGCGCTCCGCCAGACGGGCGAAAATCCAGTAATCCGGTTTGGCTTCTCCGGGCGGCTCGACGGCTTTTTCCATCAGTTGGACGTAGTGGCTGCGCACCCCGGCCATCAGGCTGACGTCTTCAAAAATCGTGGTCACCGGCAGTACCAGGTCGGCATACAGCGCGGAAGAGGTCATCAGGTTATCGGCGACCACCACAAACGGCACTTTCCTGAACGCTTCGCGCACCATATTGGTGTTGGGCAACTGCGTCATGGCCCCCATGGTCATGTTCCACCAGAATTTAATCGGGTTAGGCTTACCCTGAACAATCCATTCACCGATCTTCGATACCGGGATCGGCGGGATTTTTTTAGCGTTCGGCGCAGGCGGAATAATCGGCGAGAACTTCGCCATCTGGCGCGCGCCGCCGGCATCGCATACCCCTGCCCCACGTTTGCCGATGTTGCCGGTGATCAGCGCCAGGTAGAACTGGCTGGCGGCAACGTAGGTGCCAAATTCGGTACGCTGAGCGCCGGACATGTTCTGGACAATCATCGACGGCGTGGTGCTGGCGTAGTCGCGAGTCAGCCGAATAATAGTGTGCCCGGGGATCTCGGTTTCCGCGCTCACCTTTTCCAGCGTCCAGGGCTTCGCCTGCTGGTAAATTTCGCTCATCACCGTGGTGAACGGGCTGTCCGGCGGCAGCTCCTCATTGAACAGTGCCGGAACAATCCCTTCGGCGTCATGGCGCACCAGGGTTTTGCTGAGGGTATCGAACACCAGATAACTGTCGACATCCTCCGCAGACTGGCGCATCAGCTTCTGATTGTTATCCACCAGATATACCGCGCCGGTATGGGCCCGCAGGAATGGCGCGTCGTAGCGCTGCTCCTCGACGATGATTTTGATCATCCCCAAGGCCAGGGCGATATCGGTGCCGGGCACAATCGGGATCCACTCGTCCGCTTTGGCGGCGGTTTCGTTGAAGCGCGGGTCGATCACCACGATCCGCGCGCCGTTTTTCTGCGCCTGCGCGTAGTTTTTCCAGTAAGCGTGCATGGTGACCGCCGGGTTGTTGCCCCAGCACAGGATAAAGCGGCTGTCTTTAATCGTATCCCGGGTGTCGGCGTAGCGCAGCCCCAGCATCGGCGTCATTGACGCGGTAACCGCGGCGCAGCACAGCGAGCCAATCTGCTTCGTGGAGCCGCCGAGATAGTCGAAAAACGCCTTGCCCATATCGTTCTTGATGGAGTCCATATTCCCGGCATGGGTGGTGATCAGCAGCCCCTCGTTGCCCTGTTCGGCAATGACGGTGCGGATCTCTTTTTCGATGCGATCCAGGGCTTCATCCCAGCTAATCGGCTTAAATTTGCCTTCGCCTTTTTCACCGGTACGCAGCAGCGGCTGAGTCAGGCGTTGGGGGTGATACACCCATTTGGTACGGCTGATCCCGCGCAGACAGCATTTCACGTTGAAGTCTTTGCTTGCCTCGATCTTCACCAGACGATCTTGCCAGACATACGCCGTCAGGTTGCAGTGCAAACACTCCATCGCGCAGGTTGAGCGATAGGTTTTGTAATCAGACAGTTTCAGGGGGACGCGGCGCAGCGGTTCCGCCTGCGCGGTGCCTGAGGTAAAAAAACAGGGGCTGAGCGAGGCAAGCCCAACCACACCCAGCCCTTTTAAAAGGGTTCTTCGTTTTAAACGATATTGACTCAATGCTTCCATGATGAATCCTCCAGTGGTTCACCATTAGTGAACCACGGTACACCAATGGTGTACTTGAGGATTATCAACGAATACTCATTTTAGGGTATCTGCATATTCTGTTTCATCGTCATCGCCTGAACGCAAATGAAAGATGGTAAACTGCGGTGCGAAAATTAAGAGGCCGTTATATGACAGATAATGTACAGGGTGTGAATTCCGTTGATATCGCCGTCGCCATTCTTAATTACATCGCCAGTCAACGTGGATGCGCTCGCGCCAGCGCCATCGCCAGCGGCTGCGATTTGTCGAAGAGTCGCTTACATAAATACCTGGTTTCGCTGTCGCGTACCGGCATGCTGCGCCAGGATGAAAATGGTCAATACTGCCTGGGCGAAACATTAATCAAACTGGCCGATGCGGTGCCCGGTCATCAGGATGTCATCAGCGTGGTGAACCCGGTGCTGTGCGATTTCCGCGATCGCATGAATTACTCCACCGGCGTCGCTATTCCAACATCAGAAGGCCTGGTGCTGCGTCACTATCACCGCAGTTTTAAAAACGTGGATATCGATTTTCTCGACAATACCCCGGTGCCGCTGGATGCCAGCGCCGCAGGGCTGATTTTTAAGAGCTACGGCGTTTACCCCTCCCCCAGCGCTGAAGAGCGCGTGCAGATTGAACGGGTGCGCCAGCAAGGCTACGCGGTGCGCTACAAGCCCACCCACGGCATTCCCGGCGCGCAGTCTATCGCCTGCCCTATCCGCGATAGCCGCGGGACGCTGGTCGCCATCGGCGTCACCATGGGCTTTTTTGATAATGACGACGAGATTTTCCGGGTTGCCCGGGAATTAAAAAGCGCATTAAGCCAGATTCATTTATAGCGGACATATTTGAAGAAACCGCGTTGTGTTATAACCTCCATCAATAATTAATGAAAATAGATGCCGTAATACAGCGGCGCATTCCCCTGACTTTCGGCGCGACAAGGAGTAACCGTGTCATTAAGTGTATTACTGGAACAGGCGCGTCCGGCAATTGAGCCGTGCACCCGCGCCCTGCCTGCGCCGTTTCCCGCTTATGTCCTGTTTTTCAGCGCCTCCACGGGGAAGGAGCGCGCAGACATTCATATCGCGCGCGGCGCTACGTTTGCTGAAGCCTGGCTGGATGGCGCGGCGGCTTTACAGCGTCTGCGCCATAAAAGCAATAAACAGTACATCTGGCTACGTATTGACGCCGTAAATAAAACCGAAGCGCTGCGCTGGGATGTATTAAAAGAAAAGCTCAGCAAAACCAAGCGCAACTATTTCCGCTTCGGCCTGAGTTTTGACAGTGAGTTTACCCACGCCATCCTCGAACAGGAAATCAACGCCAACGCGCTGCTGTATCAGGGAACCGAAGGCGTCGCTACGCCCAACGCCACTAATCTGGCGCACTATTCCCGCTACCGCTACGGCGTAAAACTCGACTGGCCGCAAAGCGATGAGCACGTGCTGTGGCGCTTTACCACCCAGGGCGTATTTTGCGAAGGGGATAAATGCTATTCGCTGACGCCCCAGGGCCGCCATTCCGGCTATCGCCAGTTACTGCGCTGGCAGCAGTCGCTGGCGCCGATGATCCACAGCGCCACCGATTATCTGGCGCGCCAGGTGAAAACGTCGGGCCGCTACCATTACGGCTGGTTTCCCTGTTTTGACCGCGCGATCCCGACTTACAACACCCTGCGCCACGCCAGCTCGACCTACGCGCTGCTGGAAGGCTGGGAAATGACCCGCGACGCCGCGCATTTCAACGCCATTCAGCGAGCGCTACAGGATCTCTCTGGCGAGCTGATAAAAACGTATCCCTTGCCGGGCGGCGGCGAGGCCGATTTCCTGGTGGATACCGGCGATGAGATCAAACTCGGCGGCAACGCGGTAACGATCCTGGCGATGGCAAAATACACCGAGCTCACCGGAGACCGGCGTTATGTGGAGCAAATGATCCGGCTGGCGAACGGCATCGCTTTTATGCAGCGCCCGGAAACTGGCGGGTTTGTACATGTTTTGCACGCGGCGGATCTCTCCCTCAAAGCCGAACAGCGGATTATCTATTACGATGGCGAAGCCGCGTTCGCCCTGATGCGGCTATACGAACTGACTCAGGATCCGCAGTGGCTCAGCATCGTCGAAAAGGCGGTGGATCATTTTATTGAACAGATGCACTGGCAGGCGCATGACCACTGGCTGAGCTACTGCATTAATGAACTGACGCGCTACCGCCCGCAGGAACGCTATTACCAGTTCGGGCTGGATAACGTGCGCGACCACCTTGATTTTGTGCTTAACCGGGTAACGACGTATCCGACGCTGCTGGAGCTGATGATGGCGGCATCGCATATGATTGCCCGGCTCGCTGAATCCGGGCATCGCCACCTGTTGGAGGGATTCGATCTCGACAAATTCAATCTGGCGCTGGAAACCCGTGCCAGGTACCTGGCGAACGGCTTTTTCTGGCCGGAACTGGCGATGTTCTTTAAGAACCCGGCGCGCATCGTCGGCAGCTTTTTCATTCGCCATCACAGCTACCGGGTGCGGATCGATGACGTGGAGCATTACCTTTCCGGCTATGTCGCGTACTACAAATACCGGCATAACCTTATGACGCCACGTCACGGTTAATCACGTGATGACCGCTATTTTCTCAGCGCTTCCCGGAGCCCGCTGGCGGCGACACGGCCTGCCCTGCTGGCTGGCCCTGTTGCTGATGCTGTCGCCGGGGCTGGAAGCCGACTGGGATTTCATCGCGATTGATAACAGCACCCAACGGCTGTACGGCGTCGCCACGCCGCAGGCCCAGCGGCGCATTGACGACTGGGCGGCCCTGCTGAAAAACCCGCCGCCAGGCGACGTGCGGGAAAAGCTCCGTCAGGTGAATCAGTTTTTTAATAAGCGTCTGGAATTTAAGGACGATATTGTGGTGTGGCGTCAGCAGGATTACTGGGCGACACCCATCGAATTTTTGCGTAAAGGAGCCGGCGATTGCGAAGATTACGCCATCGCCAAATATATCACTCTGCGCGAAATGGGGGTCCCGGCGAGCCAGTTGCGGATCACCTACGTTAAAGCGTTGCAATTAAATCAGGCGCATATGGTACTGACCTGGTATCCGACCCCGAATGCCATTCCGTTGGTGCTTGATAATTTAAAAGACGCCATCTTACCCGCGACCCAACGCCCCGATCTGCTGCCGGTTTATTCCTTCAACGGTGAAGGAATGTGGCTGCCGCAGGCTGGCAGCAATAAACGCGTGGGTGACAGCAAGCGTCTTTCCCGTTGGCAAGATCTTCTGACCCGAATGCGTGCAGAAGGATTTGTGATTAATGAATAGGAAGTAGCCATGTCCTTATACAAACAGCTACTGATCGGTATTTGCCTGTTCACGCTGGTGATTTTTGGTGGGAATTTCTTCGTCTCGCTGGAAAGCTCGCGTGAACAATACCGAAACCAGTTAAGTGCTCATGCTCAGGATGCCGCCACCGCGTTGGGCGTCTCGTTAACCGCCAATATCGACGACCCGACCATGGTGGAACTGATGGTGAGTTCGATTTTCGACAGCGGGTATTTTTCCCGCATTCGGGTTATCGATATTAAAACCGGTCAGGTCATCCAGGAACGCAGCGACGCACCGCAAAGCGCCGATGTGCCGGGCTGGTTCGCCGACCTGGTGCGTATCAACCCAGGCCAGGGCGACGCCATCGTTTCACGCGGTTGGGAGCAGGTAGCGCGCGTGGAAGTGGTCAGCCATCCGATGTTCGCGCTGAGCCGATTGTGGGACAACACCATCGGCAGCCTGATCTGGTTGATCAGCTGTAGCGTACTTGGCCTGCTGGGCGCGATGCTGCTGCTGCGCCGACAGCTGCGCCCGCTCAACTATATCGTCGAACAGGCCACCGCCATCAGCCGCCGCGAGTTTCTTAATCTTCCTGCCCTGCCGAAAACGCCGGAATTCCGCCGGGTCATTGAAACCATCAATATGATGGTGACTCAACTGAAGGCGCTGTTCAACGAGCAAGCCCAGCGCACCGAAGCCCTGCGCCAGGAGGCTTATCACGACAGCCTGACCGGCCTGAGCAACCGCCGCGCTTTTGATATTCATCTACAATCGCGCCTTAGCGATGAAGAAAACGCGTCGGGTCATCTGATTCTGATCCGCTTGCAGGATCTGATGGGCCTGAACCAGCGCATGGGCGGAGCCAGGACCGATGAGCTGCTTAAAGCCGTGGCGAAAATTTTACGTAACGTTCAGCAACGCTTTTTCCACGGCGATGGGCTTCTCGCCCGGGTGCGTGGTGGGGAGTTTGCCCTCGTCGCCCCAACGATCCTTCCCCAGGAGATGGAAACGCTGATGGCCGTGCTGGCCTCACAGTTTAAAACCCTGCATGAGACCGGGCTGAGCGATGTCACCCCGGTGGCCCACTTTGCGCAGACGGATTTCTGGTATGGCGACACTTCACAGACGTTATTGGTCCGCGCCGATAACCTGCTGGCGATGGCAGAGACAGAGATGAGTTACTTCGCCAGCCAGTCCCGGGCGCTGGCGGTCATCAACGGCGACGATCACCACACCTGGTATAACCGTCTGGCGGCGGTGATGCAGTCGGAATCTTTCGCGTTGTATTCACAGCCGGTTTACCAGTGCAACTCTCAGCAGGTGGTGCTGCACCATAAAATCCTGGCGCGCATCAAAGCGGAAAACGGCGAAATTATCCCGGCGGGGCGCTTTATGCCGTGGATCCACCGTCTCGGCCTGGGCAAGCGCATGGACCAGGTGATGCTGAAACAGACGCTGCGTGAAATGGCGAAGACGCAGGATAACGTCGCTCTGAGCATCAGCGGCGAAAGCGTGGCTGACGACGTCAGCCTTGATGCGCTGCTCAGCCCGTTAAAAAGCGTGCCGCAGCTGGCTTCGCGGCTGACGCTGGAACTGGATGAAAATGAACTGCCCGACCCGGAACGCGTCAGCGCGATAATGTCCCGGCTGAAAGAGGCGGGCTGTAATCTGGGGATCCAGCATTTCGGCGGCCGTTTCCATCTTATCGGCAATCTGCCGCAGTGGGGGCTGGCGTGGATTAAAGTGGACGGCAGCTACATTCGCAATCTGAACAAAGAAGAAGATAAGAAACTTTTCATCCAGGCGATATATTGGGCCACGCGGCAGATCAATTTACCGCTGATCGCCGAGCGCGTTGAAACCATGGGCGAGCTGGCTGAACTGGAAAAAATCGGCCTTTATGGCGCGATGGGACGTTTCTTTGGCGACGCGAGCACGCTGCGCCCTTAACCCACTCGGGCAACACGGGTTGCCCGGCTCACTCGACGAAAGGAGCGAATATGCACTATATCGAACGGGATACCACAGGACGGATCATTCGGGTGGCGGCAACGCCTTTCGTTGGGATGACGGAAGAGCAGCAACACACCACGCCGGAAATCAGCGAATGGCTTAAAAAGCAGGACGCGCGTACCGCCACGCTGCTGCAACTCCAGCGCAGCGACCTGGAAATGGTCCGCGTACTGGAAGACTTAATCGAAGTCCTCATGAGTAAAGGTGTTATCAGTATTACCGATCTGCCGCATGCCGCGCAGACGAAGTTAATGAATCGCGCCCAGGCGCGTCGTCAATTAAGCGGGCTGGAAGGATTAATTAACGACGATGATGAACAGTTAATTTAACTTAGGGACTTGTAGGGATATTGTTAATTAATTTTTATTAATTATCACAAAACTACTAATTATGGTGGGCGGTTAAAATATATTCGCACCTGGCCCTTATTCATTGGGCCTTCCCGTATCCGTTCCCTTTCCTAAATGATTTATCCCTTGAATATATCGCCCGAAAAGCGGTTTAATATCCTGGTCAAAACAGCGTAATTTCATATTTTATTATTATTGTCATTTTCATAAGAAATGCTTACTGATGTCCCTTCAGATTAATCACGCGCGCAGCATAAAGGGACCCTCTAACAAAAATAAAAAATACCGAAGGAAGTTCATATGAGTGGAGTAGTTGGCCTGGTTAAGGCAGTCATAGGACAAGTTTTTGTTGTTTCCCCCGATGGAAGCCAACGCCTGTTAATTGAAGGCGACAGAATATTTGAAGGCGAGCAAGTTCTGACCGGCGCAGCAGGCGCGGTAACACTTTCTCTCGCTGATGGTAAAACCCTCGATCTTGGCCGCGATACTGTATGGGATGCGAATGGCATCACCCTTCCTGCGGCCAGTGAACAATCCGACGTCGCCGCGCTGCAGCAAGCAATTGCCGACGGTATGGACCCGACACAAACCCTTGACCCAACCGCAGCAGGCCCGCAAGCAGGCGCAAGCGGCGGCGGCACCCCTGGCGCGGGCGGCGCGCATACTCATGTTGTGCTTGATCTGACTGGCGAAAGGGTTGATCCCAACGCGGGCTACCCTACGATCGGCCTCGATTCGCCTGACGACGCGCCAGTAGAAGAACTTACGTTGTTGGATGCTGGTGCATCTGAACAACCCGCGGCAAACCCGGATAACAATGCGGGTACGGAGCCGACCGATCCTACAGAGCCGACGGACCCTACGGACCCAACGGACCCAACGGACCCGACCGATCCGACGGACCCGACGGACCCGACGGACCCAACAGACCCGACCGCTCCTACGGACCCGACGGACCCAACGGATCCGACCGACCCTACGGACCCGACGGACCCAACAGATCCTACGGACCCAACAGATCCTACGGACCCAACAGACCCGACGGACCCTACGGACCCGACCGATCCTACGGACCCAACAGACCCGACCGATCCTACGGACCCGACGGACCCAGACGATGGTGATGCGGACGCTGACTCCGACGCGGATGCCGATGCAGACGCTGACGCAGATGCCGATGCAGATTCGGACGCGGACGCTGATGCCGACGCAGACGCAGATGCTGACGCCGATGCCGATGCAGATTCCGACGCAGACGCTGATGCCGATGCAGACGCTGACGCAGATGCGGATGCCGATTCGGACGCGGATGCCGATGCGGACGCAGATGCGGATGCTGACGCAGACGCAGATGCTGACGCAGATGCGGATTCCGATGCGGATTCCGATGCGGATTCCGATGCAGATGCAGATGCTGACGCTGATGCGGATGCAGACGCAGACGCAGATGCTGACTCCGATGCAGATTCCGACGCTGATGCCGATGCCGATGCCGACGCAGACGCTGATGCGGATGCAGATTCCGACGCAGACGCTGACGCCGATTCCGATGCCGACGCTGATGCCGACGCCGATGCGGATGCGGATGCAGACGCGGATGCCGATGCAGACGCGGATGCTGACGCGGATGCCGACGCTGATGCCGATGCGGATGCGGATGCGGATGCCGACGCCGATTCCGATGCGGACTCAGATGCAGACGCCGATGCCGACGCGGATGCCGATTCGGATTCGGATGCGGATGCCGACGCAGATGCGGATGCTGATGCGGATTCCGACGCAGACGCAGATGCTGACGCAGACGCTGATGCAGATGCAGACGCGGATGCCGATGCGGACGCAGATGCGGATGCCGATTCCGATTCCGATGCGGACGCCGATGCAGATTCCGACGCGGATGCCGACGCGGATGCCGACGCAGACGCAGACGCGGATTCCGACGCAGACGCTGATGCAGACGCGGATGCCGATGCAGACGCCGATGCCGATGCCGATGCCGATGCTGATGCAGATGCTGACGCGGACGCGGACGCCGATGCAGATTCCGACGCAGACGCTGACGCGGATGCGGACGCAGATTCCGACGCCGATGCAGATTCCGACGCAGACGCCGATGCCGATGCTGATGCTGATGCTGATGCAGACGCTGACGCGGATGCCGACGCAGATGCCGATGCAGATTCCGACGCAGACGCTGATGCGGATGCAGACGCGGACGCAGATGCGGATGCCGATGCCGATGCAGACGCCGATGCTGACGCTGACGCCGATGCCGATGCCGATGCCGATGCCGATGCAGATGCTGACGCGGACGCCGATGCAGATTCCGACGCAGACGCTGACGCGGATGCGGACGCAGATGCAGATTCCGACGCCGATGCAGATTCCGACGCAGACGCCGATGCTGATGCTGATGCTGACGCTGACGCGGATGCCGATGCCGATGCAGACGCGGACGCAGACGCGGATGCCGATGCCGATGCAGATGCAGATGCAGACGCCGATGCAGACGCTGACGCTGACGCTGATGCAGACGCTGACGCGGACGCCGATGCAGATTCCGACGCAGACGCTGACGCGGATGCGGATGCGGACGCAGATGCCGATGCCGACGCGGACGCTGACGCAGATGCGGATTCCGATGCAGATGCTGACGCCGATGCAGATTCCGACGCTGATGCGGATGCAGATGCCGACGCAGATGCCGATGCGGATGCTGATGCCGATGCAGACGCCGATGCCGACGCCGATGCCGACGCTGACGCTGATGCCGATGCAGATGCTGACGCGGACGCCGATGCAGATTCCGACGCAGACGCTGATGCGGATGCAGATGCTGACGCCGATGCCGATGCAGACGCTGATGCGGATGCCGACGCAGACGCTGATGCAGACGCAGATGCCGATGCCGATGCGGACGCAGATGCCGATGCGGACGCGGATTCGGATGCCGACGCCGACGCCAATATCAAACTCGATGTCTCCGTCACGGTTTCTCAGACCGAAGTCACTACCGGCAGCAAAATTATTCAGGTTAACGGCGGTAGCGGTAACCCGGATGGCTTCGATATTCAGGATGGTAAGATCGTTGCTATCGGTTCCAACGTTCGCGTGTGGTTAACGCCTGATAGCCCGTATAACGGCATCGTGGGCGATACCCCGCCGACATGCGCCGATCCCGCTAACCAGATCAAGTATTACGATCAGTCCGGCAACGCGAACTCCAATTCGAGTAAATACTCGGATATCTTTGTGGTTGGCGATAAAACCGGTGGTTTCTATAAGCAGAGCGACTGGACCGGCGGCAAAGAGGATTTCAGGCCATTAAACGGCATCACCGGTAACCGGGGTGACGCGGGTAAGGTCGGTAAAGATTATATCTTCGTTAAAGGCGACAGCACTGACTATAAAGTCACGTCGTCTTCCAATAACAATGCCAATAGCCAGGACAATACCTACGATGGGTTAAAGGTCACCGACAGCCACGGCAAAGGGCTGTACGGCAACTCTAACCAGATAGAAGGCGTGATCTTCGGCGACGGCGGCTCTACGACCAACCCCGGCACGACCACCACCGTTGTGGAAACCAAAGTTCAGCAGGTTTCGCTGGATGTTGACCTTAACCTGTCCAGCGACCATAACGCCGAACAGCTGACGCAAATCAAGCTCACCGGTATTCCGGAAGGCGCGAAAGTCGTGGTCTCCGATGGCAGTACGGTGAGTTATAAAGATGGCTCCTATACCATCGACCTGCACAGCCCAACCTTTAAAGGGACCATCACCGTTGAGCTGGAAAAAGGCGTCGATCATCTGGGCGAGATCAAGATGGAGGTAGATTCTACCGCCAGCGAACACCACGACACCCACTTCACCTTTGATGGCGAAACCGGCGAGCAGACCAATGCGCCGGAGCCTGAGATGATGTCCAGCCGGATGATGTTGGTGGACCATGACGGTGCTGATGCCGAAACCCATGACAGCGCGACGGAACACGACGTGCAGCATGACGCCGCGACGCCGGTTGCCGATGATCATGCCGCCCCGACGTTGCTGGTCGCGGAAGATGAGTTCAACCTCAGCCATATCGACAGCGACCAGACCAGTACACAGACCACTACGTTAACACCGCAGCCTGACGCCTCACTCAGCAATCTGCTGGGCGATATGGAAGAGACGCATGCGGAGACGGCGGAGACGGCCCCGGCACAAACAAGCACGGCGACCGCGCCCGAAACCAGCAGCAGTGCGGAACCTATCGTGCTGAGCGAAGTGCTGGCCGATACCGGTAGCAGCCAGGATCTGAGCTCGCTGATCAAGGTGGTTGAACAGGGCAACGGCACCCAGACCGTCAATGACGCGGCCCAGGGCCATGCCACGCCAGTTGCGGAAATCGCGCCGGTCAATCCTGCGGCCGATAGCTACCATGGCGGCGATGAGTCGCTGATGGACAGCCTGATCGCCAAACCGGATCCTGTGTCGTAAATGTAAATATGGACATCCCTCGTGGCGCGCTGCGAGGGATGTTTTCCTGATAATCGAATATAACGTTATTTAAAGCGTCCTCTTTTCTTCAGTTAATTTTCAAAACGTTAACTGCGAGGAGGGCTTTTTAGATAAAAACGCTCTGTTATTGCTTATCCAACAACAGGGAATAAGTACCACAAAGGAAGAATCATGAATTACCGCAAGAACTTAATGTTAGGGCTTACGCTGCCTCTGATGACATTAAGCCTGGCTCATGCCACCACGCTTGAAAATGCGATTAAACAAACGCTGGCTTCCCACCCTGAAATTAGCGCTTCCGCCAATAGCCGTTACTCCGCCGAACACGAATTGCAGGCGGCGAAAGGCGGTTATTTGCCGACGCTGAATCTTGAAGCAGGCACCGGCTGGGAGCAAACCGATAACGCGACGACCCGTGCGTTAGGCGATCACAAGCGCGATCTGAATCGCAGCGAATCGAGTATTAACCTGCGCCAGAATATTTTTAACGGTTTCGCCACTACCAGCGAAGTGGCGCGTCAGAAGGCCACCGTGAACTCCCGCGCGTATAACGTGATGGACACCAGCGAAACCACGGCATTGCAGGTGGTACAGAGCTATCTCGATGTACTAATGCGCGAAAAAATGGTGGCGCTGGCCCAGGAAAACCTGACCAACCACGAACGCATTTTTGATCAGATCACGTTGCGTACCGAGCAGGGCGTAGGCCGTCTGGCGGATCACGAACAGGCGGAAGCGCGTCTGGCACAGGCGCGCAATAACCTGCTGACCGAACAAACTAACCTGGAAGACGCCCGCGCCAATTACCAGAGCGTCACCGGCATGGAAGCGGAAAACCTCTCCCTGCCGGCGAAATTCGCGGTGCCCGCGTCGCTGGAAGACGCCCGTAAAATCGCGCTGGATAATAGCCCGCTGTTGAAACTGGCGGATTCCGATATCGAAGCCACCCGTCAGCAGTACGAAGCGGCCAAATCCCGCTTTTACCCGGAAGTGAATGTGGAAGTGGGCCGCACGATGGATAACAACATTGACGGAACGCGCGGCCACAACCAGGAGTGGCAGGCGATGATGCGTATGCGCTACAACCTGTTCAACGGCGGCAGCGATAAAGCCACCCTTTCCTCTTACGCTTACCGCACCAAAGAAGCCCAGGACGTGAAGCGCAATGCGCTGCGCCAGCTGAATGAAGAGCTGCGCCTGTCATGGAACGCCCTGCGCAATGCAGAACAGCAGGTGCCGATCGCCAAAGAATACGCCGATCGCAGTATGACGGTGCGTACCGCCTATCAGGAGCAGTTCAGCCTGGGGGATCGCTCGCTGCTGGATATGCTGGACAGTGAAAATGAAGTTTTCAGCGCCCAGCGCCGATATGTAGAATTGCAGTTTGTTGAAATGTTTTCGACCTACCGCATTAATGCGCGGATGGGCGAACTGTTGAAATCCATGTCGATTCAACCGCCGACTGCCGCACAGCCGCTGGACGGACAACAAACCACCCAGGCGGACTTACCCGATCTTCATTAAGACGAACCGGTAACCCATTGAACCAGGCGCTATTTCATCTGTTGCGGATGAAATAGCGCTTCTTACTTTGCCTGTCATCAGGTACGGCATATATGGCACTGATCAACGACATTACTGATATTCAGGATCTCTCGTCTGACGAGACGTTCCGTCACGACCCAAGACTCAATCATGACGATCCGCTGCTGGATTGCCTGATGGTTGTCTGCAAATTGCACGGTATTATTACCAGCCGCAATGTGTTGACCGCCGGTCTGCCGTTGCAGTCCAGTTGCCTGACGCTGAGCACCGTGCCGCGCGCCGCGCAGCGTGCCGGATTAAAAGCCCGGGTGATCCAACGCCCGGTGACGAAAATCACGGCGCTGTCGCTCCCCGCGATCCTGGTATTACATAACGGCCAGGCGGCGGTGCTGACGGCGCTGGAGGGCGATAAGGCCCGGCTGATGCCTGGCGAAACAAGGCGGCGCTATCACGCTGGAGATTGCCGAGCTGGAAAAACTCTACGCAGGCAAAGCCGTTTTTATTCAGCCGAAACATGAATTCGACAGCCAGCCGACAGCATTGATTCCACGCACCAAAGCCTGGTTCCAGGATACCCTGAAGCTATCGAAATTCCTGTATCTTGATGCGGTGGTCGCGAGTTTCCTGATCAACCTGATCGCCCTGTGCTCGCCGCTGTTTGTCATGAACGTCTACGATCGCGTGGTGCCTAATCAGGCCACTGCCACACTGTGGGTGCTGGCGATCGGCATCACCATCGCCTACGTGTTCGATCTGATCCTGAAAATCTTGCGCAGCATCTGCCTGGATATTGCCGGTAAGAAAACCGATCTGATCGTGTCGGCGGCGCTGTTTGAGCGGTTGTTGGGCATGAAGATGAAATTGCGCCCGCCGCGCGTCGGCAGCTTCGCGCAGAATTTCCAGGACTATCAGTCGCTGCGCGATTTCCTCTCATCGCTGACGCTGACCGCGCTGATTGACTTCCCGTTTACCCTGCTGATCCTGGCGGTGGTAGGGGTTATCGGCGGGCCGCTGGTGTTTATCCCGCTGCTGGCTTATCCGGTCGCCATGCTGGTGAACTGGCTGATCCAGCGCCCGCTGATCGCCACCATCCAGAAAACCTTTACGTTATCCAGCGAACGCCAGGCGATGCTGGTTGAAACCCTGAGCGGGCTGGACGCCATCAAGCTGAATAACGCCCAGAGCGAACGCCAGTACCAGTGGGAACACATCATCGGCAGCCTCAGCAAGCTGGAGCTGCGGGTAAAGTCCCTCTCTTATGTGGCGGTGAATTTCACCCACTGGCTGCAACAGGCCTGCGGCGTGATAATGATCGTCGGCGGCGTGTATCTGATTATCAACAGCCATCTGAGCATGGGCGGGCTGATCGCCTGCTACCTGCTTAACCGCCGCGCCATGTTGCCTGTCGGCCAGCTGTGCAGCCTGATCACCCGTTATCAGCGCGCCAAAATGACTAAGCACACCATCGACGGCATGATGGAGCTGGAGCAGGAAGTGCAGCAGGGCGAAGTGCCGCTGAAGCGCGAAACCCTGACCGGCGCGATTGAGTTTCGCAACGTGACGTTCCGCTACCCCGGAAGCCAGCAGGCGTCGCTGAATACGATTTCCCTGACCGTTACGCCAGGCGAAAAAATCGGCATCATTGGCCGCAGCGGCTCCGGTAAAAGCTCGCTGGCGAAGCTGCTGGTGGGCTTTTACCAGCCGGACGAAGGCAGCGTGCTGATCGACGGCATCGACGCGCGCCAGATCGATGTGCACGATTTACGCCATAACATCGGCTATGCCCCGCAGGACATCCACCTGTTCAACGGGACGCTGCGCGACAACCTGCTGTGCGGCGCCAGCTACGTGGACGACGAAACCATGCTGCGGGTCGCCGAAGCCACCGGAGTCCATGAATTCGCGCGCCGCCACCCTTCCGGCTACAACATGCAGGTGGGCGAACGCGGGATGAATCTCTCCGGCGGCCAGCGCCAGGCGATCACCCTCGCCCGCTCGCTGCTGCTCGATCCGCCGGTGTTACTGATGGACGAGCCAACCAGCTCCATGGACAACACCAGCGAAGACCTGATCAAGAAGGCGCTTGCGCCCATCATCAGTGATAAAACCGTGCTGCTGGTGACCCACCGCGCCTCGATGCTGGCGCTGGTGGACCGGTTAATTATTCTCGATAACGGCAAAATCATTGCCGATGGCCCGAAAGAGACCGTGATGAGTGCGTTGAAAAAGGGGCAGATCCATGCGAATCGCTGAGGGGTTACGCCGCCTGAATCGCTGGCTGCTGGGCGACAAACACAGCAATCAGTTCACCACCAGCGAAGTGAACAAAGCGCTGCTGGACGACACGCCGCGCGTGGTGCGCCTGACGCTGTGGGCGATTCTGGCGTTTTTTATCGCCGCCATTACCTGGGCCTCGCTGGCGGATATTGACGAAGTGACGCGCGGCGAAGGCAAAGCTATCCCCTCCTCGCGCCTGCAAAAAATCCAGAACCTGGAAGGCGGCATCGTGGCGGAAGTGTATGCCCGCGAAGGCGAAGTGGTCCAGGCGGGCGCGCCGCTGCTGCGTCTCGACGATACGCGTTTTAAATCCAACGCAGGCGAAACCGAAGCCGACCGCATGGCGCTGGAAGCCCGTATTCAGCGGCTGACCGCCCAGCTAAACGACGCCGAGAGCCTGACGATTTCCGACGACATCCAGAAGCGCGCGCCGGATATCGCCCAGGGCGAACTGGAGCTGTTCGCCAGTATGAAAAAGCGCATCCAGAGCGAAATCGCCGGGCTGGATGAGCAGTTGATCCAGAAGAAACAGGAGCTGCTGGATTTCGAAGCCAAGAAAGTGCAGTACCGCAACAGCCTTGGCCTGCTTCAGCAGGAGATCAACATGTCCGAACCGCTGGTGGCTAAAGGGGCGATATCCAAAGTCGAAGTGCTGCGTTTGCGGCGCTCCGAGGTGGAAACCCGTGGACAGCTGGATTCGGTGGCGTTAGCCATTCCGCGCGCCCAGGCGGCGATCAACGAGATTGAAAGCAAGGTGGCGGAAACCCGTGGCCGCTACCGCAGCGAAGCGCTGGCGCAGCTAAACGAAGCGCGCACCGATCTCAGCAAGCTGGAAGCCTCCGGCAAGGCGATTGAAGACCGGGTCAACCGTACCCTGGTGACGTCGCCGGTGCGCGGCATCGTCCAGCAGATGCTGGTGAACACCATCGGCGGCGTGATCCAGCCGGGCAACGACCTGGTGGAGATCGTTCCGCTGGATGACAGCCTGCTGGTGGAAGCGAAAATCCGTCCGAAGGATATCGCGTTTTTGCATCCGGGCCAGGAAGCGGTGGTGAAGTTTTCTGCCTATGACTACACCATCTACGGCGGGCTGAAAGGCAAGCTGGAACAGATCAGCCCGGACACGGTGACCGATAAAGAGGGCAACAGCTTCTACGTGATCCGCCTGCGCACCGATAAAAACCATCTGGGCAGCAATGAAAAGCCGCTGCTGATTATTCCGGGCATGGTGGCGTCGGTGGATATCATCACCGGTAAGAAAACGATCCTTGAATACCTGATGAAGCCGATTCTGCGCGCCCGCGCCGAGGCGTTCCGCGAAAGATAAAAAAATGCCGGTCGTGATGACCGGCATTTTTCATTGAGGCGGGATTACGGGCGATACACTTTGACGTTGTTAAAGCCCTGCTCACGCAGATACAGCGCCTGCAGGCGGCTCATCACGCCGCGCTCGCACCACAGCAGCCAGGTTTTGTTCTGGTCCAGATCGCCGAATTTGGTGCTCAGTTTGTAGAACGGCAAAGACACCACGTCGATACCCTCTACCTTCAGCGGTTTGTCGTCCTGCTCATCAACCGAACGGATATCCAGGATCACGTCATTCGGGCCAAACCCGGTGACGGTTTCCACTTCCACCACGTCCTGCTGGGTTTGTGTGGCGATGTCGCGGATATCCACGTTAGTCGCCGCTTCCACCACCTGGTCGAGGATCGTAAAGTCAAAGTTAGCTTCTTCCGCTTCGATCTTCGCCTTCACCGCTTTCACGGTCGGGCTTTTCGAAATCACGCCGCAGTATTCCGGCATGGTGCGGGCAAAGTCTTCGGTGCCGATTTTACGCGCCAGATCGATAATGTGCTCTTTGTCATGGGCGATCAGCGGACGCAGCACCAGGGTGTCGGAGACGTTGTCGATCAACCGCAGGTTGGTCAGGGTCTGGCTGGAGACCTGGCCCAGCGCTTCGCCGGTCACCAGCGCCTGAACGCCGTAACGCTCTGCGACGCGGGAGGCCGCGCGGATCATCATGCGCTTCAGCACCACGCCCATCTGGCCGTCATCAACTTTTTCGAGAATTTCGCCCACCACCGGTTCGAAGTTAATCGCCACGAAACGCACGCGGTGCGAGCTGCCAAAACGGTTCCACAAATAGTGCGCCACCTGGCGGACGCCGATTTCATGCGCCGCGCCGCCGAGGTTAAAGAAGCAGTAGTGTACGCGGCAGCCGCGACGCATCAGCATATAGCTGGAAACGCCGGAGTCGAACCCGCCGGAAATCAATGACAGCACGTCTTCCTGGGTGCCAATCGGGAAGCCGCCCTGGCCTTCGTAACGGCCTTTCACCAGCAGCAGGCGATCGTCTTCAATCTCCAGATTGACGGTGATGTCCGGGTGCGTCAGCTTCACTTTCGCGGATTCGATATGCTGATTCAGACCGCCGCCGACGTAGCGCTCGACCTCAATAGAGCTAAACTCGTGCTTGCCGCGGCGTTTTACGCGCACGCAAAACGTTTTGCCTTCCAGCTGGTCGCGCCATGCCGCCAGGGTTTGCTCGAAAATATCGTGCAGGCTGGTGAACGGCGTATCTTCGACTTCCAGAATATGGTGAATACCGGGGATGCGGGTGAGCGCGTCGCGGATCTCAATACGCTGGTTTTCATCTTTGGCGCGGACCACGATATGGTCCCAGTGGCGGACAACGGCGAGGTTTTCGTCGTAATGTTTGAGTACGTTACGGATGTTTCCGGTCAGGATTTTAATAAAGCGCAAACGCACAGATTGGCTTTTAATTGTGATTTCCGGGAACAATTTAATGATAAACTTCATGGCGGCAATGGTTCGTTGGCAAGCCCCGAGGGCATTGAGAGAAGTACCGCAAGGCAACAATCGCGCTTGCATCGTGAGCGCGAGAGTATATCACCATCGCTGTGAGACTGCGCACATAACCAACCCATTCAGCGTCATTTGCTAATCATTTTGAGTCCGCTACCATGGAAATGATTCCATAACGATAGAGTCAGACATTCACTATGCCGAAGAAAAACGAACTCCCCGCCAGCTTTGAGACGGCGTTGCAGGAGCTTGAGCAGATTGTCAGCCGTCTGGAAAGTGGCGCATTGCCGCTGGAAGAGGCGCTTAACGAATTCGAACGGGGCGTGCAGCTGGCACGCCAGGGGCAGGTCAAACTGCAACAGGCGGAACAGCGCGTGCAGATCCTGCTGTCCGAAAATGAAGACGCCCCGCTCTCTCCTTTCAAACCGGATGCGGAATAAATGGATTTTCACGCCACCATGAAGGCCCAGGCGGAACGGGCCACCGACGCGCTGCGCCAGTTTATTAGCGCGCTGCCGTTTCAGAACACTCCGCTGGTTGAGACCATGCACTACGGCACACTATTAGGCGGCAAGCGGTTACGCCCGTTTCTGGTGTACGCCACCGGCGAGATGTTTGGCGTCGCTCCACAGGCGCTGGATGCCCCCGCTGCGGCCATTGAATGTATTCACGCCTATTCGCTAATGCATGACGATCTCCCGGCGATGGATGACGACGATTTACGTCGCGGCCAGCCGACCTGCCACATTAAATATGGCGAAGCGAGCGCAATTTTAGCCGGAGACGCCCTGCAAACGCTGGCGTTCTCTATACTGAGTGATGCCCCCATGCCCGGCGTGGCTTTAGCCGACCGCCTCAGTCTGGTCTCCGAACTGGCGATGGCCAGCGGCGTGGCAGGGATGTGCGGCGGCCAGGCGCTGGATCTGGAAGCCGAAGGTAAACAGGTGTCGCTGGAAGCGCTGGCGCGCATTCACCGTCACAAAACCGGCGCGTTAATTCGTGCCGCCGTACGTATGGGCGCGCTGTGTGCCGGTGAACCGGGCCGCGATGTGCTGCCGATCCTCGACCGCTACGCAGAAAGTATCGGCCTGGCGTTCCAGGTTCAGGATGACATTCTGGATGTGGTGGGGGATACTGCCACGCTGGGTAAACGCCAGGGGGCTGACCAGCACCTGGGGAAAAGCACCTATCCTGCGCTGCTGGGCCTTGAGCAAGCCCGTGAAAAAGCGCAGGCGCTGTGCGACGATGCCCTTGCCGCACTTCGGGAACTGTCATTAAAACAGATGGATACCCGCACACTGGAAGCGTTAGCGACTTACATCATCCAACGTGACAAATAACATAATTACCACGAGCCTCTGATGAGTTTTGATATCTCAAAGTACCCAACCCTGGCGCTGGTGGACTCGACCCAAGAGTTGCGCCTGTTGCCGAAAGAGAATCTGCCGAAGCTGTGCGACGAACTGCGTCGTTATTTGCTTGATAGCGTGAGCCGCTCCAGCGGGCATTTTGCCTCGGGGCTGGGAGCCGTTGAGTTAACGGTCGCGCTGCACTACGTCTATAACACGCCATTCGACAGATTGATCTGGGACGTGGGCCATCAGGCTTATCCGCATAAGATCCTTACCGGACGGCGCGACAAAATCGGCACCATTCGCCAGAAAGGCGGGCTGCACCCGTTCCCGTGGCGCGGCGAGAGCGAATATGACGTGCTGAGCGTCGGCCACTCGTCCACCTCAATCAGCGCCGGGATCGGCATCGCCGTGGCTGCCGCCAAAGAGAATAAAGGCCGCCGTACCGTATGCGTGATTGGCGACGGCGCGATCACCGCCGGGATGTCTTTCGAAGCCATGAACCACGCGGGCGATATCAAACCCGACATGCTGGTGATCCTTAACGACAACGAAATGTCGATCTCGGAAAACGTCGGCGCGCTGAATAACCATCTGGCGCAGCTGCTCTCCGGGAAGCTCTATTCAACGCTGCGCGAAGGCGGCAAAAAAGTGCTGTCCGGCGTGCCGCCGATCAAAGAGCTGATCAAGCGAACGGAAGAACACATCAAAGGCATGGTGGTGCCGGGAACGCTGTTTGAAGAGCTGGGCTTTAACTATATCGGGCCGGTGGACGGTCACGATGTGCTGGGCCTGGTGCACACCCTGAAAAACATGCGCGATCTGAAAGGCCCGCAGTTCCTGCACATCATGACCAAGAAAGGCCGGGGGTACGAACCGGCGGAAAAAGATCCGATCACCTTCCACGCGGTGCCGAAATTCGATCCGCAAAGCGGTTGCCTGCCGAAAAGCAGCGGCGGTTTGCCGAGCTATTCCAAAATCTTTGGCGACTGGCTGTGTGAAACCGCCGCCAAAGACAGCAAGCTGATGGCGATCACCCCGGCGATGCGCGAAGGCTCTGGCATGGTGGAATTCTCGCGTAAATTCCCGGACCGCTATTTTGACGTGGCGATCGCCGAGCAGCATGCGGTCACCCTGGCGGCGGGGCTGGCGATTGGCGGTTATAAGCCGATCGTGGCGATTTATTCGACCTTCCTGCAACGCGCCTATGACCAGGTGATCCACGATGTGGCGATCCAGAAGCTGCCGGTGATGTTCGCCATTGACCGCGCGGGCATTGTTGGCGCAGACGGACAGACTCACCAGGGCGCGTTCGATCTGTCGTTCCTGCGCTGCATCCCGGAGATGGTGATCATGACGCCGAGCGACGAAAATGAATGCCGCCAGATGCTGTATACCGGCTATCACTACAGCGATGGCCCGACGGCGGTGCGTTATCCGCGCGGCAACGCGGTGGGCGTAGAGCTCACCCCGCTGGAGATGCTGCCGATTGGCAAAGGCGTGGTGAAACGCCAGGGCGAGAAAATCGCGATCCTGAATTTTGGCACCCTGATGCCAGACGCCGCCGCGGTAGCGGAATCGCTGAACGCTACGCTGGTGGATATGCGTTTTGTGAAACCGCTGGATGAAGCGCTGATCCTCGAACTGGCCGCCAGCCACGACTCGCTGGTGACCATCGAAGAGAACGCCATTATGGGCGGCGCGGGCAGCGGCGTGAATGAAGTGCTGATGGCGCATCGTAAAGTGGTGCCGGTACTGAATATCGGCCTGCCGGACTTCTTTATTCCTCAGGGCACCCAGGATGAAGCCCGTGGCGAAATCGGCCTCAACGCCGCCGGCATGGAAGCGAAAATCCGCGCCTGGCTGGGATAAGCGCCGCACCCTCCCCTTTTCTCTCCTGCTATGCTTAAAGGATGACCTTTGTTACCCGCAAGCAGGAGAGGAAGCATGCAATACAATAATTTAGGAAAAACCGATCTCAGGGTATCCCGTCTTTGCCTGGGCTGTATGACGTTTGGCGAACCGGACCGGGGCAAGCACGCCTGGACGTTGCCGGAAGAGAGCAGCCGCCTGATCATCAAACACGCCGTAGAGAAAGGCATCAACTTTTTCGACACCGCCAACAGCTATTCCGACGGCAGCAGCGAAGAGATCCTTGGCCGCGCCCTGAAAGATTTCGCCCGCCGGGATGAAGTGGTGGTCGCCACCAAAGTCTTTCATCAGGTCGGCGATCTGCCGGAGGGTCTCTCCAGAGCGCAAATCCTGCGTTCAATCGACGACAGCCTGCAACGTCTGGGAATGGATTACGTCGACCTGCTGCAAATCCATCGCTGGGACTACAACACCCCGATTGAAGAGACCCTCGACGCGCTCAACGAGGTGGTGAAGTCCGGCAAAGCGCGCTATATCGGCGCGTCCTCGATGCACAGCGAGCAGTTTGCCCAGGCGCTGGCGTTGCAGGATCAACACGGCTGGGCGCGCTTCGTCACCATGCAGGATCACTACAATCTGATTAACCGCGAGGAAGAGCAAGGCATGCTGCCGCTGTGCCTTCAGGAAGGCGTGGCGGTGATCCCGTGGAGCCCGCTGGCGCGCGGACGCTTAACGCGCCCGTGGGGCGAAACCACCGCGCGGCTGGTGTCCGATGAATTCGGCAAAACGCTGTATCAACAAACCGAAGAGAACGACGCCAAAATCGCCGAACGCGTTGCCGCCATCGCTGAAGATAAAGGCGTGTCGCGGGCGCAGGTGGCGCTGGCCTGGGTGCTGAGTAAACCGGCGATTGCCGCGCCGATTATTGGCGCATCCCGCGAAGAGCAGCTGGATGATTTGCTGGGCGCCGTGGATTTAACGCTTAGCGATGTCGAAATCGCCGAACTGGAAACGCCTTATCAGCCGCATCCGGTGGTGGGATTTAAATAACGCCGTTCCCTCTCCTTGCACTTAAGGAGAGGGAATCAACGGATTAACCGCGAATAAAGTGGTCGTGACCATTGCCGGTGATTTCAACCGGCTCGCCGTCGCGGGTGAAGTGCAGCCCTTCCACATCCGCCGTGATCTGCCCGATGCAGGTAAAGGGAACGCCCAGCCTGCCCAGCGCCACGTCAATCACGCCGCGATTGAGTTCCGGCACGGTAAAGCACAGTTCGTAATCTTCACCGCCGGTTAGCGCAAAACGCTCGGCCTGTTCAGGGCTGACGTTTTCACGCAGCGCATCCGAGAACGGCAGCGCGTCCAGCGCCACTTTCGCGCCGCAGTCGCTGGCCTTGAGAATATGCGCCAGGTCAGAGATCAACCCATCGGAGAGATCGATCGCGCTGCTGGCGATATCGCGCAGCGCCTGGCCCTGCAAAATGCGCGGCGTGGGGCGTAAATGGCGCTGTAACAGATAATTCGCCTGAGTAATGTTCTTCACCGTTAAGCGCTGCTGCAATATTGCCAGGCCCGCCGCGCTGTCGCCCGGCGTACCGGTGACGTAGATCCAGTCGCCCGGTTTGGCCCCGGAGCGCTTCAGGGCGCGACCGTTCGGCACAAAGCCGTGGATACCCAGCGTCATGGAAAGCGGCCCACGGGTGGTGTCGCCGCCAATCAGCTGCATATCATAATAATTTAACAGTTCAAACAGACTGTCGCTAAAGGCTTCCAGCCACGCTTCGTCGACGTCCGGCAGGGTTAATGCCAGCGTCAACCACGCGGGATCAGCGCCCATTGCGGCTAAATCACTGAGGTTGACCGCCAGCGCTTTGTAGCCCAAATCGCGCGGATCGATATCCGGCAGAAAATGGATGCCGCTAACCAGCGTGTCGGTGCTTATTGCCAGCGTTTGTTTTTCCGGAACCGTCAGCAGTGCGCAATCGTCACCGATACCGGTTTCCACATCACGTCGAGAGCTTCTCACGCGATCAAAATAACGGGCAATAAGGGAAAACTCGCCGCATGCCATGCGTTATGCCTCGCAGAAAAAGAGAATGGCCGGATAAACATCCGGCCAGAGGATTGGCTTACTTGCGATTAGGGCGGATTTGCGGAGCGGCTTTGTCCAGCACGCCGTTGACGAACTTGTGACTGTCTTCAGCACCGAAGGTTTTCGCCAGCTCAATCGCTTCGTTGATGGCAACTTTATAAGGCACATCCTGACGCTTGGAAAGCTCATACAGCGCAATACGCAGTACCGCTTTTTCCACCTGGCCCAGCTCGTCGAGCAGACGCGACAGGTAAGGTTGCATCAGGCCATCGAGATACGCGCTGTTGGTCGCCACTCCGGCCAGCAGTTCACGAAAGTACAGCACGTCCACGTCTTTGACGTCCTGTTCCGCCAGGAACTGGTATTCAACATCAGCGATGTCGTTCTGGGACAACTGCCAGGAGTAAAGTGCCTGGACGGCACATTCACGGGCGCGGCGACGAGCAGCAGGTTTCACGGAATTCCCCTTAAAATCAGGCCTTGATGGCTTTCAATACATTAATCATTTCAAGCGCGGTAAGGGCTGCTTCAGCACCTTTGTTACCGGCTTTTGTGCCAGCGCGTTCGATGGCTTGTTCAATACTTTCAGTGGTGAGTACGCCGAACGCTACCGGGATTTCGCTGTCCTGGGCAACGTGCGCCAGGCCGTTGCTGGCGCCGCCGGCAACGTATTCGAAGTGCGCAGTACCGCCACGGATCACCGTACCCAGCGCGATCACCGCATCGTATTTGCCGGTTTTCGCCAGTGCGCCCGCCGCCAGCGGCAGTTCATAAGCGCCCGGAACCCAAACCACGGTGATGTTTTCATCTTTAACCTGGCCGATACGCTTCAGCGCGTCGATAGCGCCGTCCAGCAGGCTGTCGTTGATGAAGTTGTTAAAACGCGCAATGGTGATGGCGACGCGAGCGTCCGGGGTAGCAACAGTAGCTTCGATAACGTTCATACTCTTCCTTAACGGGTTCATTATGTGGCCCCGCAGGGGGGCGGATTCTATCATGTTTTTTTATGGGCTGCTTACGTTTTAAAACTCGGCATTATTGCAGCGTAAGCCGGAGACACAAATCCGGGCCAACCGGACGTATCTCGCTGAAAGTTAATGCGGGCGCATCCGCCAGCTTTTCAAGGCCTGGCAGGGTAAATAAACCGCGCGCGTCGCTGCCTAACAGCTTCGGCGCGATATACAGCACAATTTCGTCTACCACGCCCGCCTGTAACAGCGCGCCGGAGAGTTCGGCCCCGGCTTCCACCCAAAGGGTGTTCACCTGGCGTTTGCCTAACTGCATCATCAACACCACCAGATCGAGATGCCCGTTGTGCTCCGGCACCGGAAGTTGGGTCACGCCTTCCGGCCATTGCGCATCGTCAGGACGGGTGCGCGCCAGCCAGGTTTCTCCCGGCTGGTGGATAATTTTATGCTCAGGCGTTACCCGGTTCTGCGAGTCGATGACGATGCGGGTCGGCATCCGCAGTTGGTCTTCGGGATACCGCGCCCGGGTGTCGGCGTCTAATTCCTTCCAGCGCACGGTCAGCGACGGGTTATCCGCCAGCACCGTGGCGCTACTGGTAAGGATAGCGCTACTTTGCGCCCGGAAGCGCTGCACGTCGCGACGTGATTCGGCAGAGGTGATCCACTGGCTTTCGCCGCTCGCCATGGCGGTACGGCCATCCAGGGAGGCGCCGAGCTTAAGCTGCACAAACGGGAAGCCAGTGCGCATCCGCTTCAGGAAGCCTTTATTCAGGACTTCGGCTTCATTCATCATCAGGCCGTGGCTGACCTCAATACCTTCCTGCTTCAGGCGATACAGCCCGCGCCCGGCTACCTGCGGATTCGGATCCTGCATCGCGGCGACCACGCGGCTCACGCCCGCAGCGATTAACGCCTCGCAGCACGGCGGCGTGCGCCCGTGATGGCTGCACGGCTCAAGCGTCACATACGCGGTCGCGCCACGGGCTTTTTCGCCCGCCATGCGCAGCGCATGCACTTCAGCGTGGGGCTCCCCGGCACGATAGTGAAAGCCTTCGCCCACGATTTCGCCATCGCGCACAATCACGCAGCCGACGTTGGGATTAGGGGACGTGGTAAAACGACCGCGTTGCGCCAGTTTCAGCGCACGCGCCATGAAAATCTCATCCTGCATTAGGCTTAATCCTGCAAGCGGGCGATCTCTTCGCCGAATTCACGGATGTCTTCGAAACTGCGATACACAGAAGCGAAGCGAATGTAGGCGACCTTATCGAGCTTTTTCAGCTGCTCCATGACCAGATTGCCGATCATTTTGCTGGGGATTTCACGCTCCCCGGTGGCGCGCAGCTGCGATTTAATGTGGTTGACCGCCATTTCAACGTCATCGGCGCTGACCGGGCGTTTCTCCAGCGCTTTCTGAAAGCCGCTTCTCAGTTTGTCTTCGTTAAACGGCTCGCGGACGTCATTACTTTTGATTACGCGGGGCATCACCAGTTCCGCCACTTCAAAGGTCGTGAAGCGTTCATGGCACACCAGGCACTGACGGCGACGGCGCACCGACGAGCCTTCTCCCACCAGACGAGAGTCAATGACTTTGGTATCCACAGCGAAACAGAATGGGCAATGCATAGCGCGTCCTGACAGATAATTTAACTGAGGGTTAGTGTAACCTGAACTGGCAGTACAACAAAGATGAAGCGCTTTTGAGACAAGGGATGAAGGAATTTTTATGCGTGCGCGCTAGCATTAATGCATTAAAAACACACAGGATCGTCACTATGAGAACCGCTTACCAATCTTTGTTCCTCGTTACGCCGTTTTTACTCGCCGCCTGCGCACCGCAAAGTGAAGTTCGCCAAATGCACAACAGCGTCAGCACGCTCAATAAAGAGATGGGCAAGCTGCAACAAGAAACCATTAAGATCACCCAGCAAAACGCGCTCAATGCCCGTTCGCAAAGCGGCGTTTATCTATTACCCGGCGCCAATACTCCGGCGCGGCTAAACAGCCAGTTGGGGATGATGAAAATGTCGCTGGCGAACGTGACGGCAGATGCCAGCGGAACCCTCGCCACGCTGCGCATTCAGGGCGAATCCAGCACGCCGTTCCCGGCGTTTACCGGCACCATCGAATGGGGCCAGCTACAAGGCTCCACGGAAAACTATCAGGAAGTGGACGTCCAGAATCAGCAGTTCAGCGCGCCTGCCAGCATTCTGGCGCCGAGCGATGTGTCTGTTCCCGTCAAGCTGAACGGCATTACGCCTGACCAACTGGGCTTTGTGCGGATTCACGACATCCAGCCGCTGCACGCTCCCGCCATGCAATAACCCTCAGGCCGGGTCACCCCGGCCTTGTTACTTTTTTCACATGTAAAACCGCTTTTTATTATTCATCACAACGATGTTCAGATAGAATCCATTGCCGAATGTGTATAAACGTGAACGCAATCGTTTACGCATAAGACAGGAATGTGAAACAACACATATTTTTGTGAGCAATGATTTCTATAATAGTGACCAGAATAACATCTCCCCTTCAGGCCGTTGGGAGAGCACGACATACCTTATCTCCCGTTGGGGATTTCATCTAAAAGTGGCAATAACCATGAAAAAAATTGTTTTAGCTGCCGGTGCGGCACTGGCGCTTTCCGCTTCTTTCTCTTCCAGCGCGGAAGAAACCAATAAACCTGAATACCTGTCCGACTGGTGGCACCAGAGCGTCAACGTGGTGGGCAGCTATCACACCCGTTTCGGACCCCTGATCCGCAACGATACCTACCTGGAATACGAGGCTTTCGCCAAAAAAGACTGGTTTGATTTCTACGGTTATGTGGATGCGCCGGTATTCTTCGGCGGCAACACCGACGCCAAAGGTATCTGGAACCACGGTTCTCCGCTGTTTATGGAAATCGAACCGCGCTTCTCCATCGACAAACTGACCGACACCAGCCTGGCGTTCGGTCCGTTTAAAGAGTGGTATTTCGCTAACAACTATATTTACGATATGGGCCGTAACGCCTCTGGCCGTCAGAGCACCTGGTACATGGGTTTAGGCACCGATATCGATACCGGTCTGCCGATGAGCCTGTCCATGAACGTGTATGCTAAATACCAGTGGCAGAACTACGGCGCGGCGAACGAAAACGAGTGGGACGGCTACCGTTTCAAAGTGAAATACTTTGTGCCAATCACCCCGCTGTGGGGCGGCAACCTGAACTATATCGGCTTCACCAACTTTGACTGGGGTTCCGATCTGGGCGACAAAGATTTCCGCGATCTGAACGGCAACAAAGCCCGTACCAACAACTCGATTGCGTCCAGCCACGTCCTGTCGCTGAACTACGATCACTTCCACTACGCGCTCGTAGCGCGTTACTGGCACAATGGCGGTCAATGGGCGGATGATGCTGAGTTAGCCTTTACCAACTACAACGTCCGTTCCACCGGCTGGGGTGGCTACCTGGTGGTAGGTTATAACTTCTAAGTTGTTACGCCGGTCATACTATGACCGGCGTTTCTTCACTCTGCGCAGCCTAACGCCAGCGTTTGATCCAGCAGCCAAGGGCGCAAATACCCGACGGTATTGGATAACGGCAAAACGTCCTCAGAAAGCCTGATTCCCAGATTACGTTGGATGTAATTACGCCGTGCGATAATGCGCGCCCACATCACCGGGTAATCCCTTGCCAACTCTTCGCGCAGCGCCGCATCGGCAAGCGCCACGGTATCTTCAATGCTGGCGCCGGCGTACCCTGCGCGTGACGGGATAATGTCGATTTGCAGCAGCATCCCGCTGGCTAAAGGAATGGCGGAATCAGGCATTATCGGCGAACACATCCACTCTTCATCCGCCACTAAGTGACCGGGATTGAGGTGCCAGTGATACTCGCTTTTCGGCAGCAGGGTTTCGATTAGCTGATAAATTTCCCCACCGGTGATCCCAACGCGCATCCCCTCAAGCCAGCCCACCACCGCGCGATAGTAAGGGATCGCCACCACGTCGAGATAGTCCGCTACGGCCGGATTGAGCTCGGTTTCATTCGCGACCACGTAAGCGGCGCGGCTGCTCAATCCGCCTTTATAGCTGGTGGTTAAGGAAAATTTATCCCCGCGCTGGATCACTTTATCGCTCGGGTACAGGTTGGCGCTGGCGAAGCGATCGCCCGTGGCGGCGATCATAATCACGTTATTGGCCTGCCCTTCCGCCGCCAGCAGCGCGCCGATCTGCTTTTCGGTTTTACCCGGTTCAATAGCGTTGAGCGCCTGAAGGATAGCCGTTGAGGCGAGGTTTGCGCCGTATTCATAATGCGCCAGTTCATTGGCGTTGTTGATGATGCGCGCCCCGTTGGCCGGGGAGATAAACACGCCGGTGGCGTTGGTCAGCACGCAACCCGGCGTCACCGCCGCACGCAGCGAATCAATAATAAATGACGGCATATCAAAGAGCTGAGTATTGTCATCGTGCTCGCTGGTAAACAGCTTCCAGCCCGCTACGCCGATGCGCTTTTGAGCTGCCAGGCCCGCTAAACGCAGCGTGTCCGGCAGCGAGACGGCGTTAGTCATCGGCTGGTTGGGCAACGAGAACCACGGCGCATGCACCACACGGTTTTCCAGACGGGCGTGGGCCGCCAGTTTAAGGTTTTCATTACCCAGCACCAGCACGGCCTCGCCATCCTGATGGAGCACCAGCAGCGCCTCCTCAAAGCGCGGGATAAACCCGGTGAGGTATTCGAAGTTGGCCCCGTGCTCTTTATCGGCATAGACAATCAGCGTCTCCAGCGACAGCTGCGCCATACGCGCCAGCACCCGGGCTTTACGTAATTTCAGCGTAGCATCCGTCAGCGTTACGGACGGCACGCCCTGCCAGCAGTCCGGCTGGGGAAGTGTTTTAACAACGATGCGGCGTGGTTCGGTCATGGCAATCGCTCCTTGTAATCGGGTCTGATGATCCTGGCCGCTCCACAGTAAACATTGCGCCGCCAACAGGCAAAAAAAATCCCGACCAGCTGGCCGGGATTTTTTCATGCGCTTAGCATTAAGGCAGAATCGAAGGCTGATCGGCGCCCTCTTTCTCCACTTTCTGCTGGATCAGATGCTCGCGCTTCATACCCAGTTTCAACGCCAGCGCGGACGCCACGTAGATGGATGACGCAGTACCGATGGAAACACCGATCAGCATGGTGAGGGAGAAGCCCTGCAGCATGGTGCCGCCAAACAGGTACAGCATCAGGATCACCACCAGCGTCGTACCGGAAGTGATCAAGGTACGGTGCAGCGTCTGGGTCAATGACACGTTAAAGATTTCGTAAGGCGTCCCGCGACGGATCTTGCGGAAGTTTTCACGAATACGGTCAGATACCACGATGCTGTCGTTCAGCGAGTAACCGATAACCGACATCAGCGACGCGACAATCGTCAGATCCACTTCAATATGGAACAGCGAGAGTACGCCCATGGTGATCACCACGTCGTGCGCCAGCGCGATAACCACGCCCGCAGCCAGACGCCACTCGAAGCGGAACCCGACGTACACGAGGATGGAAAGCAGCGCCACCAGCAGCGCCATCGCGCCGGTTTGCGCCAGTTCCGCGCCCACGCTCGGGCCGACGAACTCAATACGCTTCACCACGGCGTTCTGGCTGGTGGCGTCGTTAATCACGCTCACCACTTTGCTACCCAGCACCTGGCCGCCGGTGGCGCCTTCCGCAGGCGGCATACGCACCATGATGTCGCGGCTGCTGCCAAAGTTTTGCAGCAATGGATCTTCAAAGCCCGCTTTCACCAGCGATTCACGCATCAGATCCATATCCGCCGGTTTTTCCAGCGAAATTTCAATGACCGTACCGCCGGTGAAATCGAGACCCCAGTTAAAACCTTTCACGCCAATGATAATCATCGAGGCGACAAGCAGCAGACCTGAGATGCCGAAGGCCCAGTAATCCCAGCGCATAAAGTCATAGACTCTACGGCCGTGGTTTAATTGTTCAACAGTATAATCCTGTGCCACAACGCACTCCTCAAATAGACAGCTTCTTGATGCGTTTGCCGCCGTACAGCAGGTTCACGATGGCACGAGTACCGACAATTGCGGTAAACATCGAAGTCGCCACGCCAATGCCGGTGGTAATTGCAAAGCCTTTAATCGCCCCGGTACCCACTGCGTACAGGATCAGCACTTTAATCAGCGTGGTCACGTTCGCATCAAAGATGGAACTGAATGCGCCTTTATAGCCTTCGTCGATCGCCTGCTGCACTGAACGCCCGTTGCTCAACTCTTCTTTGATACGTTCGTTGATCAGTACGTTAGCATCCACCGCGACCGCAAGGGTTAACACGATCCCCGCAATACCCGGCATGGTGAGCGTTGCCCCCGGCAACAGCGACATAATCCCGACAATCAGCACCAGGTTAGCAATCAGCGCCGTGGTGGCAATCAGACCGAACTTCTTGTAGAAGACGATCATAAACAGGATGGAGACCGCCAGTCCCGCCAGACAGGCTTCCAGACCCTGGGTGATGTTCTGCATACCCAGCGTTGGGCCGATGGTGCGTTCTTCAACAATCTGAATCGGCGCAATCAACGCACCGGCACGCAGCAGCAGCGAAAGCTGGCGCGCTTCGTTCGGGTTGTTGATGCCGGTAATGCGGAAGCTGTTGCCCAGACGCGACTGAATATTCGCCACGTTGATGACTTCTTCCTGCTTAGCCAGAATCGCACGACCGTTGGCGTCTTTTTTACCGCTGTCTTTATATTCCACAAACAGGGTCGCCATCGGTTTACCGATGTTGTCCTTGGTGAAATTCGACATGATGTTACCGCCCGCGCTATCCAGTGAAATATTCACCTGCGGCTGGTTGTATTCATCGGTGCTGGACGTGGAGTCGGTGATATGGTCGCCGGTTAAGATCACGCGTTTGAACAGCACAACCGGCTGCCCTTCACGGGTTTGCTTCACTTCGGAATCGCCCGGTACGCGGCCAGCCGCCGCAGCGGATGGATCAACGTTGGTATTAACCAGACGGAATTCCAGCGTCGCGGTAGCGCCCAGAATCTCTTTAGCGCGCGCCGTGTCCTGGATGCCCGGCAGTTCGACCACGATACGGTCAGCGCCCTGGCGTTGAACCAGCGGTTCCGCCACGCCCAGTTGGTTAACACGATTACGCAGAATGTTGATGTTCTGCTGCACCGCGTATTCACGCGCTTCTTTCAGACGTTCGTCGGTCATCACCGCACGCAGCGCGTTATCGCCCTGGCTGGAGATCACCAGATCGCGATGGCGCGGCGAGAGATAAGAAATCGCTTCATTGCGCGCATTGCTGTCGCGAAAGACGATGTTCAAACCGTAGTTATCGGCTTTACGCACGTTGGTGTACGCGATGCCTTTTTCACGCAGATCGCTACGCAGGCTGTCCATGTTCTGCTCCTGGAGCTTGCCCAGCGCAGTATCCATATCCACTTCCATCAGGAAGTGAACGCCGCCGCGCAGGTCGAGACCCAGCTTCATCGGCTCAGCATTAATAGACGTTAACCAACGCGGCGTTGCTGGCGCGAGGTTAAGTGCGACGACATAGTTATCACCCAGTACATCCATCAGCGCTTCACGCGCGCGTAGCTGGGTGTCCGTGGAATCGAAGCGCGCAAGAATACTGCCTTGCTCCAGCGCGACAGACTTCGCGGTAATTTTTTGTTGATTTAAGGTGTTCTGGACCTGATTCAGCGTTTGCTCACTGGCGGCGACGCCGCGCGCGCCAGTGATCTGAACAGCCGGATCCTCACCATACAGGTTGGGAAGGGCATAAAGCAGGCCGACGACAATGACGACGACCAGCATGATGTACTTCCACAAAGGATAACGGTTTAACACGGCAGTTCCCTTTGGGAAAACGAAAGATTACAGCGCCTTCATGGTGCCTTTCGGCAGGACGGCTGCGACGAAGTCACGCTTGATGACCACTTCAGTGGTGTCGTTCAGTGCGATAGCGATATAGCCGCTTTCAGCCACTTTCGTCACACGACCAACCAGACCGCCGTTAGTCAGCACTTCATCACCTTTGGCGATGGAGTCCATCAGCTTTTTATGCTCTTTGGTGCGCTTTTGCTGCGGACGCAGGATCATGAAATAGAAAATCAGACCAAACACCACCAGCATCAGAATCAGTGACATCGGGCTGCCCTGCGCCGGAGCACCAGTTGCCGCTACCGCATCAGAAATGAAAAAGCTCATTAAAATTCCCTCATTATTTAATTAATCAACATTCAAAGGTGGAACCGGTCTATCCTGGCGTTGGTAAAAATCCGCAACGAAGTGCTCTAATTTACCCTCTTCGATAGCCTTGCGTAAACCAGCCATTAAGCGCTGATAGTAGCGAAGATTATGAATAGTATTGAGACGGGCACCCAGTATTTCGTTGCAACGATCGAGATGATGCAAGTAAGCACGTGAATAATTGCGACAGGTGTAGCAATCACACTCTTCATCCAGCGGCGATGTGTCGCTTTTGTGCTTCGCATTGCGGATCTTCACTACGCCATTGGTGACAAAAAGGTGACCGTTGCGGGCGTTACGCGTAGGCATAACGCAGTCGAACATATCGATGCCGCGACGCACCCCTTCCACCAGATCTTCCGGTTTACCTACGCCCATCAGGTATCGTGGTTTATCTGCCGGGATCTGCGGGCAAACGTGCTCAAGGATGCGATGCATGTCCTCTTTCGGCTCGCCCACAGCCAAACCGCCGACAGCGTAGCCATCAAAGCCAATCTCTACTAGCCCTTTGACGGAGATATCACGTAAATCTTCGTAAACGCTGCCCTGGATAATCCCGAAAAGCGCGTTTTTATTGCCAAGCGAATCAAAGCGATCGCGGCTGCGTTTCGCCCAGCGCAGCGACATTTCCATCGAGCGTTTGGCGTAATCCCAGTCGGCAGGGTACGGCGTACACTCATCAAAAATCATCACGATATCGGAACCGAGATCGTACTGAATTTCCATGGATTTTTCCGGGTCGAGGAAAATCGGGTCGCCGTTGATCGGGTTGCGGAAGTGCACGCCCTGCTCGGTGATTTTGCGAATATCACCAAGGCTGAATACCTGGAAACCGCCGGAATCGGTAAGGATCGGCCCTTTCCACTGCATAAAATCATGCAAATCGCCGTGCAGCTTCATGATTTCCTGGCCAGGACGCAGCCACAGGTGGAAGGTGTTGCCCAGGATAATCTGCGCGCCGGTGGCTTCGACTTCTTCCGGCGTCATGCCTTTAACGGTGCCGTAGGTGCCGACGGGCATAAACGCTGGCGTTTCAACCACGCCGCGCTCAAACACCAGCCGACCGCGACGGGCGCGACCATCGGTGGTCTGTAATTCAAAGTTCATGTTATCTCCTGCATCAGAGAGACAGTCTGATGATTGTGCTTACAGCGTGGCGTTCGCTCCGCGCTGAAAATCAATAACGCCCGGTTAAGGCGTTATTTGGTAATAGTTTTTATTGGTCCTGACCCACTTGCTCAGTCATCGCCGACGGATTGTACGTGATAAACATCGCATCCCCGTAACTAAAAAAGCGATACTGCGCATTTACCGCCTGCTGGTAGGCGTTCATGGTATGACGATACCCGGCAAAGGCGGACACCAGCATAATCAGCGTGGATTCCGGCAGGTGGAAATTGGTCACCAGCGCGTCGATGACTTTGTACTGGTAGCCCGGATAGATAAAGATTTGGGTATCGTCAAAGAAAGGTTCGATCAGGTTATTTTTCGCCGCCTGGGCCGCGCTTTCCAGCGAACGCACCGAGGTGGTGCCCACCGCGATCACCCGGTTGCCGCGCGCTTTGCAGGCCAGCACCGCGTCCACCACATCCTGCGGCACTTCGGCATACTCCGAATGCATGATGTGATCTTCAATGCTGTCGACGCGCACCGGCTGGAACGTCCCCGCGCCGACGTGCAGCGTCACAAACGCCATCTCCACGCCCTTCTGACGCAGTTTTTCCAGCAGCGGCTCATCGAAATGCAGCCCGGCAGTCGGTGCGGCGACCGCGCCAGGTTTGGCGCTGTATACCGTCTGGTACAGTTCGCGATCGGACTCTTCGTCCGGACGATCGATGTACGGCGGCAGCGGCATGTGGCCGATGTCGTTGAGAATATCCAGCACCGGACGCGCATCATGAAATTCAATTTCGAACAGCGCGTCGTGGCGCGCCGTCATGGTGGCGTTGACGCTTTCGTCTTCACCCAACAGCAGCTCCGCGCCCGGCTTCGGCGCTTTCGAGGCGCGAACGTGGGCCAGCACGCGTTTGTCATCCAGCATGCGTTCCACCAGCACTTCGATTTTTCCGCCGCTGGCTTTACGGCCAAACATGCGCGCCGGGATCACCCGGGTATTGTTGAAGACCAGCAGGTCGCCCGGGTTGAGCTTTTCCAGCAGATCGGTGAAAGTGCCATGCGTCAGCGCGCCGCTGGGACCGTCAAGGGACAGCAAACGGCAGGAACTCCGGCCTGGCAGCGGATAATGAGCAATCAGGGATTCAGGTAATTCAAAGGAAAAATCGGCAACGCGCATGGCAATTCACACTAAAACGTAGAGCCTGCTTAACAGGGGTTTTTGTCAACGCTTGGCGAGTTTTGGGCGCGAACAGGCGCTATTGCTCACCAGCAAGTAAAATAGTCTGTTAATCCGGCTCGAAAAAACAGGCGCTATAGTCTAGTGCCGGGGCGCTTTAGCTGCAACCCGTTCACCTTGTTAACGCTTTTATTGGGACAATACATGAATTTTCTCGCCCATCTTCACCTCGCCCGGCTCTCAGACAGCTCGCTGCTGGGCAATCTGCTGGCCGACTTCGTGCGCGGCGATCCCTCGGGCGACTATACGGCCGACGTGGTGGCCGGCATTTATATGCATCGCCGGGTGGATGTGTTGACGGACAGCCTGCCGGAAGTCCTGGAGGCGAAAACCTGGTTTCGCCCGGAAACCCGCCGCGTCGCGCCCATTGCGCTGGATGTGATGTGGGATCACTTTGTCTCGCGCCACTGGAATACGCTCTCTCCCGACCTTGAACTGCCGCGCTTTGTGGCCCAGGCCCAGCGTGAAATCGGCCAGCATCTGCCGCTGACGCCGCCGCGCTTTATCAACCTGAACCAGTATCTGTGGTCCGAACGCTGGCTTGAGCGCTACAGCGAGATGGCGTTTATCGGCAACGTCCTGAACGGCATGGCAAGCCGTAGACCAAAACTGGCGGCGCTGCAACAAAGCTGGGGCGACCTGGATGCCCATTACGATCGGCTGGAGCAGCAGTTCTGGCAGTTCTATCCACGCATGATGGCGATGGCGCAGCAGAAAACCCTGTAGCCCTCACAACCTCTTAAGGTAAACATTGCCCTTTTTCTAAAAAGGGCTATTCTTGTGGGCTGCACACAGTAAATCCAATTATTGATAGACAAAAACTATCTTAATAATCGGTTTATTCATCTTTGTGAACCGCTGCGATGTCTCTATACTGGCCCGCGTTGCGTTCTACTCACCTTAAATAACACCAAGGAGTCCTCATGGTACTGGTAACTCGTCAGGCACCGGATTTTACCGCTGCAGCTGTTCTGGGAAGTGGCGAAATCGTTGAAAACTTCAACTTTAAACAACACATCAACGGTAAAGCGACCGTGCTGTTTTTCTGGCCGATGGACTTCACCTTCGTATGCCCGTCTGAACTGATCGCGTTCGACAAGCGTTACGCTGAGTTCCAGAAACGCGGCGTGGAAGTGGTTGGCGTTTCTTTCGACTCTGAATTCGTGCACAACGCATGGCGTAACACCCCGGTTGATAAAGGCGGTATTGGCCCGGTTCAGTACGCGATGGTTGCCGATATCAAACGTGAAATCCAGCAGGCTTACGGCATCGAGCATCCGGACGCAGGCGTTGCGCTGCGCGGCTCCTTCCTGATCGACAAAGCGGGCGTGGTTCGCCACCAGGTGGTTAACGATCTGCCGCTGGGCCGTAACATCGACGAAATGCTGCGTATGGTTGACGCGCTGCAGTTCCACGAAGAGCATGGCGATGTGTGCCCGGCTCAGTGGGAAAAAGGCAAAGAAGGTATGAACGCCTCTCCGGACGGCGTCGCAAAATACCTGAGCGAGAACGTCGCTAAGCTGTAATGAAAGATTCAGAGAAAAGGCCCGCATGCGGGCCTTTTTTTATGGCGTCAGGCGTTAGTTTTCACTTCCCGCCACAGCCGGTACGCGACGCCGAGCAGCGCCAGTACGCCAATCACCAGCACGCCCCAAATCAGCATTGTCATCCACTGGCTACGGCGCTCCGCCGGATCGACCGCCGTTAAACGCGCCTCGCCGCCCAGCGTGACGGTGTCGGCTTCAGTGGCAACCGGCAGTGAATCCAGGGTGTATTGCCCGCGCAGCTTTTCGGGGATCACCATATCCAGCGCCATCGCCTGCGGTTTAGCGGCTTTGTTGCCCCAGGCCAGCATAAACGGCCCCGTTCCCTGTGAAATAAATACCAGCGCCTGGCTGGCACGCAGCCCCTGAACCTCCGGCGGCGTGTCGCCCCAACTGGCGTTGATGCCCTTCACCCGAATGGCCTGAACGTGTTCGCCGTTCAGCAGCGTGGGCTCGGACTGCGCATCGTTAATCCGGTACAGCACGGTTTTCGCCAGAGGTCGCCAGGGGTCCTCTGCGCGCTGCCGATAGTCGATTTCCACCGGCAACACTGCGCTTTCACCGCCTGGATTGATCGCCAGGCCCGCCAGCGGCTGCGGGTTAGCCCAGCGGTAAATCGCCTCACTGGCCCCGCCGCTCTCTTTATGGGCTGGCAGATACACGTAAACATTGCTGTAATCGTCCACTGGCGCGAGGGCTTCCACGCTTTGCAGCGCGAGCGGCTGCGGCGCGTCAGAAACCGTCATCAGCAGATAACGATAGCCCTTTTCAGAGAGCGTGACGCTGGACGGTAACGTGTTGAGCTTCAGCCGATCGCTGCCGGCGGTCAGATCCATCAAAGGCGCATCTTCGGACAATCTGTACCACTCTTTTAAATTGTCGCTGTAAAACAGATCGACCTTCGCCTGCCAGTTTTGCGCCGGTTTCGACCAGTTAAGACGCAGTTGCCCCACCGGCAGCGCCGTTGTCTGCCCGTCGGGCAACGTCATCAGGAAACTTTGGCTGATACGCGTCACATCGTCGCCCGCCAGATGCACTTCCGCGCCGCCCGGCATTTTGACCGTCAGGCTGTTCTGCCCTTCCTCTTTGACGTGTTTGATATCCAGCGGGAACACTTTGAGCGTCACCGGCTGCGGCGCGCGCTGCGGCTGGCGCTGCGGCGTCAACGCAAAGGGTACGGCCTCGCCTTTGCTGTTAAATACCCGAACGTCGCGCAGATCGGGCCAGGCGGTTTGCTCATACACCTGGCTCGGCAGCGCGATTTGCCAGAACGGTGAAGCGCTTTCGCTCTCGAGATGCATCCCCCAGGCGTAATCCTGCGGCGCATCGGGCGCGGTGTCGTTTGCGAATCCCGCCATCGGCAGCCAGAGTGCAGCCATGACGATAACGTTTAATAATCCCTTCATTCCGGTTCCGCCTTGTTAACCGCCGCCTTCGGGGGCAGCGGTGAAAAATAGCCGACAATCAGTACCAGCACCGCCACGCCGATAAACGCGATGGCCCGCGCCAGCCCGCCGCCGCCCGCGCTGTCCACCAGCATGAGTTTGATGATCACTACGCCGAGCAGCGCCGCGCCCGCCATCCAGATATTCCGGCTGGCGGCGCGGGTCGCTTTCACCATCACCACCAGCGCGATCAGCATCCAGAACAGCGCGAAGCTGGTCTGGATCAGGCGAGACGACCACAGCGCGTCAGGCTGCCACGCGACGTCACCGTAACCAGCCAGGGTGCGCAGCAGCAGGCCGTTTGCCCACCAGAACGCCAGCCCGGCGATGGCTAACGGCACGCCCTGCGAAAGGGTGTTCCAGCCCGGCGGACGATGGGTATTGAGATAACGGGCGGCGACGTACAGCGCCAGCAGCCCATACCCTGCGCCGACGTCCAGCGGGTTTATCAGCGGCACCCAACGCCAGTTGATCATCGCGCCATCCAGCAGGTTACTGAAAATCAACATGGCGAGTTCCAGCACTATCAGCGGCGCGATGCCGACGCTGGCGTACCACTGCGGCCAGACGCGCACCGGCCACAGGCCGCGACGCACCGCGCCGTGAACCAGCAGGATCGCCATCCCCGCGCTCGCCATCACAATACCCGCCTGCCATTCGTCAGAGCCCCACGGCAATCCATCGATAAACCAGTAAATTTCCAGCCCGATAACCAGCAGCAGAAGCCAGAACAGTGTGATATGCGCCGCCTGCGATAGCCGCGGTATCAGCGAATCCCCGTCTTTATGCAGCAGCACGCCCGCACAGGCAAACGCCGCGATCCAGACAGGCCCCGTCCAGCCGGCGCTCAGCAAACGATCGCCGTGCTGCACGGTGAACAGAATTGCCAGCAGGATCCCCGGCCACAGCAGCCACTGGGCATAGCCCATTTCCCGCCAGTTCAGGCGTTGGCTGGCGGCTCGCCATCCCCATACCGACGCGCAAAGCAGCGCCAGCACGATAGCCTCGGGACTCAGCGAACGGTTGATGGCGTCGGCCAAACCGACCAGCGCGACGATCCAGAAAGCAATCCCGCCCGCCAGCAACAAATGACTGATAAGCCACTGATGGGCGCGCCACAGCCACGCCGCCGCCAGCCAGGCGGCGCTCAGAACGGCGAAAATCACCATCATCGACAGCGGCGTCAGGTGCTGCGACAGCGCGTAAACCGCACTGCCCAGCGCCAGCACCAGTAACCCGGTGCCGCTGTAGCTCATCCGCCGCTGGCGCTGCTGGAGACCGAGCCACACGATCCCCAGCCCTTCCAGCGCCCAGGCCATCGCCGTCCAGCGCGCCGACAGCGCCAGCGGGATCGCCAGCGTGGTGAACGCGCCGCCCAGCGCCAGCGCCGCCAGCACCAGGATTTTCCCCTGCCCCGGATAGCGGCGCAGCACGACCCAGCCCAGGCCGAGATAGACCAGACCAAACCCCAGCGCCGACAGCGCCGGGCCGTATTCAAAATGACGGGTAATGGCGTATTGCATCCCAAAGCCGATCAGCGGCGGCGCGAACAGCAGCACTCCATCGATAATCTTTTCTTTACTCGCCTGCGCACGCAGCGACAGCCCCACGCACAGCACGCCGAACAGCAGAATATTGGCGATCAGGAACAGCTGGCTGCTGAGATAAATCTCCGGTTGATAGCCGTTTAGCCCCCACAGCCCGGCGACGCCAAAGGTAAACGCCATGCCCAGCAGATTCAGCACCCGCCAGTGTTGCCACCAGCTAATCGCCAGAATGCCCGCCGAGAGCAGCAGATAAAAGGAAAACAGCGCAATGTGGTTGCCGGAACCGGTTGACAGCAGGATCGGCGCGAGATAGCCGCCGATGCTGGCAAGCATGGCCAAGCTGAGCGCCTTTTGCAGCACCGCCAGCCCGACGCTGGCGGCGCAAATCAGCAGCAGCAGGCCAAACGCCAGGGTCATCGGCAGCATTTGCCACAGCCGGAAAGCGCCGAACACGGTGAGATACAGCGCGCCGGTGGCCCCGCCCTGCAAGATCAGGCCGTACAGCGGCTGTTTGTGGCGCAATTTAAAGCCAAAGAACAGCAATCCCATTGAGCCCGCCGCTGCCGCCATCAGGCGCAGCTCCAGCGGGAACATATCGCGCTCGACGGTATAGCGGAACAGATAGGCGAGGCCGAGAAACAGCAGCAGTACGCCCAGTTTCGCCAGCGGATTGCCCTGCATAAACCAGCGCGCCAGCGAACTCAACATGCCGTCGAACTGCGAAGGGGGGAGATCCTGAACGGGCGCTGATGCCGCAGGGGCGGCGCGCGTTTCAGCACCCCCTGCCTGGGCAGGCGCCCAGGCAGAGGGTTGTTCCGCCACAGGCGGCGGTTTTTGCCGGTAACGCTGCACCCGGGCGATAATATCGTCCTCAGGCTCACGCTGCGGCTCCGGCGCGTCGACCGCGGCAATCTGCACCGGCGCGGCGGCCAGTTTCGATTCCAGTTCGGTCACGCGATGGCGCAGCCGCGTCAGTTCATCCATTGCGGCATGGCTTCTGCGCCAGGCCATTATTGACAGGATTGGAGCGACGACCACCAGCAAAAAAAGTATCAGCCCCGCCCAAAACACCAGTCCATCCATGCCCGTTTCCTTGTTATCGGCATACGCGATTGCCGTCTATTTTTTCAAAAAGCGCGTTCTGGAAATAGTCTGGCGTTTCTGAATTTACCGCTAATCGTTACGCCAGATCCCGCAGGAAATCGCAGGCATCAGTAACGATTGTCCGGTCAACTGCGCCTTTCCTTCCTCCAGCCGCCACTCGGTTTCCGCCATTAACGGCGACCAGGGAAGCTCGATGCGCGTTTCATCGCCCCGGTTAATGGCAATCAGCACTTTTTGCTGCCGCCACAGACGCATAAACACCACCACATCCCCTTTAGCGTATAGCACATTGCAGCCGCCATAGCGTAATGCGCGCCGCTGTTTACGCAGCCGCGCCAGGCGCTGATACAGCGCAAACAGATCGCGGTCCTGTTTTTCAGGGTCCCACGGATAGGGTTTACGGCAAAACGGATCGTTATTGCCATCCAGTCCCACTTCATCGCCGTAATAGATGCACGGCACGCCGGGCCAGCAGAACAGCCACACCACGCCCAGCGGCAGGCGGGCAACGTCTTTACCCAGCAGGGTTTTAAACCGTGCGGTATCGTGGCTGTCGAGCTGGTTGAACATGCGCAGCTGTTGCTGATGGGAAAGGCCGGCGCGGTACTGCTCCATCCAGTGAATACAGATTTCCGCGTCGATATGCTGCGGGTCGTAGGAGATATCGGTATTGGCTAAAAATCCCCACAGCGGCACCGTAAAGCCGCGATAGTTCATCGCCGCGTCTTCCACGTCAGCCTGCAGCCACTGACGCGCATCGCCGAAGTGCTCACCGACAATATAGGCTTCAGGGTTGACATGTTTCGCCGCCTGGGTAATACCGCGCACGTGCTGCAGATTATTCTGCGCCCCGCCCGCTTCGCCGAGCATATGGACGACGTCTAACCGCCAGCCGTCCATCCCCCACGGCTCGCGTAGCCAGTGGCGCACCACGCTGTCTTCACCCTGGTAGATTTCGTCGATAAGCGTCGGGGACTGATAATCCAGTTTTGGCAGGCTCGGGTAGCCGAGCCAGTCCAGCGCCCGGCCATCTTCAGAAAAGCTGTACCAGTCGCGATACGTTGATTCCGGGTTATGGCACGCCCCGCCGGTGGCGGCGTTATGGCGGTCGAACCACGGATGGGAATCGCCGCTGTGGTTAAATACGCCATCCAGCACCAGCCGCATCCCGGCGCGCCGGGTGTTATCGCGCAGGCGCAGCAGCGCCTGGTCGCCGCCAAACTGCGGGTCGACGTGGCGGTAATCCTGAGTGTCATATTTATGAACGCTGGGCGCGGTAAACACCGGGTTGAGATACAGCGCCGTGACGCCGAGTTTTTGCAGCCACGGCAGCTTTTCGCTGATGCCGTCCAGATCGCCGCCGTAAAACGTCGAGCCGCCCGCCTCAGCGGTGACCGGCTCGTCCCAGTCGCGCAGAATAATGTCGCGATGGGCGGCGTGATGATAGTAAACATTATCCTGCCCGGCCTCGCGCGGCAGGCTGCGGGCAAAACGGTCCGGGAAGATTTGATAAAAAATCTGGTCCGCCACCCATGAAGGTCCCTTATCCGGCGCATCCAACGCAAACTGCTCCAGGCGCGCGGGGGGATAATCGTTAAACCCCTGCGGAGTAAACCAGCGCTGGCGGCTGGGCCACAGCAGTTTAAAGCTGTAGCGGCGGCGCGGCTGCCCCTCGTCCAGCGCGAGAGTCGCCCGCCAGGCCGTCACGCCTTCCTGCGGCGCTTTGCGCACGCGCGTCATGGGAACAGAGGTCTCTTCGTTATCGCGTTCCGCGCGCAGCGTGACCCGCTGCGGCAAATCATCCCCGGAAAGCCACAGCGTGATGGTCAGGCGCTGCGCGTTTTGTTTGATAAAAGGCGCCACCGGAAGGTGCCAGGCTTGCAACATCGTATTTCCCCTCGGTCAATTTTTGACGCCACCATGCCATATCAGCAGCATGCCGCCTTCCTCATTTTGCGTTTATTTCGGGGAGGAGTTAACAGGTGGAGATCACTGAGCGTAGAGCGAAAACAGCCTCCCCGCCAGGCGGCGGGGAGGGAAGAGATTAGGCGGTTAAGCGCGTGCGGGCGTCGTGGCGGCGCTTGAATACCCAGCCCACCAGCAGCAGGGCAATCCACGCGAAGCCCACGTAGAGCGAGATACGGGTGTCCGGGTGGTAGCCAATCAGACCGATAATAAACACCAGGAAGATCAAACCGAGCACCGTGGTGGTAACGCCGCCCGGCACTTTAAATTTCAGCGCCTTTACGTCCTCCGGGGATAAACGACGGCGGAACCCGATTTGCGACAGCAAAATCATGATCCACACCCACACGGTGGCGAAAGTCGCCAGCGAGGCAATCACCAGGAACACGTTTTCCGGCATGATGTAGTTGAGATACACCGCCAGCAGCAGCGCGGCGGTCATCACCACCACGGTCACCCACGGCACGCCGTTACGCGAGGTTCGGGCGAACACTTTCGGCGCGCTGCCCTGTTCCGCCATGCCGTGCAGCATGCGGCCCACGCCGAATACGTCACTGTTAATCGCCGACAGGGAGGCGGTGATCACCACAAAGTTAAGAATACCGGCGGCAAAAGTGATGCCCATATGCTGGAAGGTCAGAACGAACGGGCTGCCGTGGGTGCCGACCTGGTTCCACGGATAGATAGACATGATCACGAACAGCGTACCCACGTAGAACACCAGAATACGCAGCGGCACCGAATTAATGGCGCGCGGAATCGACTTCTCCGGATTTTTGGCTTCGCCTGCGGTAATGCCGATGATTTCGATGCCGCCGTAAGCGAACATCACCATCTGCAGCGCCATCACGGTGCCAATCCAGCCGTTGGCGAAGAAGCCGCCGTGGCTCCAGAGGTTGCTGACGCCGGTCGGCTGCCCGCCGTTGCCGATGCCCCAGATAATGATGCCAAAACCGGCGGCGATCATGATGATAATGGTGGCGACCTTGAAGAACGAGAACCAGAACTCCATCTCGCCGAACACTTTAACGCTCATCAGGTTGATGGCGCAGATGATCAGCACCACGCTCAGCACCCACACCCAGTGCGGCACAGTAGGGAACCAGACGCCCATATAAATGCCGAAGGCGGTCACGTCGGCGATGGCGACGATCAGAATTTCAAAACAGTAGGTCCAGCCAGTGATGTAGCCCGCCAGCGGGCCTAGGTTTTCCTGGGCATAACGGGAGAACGAGCTGGCGGCAGGGTTGTGTACCGACATTTCACCCAGCGCGCGCATAATAATATAGGCCGCCACGCCGCCGATGATATACGCCAGCAGCACGCTCGGACCGGCCATTTTAATGGCGTCGGCGGATCCGTAAAAAAGCCCGGTGCCAATCGCCGAGCCGAGTGCCATAAAGCGAATATGTCGCGTACTCAAACCGCGTTTGAGCTTAGTCCCGTTATCCATGTTGTTAAGTACCTGGTTACACAATAAAAAAACCACGGAGCGGGCTCCGTGGTTAAAAACTGTCCGGCTTTTTTAGTGCGCGGTGGAGGTCACCTGACGCCCCGCTGCGCGATCCCAAATAGCGGCAATCACCACCATCGCAACCGTCGGCATCAGCCAGGCCAGCCCTTGATCGGCCAGCGGCATTTTCTGCGTCCAGGCCGGCAACATGCCGCCCAGCGCCGAGGCTTTGACGCCATCAATCAGGCCCAACAGCAGGCTGATTAACATCGCCGGTGCGATAACGCGGGTGGAATTGTGCCACCAACCGCGGGTGAAGCTCAACACTACCAGCACGATGCATGGCGGATAAATGGCTGTCAGCACCGGAATGGAAATCTGGATCAGGTGGCTCAGGCCCAGATTCGACACCACCATGGAGAAGCCGCCGAGGATAAACACCAGCGAGCGGTAAGAGAGCGGCAGATACTGTGCGAAGAACTCGGCGCAGGCGCAGGTCAGGCCCACCGCGGTCACCATACAGGCGATGAAAATCAACGCCGCCAGCAGGAAGCTGCCTGCCCCGCCGAAGGTGTGCTGTACGTAAGCGTGAAGAATTGCCGCGCCGTTAGCAGACTGATCCACCAGAGTCGCGCTGTCTGAACCCAGACGGAACAGCGCCAGGTACAGCAGGGTTAAACCGATACCCGCCATCAGGCCAGCCCACACGGTGTAGCGGGTCAGCAGACGCGCTTCGGTGACGCCACGTGAACGCGCCGCATTAACGATAACAATACCGAACACCATCGCGCCCAGAGTATCCATAGTCAGATACCCGTTAACGAAGCCGTTAGAAAACGCCGCGTTCTGGTATGCGTCGGTAGCGACGCTGATATCGCCCGCGGGCCACAGCAGAGCGGCAACCGCCAGCACGGTCAGCGCGATGATTTTCAGCGGCGCCAGGAAATTGCCCACGGTATCGAGCAGTTTGCCCGGATACAGCGACACCAGGATCACCAATGCGAAGTAGATCAGGCTGTAGATGAACAGCGGCATCGCGCCGTCGCCGGTCAGCGGCGCAATCCCCATTTCAAACGAAACGGTGGCGGTACGCGGCGTGGCGAACAGCGGCCCCACGGCCAGATAACACACGGTCGCCAGCAGAATGCCCGCGCCACGGCCAATCGGCGTGCTCAGGCTGTCAACGCCGCCGCCGACTTTCGCCAGCGCCACCACGGTCAACACAGGCAGACCAACCGCCGTGATCAGAAAGCCGATCGCCGCCGTCCAGACGTGTTCGCCCGCCTGCAGGCCAACCATAGGGGGAAAAATGATATTGCCAGCGCCAACAAACAGCGCAAAGGTCATAAAGCCCAGTGCGATGATGTCACGCGATTTCAATTGATGGGTCATAAAGTCTAACTGCCTGTGGATGTGGTGTTGAAAAGAATGACGTTTTTGCTGCCAGCGATGAGCGAAATAGCGTCGTTTCGTTATAAATCAGCGAAAAACACTTACCTGATGCCGTGGCGGAGAATAGTTTTTTGGTTTACCACGAAATTACAGTGAGTCTGGCAACATCAGGTGCGCAATTTAAACGCTTATAACGTTTGAAGGCAATAAGGGATCTAAAAACCAGTAGATTATTCCGCATTCGCGAAGTGAGTTAGACATTCATACCAGAATCTTAAAAATGTTATGGCTTTTAATGCGAACAAAAAACAAACAGACGTCAAAAATAAGACAGTCGTTAAGGAAACCAAACGGCAAAAGGGCCAGTTTACTGGCCCATGGAAACTAAGTTTTACAGCGGGATTAGCTGATTTGCCGTACCGGCGCAGGATTTGCGATAAGCCGTTCCGGCAGCACAAACGTAAAGGTAGTGCCTTTGCCGGGTTGGCTCTCGATCTCAAGGCGCGCATCGTGGTGGCTGAGGGCGTGCTTCACAATCGCCAGCCCCAGTCCGCTGCCGCCGGTCTGGCGGGAACGGGCTTTATCCACCCGGTAAAAACGCTCGGTGAGGCGTGGAATATGCTCTGCGGAAATTCCCGGCCCGTTGTCCTGTACCGAAAACTTTGCTCCCTGCGGAACACGTTGCCAGGTCACGGTAATCGCCGTGCCTTCCGGGGTGTGGTTCACGGCGTTATACACCAGGTTGGAGATGGCGCTGCGCAGCTGTTCGTCATTACCGAGCACCTTCAGATCGTTGTCGACGTCAAACTTAAGCGTATGTTTTTTGTGGCTTAAGGTTTGCGCTTCACGTTCCACCACCCGCAGCATCATCGGCACGTCGATTTGCTCATTAAGCACCAGCGCCGGCGCGGCTTCGATTTTCGACAGCGTCAGCAGCTGTTTGACCAGCCCCTCCATGCGGTGGGTTTGCTCGCGCATGGTGTGGATGGCTTTCTCACGTAGCGGGCCTTCCAGCGGCTTGTCGTCCATCATCTCCAGGTAGCCCTGAAGCACCGTCAGCGGTGTACGCAATTCGTGACTGACGTTGGCAAAGAAATTACGCCGCGCGCCTTCCAGCTGGTGCATTTGCGTGACGTCGCGCGCCACCATCAGCAGTTGATCTTCGCTGTAAGGCATCACGCGAAACTCCAGATGACGCCCGTTATTCAGCACCAGATTGAGCGGACGGGTAAACTGTCGCCCCTTCAGCCAGCTGGTGAATTCCGGGTAGCGCAGCAGGTTAAGAATGTTTTGGCCGTTATCGTCCGGCCAGCGGAGACCTAACAGCTGCTGGGCCAGGCCGTTGCACCAGAAGATATTGCCCTCTTCGGTGGTGAGGATCACCGCATCCGGCAAGGATTCCGCACCGCTGCGAAAGCGTTTGATCAGATTACCCAGCTCGCGGCGGCGCTTTTTGTTACGCAACTGCATCTGATGCAGACCGTACAGCAGCGGATCCCAACTCCCCCGCCCGGTTGGCGGCGTCATACTGCGATCGACCCAGATCCACCAGGACAGGCGCATCAGATTCCAGAAATGCCACACCAGCAGGCCGGTGACCGCCAGCAGCAGAAACCATGCCCAGTAACCAAAAATGGCCCCTAAAATCAGGGCCGGAATACAACACAGTACCAGCTCAAGGGCCAGCCTTTTCCATGACAGCCGTTCCAGCACGCGTCACTCTCCGGTTATCGTGATTAAAAACGACTTGAGAAGCGGTAGCCGGTGCCGCGAACCGTTTGCACCATCCGGTCGTGCCCGCTCAGCTCCAGCGCTTTACGCAGGCGGCGGATATGCACGTCCACGGTTCGGTCTTCCACATAGACATTGGTGCCCCAGACGTGATTAAGCAGCTGTTCGCGGCTGTAAACCCGCTCCGGGTGGGTCATAAAGAAGTGTAACAGTTTGAATTCGGTGGGGCCCATATCAAGGGGATTTTCGCCGGTCATCACGCGGTGGGAGCTGGGGTCGAGGCTCAGTCCCTGCATTTCAATCACCTCTTCCACCGCCATCGGGGAGATGCGGCGCATCACGGCTTTAATCCGCGCCACCAGCTCTTTCGGAGAGAACGGCTTGGTGATGTAATCGTCCGCGCCGGTTTCCAGCCCGCGCACGCGGTCTTCTTCTTCGCCGCGCGCGGTCAGCATCATCACCGGGATATCGCGGGTCAGCGCTTCGCGTTTAAGATGCTTAATAAACTGAAGCCCGGAGCCGCCCGGCAGCATCCAGTCCAGCAGGATAAGATCGGGCCAGGGTTCGTTAAGCTGATTCACCGCCGTGTCATAATCTTCCGCTTCAACCGGCTGGAAGCCATTTTGTTCGAGTACGAAGCACACCATCTCGCGGATTGGCGCTTCATCTTCAACGACCAGGATACGTCTCGCCATGATTAGCCCTGTCAAATTAAGTCGAATTTTCTGAATGCGGCGCCATTATGCGTCAGTTTTATGACAGATTTATGAAAAAGATGACGGTCTTATGACCCATCAATTTACTGTATAAATCTGGCGTCAGGACAGTGGTGTATAAGGAGGGTTATAATCCCCCTTTCGTTTTTACGCCACAGGGAATGACGATGCGCATCCTCCACACCTCAGACTGGCACCTCGGTCAAAATTTTTATACTAAAAGCCGCGCCGCGGAGCACCAGGCCTTTCTGAGCTGGCTGCGCCAGACGGCGGAGGAACAGCAGGTGGACGCCATCATCGTCGCCGGGGATATTTTCGATACCGGCTCGCCGCCGAGCTACGCCCGGGAACTGTATAACCGCTTTGTGGTGGATCTCCAGTCCACCGGCTGCCAGTTGATTGTGCTGGCAGGCAATCATGATTCCGTCGCCACGCTCAATGAATCCCGCGAGCTGCTGGCCTGCCTGAATACCCGGGTGATTGCCAGCGCGCAGCATCATCCGGAAGGTCAGGCGATAATCATGAATAACCGCCAGGGCGAACCGGGCGCGGTGCTGTGCCCGATCCCGTTTTTACGTCCGCGCGACATTACCCGAAGCCGCGCCGGGGAGTCGGGCAGCGAAAAGCAGCTGCACCTGCTGGATGCCATCACCCGCCACTATCAGGAATGCTTTGACGCCGCCTGCCGGCTGCGCGGCGAACGGGCGCTGCCGGTTATCGCCACCGGGCACTTAACGGCGCTGGGCGTCACCAAAACCGACGCGGTGCGCGATATCTACATCGGCACGCTGGACGCCTTCCCGGCCAGCCATTTCCCGGCGGCGGATTACATCGCGCTGGGTCATATTCACCGCGCCCAGTGCGTCGCGAAGCGCGAACATATCCGCTATTGCGGCTCGCCGATCCCGTTAAGTTTCGATGAAACCGGCGGCGCAAAGGTAGTGAATCTGGTGGAGTTTTCCGCCGGGGCGCTGGCTGCTATCACCCCGCTGGAAGTGCCCGTGACCCAGCCGCTGGCGATGATCAAAGGCAATCTGGCGCAAATCGAGCAGCAGCTTGAGCAGTGGCGCGACGCGCCTGCCGAGCCGAAAACCTGGCTGGATATCGAAATCGTCAGCGACGACTTCCTGCACGATATGCAGCGTCAGATTGTCGCCATGACCGAAAACCTGCCGGTGGAAGTGATCCTGCTGCGCCGCAATCGCGAGCAGCGTGAACAGGCCATCGCCCGGCTGGAAACCGAAACGTTGAGCGAACTGAGCGTCGCGGACGTGTTTGAACGCCGCCTGCAAAGCGAAGCGCTGGAAGACGATGAAGCCGCCCGGCTGAGGACGCTGTTCGCCCAAACCCTGGAGAGGATGCAGCAGGAGGAAAACGCATGAAAATTTTGAGCCTGCGCCTCAAGAACCTCAACTCCCTGAAGGGCGAATGGAAAATTGATTTCACCCGGGAGCCGTTTTCCAGCAACGGTCTGTTCGCCATCACCGGGCCAACCGGCGCGGGGAAAACCACCCTGCTCGACGCCATTTGCCTGGCGCTGTATCACAAGACGCCGCGTCTCAACACCATTTCCCAGTCGCAGAACGATTTAATGACCCGCGACACCGCCGAGTGTCTGGCGGAGGTGGAGTTTGAAGTCAAAGGCGAGGCGTACCGCGCGTTCTGGAGCCAGTATCGCGCCCGCTACCTGCCGGACGGCAAACTCCAGCCTCCCCGTGTGGAGCTGGCCCGCAGCGCCGACGGAAAAATCCTGGCGGATAAAGTGAACGACAAGCTCGACGCCGTCGCCACGTTGACCGGGCTGGATTATGACCGCTTTACCCGTTCGATGATGCTTTCTCAGGGACAGTTCGCCGCCTTCCTGAACGCGAAAGCCCAGGAGCGCGCCGAACTGCTGGAAGAACTGACCGGCACCGAGATTTACGGGGTCATTTCCGCGCGGGTGTTTGAGCAGCATAAACAGGCGCGTATCGATCTGGAAAAATTACAGTCTCAGGCGCAGGGCGTGATGTTGCTCAGCGAGGAGCAGCGCCAGCAGCTGGCAGAAAGTTTGCAAGCGCTCACTTCGCAGGAGCAAACGCTACAGACAGCGCTTCAGCGCAACCAACTGCATCACCAGTGGCTAAGCCAGAAAGCGCAGCTTGAACGCCACTGCCTGCAGACGCAAACCGATCTGGCGCAGGCGCAGCAGGCCCGGCTCGCGGCGCAGGCCGATATCGCCCGGCTGGAGCTGGCCCTGCCCGCTGAAAAACTGCGCCCGCTGTGGCAGCAGCGCCGCGACCAGCGTCTGGCCTTGCTGCGGACGCAAACCCAGCGTGATGAAGTAAACACTCGCTTACTTAACGAGAAGCAGCGCCGCCAGCAGATCCGCGCCGCTATCGCCCAACGCGCTGCCGATTCACGGTCGGAACTGGAACAGCTCAACGCGCTGATGCAAACCCACCACCGCTGGAGCCAGTGGCATAGCGAACTGGCAGGCTGGAAATCCGCCTTTGCGGAGCGCCGCCGCGACGGCAGCCGGCTCGGCGAACTGCGCGCCGCGCTGGATCAGGTAAAGAACAAACAGGCGCAGCTGGCCCCCGTCACGCTGACGCTGACGCCGGAAGCGCTCAACAGCCAGCTACAGCGCGCCGCCGCCCAGCGCGGCCAGCGCCAGAAACTGGCGGTACTGCACCGTGATATTGCGGCCCAGCGCCAGCGTGCCGGGCAGCTCGACCAACAGCGCCAGGGGATCGACCAGCAGTTAGCGGATCTGGAGCGCCAACTGGTTGAGAAGCGCGCAGCGTATAAGGCGAAACAGGAAGCGGCGGCGAACGCCTTCCAGGTATGGGAGCTGGAAAAAACCATTGCGGGCCTGATGGCTGAGCGAGCGCGGCTCCAGCCCGATGCGCCCTGCCCGCTGTGCGGTTCCACCCATCATCCGGCCATTGAGGCGTATAACGCCGTCCAGCCCAACGACAGCGAGGCGCGCTACCAGCAGCTCGAAAAGGAAAAATCGGCGCTGGGCGAACAGGGCGCGACGCTGCGCGGCCAGCAAAACTCGCTGCAAAAACAGCGGATGGAGCTGGACGCCGAAGCGGCAGGCATTACCCGGAAAGCGCAAACGCTGAGCGCGGAATGGGATGCGTTGTGCCAGGCACTGGACGCGACGCTGGATGCCAACGAGCCGCTGGAGCCCTGGCTTGAGGCGCAGACCCAGTACGAGCAACAGCTTTATCTGCTGCAACAGCACCAGCTGCTGGCGGACGACGCGCGCGTCAGGCAGCAGGCTATCACTCAATATGAAGCTGAAATGGCGACGCGCTACCAGACGCTCAGCGAACAGTTTACCGCGCTGGATCTGACGCTGCCGGATGACGCCCAGGAAGCCGGGTGGCTGCGGGCGCGCGAGCAGGAAGCGCAGCAGTGGCAGCAGCAGCAAACCCGTCAGCTTGCGTTGCAAAATCTGCTCGCCCGCTGCGATGAGGTGCTGGCAGTATTGCCGGATGAAGCAGCGCAATCCGTACAGGTTGATGGCGAACCGCTGGAGAGCTGGCAACCGTGTCACAACCAGTGCCTGACGCTGGAAGCCCAGTGGGCGACGCTCAGCGAACAGTGTCAACGGGAACAGGTCCGTGAAGTACAGCTGACGCAGGAATTCGAGCAACTGCTTGCGCAAAGCCATTTCGCGGATGAAGCCGCATTTCTCGCCGCAGTGCTGGAACCGTCAGAGCTGGAACGCCTGAGCGCGCTAAAAACCCAAACCGAGCGCCAGCTGCACGAGCAGCAAACCCGGCTGGCGCAGGCGGAACAGGCGCTGAACGCGCACCTGCAAGCCTCGCCGCCTGAGATTGATTCAACGGCGGATCCGGACGCCCTACAGGCCGCGATGGCGCAACTCAGCCAGGCGCTGCGTGAAAACGCCACCCGCCAGGGCGAACTGAAGCAGCAAATCAGACAGGACGCAGACAATCGCGAACGGCTACAGGGACTGCAACAGCAGATCGACGACGCCAGCGCTCATCTGGCGACCTGGGCGCATCTCAATCACTTAATCGGTTCGCAAAAAGGCGACAAATTCCGTAAATATGCCCAGGGCTTAACCCTCGACAACCTGGTCTGGCTGGCGAACCAGCAGCTCAACCGGCTGCACGGGCGCTACCTGCTGAAGCGTAAACTCAGCGAAGAGCTGGAGCTGGAAGTGGTGGATACCTGGCAGGCCGACGCGGTGCGCGACACCCGCACCCTTTCCGGCGGCGAAAGCTTCCTGGTCAGCCTGGCGCTGGCGCTGGCGCTGTCGGATCTGGTAAGCCACAAAACCCGCATCGACTCGCTATTCCTCGACGAAGGTTTCGGCACCCTCGACGCCGAAACCCTGGACATTGCCCTCGACGCGCTGGACGCCCTCAACGCCACTGGCAAAACCATCGGCGTCATCAGCCACGTCGAAGCCATGAAAGAGCGCATCCCGGTACAAATTAAAGTGAAAAAGATAAACGGCCTCGGCGTCAGCCGGTTAGCCAGGGAATACGCAGTAAGTTAATCCCTGATAATCCCCACACCAGCCGAGTCAAAGTGGGGGGTACTCCACTCACATCGCGGAGTCAAAGCGCGGGATTAATTAACTCACACTTGCGGAGCTAAAGTTGGGGGGTTTTCGTCCGGCATCAAAATCGCCGAGGCGCCATTGACGAGCCAGGTCAAACCAGGCCCTCAGGAATAGTGTAAGCGACAATTACCCCCCATTGTTGTTACAACCATAAGAGCCAGAGCTGGGGGTTTTAATCCGGCATCAAAATCGCCGAGGCGCAATTGACGAGCCAGGTCAGCCAGCATGGATGCTGGCTGAGGTCGTGAGCTACAGGATGTAGCATCACGACCGACCTGAAGCGAGGAGATGGAGCCGAGGGCAGCGGCGAAGCCGCCGATTTTGCTGGCCGGGAGCCTGGGGTGTCGGGGACGCGGCGGCGAGCGTCCCTGACTCGTTCGCGTACACTGAGGCCCCATAGATGGAAACATTCAAAGCGAACGAAACATTCCACCTGACGTGAGCAAAACATTCCACCTGACGCGAACGAAACATTCCACCCAACGCGAACGAAACATTCCACCCAACGCGAACGAAACATTCCACCTGACGCGAACGAAACATACCACTATCCATTCATAAGCCGCACCGCGAACCTATTGAGGCCACAACCACGCCGCCCCCCGCACCCCACTCGAATCCCCGTGCTTCGCCTTCACTATCGGCGTCTCACACTCCCCGCCAAACACCCAGGGCTTGATCAACTGCGGCACCGTCTGATACAGCCGATCCACATTGCTCATCCCGCCGCCCAATACAATCACATCGGGATCGAGAATATTCACCACGTGCGCCAGCGACTTGGCGAGCCGCATTTCATATCGGCTGAGCGCCAGCTCCGCCACCGGATCCTGCTGCTCCACCAACCGGATAATCTCGCTGCCTTTATGCGGATGCCCGCTGAGCCGCCGGTAATCGGTCGCGAAACCGGTGCCGGAAATAAAAGTCTCGATACACCCCTGCTTGCCGCAATAGCACGGCACTTCTTCCCGATAGCGCAACTCGTCGGCGTCCATCCACGGCAGCGGATTATGGCCCCACTCCCCCGCGGTCCCGTTGCCGCCGATATGGCTGTGGCCGCCCAGCGCAATCCCGGACCCGCAACCGGTGCCGATGATCACCGCAAATACCGTTTGCGCCCCGGCTGCCGCGCCGTCTACCGCTTCGGACACCGCCAGGCAGTTGGCGTCATTCGCCAGGCGCACCTCTCGTCCCAGCCGGGCGCTGAGATCTTTATCAAATGGCTTACCGTTAAGCCAGGTCGAGTTGGCATTCTTGACCACGCCGGTATAGGGCGAAATCGAGCCGGGGATCCCCATCCCCACACTGCCTCGCTCGCCGGTGGCCTCTTCCGCCAGCCCTACCAGCTCGGCGATGGTCTCAATGGTCTGCGCATAATCGTCGCGCGGCGTAGGCAGCCGGTGACGATACAATTGCTGGCCGTCGTCAGACAGCGCGATCACTTCGGTTTTGGTACCACCTAAATCAATCCCAATACGCACATGAAGCCCCTTATTTACGCAGTTCAGAGTGACGGTTGCGGGCCTTTCTCTCAAAGGCCATGAAACTGAGCGGCGGTTTCGTTATCATGCCCGCTGCGTTTAACTACCAGACCGTGGAAAATATCATGCTGTGGTTCAAAAATTTAATGGTTTATCGCGTCAGCCGCGACGTCTCGCTGCGAGCCGAAGAGATGGAAAAACAGCTGGCGGCGTTTTCCTTTACCCCCTGTGGCAGCCAGGATATGGCGAAAACCGGTTGGGTGCCACCGATGGGCTCACAGAGTGATGCGCTGACGCACACTGCCAACGGTCAAATTGTTATCTGCGCCCGCAAAGAGGAGAAAATCCTGCCTGCGCCAGTCATCAAACAGGCGCTGGAAGCGAAGATCGCCAAACTGGAAGCGGACCAGGGGCGCAAGCTGAAAAAGACTGAAAAAGATTCGCTGAAAGATGAAGTATTGCACTCCTTACTGCCGCGCGCCTTCAGCCGTTTTAACCAGACCATGATGTGGATCGATACCGTTAACGGATTGATTATGGTCGACTGCGCCAGCGCCAAAAAGGCCGAAGATACCCTGGCGCTGCTGCGCAAAAGCCTGGGCTCGCTGCCGGTGGTGCCGCTGACCCTGGAGACGCCGCCGGAACTGACCCTGACCGAATGGGTGCGCAGCGGCAGCGCCGCGCAGGGATTCCAGTTGATGGATGAAGCCGAACTCAAAGCGATGCTGGAAGACGGCGGCGTGATCCGCTGTAAAAAGCAGGAACTGGTCAGCGATGAAATCGCCGTGCACATCGAGGCGGGCAAAGTGGTCACCAAACTGGCCCTCGACTGGCAACAGCGCATCCAGTTTATGATGTGTGAGGACGGTTCGATCAAGCGCCTGAAGTTTGCCGACGAGCTGCGCGATCAGAATGAAGATATTGACCGTGAAGACGTGGCCCAGCGCTTTGATGCCGATTTTATTCTGATGACGGGCGAACTGGCGGCCCTGATTAGCAGCCTGGTGGAAGGGTTGGGCGGCGAAGCCCAACGCTAACAGCATTCACCCTCGCAAAGAGGGTGAAGGTATTACAGATAGCGGCACAAATAGGAGGTGGGTTCCGCCACTTGCAGGTGGAACTCGCTGTGGCCCGGCACATGAAAGACATCGCCCGGCCCGTAGGTTTTCCACTCCACTTCCCCCGGGAGCAGCACGTGCAGCGCGCCGCTGACGACCGTCATCTCTTCAGGCTGGGCGGTGCCGAAAGTATATTCCCCTTCCGCCATCACCCCGACACTGGCGCGGCCAGTGCTGCTACTGGTAAAACCGATGGATTTCACTTTACCGGAGAAATATTCGTTACTTTGAAGCATGGACTGGCCCTTTTAGAAATGGTCGAAAAACCAATATACCCGAATTCATGTTACTTGCAGCGTTAACAATGACGGGTATTTCAGGCAAGCCCAGCGCGCATCACAGATTTGGGTTATACCAGCAGTTCGGAAGCCAGATGGGCCACCAGCACGTTGGACAGCAGCACCGGCACATCCAGCTCCTGTTGCAACAGATCGCGGTGTTTCTGGTGATACCCCAGGCAATCCAGCATCAGCACATCAGCGCCCTGGTCGATCAGCGTGCGCCCGGCGTCCACCAGCTCCTGTTCGGTGCCAAACACCGGGCTCGCCAGCGCATACAGCGGCGGGTTTTCCAGCAGCGCCCACTTTTCGGCCTGGGAAGAGAGCAGTTCCGGGATCGGCACAATCACGCCGACCTGATGCCCATCAACAATCGACGCCACCAGTGGCGGAATGATGCGCTGCGGCTCCAGTAAGATCGAATTACGGGCATGAAGTTTGGTGAAGCGGTAGGTACTCATCAACAGAATTACGTCATAGCCCTGGCCATCCAGCACCTCAATGGCGCTTTGCAGCGCCTGCTCGGTTTTCTGGCGCGACACTTCGACCACTTCTTTATTGCTTAATAGCGTCAGCATCGGCTCATGCCCGGCTTCGACGCCATACTCCTGTAACGCGTCTTCCTTGCTTAGCGATCCCATGAGACTGATATGCTTTATTTGTTCCTCAGGGACCTGTCCTGCCAGTAACGGTAAAATAGCGCCGACGGGGACAACGCCAATCGTGAGTATCGCTAACGTAGGATTCATGTTCATTCGCCTGTCTAATCTCTTGCTTTTCTACTGCACTGCTTACTGCGCCATGCGGTTATTGGAGAGAAATTAACCATAAAGCCTGGCAGCTTCTGGCAATCTTGCCGCGCATTTTCTGCTCGTCGCGGCGGCTGTCAGAGTAAGGTTTTAATAGTAACGGGAATTTAACTGTTTCTGCGATTGAAAATTCAGAATTTGGCGAAGCGAAGGGAGCAAGGAAGGGAGAGCCAGCCGCTCTCCCCTGTGAATGGCGTCACGTTTTTTCAGGATCTTCATAGCGCCGCTTCGCATCCAGCGCTTCGGCTTCCGTTTCATGTTCGCTAATCAATGCGTCAGGTTTCGGATGGTCCGCACGCAATTGATACCAGGTCACCGTCTGTCCTGGGGTGCCTTTTTCAATCGTCACAATGCGCGCTTCACGGGGATACGGGGGTCTGGATGCCATAACACTTCCTTATCAATGGATTCGAAGTATTAAGTATAGACAACCGCTAGCTCGCGCGAGCTAAACGCAACACTTCCAGAATGCGCGCAATAATCCGCTCAACCGGCAGGCTGGCGTCGATAACATGATGCGCCGCCGCCTGGTACAGGGCTTCGCGCTGGGCCAGCACATCCTCGATTTCTTCGACCATGGGTTTGCCGGTCAGGGTTGGCCGCTGATCTTCTTCCGGCGAGGCCATCAGGCGCTCGGCCAGGGTTTCAGCCGGAACCTGTAAATAGATCACCGCGCCATGGTTGCGCATAAACACCCGGTTAGCCTCGGCCAGCACCATGCCGCCGCCGGTGGCGACCACCGTGGCGGGCTGGGTTACCGCCTGTAGCGCCTGGCTTTCTCTGGCGCGAAATCCCGGCCATCCTTCCTGTTCGACAATTTCCGCCACCGTCGCGCCGCTTTGCTCCAGCAGCCAGCGATCGGTATCGACAAAATGAAACCCCAGCGATGCCGCCAAACCCTGACCCACAGTTGTTTTGCCGCATCCGCGCGGTCCGACCAGAAAAAGGGGTTGAGTCATGAAAGGACAGTCCTCAGCATCTCAGCCGTTGAGATGGCGTTATTAGCGTTAAGAAGCGTCATCATACCAGCAAGCTAGTACACAAGATAGGCGTAAAAATATAGTTACAAAAATGAAATGTAGAAATTTTTTCCGCTGACAGCCCCGATGAAATCAGGCTTACGCATGTAAACAATTTCTACCACTGAAAGGTGCGCCCACCTTACTTGAAACGGGCTATCAAATACAACCCCTGATACGCAATCTGCATTCCCCTTTTGTGAATCAGGCCAGTTTTGCAGATTTATCCCGTAACGCGATCGGGGGGATAAATCAGGATTATAGTTATTACAGATGCATAATGACGGAGATATGAATCATGCAATCCGAAGAGCAACGCCTGATCGATGGACTCTTTAGCCGTCTGCAACAGGCAGAAAGCCAGAGCGCGCCGCGCGACGCTGAAGCCGAGGCGCGTATTGTCAGCCATCTCCAGCAGCAGCCGCAAGCGCCCTACTACATGGCGCAGACTATCCTGATCCAGGAAGCCGCCATCAAACAGCTCAACCAACGCTTACAGGCGCTGGAGGGGCAACTGGCGCAGCGCGAGCATGAAGCGGCGCAAAAGCAGAGCAGCGGCGGTTTTCTGGCCGGACTGTTTGGCGGCGGCGACCACGCGCCTGCGCGCCCGGTAGACAGGCCGATTCCGGGTGCCGATCAATACGCCCGCGCCGCGCCGGGCCAGTATAACGCGCCACCAGTAGGCGCACAGGGCTACGGCGCACCGCGAGGACAGGGCTTTCTGGGCGGCGCGTTGCAAACGGCGGTAGGCGTAGCGGGCGGCGTGATGATGGCCAATATGCTCACCAGCATGTTCAGCCACAACCAGCCGGAAGAGATCGTGAATATCATTGACGATCCGACCCAGCCGACGGATAGCGGCGCGATCAATGCGGTGGAAGATTACAACCAGGCCGACGACAGCCAGTTCCTGAATAAGGACGCTGGCCTGCCGCAGGACAACGTCAACGATTACGCCACCAATGACGATGCCGATTTTGGCACCGGTGACGACTTCGGCAACGATTTCGGCGGCGACGACGACAGCTGGACTTAAGCGTTACGGGCGCGGGCCAGCAGCCATTTGTCCAGCTCGGCGGCGAACTGCTGCCGATCACGCGGGCTGAGCGTAGACGGCCCGCCGGTCTGTACGCCGCTGGCGCGCAGCGTTTCCATAAAATCGCGCATGGTCAGCCGCTCGCGAATAGTGGCTTCGGTATAACGCTCGCCGCGCGGGTTCAACGCATGCGCGCCTTTGGCAATCACTTCCGCCGCCAGGGGGATATCCGCGGTGATCACTAAATCGCCCGGCTGGCAGTGGCGCACGATTTCGTTATCCGCCACGTCAAAGCCCGCTTCTACCCGCCAGGCGCGGACAAACTTCGAAGGAGGCACGCGCAGATTCTGGTTCGCCACCATCGTTACCATCACCTGGCAGCGATCCGCCGCGCGCCACAGCACTTCTTTGATCACGTTCGGACACGCATCGGCGTCTACCCATATCGACATACTGACTCCAGATCCGCCTGCGGCGTAATAATAAAAACGCGGATTCTACCCGCTTTGCCCAAAAGTAGGTCAATTTTTCACGGTTGTTTCAGGCCGCCGCCATAGCGAAAACGGCAAAAGGCGCGTTAAGCTAGGGCCATGCAACACGTAAAATAACCATGATGGAGGGATAAAGTGGATAAGAAGATCGGTTTTATTGGCTGCGGAAATATGGGGAAAGCCATTCTCGGCGGCCTGATCGCCAGCGGCGACGTATCCGCCAGCAATATCTGGGTCTATACCCCTTCAGCCGATAATGTCGCCGCCTTGCAGAGCGAATACGGCATTAACGGCGCACAAAGCGCCCAGGAAGTCGCCCAGGCGGCGGATATCGTGTTCGGCGCGGTGAAGCCTAATATCATGCTGAAAGTGATGGGCGACATTGCCTCCAGCCTGAATAAAGAGTCGCTGGTGGTGTCCATCGCCGCCGGGATCACGCTCGATCAGCTCGCCGTGGCGCTGGGACATGACCGCAAAATAATCCGCGCCATGCCTAACACCCCGTCGCTGGTGAATGCCGGTATGACCTCGATCACCGCCAACGCGCTGGTGTCGCCGGAAGAAACCGACGCGGTGCTGGCGATGTTCCGCAGCTTCGGCCAGGCGGAAAACGTGCCGGAATATATGATCCACTCGGTGGTGGGCGTTAGCGGTTCGGCGCCGGCGTATGTATTTATGTTTATCGAAGCGATGGCGGATGCCGCCGTGCTGGGCGGCATGCCCCGCGCCCAGGCCTATAAGTTCGCCGCCCAGGCGGTGATGGGCTCCGCCAAAATGGTGCTGGAAACCGGTAAGCATCCGGGCGAGCTCAAGGACATGGTGTGCTCGCCTGGCGGCACCACCATCGAGGCGGTAAAAGTGCTGGAAGAGAAAGGCTTGCGCGCGGCGGTCATGGAAGCCATGGCGCAATGCATGGCCAAATCCGAGGCGCTGAGCAAGAGTTAATGCGCCGCGTCAGATGAGCGTGCGTTGCGCTCATCTGACCGTATACACTTCAGTTCGGTTACGCCCGGCCTTTTTGGCCTGATACAGCGCCATGTCGGCGGCCTTCAGCCACGCCTGATAATCCTCCATATGCGTATTGAACGGCGCGATGCCGACGCTGATCTGCACGTTCAGCGATGCGGCATGATCAATTCTCAGATTCTGCAACCGCTCGTGGACGCGATCCATAGCAGCGACGGCGCTTTCCGGGGATGTGCCGCTCATGATCACCGCAAACTCATCCCCGCCGAACCGGCCAATCACATCGCTGACCCGCAACGTGAGCTGTAAATATTGAGTGACGGCGATAATCGCTTTATCGCCGACATCGTGCCCGTAGGTGTCGTTGATTTGCTTGAAGTGGTCGATGTCGATCAGCAGCAGCGTGGAGGCGCGGCGGTAGCGCAGCGCGTTTTCATACTCAATGCTCAACAACTGCTCCCAGTGGCGGCGATTATAGACGCCGGTCATCCCGTCGCGGGTACTGATCAGCTGCAAGCGTCGCTTATGCTCCGCCAGATTGACCGCCGTGCGATAGCAAACAAAGCCGAACAGCGCAGGATAGATAATCAACGTCGGTAAACTGAGAAAAAACTGTAGCGGCGTCGTGGTGACGTTAAGAGGCGCATCGATAAACTGCATGGCCATGAGCGCCGTCATCATCTGCAACATCAGCCCGGCGGCAAAAAAGCGCACGCCGAATGCGCCGATGTTGTTCATATTGACCATCATCGACAGCAGCAAACAGGGCAGCGCATTGCCGCCCATAAGCGCGATCCCGATCCCCGCCATCAGGGTATCGATAATTAAGTTACGCCGCTCCGCCATCATCGGATCCGACGCGCGTTCAGCGATTTGCCGCGCCAGATGCGGCCAGACGAAGGCATACATCACCAGCGCCAGCCACCACCATCCCGGCAGCGCCTGGTCCACCAGCACGCCGGCAAACATAATAAAGCAGCAAAAATGACCTACGGTGCGGGGTAGCCAGATACGACGCGCAAAGCGTAAACCGCTGCGATATTTATCGTCGTTAAGAGGTTTTTCGCGCGCCGAAATATCCCAGAGACGCCATTTGCTGAAGGTCTGTTCATCATTCATGGGTACAGGAGATTAACTGGACAAATTTTCCAGAGTATAGAAACGGGTCAACGGCGCGGAGTATGAAATTTAGGGTGAGACTTAAATCAAACTCACCCTAATGGATGATTAGCTGGCCTTTTTCAGACACTCGCTCATAAAGGTTTTACGGGCATCGCCGGTAAGGGATTTATTTCCCGCTTCGGTATTACAGCTTTTCATTTTCTGCTGCTGAGGCGTCAAACTTTTATCGCCCGGCGCAGACTGGCTATTCTTCAGGCAATTGCTCATATAGGATTTTCGCGCGTCGCCTTTCAAATCCTGCGATGTGGCCTGCTGGTTACAGGTGGTCATGCGCTGCTGTTGCGGCGTGAGCGTTCTTTCTGCGGCATGGACTGGAGAGCTGCTTAACATTCCTGCCAGAAGCGTAAAAAGTAATGTTGATTTCATAGCACCATCCCAATTGAAATAAGGCGTTTTAAGCCTGGCCTGGCGCAGCAGAAAAACCACTGGCGCATTGCAGGATTGCCAACGGGATAACATTAATTTTTGTGTCTTTTTTTACACATCATTTCCAGACGGCGTGCGGAAATAACTCTGGCGGTGCGCTTATTACCTAATCAGGCAATTAATTACCCGACAGCGCTAAAATGCCGTGTAATTACCGAAACGGTAACAGGCTTAAGCATATTTAAAATAAAGTAACCGATGCAGCATGAGCGTCGGGAAATAAAATACCTTTTTATTTATTTCCCGAACGCCTCATCGTATTAAGATAATAAAGCGCTCAGCGCAGCGAATAATTTCGCTTAAGACTCAGGAATAACAGAGACCTGTCGTTAAATCTCAGGTTCTGGGATGTTTCAGGAGCTTTTTCAGGTACTGCTGTAGGAGCTCCGAATCCTCTACAGAGACCTCAGACTTTACACGCGCACCATCCATTGCACCGTCGATGCTGTCAATAAGCGCCTGCTGTTCGCCCGGCTCCATACGACGCAGCAGCGCCGTGACAACAATCTCCAACGCTTCAACCTGAGCCACTAACGCTTTTGACTCCTGCTCTTTATCAGCGAGGGTCACTAATAGTTCAGCAATTAAGTTTTTCATGAAGACTATCCCTTTAAAAAGTCAAATGACGTTAACACCCCCTCCCCATTTTTGATAGGGGGGAAAAGTAGTATTTTGCCGATTTTATCGTATTTGTGTGAAACCACGAATAATATATTCAGCGAAACGTTTCACTGAATATATATGATTCCCTACGGCGAATAAACGGTACGTTAACGACGATTAATAAAATCACGCCAATAAATATATGATACATCAACGCCTTGCCGCGCGTCTTTTGGCGGCGGTGCGATTAAGTGCAACCGCAAGCTGGACAATATTAATCAGTACTACCAGCGCCGTCGCGATAAATACCCAGCGAAATCCGGCAGCGGCGCTGACGCCCGCACCCATCAACGGCCCAACGACGTTGCCCAGATACATAAACGACTGGTTGTACCCAAAAATACGCCCGGTGATCTGGTCGCTGGAATATTTCAATAACAGCGTTTGCACCGCTGGCAGCATGGCGCCATCGGCAAAACCCAGCAGGAACCGCAGGATACCCAGTTGCACCGGGTTGGTGACAAACGACATGGCGAAAAACAGCGCCACGGCGACGATTAGCGTCGCCATCAGAATGCGCGCGGTGCCGATGCGATCGCCCAGTTTCCCGAGGCGCGGCGCGCTCATTAAGGCCGAAACGCCAGGCACTGCGGCAATCAGGCCGCTCAAAAACGCAATGTTACCGCTGTCCGGCGCGAGCGACTGGATAAACAGCGCCAGAATCGGCCCCACCGAACCGTTACACAGTTGGATCACCAGGGTGGTAACGAACAGGCTAACGATCAGGCCCGGATAGGGTAATGACGCGAACACCGCTTTGCCGCTCAGACGCTGATCTTTGGTGACCACCGTGCGTATACCCTCTTTAATAAACAACAGCGTCACCACAAAACTGACCATTAATAAGCCCGCGGTGAGTAAAAAGACCCAGTGCAACCCTACCCAGTCCGCCAGAAAGCCGCCCATCAGCGGCCCGGCTATCACGCCGCTGATCTGTGCGGTTGACAGGGTACTCAGCGCCCAGCCGCTGCGCTCGCGCGGCACCTGGGATGCCACCAGCGCCATGGCGTTGGGAATGTAGCCTGAGGTCAGGCCCATCAGGGCGCGCAGGAAAAACAGCTGCCAGACGTTGGTGGCGAAGGCCTGTAGCAGGATCGCCACCGCCATGCCCAGCGACGCGCGCAGCAGCATCAGTTTGCGGCCTTTGCGGTCCGCCAGGCTCCCCCACATCGGCGAAACAATCGCGGAAACCAGAAACGTGACGCTAAAGGTCAGCCCCGACCACATCGACAGCGCCTCATGGGACGTGACGCCAAGCTGGGCCACGTACAGCGGCAAAAACGGTAAAATCTGGCTGATGGCCAGCCCGGTAAAAAAGCAGCCGAACCAGACAGAGATAAGATTAACTTTCCAGGATTCCATGAGGCGCGTTTTCAATAAGATGTGACGATTTTATGGCAGGGTAGCAAGAGTCGGCCTGCGACTTCTTGCGATTCCTGCGCTGTAAAGAAATTCAGTGATTTATCACACAAAAGCGCTTTGCCGTGATATGCATCACGAAATAACCGCCTGCTCGCCGGGGAATATGCTTTAACGGCAGATCCCAAATCCGCGCATGCCTAGATGGAAATGATCGGCATGGGCGGCGTTGTAGTTCGGCCCAAGGGAATTGCCGTAAAACGCGCAGCTGTGGCTGAACAGTTCGCGCATCACCTCGCCGCGCGGCCCGCTTTCATTCCATCCTTTTCGCACCGTGATTTGCTGACCGTTGGCGAAGCGAAAACCGCTGATGTCCAGCGCATCCGCCGTGGCGTGTTCGCTGCGCCGCGCCTGCTCGCGGTTATAGATATTGCGGCAGGCGAAACTGCCAAGGTGATCGATACGCCGCAGCGGGCTGCCCATGATCTGCTGCGCCGTCGGCACCGCGCGCTGCTGAACGTACATCGCCGAACTCAGCGCCAGCGGGCAACTGGCCAGAAAGCTGCTGCTGAGCTGCACCTCGCCAAAGCGCGTAACGCGCACCGGAGAATCCAGCGGACAGTTGCCGGTGGTGCTGGCTTGCTCGCGAAACTGGATCATTCCCTGCTCGCTGGCTTGTCTGAGCACCGCCATACAGGCCGCCGGGTCGTTGGCGAGCTGACGCAGCTTATAGCGGGTCACCATGGTGGGCGGGTCGCCGGGGGAGAGGGGTGCGAAGGGGTTATACTGCGGCGGCAGATATTCATACAGCCCCCACCCCGCCAGTGCAGTGAGTAAAAATCCGGTAACCATTCCGCCCGTCGTCGCCATCCACGCCCTCCGTTCCTGTGAACTACCAGTATAGCGGCTGACATCTGCCTTCCCCTACGATTGAGCATGAATAGCGGAATTGTGCGTGATATGTTGTGTGCTTTGATTTTTATGAGATGGACAGAGAAATGGCAAAACTGCGGGTAGGGATTGTGTTTGGCGGCAAATCCTCTGAACACGAGGTATCACTTCAGTCAGCGAAAAATATCGTCGACGCCATTGATAAAGAGAAGTTTGACGTGGTGCTGATGGGTATTGATAAACAGGGCGAATGGCACGTCAATGACGCCAGCGGATACCTGATTAACGCCCACGATCCCGCGCATATTGCTCTTAACCGTTCGGAGAAAACCCTGGCGCTCATTCCCGGCCAGACCGCGCGGCAGTTTATCGAAACCCACAGCCATGACGCCCTGCCGCAGGTGGATGTGATTTTCCCCATCGTTCACGGCTCGCTGGGTGAAGATGGTTGCCTGCAGGGATTACTGCGCGTCGCGAACCTGCCGTTTGTGGGTTCCGGCGTACTGGGCTCCGCCGTCAGCATGGATAAGGACGTCGCCAAGCGCCTTTTGCGCGATGCCGGCCTGGCCGTTGCGCCGTTTGTCACCCTGACCCGCGCCAACCGCTCGCAGTATGACTTTGAGTATGTTGTAACTAAGCTGGGCGTGCCGATGTTTGTGAAGCCGGCCAACCAGGGTTCATCGGTGGGCGTCAGCAAAGTCACCAACGAGGCGGAATACCGTGCAGCGGTCGATCTGGCATTTGAATTCGATCATAAAGTGGTGGTGGAAACCGGGATCGTGGGCCGGGAAATCGAATGCGCCGTGCTGGGCAACGATCGTCCAGAGGCCAGTACCTGCGGCGAGATCGTCGTCAACAGCGCGTTCTACTCTTACGACACCAAATACATTGACGGCAACGCCGCGCGGGTGGAAGTGCCTGCGGCGATCCCGGCGGACATTAACGACAACATCCGCGCCATTGCGGTACAGGCGTACCAGACCCTGGAGTGCAGCGGCATGGCGCGGGTGGATGTGTTCCTGACGCCGGATAATCAGGTGATTATCAATGAGATCAACACCCTGCCCGGCTTTACCAATATCAGTATGTATCCGAAACTGTGGCAGGCCAGCGGCATCAGCTATCAGCAGCTGATTACCCGGCTGATTGAGCTGGCGCTGGAGCGCCATGCCCAGGATAGCGCCCTGAAGAGCACTATCACGTTGTAATCGTTACTCTTGCGCGGCGTCCGATTCTTCCGGACGCCGACGGATCACCAGCCCCGCCAGCCAGAAGCTAATCACCCAGGTCACCAGCCCTACCGCATAGGTTTGCCAGCCTTTGGCTTCAAAACCCAGCAGGCCGACAACGCCATTCATAATAAAAATCAGGCCGATAGCGACGGCGTAGTAGTGCCAGTCGCGGCGAATTTTTGCGGGCAAATTCATGGTCGCTCCAGAGAAGAAAAACGGCATCATCGCATATCGCTTTCAGGCTGTCTGCGGCACGGCGCGCGCCTTTACACGCCGTGACAAATAGGTCAAAAGCATGATGTTAATCGCCATTCACAAAAGTTACAAAAATGTGACTACAGACAGACTTCTGACATCCAGGAGGAATCTGGACACGAATTTACCAGAAATCCGATATTGACATTTGCGATCAACTGTCAGACTCGCCTGTGAGTCATCAGGCGAAATGCCTGGGTTTTATGCGTTTCCGGGAGGTCATTATGGCAGAGTTTACTTTGTCGAAGTCCACCATCATCGCAGGGAAAAAGCGCGAGCCGTCGACCACGCTCGGCAACATCGCGTACGCGGTTTTTGTCCTGTTCTGCTTCTGGGTCGGATCGCAGATTCTGAACATGTTGGTGAATGCACCCGGTGTGTTTGAGCACTTGATGCAACTTGATGTGAAGGAGAACGGCCGACCGCACATCGAGATAGGAATGCTGGTCGGCACGATCTTTGGACTGGTGCCCTTTTTAGTGGGCTGCCTGATCGCGGCGGCGATTAGCCTGTGGCTGCGCTTTCAACAACGACGCTATTAACCTTACGATTTGTTCATGCAGCGAGCCCGACGATCGTCAACCCGCTTCGCAAACCACGCCGTGGTGAGATTGCGGGTGATTTTCGGGCTCTCAAGCTGAATACCCGGCAGCATTTCACGCGCCAGCGGCTTACCGGTTTTCTTCTCCGCCAGTTCAAACACTTTCCTGTACAGCGTGGTTTCTTCGAAATCTAACGCGTCACCTTTCTTCAGGGCGCGATGGATCTCGCTGTCGCTCAGCCCGGTTTTTAGCTTGCGCACCGCCCGTTCGGTGTTGCCCGGCTCGTCGCTGTCGTAGCGGATCAGATCGCCGTCCAGCGCCAGTTTCACGCCGCTGGCCTTGCTCACGGCGTACTGGAAAGCGGCGTTGCGGCTGGCGTACCATCCGGCGTTAAAGTCGGCGTAGCGGTACAACGGCTGGGTGTAATTCGCCGGGTAGTTTAGCAGATGGTAAATCCCGAACCACAATCCGCCACGGCGGCTGAACACTTCCTGGCGCACCGTGCCGTCCATTTTCCACGGGTAGCCGCGGGTATGGGCTTCGGCAAACGCAATGCTGACCTGCATTGGGCCGCCGGTATGCACCGGATTAAGATTGCCGAACAGCGTCTGGCCCATAGGCACCATGCCGATAAAGTCGTCGAAAATGGCGCTAAGCTGTTTTTCAGTGGTCACCTTGTCCAGACGTTCGCTGTAGCTCTTGCCGTTGGGCGATGTGATCATCAACGCGGTACGTACCAAAAACATCGGTACGTGAACCCGGTCGGCTCGCCGCTCAATCTCTTTCCAGGCGATTTTACTTAGCCCCGGCACTACCGGGTCGGCCTGGTAGTTGGCCTCCTGCTCGGCCACCGCCAGCACTGAACAGACGTTTTCTTCCGTCGGGGCGATTTTCTGGCTGTCGAATGCCGTGGCGATTTCCTTCGCCCAGCCGTCGCGATCTTTCACGCTGGCGGGCATTTTACGCTTCACCGTTTGCGCCACGTCTACCGTGGGGCCGGAGGGTTTCTCCGGCGTGGGTTTGCCGGCGCATCCCGCCAGCACCAAAAGTGCCAGCAGGCTGACGTGTTTTCCGTTTTGCAGTCGCATTCGCGCTCCGTGTGTGGGTTAATTCGCTTCGGCCATCTCCTGCTGCGGCGTATCCAGCTCGCGTTCGAAACTGCGCAGACGCTTATAGATCGACATCAGTTCCACCAGCGTGGTCCAGGAGCTGATCAGATACTGGAACGCCCCGCGCACCTGGCCGAACACGTTGGTGATTTGGGTCATCAGGCCGAGGGTAATCGTACCCGCCACAATCGACGGAAACAGCAGGAACAAGCCGAATACGTTATCCACCTGCAAATACAAAATGCGCGCGATGTTGAAGTACATGTAGTGGAAGTAGAGGCGGAAGTAGTTGCGACGCACCGCGCCGAACAGTTCACGCACCGTCGGCGGGGTGGCGCGGTTGGCGTCATCTTCGCCGTAAACCAGCTCTTTACGGTAGGCGGCTTCCACCCGTTGATTTTTAAATTCCAGCCCCGGCAGTTTGATCCCCACCACCGCCAGCAACCCGGTGCCCATCAGCGACCAGATAATCGCGGCGATCACCAGGCCATAAGGCACATAACCGATTATCGGCAACTCTTTTACGTGCGGGGAGAGCGCCACCAGCACCGGCAAAAAGGCGATCAGCGTCATGATGGCGTTAATAAAGCTGACGCCCATGCTCTCCAGCGTGGATGCAAAACGCATGGTGTCTTCCTGCACACGCTGGGCGGCACCTTCGATATGGCGCAGGCGCTGCCAGTGCGTCATGTAGTATTCGTTCATTGCGGTACGCCAGCGGAACACATAGTGGCTGATAAAAAAGTTGTTCAGCACGCTCACCACCACCGCGATCAGGGCGATACCCAGGAATACGCCCACTTCACGGTAGAACTGATTGATAGAAACTTTGTGCGGCGAACTGAGGGCGGTCTGGATCAGATCGTAGAACGGCGCATACCAGGCGTTGACCGCCACCCCCACTTCCACCAGAAACCAGGTGACGAAAATAATCAACGCGGAGCCGAGAATCGACCAGTATTGCCAGCGATGCGGGCTGCGGATAAACCAGAACAGCGCGAACAGGCCCACGCAAAGGGCATAATAGGCGTAAAAAGTCAGATAGCTGAGCGACCAGAAGCGCGCGGCGCTAATGGGCACCTCTTTACTTGCGCCTACCAGCCTTCCGGCCCACTCTGCGCCGCCGGCCTGCCAGAAGATCACGGCGATCATCGCCCAAATAAACGCCGACAAAAAAAAGGCGGTCGGCCTGGGAAAGAACGATTTAAACATCACTACACTCCTGCTCATTCTTGTTGTTATCGCGATTGCTGCGCGTAACGTTTTTACATCCAGTCCAGGGTTGAATCACAACCCAAAAATTTGCCTCAGGGCAGCGACAATCAGACACAGCGCGGCCTGGTTAGTTCCGGCTGCATTCGGTAACAAACTGTTCCGCTGCGTACTCAACGTTAAAAACGTAGCGTACTCCCGGCTTTTTAACAGCTTGCGCTGTGAGCCGTGACAAAAAATGGGCCACTGTAACCCGTGGTTACGTTTTTTCTCGCTACACTTCGTTAATCCGCCCATTGCCGGAGCGGCAACCGTAGTATAAATAGCCTTTACCGCCACTGACTGAATGGATTGCTTCGTTGAAACGTTGTCTGCTTATTTTCGCCGCACTGAGTGCCGTGCTGCTGCCTGCCGCAAGCCAGGCGCAAACTTCCCCCGATCCGGTCTTCGCTTCCGAAATCACTGACCGTTACGCTGAGCATATTTTTTATGGCAGCGGTGCGACGGGCATGGCATTGGTGGTGATTGACGGCAACCAGCGGGTGTTCCGCAGCTTTGGCGAAACCCGCCCGGGCAATAATGTGCGCCCACAGCTCGATTCCGTGGTGCGCGTGGCCTCGCTCACTAAACTGATGACCAGCGAAATGCTGGTGAAACTGCTCGATCAGGGAACGGTAAAACTCGACGACCCGCTCAGTAAATATGCCCCTCCCGGCGCGCGGGTGCCGACCTATCAGGGTAAACCGATTACGCTGGTGAACCTGGCGACCCATACCAGCGCCCTGCCCCGCGAGCAGCCGGGCGGCGCGGCGCATCGCCCGGTGTTTGTCTGGCCGACCCGTGAGCAGCGCTGGAACTGGCTTGCCACCGCGAATTTAAAAGCCGCGCCCGGCACCGTTGTCGCCTACTCCAATATCGCCTTCGATCTGCTGGCGGATGCCCTGTCCCGCGCGGCTGGCAAGCCGTATCCGCAGCTGTTTGACGAGTACATCGCCCGCCCGCTCGGCATGAAAGACACCACCTTTACGCCATCGCCCGATCAGTGCCGTCGCTTGATGGTGGCGGAAAAAGGCGCCAGCCCGTGCAACAACACCCTGGCGGCCATTGGCAGCGGAGGGATCTACTCAACGCCTGACGACATGATGCGCTGGATGCAGCAGTTTCTGGCCTCCGATTTCCATACCCGCACCAGCCAGGCGGACCGGATGCAGACGCTGATTTACCAGCGCAGCCAGTTCACTAAAGTGATCGGCATGGACGTCCCGGGCCGCGCCGACGCGCTGGGCCTGGGCTGGGTGTACATGCAACCGAAGAATGGCCGTCCGGGCATCATTCAGAAAACTGGCGGCGGCGGCGGGTTCATCACCTATATGGCGATGGTGCCGCAAAGCAACATTGGCGTTTTCGTGGTGGTGACCCGTTCACCGCTCACCCGCTTTGTGAATATGAGCGACGGGGTGAATAACCTGGTCACCGAGCTGACCGGCAATAAGCCGGTGGTCGTTACCGCGTCAGCCCAGGTTACGGCGAGCGATGAGTAAACCTGGCGGCTGAAAACAACAAACCCGGCGTTATGCCGGGTTTTGTACATTTCAGGGTTACGGTGCGCACAGACTCAGGCTGACTTGCTTCACCGTCTCTTTGAGTAAGGTTTCCCCGTCGTCCGGTGGATGCCCTGATGCCAACATTTCACCGAAAACCTTATATGCATCCCGCTTATTGCCATAAGCACGCTTCGTTTGCGAATCATTGACCCATGCGAGGATAATGATGCGTTCTCTCAGGCTATAGCGAAAAAATAAGCGATACTGGCCGAGAAACGTTGCCCGAAACCAGTGCCTGTCGCCCACGCCCAACGTGTCACCCAGGCGATACTTTGCCTGGGTTGGACCAGCAGAGATATCCTGGCGGGCTTTGTTGATAGCCGCTAACAGCCTGGTTGCCGCCTGGTTTCGCTAGTCGTCAGGACAGTGATGTTTGAGCGCGGCTACCTCATCCCGAAGCGCCTTAACCCGGGCAACAAAACAGGGGTGTTGATACACTTTCCATTTAACGGTATACGTCCAATGCAATTGCATTGCTCTCATTACGCCGAGATTCGCGAAACAAAATTTCGTCACTTCGGGTAAAATGGCGGTCTCTTTGACTCACATAAGATCGCTACCATGTCTGATTTCTCCCTGATTTCTCGCCCGCGCCGTCTGCGTCAATCGCCCGCGCTGCGCGCTATGTTCGAAGAGACAACCCTGACCTTAAACGATCTGGTGTTGCCCATCTTTGTTGAAGAAGAGATCGATGATTACAAAGCCATTAGCGCGATGCCGGGCGTCATGCGTATTCCTGAAAAATACCTGGCCCGCGAGATCGAACGCTTCGCCAGCGCCGGGATCCGCTCGGTAATGACGTTTGGTATTTCTCATCACACCGACGCCACCGGCAGCGATGCCTGGAATGAAAACGGCCTGGTGGCGCGTATGTCGCGCATCTGCAAAGATGCAGTACCGGAAATGATCGTCATGTCCGATACCTGTTTCTGCGAATACACCTCCCACGGCCACTGCGGCGTACTGTGCGATCATGGCGTGGATAATGACGCGACCCTGGCGAATCTCGGCAAACAGGCGGTGGTCGCCGCCGCTGCGGGCGCAGATTTTATCGCCCCGTCCGCAGCGATGGACGGCCAGGTAAAAGCTATTCGCCAGGCGCTGGACGCCGCGGGCTTCACCGATACCGCCATCTTTTCTTACTCCACTAAATTTGCCTCATCGTTCTACGGCCCGTTCCGCGAAGCTGCAGGCACCGCGCTGAAGGGCGATCGTAAAACCTATCAGATGAACCCGCTGAACCGCCGCGAAGCGATCCGTGAATCACTGATCGACGAAGCGGAAGGCGCGGACGCGCTGATGGTGAAACCGGCCGGGGCTTATCTGGACGTGCTGCGCGATATCCGCGAGCGCACGACCCTGCCGTTGGGCGCATACCAGGTGAGCGGTGAATACGCGATGATCAAATTCGCCGCTCAGGCGGGCGCGATTGATGAAGAGAAAGTGATACTCGAAAGCCTGGGCGCGATTAAACGCGCGGGCGCGGATCTGATCTTCAGCTATTTTGCCCTCGATCTGGCCGAGAAGAAGATCCTGTAACCCTCCGCAAGGGAGCTGCGGCTCCCTTGCTGCCATCCCCGCGTCACTGCTGTGAAATCCCACGGTCATAAATCTGGTCTACCGTCAGCTCAAAACGACTGGAGAGACGACCATGTTCAGCATCGATAGCGTTCTCGATGATTTATGGCCCACCGCACCCGCATCCCCCTGGCTAAAACGCACCTTAAAACGCGTATTGTACGAGCAGGAATTTCATGATTTCGCCAGCCAGTACCGGCACCTTCGGGGGCTGGATATGGTGGAGCAAGTGCTTGAACATCTGCAAATCGACTGTGATATTCCCGCCCGCGACCTTGAACAAATCCCTGAAACCGGCCCGCTGGTGATTGCCGCCAACCATCCCACCGGCACTCTCGACGGGCTGGCGCTGCTGAATGCCGTTTCCCGGGTGCGCAGGGATATCAAGGTGGTGACCAATCCGCTGCTCGGCCATTTGCAGCCGCTCGCTTCGCTGTTTATCCGGGTCGATAACCTCGGCAATCGCACCCGCAAGTCGTCGGTGAAAGAGATGGATGACCATCTGGCCAGCGGCGGCGCGCTGATTTTCTTTCCCGCCGGAGAAGTGGCGCGCATGGGGATTAACGGGATTCAGGAAAGCCCGTGGAACGCCGGTTTTGTGAAAATTGCCGGTAAACACCGCGCCACCGTACTGCCGGTGCATATCGCCGGACGCAACAGCCTGGCGTTTTACGCCAGCAGCCTGCTGTCGCCGTCATTCGCCATGCTGCTGCTGATCCGCGAAATGTTTACCAAACGCGGCAGTCGCGTCACGCTGCGCATCGGCGAACGCATCCCCTGGCACGCCTGGCATGCGCCGAATCATTCAGCGCGGGAAACCGCCAGCCGCTTTCGCCAGCACCTGTTGCTGACGGGCGCAGGGAAGGAAGGCTGTTTTCGCAGCGAAAGCGCCATCGCCCCGGCGGAGTCGCGTATCACGCTGCGCCGGGCATTGCTGGAAGCAGAGTCATTAGGCACAACGCCAGACGGCAAACGCATCTGGCTGTGGCGGCGCAACGGCGTTGAGGATGCGCCGATTCTGCGCGAGCTGGGCCGTCTGCGGGAAGTGGCGTTTCGCGCCGTGGGGGAAGGTTCCGGCAAGCGGCGGGATATCGACCGCTATGACGATGAATACTGGCATCTGATCCTGTGGGATGACGAGGAGCTGGAAATCGTCGGCGCCTACCGTTTTATCCCAACCCGCGAGGCCATTGACGCGCGCGGACACGAGGCGCTCTACAGCCACAGCTTGTTTCACTACGACCAGCAGATGAACAGCGTGCTCGATCAGGGGATTGAACTGGGTCGCAGCTTTATTCAACCTCAGTACTGGGGGCGACGCGGGCTGGATTATTTATGGTCCGGGATCGGGGCCTATCTGGCCCGCTATCCGCAGTACCGCTATCTGTTCGGGCCGGTCTCGATTTCCGGCGGATTACCGCCTGCCGCCAGCGAGTTGCTGATTGCCTTTTACCGGCTGTGGTTTCCGCCCTCCCATCCGCTGGCGGCATCGCGTCGGCCCTGCCCCGCGTCGCTGCCCGATGTGCTGCGGGAGTTCACCGGCGAGAATTATCACGACGATCTCACCCGGCTGAAATCGCTACTCGGCAATCTGGGCTGCGGCATTCCCCCGCTGTATAAGCAGTATTCGGAACTGTGTGAGCCGGGCGGCGTGCAGTTTATCGACTTCGGCAGCGATCCGGCGTTTAACCATTGCATCGACGGGTTGGTGCTGGTGGATTTAACCTTTATCAAGGCCTCGCGCTATCAACGTTATATCGCCGCGCATCAGGCGGCAGAAAAATAAAAACCCCGATTCCGGCGGGAATCAGGGTTCTTCATCACACCCGGTTCGCCGGGTGTTTCATTATGCTGCTGGCTGAGCAGCCGGTTTTGCCGCCGCATTGTGGGTAGCTTTTTTGTGATGTTTTTTAGCCGCCTGGGCTTTCTGGGCAGCCGGTTCAGAGGCCGGTTTCACCGCAGCTTTTTTGTGGTGCTTTTTCGCCGCCTGGGCTTTCTGCTCGACTTTCGCGTGTTTTTTCTTATGGGTCGTTTGGGTGGTGTGCGCTTTCGCCGGCGCGGCAGTGGCGGTAGCCGGCGCTGCGGTGGTATCAGCAGCGAATGCCGCAGCAGACAGGCCCATAGTGGCAGCAACAACCAGCGCTAATACTTTTTTCATTTTATAACCCTCAAGTAGTGTGTGATTCAGCCCCTGTGGGCCGTTGAGTTCACTATAGTGATGTGAGGGATAGCCTTCCGTGAGTGATTGGTATCGGCGCGTAACCAAATGTACACGCGGCAAACCCGGCGCAGGATCAGCCGGATTTGCCGCGGAGCAGTCCGCGTCGTCATAAGAAAAACCTCTTAACCTGTCGCTTGTCAGCCCAGCGGCTTCCTGACAAGGTAATTTATCTTCTGCAATCAGGCTTGAGTAAAATGACCACCATCACCCCCCTTAGCGCGCCGCAAATTCAGGCGCAACTGGATGCCTTAAGCCAGTTACTGATCGACTGCGTGAATGACGGCGCATCGGTGAGTTTTATGCTGCCGATGACCCATGACAAGGCGCAGGCGTTCTGGCGCCGGGTAGCGGACAGCGCCGCGCGCGCGGAGCGGATTGTTCTGGTGGCGCTGAACGAGCAACAACAGATAACCGGCACGGTGCAACTTCTCCTCGATCAGCCGGAAAACCAGCCGCACCGCGCGGATGTCGCGAAGCTGCTGGTCAGCCCTCGCGCCCGGCGTCAGGGTATTGCCCAACTGCTTATGGACGAGCTGGAAAGCCAGGCGGCCCGGGAAAACAGATCGGTGCTGGTGCTGGATACCGCCACGGGAAGCGGCGCGGAAACTTTTTATCAGCAGGCGGGCTGGCAGCGGGTGGGAGAGATCCCCCATTATGCGCTGATGCCGGATGGCGCATCGTGCTCTACTACCTATTACTACAAGCCTCTGGACCTCAAATAAGGTTGATTCCGCTATCGTACAATTAACCGGCAATGCGTCACTTTCTGATGAAAATTTGCCGGATAATTTTTATTGCTCGCCGATATATTATCCTGCCGCCCCTGTCCAGTTGCGCAAACGCAAAATTATTAACATTTTTGCCATCCTGGCCGATAATAGTTTTACGACTCCTTTTACATAAGCCATATTAATGTATTAGCCATCACGGTATGACAGCGGTGTGAATAATAATGCCTAAAAATCAAGAACATACAAAGCTATACCTGTCAGAAGGGGTAAAACTGTTATACAACAATGCGCTACCTGGCATCTTAATCACCTTTATCACTTCCTCTACCCTGGCCTTTTCATTTCTTAATTCAAGCAATCTGTTCACCAAATTGACCTGGTGGGGACTGATGATGGTGGTCCTCATTATTCGCATCATCGATACCCAATTATGGGTAAATGCCAGCGCCACGCGCAAAGGCGATATTTCCTGGATTGTACGTTTTTCATCCGGCTGTCTGCTTACGGCGACCATCTGGAGCGCCTATATCCTCTGTTTTTATCACACGTTTTCGACGGAAGAATTTACCGCCGCCATTGTTATTCTTTCCGCCATGGCGGGCGGTGCCACCAGCGTATTATCCGGTAACATGATGTTATCCTCGCTGTATAACATTATTATCCTGTTGCCCATGTCGGTGCTGTTAATCCTCCAGCCGGAGCAGTTTCGGGTAAATTTAGGTTTTCTCGGCGTCTGTTTTACCCTGACGATGATTATTTCCTCTATGAAAGCCGCCCGCTATATTAAAGAAGCCATCTTATTACGCTACCGGAATCAAACGCTGTTAGAGCGAATGGAAAAAACCATCAAACGGCGTACCCAGGAAGTGTACGAAATATCCCATATCGATGCGCTTACCGGGCTTTATAACCGGGTTTCGTTTTTGTCCGCCGCCGAAGAGATCGCTAACCGCTACAAAAACAACCGGGAAAAAGGCTTTTCAATTTTCTTTATCGATTTAGACGGCTTCAAAAATATCAATGATACCCTCGGCCATGATATTGGCGATATGGTGCTGATTTCACTCAGCGCCCGGCTGAATGATTTTTATCGCCAGGGGAATTTAATCTGCCGCTGGGGCGGAGATGAATTTATTTATCTGACCACCGAAACCGACCGTCATCTTACCTGGCAACTGGCGGAGAATATGGTCACCAGCCTGTCTCGCCCGATCCTGCTGGATGACCAGACCATTACCCTGGGCGCAACCATTGGCATTGCGGTGTGCCCGGAACACGATACCTCCATCACCCGACTGATCCAGCTGGCAGATATCGCCATGTATTCGCAAAAAGGCAAATACCCGGAGCGGGTCGCCTTTTATAATCATGAACTTGAAGAAAGCCTGCGGCGCAAAATCACCCTGAACGAGGCGCTGCGCTACGCGCTGGATCGCAACGAGTTTCGCGCGGTTTATCAACCCATCGTCGACGGCAACGGCGAGATTGTCAGTTTCGAGGCGCTGCTGCGCTGGCATTTCCAGGGCCGGGATATTTCTCCGGCGGAATTTATTCCGCTCATGGAGCAGAGCGGGCGTATTGTCCAGATTGGCAACTGGATTATGGAAGAGGCCTGCCGGATCCTCTCCGAAATGCTGAAACTGAAGTCGGGTATTTCGATGTGCGTGAATATTTCGATAATCCAGTTCTACGACAAAGAGTTCGTTGATAACGTCAATAATCTTATCGATCGCTATGCCATTCCACCGCATTTACTGCATCTCGAAGTGACCGAGTCGATTATTCACTCCGAACAGCACACGATTTATCACAAAGTCAGCCAGTTGCAGAAACGCGGCGTAAAATTCTCGGTGGATGATTTCGGCACCGGTTATTCCAGCCTGTCGGTGATCCACAATATGAGCATCGACTTTATTAAAATCGACCGCTCATTTATCAATAATATTGAAAATAAAGGCCGCACCATTGTCCAGGCGGTAAAAGATATTTCTGAAAGCCTGGATTTCGACGTGATTGCCGAAGGGGTGGAAACCGAAACCCAGGTAGCCATCCTGAAGCAGTGCGGCGTGCATTTTATGCAGGGCTATTATTTCTCACGCCCGCTGGAACAGGGCGCGGCGCTGCATATCCTTGCTGCCGGTCACGCGCTCTGCGCGGCGAATTAAGCCAGTAGCGCCAGGGTTTCGACGCGTGGGCGGCTGATTAACGCGATGGCCTGCTCCGTCGAGGCGATATTGGTGTAGCTCATCACCAGACCATAGCGTTTTGCGTTCAGACAATACCAGCCGGAGAGCGCGCTGACCTGTAGCTGATGGCGCTGCCACAGTGCCGCCAGCTCGCTATCGCGCGTGCTGGCGCGCAGGAAGGCGACGATATGCATCCCGCCATCGGAAAGCTCTATCTCAAACAGCCCCGGATAGACGATTTGCAGCGCCTCCAGCAGCATCTTGCGCCGCTGCTGATACAGCGCGCGCATTTTCTTGAGGTGCTTATAGAAATGACCTTCGCCGAGAAACGCCGCGAGAATTTTTTGGGTCAGCACCGGCTGCCCGGCCTCCATGATTTCGCCAATTTCCCGAAACCGCGCAATGGTCGTTTTCGGCATCACGATATAGCTGATGCGCAGGGCGGGCATCACGGTTTTACTGAACGTTCCGGTGTAAATCACCCGATCGTGGATATCGAGGCTTTTCAGCGCCGGTAGCACTTTGCGGGTGTAGTGGAATTCGCCGTCGTAATCGTCCTCGATAATCCAGCGCTGGCTGGCCGCCGCCCACTCCAGCAACTGGTGCTTACGCGGCAGCGAGAGCGTCACGGCGAGCGGGCTGTGGTGCGAGGGGGTGACGATGGCGAAGCGGGCGTCGGCATGATGGCGCAGCAGGTAATCCACGTCGATGCCCTGCCGGTCCACCGGTACGTAGTGCAGTCGCCTCGCAAAGCGCTTCAACAGCCGCTGACCGAAAAAATAGCCCGGATCTTCAAACACCACTTTATCGTTATTTTCCCCCAGCGCGTGGAGGATCAACATCAAATTGCTGCGGTAGCCGCTGGTGACGAACACCTGTTCCGCCGTGCAGTTCAACCCGCGGGAAATATTCACATAGCTGGCGATGGCTTCGCGCAGCGGAGCATAGCCCATCACCGGCGGGTTGGTCATCTCGCCGGGGCGCAGGCCGCGCACCGCTTTACCCGCCAGCAGCAGCCATTTTTTATTCGGGAACGCATCCAGCGCCGGAATGCCAAGCCGCAAATAGCCCGCCCCGTCGCGCAGATCGAGAAACTGATTCAGCGCGGTATCGTCGCTGTCAGGCGTCATATCAGGCCGCGGGGTAGACATCACCAGATCCGGGTTTACGCAGGTACCTTTCGCCCCCTGGCTCACCAGGTAGCCTTCGCCAACCAGTACCGCATACGCCGCCTCCACGGTTTTACGGGCGACGTTAAGCTCCTCGGCCAGCACGCGGATTGACGGCACCTTATCCCCCGGCTTTAACACCCCCGCGAGGATGTTTTGCCGGTAACGCGCGTAAATTTCCCGATAACCCATCATGATGTCCTACCTGTTTTTCACGGTGTTGACCCTTTCGGGTACGTCATATCCTCTTAAGATATCGCTTATCGGAACCTCATGCTCCCTTTTACATTTATCACCTGCCATAAAGAGGATAAGACAATGACGACTCGCATAAATCATTTCCAGGCGGCGCCAGCGCTGGCGAAAGCGCTCTCTGATGCCAGCATCGCATCACACAAAAGCTCGCTGGATCCGACCATTAAGAATCTGATTGAAATTCGCGTTTCTCAGTTGAACGGCTGCGCGTTCTGCCTGGATATGCACGTTAAACAGGCGAAGTTAAAAGAGGAGCGCGAATTGCGTATCCATCACCTGTCGATTTGGCGTGAGTCGCCGCTGTTTAGCGCAAAGGAAAAAGCGGCGCTGGCCCTGGCGGAAGCCTTAACGCGGATTAGCGAACACGGGGTAAGCGATGAATTGTATCGCGCGATGCAGGCGCACTTCAGCGAGACGCAGCTCTCTGAACTCACCTTCGCGATCGCCCTCATCAACACCTGGAACCGGCTGCAAATATTATCGCGTATGACGCCCGGCGCGCTGGATGCCGCTCAGGGCCTGGACCGCGCTAATCTGCGTTAAAAAGAAAAGCAAAACGCCCGTCAGCACAGGCTGCCGGGCGTTTTGTTTGTAACAGGATCAGTTATTTACCGGAATGACCGCGCCTTTGTATTTGGTACGGATCCAGTCCTGAATCTCTTTGGAGTGCAGCACATCAACCAGCGCGACGATATCTTTCTTCTTCTCGTCGCCTTTATGCACGGTGATGATGTTGGCATACGGGTTGTTTTCGCCGCTCTCAACCGCGATCGGATCTTTCACCGGATCCAGGCCCGCGTCGATGGCGTAGTTGGCGTTAATCACCACCGCATCACCTTCGTCGTTGTTATACATCTGCGGCAGCAGAGATCCTTCTACGTTCGGCAGGAACTGCAATTTTTTCGGGTTTTCCACCACGTCGCTGATGCGCGCGGAAACTTTATCCACGCCCGGCTTCAGCTTGATCACGCCCTCTTTTTCGAAGATAGACAGGATACGGCCCTCTTCCGCCACCGCATCACGCATGATCACGCGGCCATTTTCCGGCAGATCTTTCAGAGACTTGTATTTTTTGGAGTAGATGCCGATCGGCTCGATATGGATCGCGCCCGCGCTGACGAAATCATAGGTTTTATCGCCGGCATGATCTTTCAGCACGCTGTTCAGATACGGGATGTGCTGGAAGTAGTTAGCGTCGATATCGCGGCTGGCCAGCGCGGTGTTCGGCAGGATGTAATCCTGGAACGGACGGATTTCCAGGTCGATGCCCTGCTTCGCCAGAATCGGTTTCGCCTGCTCAAGAATTTCCGCGTGCGGCACGTTGGACGCGCCCACGGTCAGGGTGTCGGCCCAGGCGGAGAAACTCAGGGTTGCCGCTGCTATCAGTGTCAGTACTTTTTTCATGATGTGTGTTCTCTTTTGTTTTTAACGTTTATCTAAATAAGAGGTAATGGCATCACCAATAAACTGAATGATGAAAACGATGATCAGGATGGTCACCGTCGCCACCAGGGTGACGTCATTATGGTTACGCTGAAAGCCTTCCAGATAAGCAAGGTTACCTAACCCGCCCGCACCAATCACACCGGCCATGGCGCTGTAGCTCACCAGGGCGATCAGGGTGACGGTGATGCCTGACACTAACGCGGGCGATGATTCAGGCAGCAAAACGCGGAAAATCAGGGTACTCATGCGCGCGCCCATGGAGCGGGTGGCCTCAATAACGCCTTTATCCACTTCACGCAGGGCGATTTCCACCAGACGCGCGTAGAACGGCGCAGCGCCGACTATCAGCGCGGGCAGCGCCGCGTTGGCCCCGAGAATGGTGCCGACCATCGCTTTGGTAAACGGGATCAGCAGCACAATCAGGATGATGAACGGGATCGAGCGGAACACGTTCACCACGATGGAAATCACGCTGTAAATCGCGCGGTTCTGGAACAGGCCGCCTTTGGCGGTCAAAAACAGCGCCAGCCCGAGCACAATGCCGAGGGCGAAGGTCGCCACGCCGGAGAGCGCGGTCATGTATAAGGTTTCCTGAGTCGCCGCCAGCAGCTGCGGCCATTTCAGGTGGGGAAACAGTGAATCATCCATGTTTAATGACCTCGCAGTGGATCTCGTGCTGGCGCAAATCCGCGAGGATGCTTTCCAGTTGTTCATTATTCGCCGTGACGTGCAGCCACAGTTGACCAAACACGCCGTGGGCGGTCTGGCTCATCTTGCCGTGCAGAATGTTAAACGGCAGGCCGTAGCGCAGGGTCAGTTCGCCCACCACCGGCTGATGGGTGCTGTGGCCGACAAACGTCAGTTTGATAATGGCGCCGTCCAGGTTGTTCACCAGGGTTTCATCGAACGCGTCGCTCTCCTGGCTAATCTGGCGCACAAACTGGCGGGTGATTTCCTGCTGCGGGTGGGTAAAGACGCTGAGCACTTCGCCTTCTTCCACCACGCGGCCATTTTCCATCACCGCCACGCGATCGCAGATTTTGCGCACCACGTGCATTTCGTGGGTGATCAGCACGATGGTCAGGCCAAAGCGGCGATTGATGTCCGCCAGCAGATCGAGGATCTGATCGGTGGTTTGCGGATCGAGCGCCGATGTCGCTTCATCGCACAGCAGCACGTCCGGGTTATTCGCCAGCGCACGGGCGATCCCCACGCGCTGTTTCTGGCCGCCGCTGAGTTTCGACGGATAGGCATTTTCGCGACCGTTCAGGCCGACAAGGTCGATCAGTTCCGCGACGCGCTTTTTAATTTCCGCTTTCGGGACGCCGGCGATCTGCATCGAGAACGCGATGTTCTCGCTGACGGTGCGCGACCACAGCAGGTTAAAGTGCTGGAACACCATGCTGATTTTCAGCCGCGCCCGGCGCAGAGCTTCCCCGCTGGCGGCGGAGATATTTTGCCCGGCGATCGTCACACTGCCGGAGGTCGGTTTTTCCAGCCCGTTAAGCAGGCGGATCAGGGTGCTTTTGCCCGCGCCGCTGTAGCCGATAATGCCGTAAACTTGTCCGCGCTCGATATCGAGACTGACGTCATCCACCGCGGTCAGCGCATCCTTGCCGTGGTGGAAGATTTTCGAAATATTCCGCAAAACAATCATGATGTGTTGATATCCCTGGAATCCCGCCAGCGAGGGTTTGCGCCGCCACTGAGGTTTTCTCATTTTTTGGTTATTCACTTTTCAACGACTATAACCAGCCGTTTTGATACACAGAACGAATAAATAATTCTGCGTTATAGCTAACTGATATATAGGTGAGCCAAGTCGTTACAAGGACGCATTGGCTGGCCATTCAGACTGGGCGCTGACAAAAATTTCCGCGTGGCGCGCTGCTATAGTTGGTTTATTCCCCCTGAAAAGAGAGCGGCGGCAAATGCTAAAAATTCTTGGAAAAAGCACCTCGATAAACGTGCGCAAAGTGCTCTGGACCTGTGAAGAACTCGGCCTGGAATATCATCAGGAAGATTACGGCAGCGGCTTTGCGCCAACCGATACGCCGGAGTTTCTGGCGCTCAACCCGAATGGGCTGGTGCCGGTGCTGATTGACGAAGGTTTTGTGCTGTGGGAATCCAATACCATTTGCCGCTATCTGGTGGGTAAGGCGGGCCGTGATGATTTGCTGTCCAGCACCCCACGCGGTCGGGCGCGGGTGGAAAAATGGATGGACTGGCAGGCGACCGAGCTGAACAGCGCCTGGCGCTATGCCTTTAACGCGCTGGTGCGCAAAAACCCGGCTTACAATCTGCAAAGCGAAATCGACGCCAGCATCTCTGACTGGAACCGTTGCATCACCATGCTGGATCACACGCTCCAGCAAAGCGGGATGTGGGTGACCGGGCAGACCTTTACGCTGGCGGATATCGTGCTCGGCCTGTCGGTCAACCGCTGGAAAATGACGCCGATCGATCGCCCCGCTGTCCCGGCGGTAGACGCGTGGTTTGCGCGGCTTGGGCAACGCCCGGCGTTCCGCCGTCATGGCGACAACGGCACGCCGTAACGGTTAGCCGTTAAGTTTATCGCGCAGGGCCTCGCCGACGCCGGTGGCGGACTGCGGGTTCTGCCCGGTGATCAGGTTGCCGTCGACGAGGGTCAGCGGCTGCCACTCTCCCACCGCCTGGTGCAGCGCGCCACGGCTTTTCAGGGTCGTTTCCAGCAAGAACGGCACCACCTCCGCCAGCTTCACCGCGCGCTCTTCCGCATCGGTAAAAGCCGCGACGCGTTTGCCCTCCACCAGATAGCGCCCGTCGCTGAGCGTGGCGTTCACCAGCGCCGCCGGGCCGTGACAGACGGCGGCAACCGGTTTATCGGCTTCGTAGAGCTCGCGGATCAGGCGCTGCACGTCCGGGCAATCCGGGAAATCCCACATGGTGCCGTGCCCGCCGACAAATAACACCGCGCTGTAGTCATCGCTGTGGGTGTCCGAAAGTTTGAGGGTATGGCTGAGCCGTTGCTGGAACGCCTCGTCATTCCAGTAACGGGCATTCACGTCATCATCCAAATCCACGCCGTAGACCGGCGGCAGACCGCCCTGGATTGAGGCAAGAACGCCGGGAATGCCTGCCTGTTCCAGCACGTGTAAGGGATGAACGAGTTCAGAAAAATAGAAACCGGAAATGTTGTGCGCCACGTCGCTGTAGCTGGTGAGCACAAACAGAACCGGTTTACGGGTTGGCTGGGTCATCGTGGTATGTCTCCCTGGTGTTAATCCATCACACAAGTATAGACACGCGATGCGCCCAGCCGTTGGGGTTAGATTTTGAAGCCCGCCACCACCAGCTCCAGCTGGTTAGATTGTTCTTCCATAGACTGCGCGGCGGCAGAGACTTGTTCTACCAGCGCGGCGTTCTGCTGGGTGGTGCTGTCGAGCTGGTTAATCGCCAGGTTGATCTGGTCGATGCCGCGGCTCTGCTCGCTGCTGGCGGAGCTGATTTCCGAGATCAGCACGGTCACGCCTTCTACCCGCTCCATCAATGCATCCATGGTGGTGCCGGCCTGGCGCACCAGGTCGCTGCCCTGCTCGATGTTGCCGACCGATTCTTCAATCAGCTTTTTGATCTCCTGAGCCGCCTGCGCGCTACGGCTTGCCAGATTACGCACTTCGCCAGCCACCACCGCGAAGCCACGGCCCTGCTCGCCAGCGCGAGCGGCTTCCACCGCCGCGTTAAGCGCCAGAATATTGGTCTGGAAGGCGATGCCGTCGATCACGCCGATGATATCCACCACTTTGCCCGATGAGGTGTTGATCTTATCCATGGTGCTGATCACTTTGCTCGCTACCGTCGCCCCTTCCCGCGCCGCGTCGGAGGCCTGGGTCGCCAGTTGATTGGCCTGCACCGCGTTGTCGGCGTTCTGGCGAACCGTGCTGGTCAGTTGCTCCATGGACGCCGCCGTTTCCACAATCGACGCTGACTGCTGTTCAGTCCGCGAAGAAAGATCGAGGTTGCCGCCGGCAATCTGGCGCGAGGCCGAGGAGATCGCCAGCGCACTCTGCCCCACCTGGCTCATCAAATCCTGCAGGTAGGCAATAAAGCTGTTGAAACTGTTGATAACCGCGTTGAACTCCGGGCTTTTGCTTTGCGGCAGACGCTGGGTTAAATCCGCGCCGCCGCTGGACAGCGACAGAATGTTTTTATTCAGCGCATCCAGATTTCTGAAGATGGTGCGCACAAAGCCTAACAGCGCCAGGATCAACAGCAGGCCAAGGCCAATCTGCACCAGGGAAATCTGGGTAATGATGCTGGAGGACTGGCGGGACAGCAGGCTGGACGGAATATCCACCACCAGATACCACGGGCTGCCGCTGATGGACTGCACCATCAGGGTTTGCTCGCCGTTTTCGCCGTTATACACGCCGCTGACGTGTTCCGCACCCGCCTGCTTCAACAGTTGCATTACGGTGGCTTCCGCCGGGATTTTCAGATCGCGCAGGTATTGCAGGTCCGCTTTCCCCTGTTCCGGAGAGCCATTGCCGACCACTTTACCGTCCTGCTCAACGATCAGGACGCGTCCCTGGCTGGCTTCGCTCATCTGCTTCGCCAGATTGTTGAAGAAGCCGAGCGTGACATCAATGGTGGCGACGCCCCAGACTTTACCGTCGCGCCAGATTGCCATGGCGCAGTTGGTGCGCGGCTGTGGGCTGGCGGCGTCCTGATAGGCTTTAGCCCAGGCGCATTCGCCCTTCGGCGCGTTCATGCCGTCTTTGTACCAGGGCTGTTCCCAGTATTTATCGGACTCCGGCTGGTTCCAGACGGTGTTGACCTGCAAGTTGCCGCCGCTGTCGCGCGCGAAGAAGGTGCTGAAGCGGTCGCGCTCCGGCGCACGGTTGCCCGGCAGCGGCCAAATCCCGCCGCCAAACACGTTAAGATCGTGGTACTGGTTCACCAGATTGGGCAGCAGCTGGTCGATTTGATCGCTTTGCAGGCTGCTGACTACTTCGGTGATCGTGCGCTGCTGCGCTCTGACGCGGTTCATCTGTTCGGTAATGGCGTCGCTCTGATCGTCCACTTTATAGCGGATCAATTCGCTTTCCGTCGCGATAAGCTGTGGTGCCACAAACTGGCGAATGACCAGAAACGTCACCCCCAGTAAAACCACAAAAAAGCCGATAAGCATAAGGGTGAAGCGAGAGTGCGTTGTTTTCCACATGATGTATAAGCTTATGCAAGGAGAGATACATCATTTAACGACCCGGCAGGGCATTTCTTTAGGCAGGTCCGGCCTGAAAGCGTGAAGTTACGCCAGTAAAATGATAACGCCATGAAAAGATTGCATTTTTAATTAAACCAGCCTGAAAAAGGATTATCGCATTACTTTTCATAGGGATAGGTTTTTTATTACTGGCTATTCGCCAACAAATAGTGCCATCGCATACCTGGCGAGGCAGCAACGTGCGGCCATAGCGCTGCCAGCGGGCAGGGGTTCTGCTATCATCCCCCTTAACAGAATGGAAAGATGAATTTGTTTACGGGAGTTTCTGGAATGAGCACCACGCCACACGCTGCAAAAGTTCTGTCAGTTTTTGATTTCGACGGTACTCTGACGCACCACGACAGCTTTATTCCCTTTCTCCGCTTTGCTTTCGGCAAGCGCGTATTCGCTGCGCGCATGGTGCGTCTGGCCTTGCCGACCCTGCGCTGCATGCGCAAAAAACTCACCCGGGACGAGCTGAAAGAAGTGCTGATCCAGACCTTCCTGACCGGCGTTGACGAGCACTGGGTGCGCCAGAAAGCGCAGGCGTTTTGCGAGATTTACTGGACCCGCCTGATGCGCCCCACCGGCCTGCTGGCGGTGGCGGCGGAGGTAAATTCCGGTGCGGAAGTGACCATCTGTTCCGCCTCCCCCGCTATGGTGCTGCAACCCTTCGCCGATCGGCTGGGGATCAAGCTTATCGGCACCCAGCTGGAAGTGAGCGACGGCACGTTGACAGGCCGCATTACCGGCCACAACTGCCGCTGCGAGCAAAAAGTGAAACGTCTGGAGAGCGTCTACGGGCATCTGGGCGAGTACCATCTGCGCGCATGGGGCGACACGCGTGGCGATTATGAACTGCTGGCAGCGGCGCAGGACGCCCACTGGCGGCATTTTCATCCCGCATGGTCGAAGCGTCGCTCGCCGGTCCAGCGGGTGCGGGTGACGGAGTTGCCGGAGTAATGGCGGGGGATCCGATCGGGCTATAGTTTCGTTCGGGGGAAGGGTTTCGTTCGAAGGGGGGGTCGTTCGGTGGAGTGGTTTCGTTCGGTGGAATTGTTCCGTTCGCTCAGA
>NZ_JAAATR010000113.1 GCF_009907385.1 Atlantibacter hermannii
GGCGGAGTTCGCTCCGCCCTTCTTGTCAGGCAATGAGTCCTTAACGCACCCATTTTCATTCATTTCCCTTTCCCTGATCCTGTATATTCATCAAAACCGTTAACGGAACGCTTAATAAAAACCGGCATGAATAAATAAACACCGCACTGCGACAGGCCTACAAAATTTATGCAACAGGATCCCAGAAATTACATTTTAATTTATCTGGTATTTTATTACCGGGTCATTAATATATCCGGCGGGTGCTTAAGGCTTTCTGTCTTAAGTACATCACTGAACAAAAGGCAGAAAGAGAAAAGCCCCGGGCAATATTCCTATTAACCCGAGGCTATCTCTCAACTCCAGACAAGTTGAGAATAGCCGCTTACTCGCCGCAAGGCAAGGAGTAAATGGCATGAAGCCACTACGCTATCTGTTGGCATGCATATTAGTTGTTTGCATAACAGTGCTGGTTTTTTCCTTATTTAATCACGGGCTGCTCTGTGAATTAAAAATAAGAAACGGAAATCAGGAGGTGGCGGCAAGATTAGCCTGCTCTGACCGCTAATCCTATCCGGGCGGAGTTCGCTCCGCCCTTCTTGTCAGG
>NZ_JAAATR010000114.1 GCF_009907385.1 Atlantibacter hermannii
GAATAATATTTAACCCATTCTCAAAAGAAACAATATAATTTTTTCTTAACCCTGCGAGAATTAATTTTTCAATCCTTAAATATGATTTCATTCTGATATCCTTACTAAGTCATTTATCAATTTATTGAGCTTGGGTGTTGTGCAGGATTTTAAAGCAGAAATGGATTTTACGTGTTGTTTAATCTGATTAAAAAAATCAGAATCTAAATTATTGACGAAGAGCTTTCCATTCTCTGATAGTTTAATTAATGTAACGCCATCATTTCTTAAAGCCTCAATAAGCCCCTTGCAAGATAGGTATTTTATTAACTCTTTTATTTTTCTACTATTAAATAAAATATCAACATTTAGAGAGAGACCTTTTATCGTATAAGTCTCCTCCCTATCAATTATTGGTATTTTTTTACCAGCTAAAAACATCGCCCGCTCAATTTTAGATGGGTTTTTTATCAAATACATGAATATCTGCGCTTTATTAATATCCATCACAGCGTCAGAGTTTTTATTTTCTCCTAAGCCCTCAGTGATAATTATTAATATGCAAAGATTGAGACTAAACTCTTCATCTAATGGGATATAAGGTAAAATGTTCACTGACTACTCCTGAGTTGATTGAGCGATTCAAGTGTAGTATCAGCAGACCAAATTACATCTCTATTTGATTTGTTGGCTAACTGATGAAGCATACCTTTTTTATGCAAGTTATCGAAATCTGAAAGTAAAACATTTAATGCAACACGATCTTCATCTTCAATTTTTTTGTGGATCGCTGATAATAACTGATCAGAAGTGAGATGGTTAGCTATGGCTGATTGAAACTGGGTTTGATATAAGCCTTTAATTTTACGATATAATCCATCTAATATCGCTCTGTCACGATCGCTTGTAAAGAAGTTTCTTGCTAATTCCGCATTATAATAATATTCCTTTGCATGATTAGAAATGTCATCGTGCACATCAGCTACAATCATTTTTAATACGAAATATTCATTATCATATTGATTTTCATCGACGAAATCATTTATTACTAATGGTTCTCGATTGTCACGATCAATTTCTAATATAAATCTTTTTACTAATTTATATACATTGTTATCAGTATCTGAAGGCTTACAGATTGTACCGTGATCTTCATGAACTGCTACTGAGTCTTTTGCTAGGATTTGAACTGGTAATGCACTTTTTTTATTTACAATTAAATCATTTGTGCCATAAATGAATTTTGAACTTGGCGTTTGATTTGACGCAAGCCATTCTCTATTTAAAGAATCAGTCTCATCACTAAATACTTTCAAATCTTTTATCTGCGCACTTGATGATATCATTGATGAGTAGGACGCAAGCTCAGAGCCAGCATGGGGAACGGCAAGAGAAATAAAACCTTTAATATTATCATTGCGGCCATATTTTATCATTTTTAAAATGCATGATTTAGCAACTAACCCTCCCATGCTGTGAGCTACAAATATGATGTTTTTGTATTCTGAAAGGTTAACATCAATTTCTGTAACTAATAGCTCAGATAATTCGTTAACTGGCAAGTTCATTTGTATTTTATTTGTGGAATTAAAAAGCTTCCTCAAGAATCCTTTCGCTACATTAAATTTACT
>NZ_JAAATR010000115.1 GCF_009907385.1 Atlantibacter hermannii
TGTCGTTTTCAGAAGACGGCTGCACTGAACGTCAGAAGCCGACTGCACTATAGCAGCGGAGGGGTTGGATCCATCAGGCAACGACGGGCTGCTGCCGGCCATCAGCGGACGCAGGGAGGACTTTCCGCAACCGGCCGTTCGATGCGGCACCGATGGCCTTCGCGCAGGGGTAGTGAATCCGCCAGGATTGACTTGCGCTGCCCTACCTCTCACTAGTGAGGGGCG
>NZ_JAAATR010000116.1 GCF_009907385.1 Atlantibacter hermannii
TCTGGGCGAAGACGGCCCGACCCACCAGCCGGTAGAGCAGACCGCTTCCCTGCGCGTCACCCCGAACATGTCCACATGGCGTCCGTGTGACCAGGTGGAATCCGCGGTGGCGTGGAAATACGGTGTTGAGCGTCAGGACGGCCCGACCGCGCTGATCCTCTCCCGTCAGAACCTGGCGCAGCAGGAGCGTACCGAACAGCAACTGGCGGATATCGCTCGCGGCGGTTACGTGCTGAAAGACTGCGACGGCCAGCCGCAGCTGATCCTGATTGCCACCGGCTCCGAAGTGGAACTGGCTGTGGCGGCGTGGGATCAACTGTCAGCAGAAGGCATCAAAGCGCGCGTGGTTTCCATGCCGTCTACCGATGCATTCGAGAAGCAGGATGCGGCATACCGTGAATCCGTGCTGCCGAAAGCGGTTTCTGCACGCGTAGCGGTAGAAGCGGGTATCGCTGACTACTGGTACAAATACGTCGGCCTGAACGGCGCAGTTGTCGGTATGACCACCTTCGGTGAGTCTGCACCGGCAGAGCAGCTGTTTGAAGAGTTCGGCTTCACCGTAGAAAACGTGGTGAAACAGGCGAAAGCGATTCTGTAATTCGCCACAGTAAAAGTAAGGGCCGCTGATGCGGCCCTTTTTTTATGCGCTCACCAACAGCTGTTCCGGGCTGCCATCCTCCCTGATGCGCCCCTCGCTGAGCCGTATCACGCGCGGAAAATGACGACGGGTAAAATCGTAATCATGGCTAATGGCGATGATGGTATCTCCGCGCTGTTTACAGGCCGCGAGCCAGCGCTCGAACAGGGCCAGCCAGTGCGCGTCAAAATCCCGGCCTGGCTCGTCCAGCAGAATTAACGGCGGCGCCATCGCTTCCAGGCTGGCGACTGCCACCATCCGGCGTTGCGCAACATGTAAATCCAGCGGATGCGCCTGCGCCACCTCTTCCAGCCCGCACAGCGCCAGGGCTGCTTCAGTACGCTGGCGGATCTCGGCTTCAGGCCGTTTTTGCAGCCGTAAGCCGAACGCCACTTCGGCAAACACTTCGCTGTGCAGGATCTGATGTTCCGCTTCCTGAAACAGCACGCCGATAAGCCTGGCGCGCTGTTGCGCTTTCAGTTTCGCCAGCGGTTGGTTCTGAATATGGATTTCACCCCGGCTCGGTTGAAGTAATCCCGCCATCAGGCGTAACAGGGTGGATTTCCCCGCGCCGTTATCGCCAATCAGCGCCACGCTTTCCTGGGGAGAAACCGCTAATGACAGACCGTTAAGGCAGGGCTGTGCGGCTCCCGGCCAGAAAAAATCAATCTGGTTTATCTTCAACATAATGGCGTGAGCTCTCCTGCCTTCAGTTGCCATGCCGCCTGGCAGTAGCCGATAACCGGCTGGGGGTTGCGCTCAAACAGCACAATCAGCGCCTGGCGTTCCAGCGCCCATGTTGCAAGCACCGTCAACAGCCGCCGGGTGGCCTGTGGCGTTAAGCGGCTGAATGCTTCATCAAGCAGTAAAACGCGGGGCTGCATCGCCAGCGCGCTGGCAATCACCACCCGCTGGGATTCGCCCCCGGACAGCGTCGCCGGGTGACGATGACGCAATCCCTGGCAATCGGTGAGCGTTAATGCCTCATCGACGCGTTGCAGGATCGCATGTTCGCTCAGACAAAGGTTTTCCGGGCCGAACGCCACTTCCTCTTCCACGCTAAAGGTACAGCCGGAAAACTGCAGGGCAGGGGCCTGTTGCACCAGTTGAATGGTCTGCGACTGCTCGACGAGCGAGCGCAGGCCGATCGGCTGGCCGAGCAACTGGCCTTTGCCGCTGATTTCGCCAGGCAGAAAATCGGGATACCACCCGGCCAGCAGCTGCGCGAGGGTGCTTTTGCCGCTGCCGTTGCCGCCAAATATCGCCACCATTCCCGGCAGGGAATAATGGAAATTGAGTCTGCCCGAAGGTTGCGTGGCGTGGCGCGGGCGATAGCAAAAATCGTCTAGCGTAACCATAGCCAGGCCCCCGTTTGCGCAAATATCAACGCAATCAGTCCGTAACGCGCAACGCGTTGCAGGGCGCTATCCTCAGGTGCCCAAAGCGTGGTGCGCCGTGAATGCAGGCGGAAACCGCGCATGTCCAGCGCCGCGCCGCGTATCGCCAAATCGTTCAACGCATTGTGGGTCAAGGGCACGATCAGCGCGGGAATAGCGCGCAGACGCTGGTGCCAGCGGCCATCCAACGGCACGCCGCGCGCCCGTTGCGCCTCGCTGATGCTGGTGAGCTGGCGCCTGAGTTGTTCCACCACCAGCAGCGGCCCGGCAAACACGTAGGCGATACCCGGCGGCAGACGGCTGGCGAACAGGGCGCGGGTAAACTGACGCGCCGGAACAAAGCCCATCCACAGCTGCGAGGTAGAGATAATCGCCAGAATGCGCAGCCACAGCGTTATCGCGTGCGCCCAGCGTTGCGGATCGCGCGGCTGGCCGCTGATCCACTCGGTGAGCCAGCCGCCGTGTACCAGCCACAACCCCGCACCCAGCGAAAACATCAGCCAGGCGACATAACGCGCTCTGGGGCGGGTCGCGTTAAACAGCAGGAGTGACAGAAACGCCGTGGCGCTGTAAATCGCCAGAATCAGGCCCGGGGGAAGCAGCAGCGTGGCGCAGGCCGCCCACGCCCACAGCGTTAATGAAGTAAACGGATGCATTACCGCACAGCCGACATGGTCGGGAAGTGGCGGGTGGTGCGCAGAGGAAGCTGGCGCAGCAGGATCCAGACAATGACTGCGGTCAGGATTTTATCCACCAGGTTAGCGCCAAGCACCGTCACGGCAACAGATTCGATCAGATTCTGCCCCATGGAGTGCATCCAGGCCACGAACAGGTCAGCGCCGCTGCCGGTCACGCCCGCAAACAGTGCGGTACGCAGCGGCACTGCCACCACGGTCACGGCGAGGGTAATGATCACGCCGCTGACGATCACCTTTGGCAGGGTACGAAACCAGCCTGCTTTCGCCAGCCAGCCGGCTACCAGGCCAATCACCATCGCGACCGGCGCGAAGGCGGCGGCAATCGGGTCGGTGAGCAGTCCCCAGATCAGGTTAGTGATAAGCCCGGTCAACATGCCGATTAACGGCCCGAGCAGCACGGCGCTAATCAGGGTGCCGATGGAGTCGAGAAAAACAGGCAACTTCAGCATGCTGATTAATTGCCCGCCGATCATGTTAATCGCGATAGCGATAACAATAAGTGCCAGAGTCTGGCTGGAAAAGTGGCGCTGAGCCATAAAATGACCTCTTGTCAGATTAGTAACGGGGATGAATGACCAGTTCTTCGTAACCGGAGACTTCGCAGGGCTGGCGGCTAAAGGTAAGCGCCGTTAACTCGCCGATGATGATTTCCAGCGTGGTGCGAACCGTACAGCCGGGCATCATATGGCCGCCGAGCATGGCGCCTTGCGGATCGGAAATAGAGAGATGTAAATGCTCGCCGGTGAGTTCCAGCGTCCCGCTCAGGGATATGACCTCATAAGTGCCGCGCAGTTGAGTTGTTTCTTCCTGCCCTGCATAACGCAGCGCGACATCGGTCATACTGCCGGTGCAACCGGCAATCCAGGCGGCAGACAGGTGATGTTGTTGAATAAATGCGCGTAACTGGCTTAGCACCTCGTCGCCGGGCAGCAGACGTAACGCGTAAAAACGCGCCCCGGAGGCGGGTAAAGATGAAAGAGCTGTTTTTGACATGGGTTAGGGTTACTCCGAGACTCGGACGTGAGGCAGATAATATAGGGCCGCAAGAAATGAATTGCTGATATAAATCAGGAAACGCGATGCAGCGCAAACAAGGAATCCGGCAAAGCTTTGCGATAATTCTGTCATTGGAATAATTTGCCGGCCAGATTTGCAGGAAAGTGTGATGTGGATCAGATATCAGTTTTTGTTCACGCCTGATGAATATCTTTTATTCCGCGTTTCGCTTATCCTAGCTGAAGCGTTTCAGTTTGTATTTCGCTCGACAAATAAACGATTGGCTAAGGTTTATGGTCGGCAAGCATTCCCCTGGTGACGTCGCTGCATTACCCTGTCAGCCACTTCTTTCACCTGGAATGTCTTGCAGGGGATCTATGACACTACGCATTGCGGTAAACGGGTTCGGGCGCATTGGGCGCAACGTGGTTCGCGCGTTATACGAATCCGGGCGTCGTGCGGAAATCACACTGGTGGCGATCAACGAGTTGGCCGATGCCCAGGGCATGGCGCACTTGTTGAAGTACGACACCACGCACGGACGCTTTTCCTGGGATGTTCGCCAGGAGTGTGAACAACTCTGGATTGGTGATGATGTCATCCGGCTTCTTCATCAGCGTGATATAGAGAATTTGCCCTGGCGCGAGCTGGGTATCGATGTGGTGCTGGATTGTACCGGGGTGTACGGAACGCGCGCTGATGGCGAAGCCCATCTGGCGGCAGGTGCGAAAAAGGTGCTTTTCTCCCACCCTGGCGGCAATGATTTAGATGCGACGGTGGTGTTCGGCGTCAACCATGACGCGCTGCAGGCGGAGCATCGTATTGTCTCCAACGCCTCATGCACCACTAACTGTATTATTCCGGTGATCAAGCTGCTTGACGAAGCCTTTGATATTGATTCCGGGACCGTGACGACGATCCACTCGGCCATGAACGATCAGCAAGTTATCGATTCCTGGCATGCCGATTTACGTCGCACGCGGGCGGCCAGCCAGTCGATCATTCCGGTGGATACGCGGCTGGCGGCGGGGATTACGCGTATTTTCCCCAAATTTAACGACCGTTTTGAAGCCATTGCCGTGCGTGTGCCGACCATTAACGTCACCGCCATCGATTTAAGCGTGACGGTGAATAAAGCGGTTAAAGCCTGTGAAGTCAACGGGTTGCTGCAAAAAGCGGCGCGAGAGACATTTCGTGGTATAGTTGACTATACGGAGTTACCGTTGGTCTCAAGTGATTTTAACCACGATCCGCACAGTGCCATTATTGATGGCACGCAAACGCGGGTCAGCGGTTCGCATCTGATCAAAACGCTGGTCTGGTGTGATAATGAATGGGGCTTTGCTAACCGTATGCTTGACACGACGTTAGCGATGGCCGCTCAAGGTTTCCGGTAAGGCGCAATCTGTGCCTGCAAAACTTTAAGAATCAACGAGAGGATTCACCATGTCTGTAATTAAGATGACCGATCTGGATCTGGCAGGTAAACGCGTACTGATCCGTGCCGATCTGAACGTGCCGGTTAAAGAGGGTAAAGTGACTTCTGATGCCCGTATCCGCGCATCGCTGCCGACCATCGAACTGGCCCTGAAACAGGGCGCTAAAGTGATGGTTACCTCCCACCTGGGTCGCCCGACCGAAGGTGAATACAACGAAGAATTCTCTCTGCTGCCGGTTGTTAACTACCTGAAAGACAAACTCTCTAACCCGGTCCGTCTGGCTAAAGACTATCTGGACGGCGTAGAAGTGGCTGAAGGCGAGTTAGTAGTTCTGGAAAACGTTCGCTTTAATAAAGGCGAGAAGAAAGACGACGAAACCCTGGCGAAAAAATACGCTGCGCTGTGCGACGTGTTTGTCATGGACGCATTCGGTACTGCGCACCGCGCGCAGGCGTCTACCCACGGCGTTGGCAAGTTCGCAGACGTTGCGTGCGCTGGCCCGCTGCTGGCCGACGAACTGGAAGCGCTGGGTAAAGCGTTGAAAGAACCGGCTCGCCCGATGGTGGCTATCGTTGGCGGTTCTAAAGTGTCTACCAAACTGACCGTGTTGGACTCCCTGTCTAAAATCGCCGATCAGCTGATTGTCGGCGGCGGCATCGCCAACACCTTCGTTGCTGCCCAGGGCCACAACGTGGGTAAATCCCTGTACGAAGCGGATCTGGTTGACGAAGCGAAACGTCTGTTGGGCACCTGTGATATCCCGGTTCCGACCGACGTCCGCGTAGCCACTGAGTTTTCTGAAACCGCAGACGCAACCCTGAAATCTGTTGCCGACGTGAAAGACGACGAGCAGATCCTGGATATCGGCGACGTTTCTGCGCAGAAGCTGGCGGAAATCCTGAAAAACGCCAAAACCATTTTGTGGAACGGCCCGGTTGGCGTGTTCGAATTCCCTAACTTCCGTAAAGGTACTGAAATCGTGGCTAACGCTATCGCAGACAGCGATGCGTTCTCCATTGCAGGCGGCGGTGATACGCTGGCAGCCATCGATCTGTTCGGTATCTCTGACAAAATTTCCTACATCTCTACTGGCGGCGGCGCATTCCTTGAGTTCGTGGAAGGCAAAGTGCTTCCAGCCGTAGCTATGCTCGAAGAGCGTGCTAAGAAGTAAGCGTTGAACAGGCGGGGAAACCCGCCTGATTTTCAAATAACTTTTCTATCCAATGGATTTCAGGTCGCAGGAAGGCGGCAAAACGATGCGCTGATTTGAAGCCTGCGTTTCAGGTTAGCCGGTTTAGCCATCATGCCAGCGGCGCGAAAAACAACGGGTAAAAGATGGTCGACGATACAGGACAACCTAAACATGTCTAAAATTTTTGATTTCGTAAAACCGGGCGTAGTCACGGGTGATGACGTACAGAAAATCTTCCAGGTGGCTAAAGAGAATAACTTTGCTCTGCCAGCGGTTAACTGTGTAGGCACCGACTCCATCAACGCAGTGCTGGAAACCGCTGCAAAAGTTAAAGCTCCGGTCATTGTTCAGTTCTCTAACGGCGGCGCTGCGTTTATCGCGGGCAAAGGCCTGAAAGCAGAAGGGCAGCAGGCTGCGATTCTTGGCGCGATCTCTGGCGCGCATCACGTCCATCAGATGGCTGAACACTACGGTGTGCCGGTGATCCTGCACACTGACCACTGCGCGAAGAAACTGCTGCCGTGGATCGACGGCCTGCTGGATGCGGGTGAAAAACACTTCGCCGCTACCGGTAAACCGCTGTTCTCTTCTCACATGATCGACCTGTCTGAAGAGTCTCTGGAAGAGAACATCGAAATCTGCTCTAAATACCTGGAGCGTATGTCCAAAATCGGCATGACTCTGGAAATCGAACTGGGTTGCACCGGCGGTGAAGAAGACGGCGTGGACAACAGCCATATGGATGCTTCCGCACTGTACACCCAGCCGGAAGACGTGGACTACGCGTACACCAAACTGAACGCCATCAGCCCGCGTTTCACCATTGCGGCTTCTTTCGGTAACGTTCACGGCGTTTACAAGCCGGGTAACGTCAAACTGACCCCAACTATACTGCGCGACTCTCAGGAATATGTGTCCAAAAAACACAACCTGCCGCACAACAGCCTGAACTTTGTGTTCCACGGCGGTTCCGGCTCTTCCGCTCAGGAAATCAAAGACTCCGTCAGCTATGGCGTGATCAAAATGAACATCGATACCGACACCCAATGGGCCACCTGGGAAGGTATTCTGAACTATTACAAAGCTAACGAAGCGTATCTGCAAGGTCAGCTGGGCAACCCGAAAGGCGAAGACCAGCCGAACAAGAAATACTACGATCCGCGCGTATGGCTGCGTGCTGCCCAGACTTCAATGATCACCCGTCTGGAGCAGGCTTTCAAAGAACTGAACGCGGTTGACGTTCTGTAATTTGTCGCGCTAACGCCCGTCTATAAAACCCGCCTTGTGCGGGTTTTTTTCTTAATTTTCCCCGTATTACCCGCCCCGGAATCCCATTTCTGTGACCAACTTGGCACACTCCAGCGTTTTTGTTTACCCTTTATAAACCGTGATTCAAAGCCCAGCGGGGCAATGAAAGCCAAATTTAGCGATAGCAAAAGGAACCGTAAATGGAAGATTTGAACGTTGTCGACAGCATCAACGGTGCCGGCGACTGGCTGGTAACCAACCAGGCGCTGCTGTTGAGTTATTTAGTCAATATCGTTGCGGCCATCGCGATCATCATCGTGGGGATGATTGTGGCGCGCGCGATTTCCAACACCGTCAACAAGCTGATGCTGGCGCGTCACATCGATGCCACCGTGGCGGACTTCCTGTCCGCGCTGGTGCGCTACGGTATTATCGCGTTTACGCTGATTGCCGCGCTGGGGCGCGTAGGCGTGCAAACGGCCTCGGTAATTGCCGTGCTGGGTGCGGCAGGTTTAGCGGTGGGCCTGGCGTTACAGGGGTCACTCTCGAACCTGGCGGCGGGCGTACTGTTGGTCACCTTCCGTCCGTTCCGCGCCGGGGAGTATGTCGATCTCGGCGGGATCGCGGGTACTGTGCAGCACGTGCAGATTTTCTCGACCACGCTGATTACCGCCGACGGTAAGTATGTGGTGGTGCCGAACGGTAAAATTATCGCGGGCAATATCATTAACTTTTCGCGCCAGCCGGTGCGCCGTAACGAACTGGTGATCGGCGTGTCCTACGACGCGGATATTGATCGCGTCCGTGCGATCCTGACCGATATCGTGATGTCCGATGAGCGTATCCTGCCGGATCGTGAAAGAACGGTGCGCATGAACGAGCTGGGCGCTTCCTCCATCAACTTCGTGATTCGCGCCTGGAGCAAAAGCAGCGATTTGCAGGACGTTTACTGGGATATCCTTGAGCGCGCTAAAAAAGCGCTGGACGCCGAGGGCATCAGCATCCCGTATCCGCAGATGGATGTGAACGTCAAACAGCCGGCGCAGCCAAAGCAGGAACAGGCACAGGCAGAGAAGCCCCAGCCGAAGCAGCCGTCTATCATCACCGAGACTACGGCGCAGGACATCAAACCGACGTCGCTGGATAAACCCACCGACGCGCAATAATCCCCAGGCCAGCGTTTCGCTGGCTTTTTTATGCCAGTGATTATTAGCCATGCTAATTAGCGATTAAAATTTTGCGTTAGAGCTAATGAGCGTGGCGCATTACACTTGCCCTCCATCTCGTGAATGTCAGGAAAGCAGTGTGATAAGTTATTATTTTCAAGGGTTTGCTCTTGGTGCAGCCATGATCCTTCCGTTAGGCCCGCAAAACGCTTTTGTGATGAATCAGGGCATTCGTCGCCAGTACCATTTAATGATTGCCTTGCTGTGCGCCATCAGCGACTTAGCGCTGATTTGCGCGGGGATTTTTGGCGGCAGCGCGATCCTGATGCAGTCCCCCTGGCTGCTGGCGCTGGTTACCTGGGGCGGCGTTGGCTTTTTGCTGTGGTACGGCTGGGGCGCGTTTCGCACCGCCATGAGCCAGAATATCGAGCTGGCTAACGCTGAAGTGATGCGCCAGGGCCGATGGCGTATTATCGGTACGCTGCTGGCGGTCACCTGGCTCAATCCGCATGTTTATCTCGATACCTTTGTGGTGCTGGGCAGTTTGGGCAGCCAACTGGCCGAAGGGCCAAAACGCGCCTTTGCGTTGGGCACAGTCAGCGCGTCATTCCTGTGGTTTTTCGGACTTGCGCTGCTGGCCGCCTGGCTGGCGCCGCGTCTGCGCACGGCTAAAGCGCAGCGTATTATCAATGGTATCGTGGGGATGGTGATGTGGGTGATCGCTTTCCAGCTGGCGAAAGATGGCGTTAATCACTTGTCACAACTGATTAACTAATCTTTCTCTTATAGACTTTCGCCCGCCAGCGGCTAAGCTTGCACGTGGCGCTCGTATCATTTCCGGGCGTTTGATTTGGAACGTACGCGGAGGAAGAACAGTGAAGTTTAAAGTGATGGCCCTGGCGGCAATGATTGGATTAGGCGCGGGTGGCGTGCAGGCAAACGAACTGCCGAACGGCCCCCATATCGTGACGTCAGGGACGGCCAGCGTCGATGCAGTGCCGGATATCGCGACACTCGCTATCGAAGTGAATGTTTCCGCTAAAGACGCCGCCGCAGCCAAAAAGCAGGCTGACGATCGCGTTGCGCAATACCTCACATTCCTGCAGGAAAACGGGGTAGAGAAAAAAGATATCAATTCGGCGAACTTGCGCACTCAGCCGGATTACGACTACCAGAACGGCAAAAGCATTCTTAAAGGCTATCGCGCGATCCGCACCGTTGAAGTGACCGTGCGCCAGCTCGACAAGCTGAACAACCTGCTCGACGGCGCGTTAAAAGCGGGACTGAACGAAATCCGTGCGGTCTCGTTAGCGGTAGCCGACCCGGAGCAGTATAAAGATAAAGCGCGTAAAGCGGCGATTGACGATGCCACCCACCAGGCGCAACAGCTGGCGGAAGGCTTCAAAGGCAAACTCGGCCCGGTCTACAGCGTGCGTTATCATGTTTCCAACTATCAGCCGAGCCCGATGGTTCGCATGATGAAAGCGGACGCCGCGCCAGCGGTATCGGCTCAGGAAACCTACGAGCAGCCGACCATCCAGTTTGACGATCAGGTTGATGTGGTGTTTGAGCTCCAGCCTGACCAGGGGCAGGGCACTACGCAGTCTCAGCCTGCGACAACGACCCCTGCGCAAACCGCGCAGTAATAACAAAAACCCGCCAACTGGCGGGTTTTTTTATACCTGGCGCAACACGTTGTGACCGTACTCCAGCAGCGCATCGGTGACGTTGCGCATCATGCGGCTTTCTGGCGCAAAGCGGTGCCAGTAGAGCATCCGGCGCTGGAATAAGCCTGGCGTCAGGTCGATCAGCTCGCCGCTTGCCAGCTCTTTTTCAATCTGCAAGTGGGGGATCATACAGCAGGTTGTCCCCTGGCGCGCCAGCTGGACGAAAGCTTCAGAGGAGTTGACGATGTGGCAGGGCACGCTGCCGGGCGACAGGTCGAAGTTCTGCTGCAAAAAGGCCTGGTGCATGTCGTCCAGATGATCGAACGCCACGGCGGGGGCTTTCAGCAATGCGGCGCGGGTAACGCCGTTAGGGAAATAACGTTCCGCAAAGGCTTTCGACCCCACAAACAGGTAATCCAGCGCTCCCAGTTGATCCACCAGGCAGCTCGGCAGCGGCTGCGGCTGAATACTCACCGCGCCCACCACTTCGCCGCGCCGCAGGCGTTCCTGGGTACGGGTTTCGTCTTCAACCTGAAGATTAAGGCGAATGGGGGAATCGACCAGCACTGGCGCTAACGCTGGCAGCAGCCACGTCGCCAGACTGTCGGCGTTGACCGCCAGCGATAGCAGCAGCGGCGTCGAGCCGGTTTGCTCATCTCCCAGCCACTCATCTTCCAGCAACTCTACCTGGCGCAGCAGCGCCAGCAGCTTTTGCCCTTGTTCAGTCGGGCGGGGCGGCACGGTACGCACCAGCAGCGGCTGGCCGAACAGATTCTCCAGTTGCTTTATCCGCTGCGATACCGCGGATTGAGTAATGCACAGCTTCTGCGCCGCGCGCTCAAAACCGCGTTCACGAATGACTGCGTCCAGCGCCTGCAATGTTCTGTAGTCCGGGCGTTTCATGTCTCGGGGCTGCTCCTGAATTCCTGATAATCTGCACTACCGGGCACTATGACATAATTTTCCCGGCGTTACCGACAAAAACAGACTCTGGTAGAGATTTGCCGCGCCAATAGATACCCCTTTTCGTCACGCCTTGTTCTATAATGCGCCACAGATTTCATACCACAGGCAAAAGACCATGACGCAGGATGAACTGAAAAAAGCAGTGGGTTGGGCGGCGCTCCAGTATGTGCAGCCTGGCACCATCGTAGGAGTCGGTACAGGATCGACCGCCGCACACTTTATTGATGCGCTTGGCACCATCAGGCATCAAATCGATGGCGCGGTTTCAAGCTCTGATGCTTCCACCGAAAAACTCAAGGCGCTCGGCATCACCGTTTACGATCTCAATGAAGTCGATTCGCTGGGTATCTACGTTGACGGTGCCGACGAGATCAACGGCCATATGCAGATGATTAAAGGCGGTGGCGCGGCATTAACCCGCGAAAAAATCATTGCTTCGGTGGCGGAGAAGTTTATCTGTATCGCGGACGCTTCCAAGCAGGTGGATATCCTTGGTGCATTCCCGCTGCCGGTGGAAGTGATCCCGATGGCGCGCAGCTGCGTGGCGCGTCAGCTGGTTAAACTGGGCGGCCGTCCGGAGTACCGCCAGGGCGTGTTAACCGATAACGGCAACGTGATCCTTGACGTGCATGGCCTTGAAATTATTGACCCTGTGGCGCTGGAGAATGCTATTAACAGTATTCCGGGCGTGGTTACCGTGGGGCTGTTTGCTAACCGTGGCGCCGATGTGGCACTGATTGGCACCGCCGACGGCGTGAAAACCATCGTGAAATGATCTGAGCGGGGCGCGAAAGTGCCCTGTTTGAGAAAAAAATTTCCCCCCACGGAATTTGGTGACATCTGTCACAATCTCGACACACTCCTGTCATTCCTTTCGTCTTTATTCTTTCAGGCAATATTTTATTCTGGCTTTTGCAGTTGGATGATATTTCTTCAAAATCGTGACGCAAACGTTCATATTGCCGGGCCGCGAAATTTTGATATGTTGGCAGAAGGGTGACTTATTACCCAGCACAACATCAGCTCAGAATAACAGGGTCGGGAAATGGCAAAAGTATCACTGGAAAAAGACAAGATTAAATTCTTACTGGTGGAAGGTGTTCACCAGAAAGCCATCGATAGCCTGCGTGCAGCAGGATATACCAATATCGAATATCACAAAGGCGCGCTGGACAGCGAGCAACTGAAAGCGTCCATCCGTGATGCCCATTTCATCGGCCTGCGATCCCGTACTCATCTGACTGAAGAGATCTTCGCTGCGGCGGAAAAGCTGGTGGCAGTAGGCTGTTTCTGCATCGGCACCAACCAGGTTGATTTACAGGCGGCGGCGCGTCGCGGCGTGCCGGTGTTTAACGCACCGTTCTCGAATACCCGTTCGGTCGCCGAACTGGTGATCGGCGAACTGCTGCTGCTGCTGCGCGGCATCCCTGAAGCCAACGCCAAAGCGCACCGCGGTATCTGGAACAAGCAGGCGGCGGGCTCTTTTGAAGCGCGTGGTAAAAAGCTGGGTATTATCGGCTACGGCCACATCGGTACCCAACTGGGCATTCTGGCGGAATCGCTGGGTATGCACGTCTATTTCTACGATATCGAAAGCAAACTGCCGCTGGGCAACGCCACGCAGGTGCAGTATCTTTCCGAGCTTTTGAACATGAGCGACGTGGTCAGCCTGCACGTGCCGGAAAACGCCTCGACCAAAGATATGATCGGCGCGGAACAGCTGGCGCTGATGAAACCCGGCTCGCTGCTGATCAACGCCGCACGCGGCACCGTGGTGGATATCCCGGCGCTGTGCGATGCGCTGTCACGCAAACATCTGGCGGGCGCGGCCATTGACGTATTCCCGACCGAACCGGCCACCAACAGCGATCCGTTTAACTCGCCGCTGTGCGAATTCGATAACGTGATCCTGACGCCGCACGTCGGCGGCTCGACCCAGGAAGCGCAGGAAAACATCGGTCTGGAAGTGGCGGGCAAACTGGCGAAATACTCTGATAACGGCTCAACCCTGTCTGCCGTAAACTTCCCGGAAGTATCGCTGCCGCTGCACGAAGGCCGCGTGAGCCGTCTGCTGCACATTCACGAAAACCGTCCGGGCATTCTCACCGCTATCAACCAGATTTTCGCCGAACAGGGTGTGAACATCGCGGCCCAGTATCTGCAAACCACGTCGCAAATGGGTTATGTGGTGATTGATATTGATGCGGAAGAAGATGTTGCGTTTAATGCGCTACAGGCGATGAAAGCGATCCCGGGCACCATTCGCGCGCGCCTGCTTTACTGATTTTTTCTGGATCTGAAAGGCCCACTTCGGTGGGCTTTTTTATTGCCACTGCCAGGTGGCGGTCGGGGTGATCACGGCGGGCAACGGGATATCCCACTCTTCAACCGGAAGTGATTCCACATGTTGGCAATCATGGGCATAACCTACCGGGAACAAACCGTGCGCGCGCCAGTTTTGCAAGGTGCGGTCATAAAAGCCGCCGCCCATGCCGAGACGCTGCCCGGCGGAATCAAATGCCACCAGCGGGGTAACCAGCACATCGAGTTTGTGGAGCGGTAAAACGTGGCGTACATCCAGCACCGGCTCATGAATTTTAAACTGATTAAGCACCAGGTCGCTGTCGGGGAAGTAGCGCAAAAACAGCAGGTTTCCCGGGCTAAACGGATGCAGCACCGGCAAATAGACTTTTTTTCCCGCACGCCATAACCCTTCGATCAAGGGCCGGGTATCCAGTTCGCCATCGAAAGAGAGAAACAGCGCCACGGTATGCGCTTCCACAACCGGCGCAAAAGCCATCATGCGTGCGGCACCCTGCTGGGCGGCGTTCAACTGTTGCTGCTGAGTAAGCGATTTTCGGCGTAATCTGATCTGCTGGCGAATGTGCTGGCGCGTTGAAAGGGGTAAACGCTGTTGGATCATGAAACAGTATCCTTCAGTAAGAAGGTGTCGCTGTTGGAAAGGCTGAAAAGGTAGGGAAGGGAATCTCCGAGATGCCGCCGCAGGCTGTAACCCTTGAACCCTTGGTTCAAGGTGAATATGTCGTCATAGTCTTAAGGCTTCTCGGACGAACCGAGCATGCTCACCGACCATGGAGCGCCACATTCTTGTGGTATGAAATATCGGCTCAGGGGACTGGCCCGCTTGCGAACATCTCAGAGAAATTTTTTCTTCACGGTCACTCTACCATAGTCAACCCTGAAGTGTTATTCAAACTTCGGCCCTGTTCTCTCACTTATGCGACCTTGCTCAAGTAATGCCTGTTCAATGGTCTGCTGGAGCATTCTGATACGCTGTTCCATGCTTTCAGCGTAGTCGCGAGTCCTGGCCTTTTCCTGCGTTAGCTCGTAGCAAATGTTGAGTGCTGCGATGAAGACTAACTGCTCGGTATTTGTGACTCTAGTGCGAACTTTTAAATCTTGCAACCGTTGATTCAGCTCTTCTGCAGCCTGATTCAACGCATCTTTTTGTTCAGGCGGACAATTCACCCGCAGTGAACGCCCAAAAATTTGGATATCGACTGGTTGTGCAGACATTCCACCTTCCTGCTGTTGACTCGCCTGCTACCGCAGCCGGGGCTGCGAAGGGGCGACACTATAGCTACCCTTATATGAAGATACAAGCCCTTTTCTGGTATCCCCAGGGCCCAAAGTGGTAGCATAACACGAACTTTTCCTCCCAACGACGATGAATGCGCATGTCTATACAGAACGCTTTACCTGGTTACGATGACGTTAACCAGCTACTCACCCAACAGGGTGTGGGACTGACGCCCGCCGAAATGCATGGCCTCATCAGTGGGATGCTGTGCGGCGGCAATACTGACAGCAGCTGGCAGCCGCTGTTGCACGATCTGACCAACGAAGGTCTGGCCTTCGGCCAGAATCTGGCCCAGGCGCTGCGTCAAATGCACTCCGCCACCAGCGATTCGCTGGAAGGCGACGGTTTCCTGTTCCAGCTCTACCTGCCGGAAGGTGATGATGTCTCGGTATTCGACCGCGCCGATGCGCTGGCGGGCTGGGTTAATCACTTTCTGCTGGGCCTCGGCGTAACCCAGACTAAGCTGGATAAAGTCACCGGCGAGACCGGCGAAGCGATCGACGATCTGCGCAACATCGCCCAGCTGGGTTACGATGAAGAAGAGGATCAGGAAGAATTAGAAATGTCTCTTGAAGAGATTGTCGAGTACGTCCGCGTCGCCGCGCTGCTTTGCCACGACACCTTTAGTCGCCAGCAGCAGCCGACCGCGCCGGAAGTGCGTAAACCGACGCTCCATTAATTTACGTCACCGCGTAGGAGGCGCCATGACACAACAGGAATTCCTTCGTCGTCGCCAGCAATTACTGGCAAAAATGGCGCCGGGCAGCGCCGCGTTGATTTTCGCCGCGCCGGAAGTGACCCGTAGCGCCGACAGCGAATATCCTTTCCGCCAGAACAGCGATTTCTGGTACTTCACCGGGTTTAACGAACCCGAAGCCCTGCTGGTACTGATCAAAAGCGATAATACCCACAACCACAGCGTGTTGTTTAACCGGGTGCGCGATAAAACCGCCGAAATCTGGTTTGGCCGCCGTCTGGGGCAGGAGGCCGCGCCGGAAAAACTGGCGGTGGATCGCGCGCTGGCCTGGGATGAGCTTAACGAACAGCTGTTTCAACTGTTGAATGGTCTCGACGTGGTGTATCACGCCCAGGGCCAGTACGATTATGCCGACGCGGCAGTGTTCCACGCGCTGGATAAACTGCGTCGCGGCTCGCGCCAGAATCTCACTGCGCCCGCCACGCTGACCGACTGGCGACCCTGGGTGCATGAAATGCGCCTGTTCAAATCCGAAGAAGAGATTGCTGCCCTGCGACGCGCCGGAGAAATTACCGCGCTGGCCCATACGCGGGCCATGGAGAAATGCCGTCCGGGGATGTTTGAATATCAGCTTGAAGGCGAAATCCTTCACGAATTCAACCGCCACGGCGCACGCTTCCCGTCTTACAACACCATTGTGGGCGGCGGCGAAAACGGCTGCATTTTGCATTACACCGAAAACGAATCGCTGTTGCAGGATGGCGAACTGGTGCTGATCGACGCGGGCTGCGAATACCAGGGCTACGCGGGGGACATCACCCGGACCTTCCCGATCAACGGCAAATTCACTCAGCCGCAGCGCGAAATCTATGACATCGTGCTGGCCTCGCTGGACGCGGCCCTTGCGCTGTATCGTCCTGGCACCTCCATGCAGGAGGTCACTCAGGACGTCGTGCGCATTATGATTACCGGCCTGGTGAAGCTCGGCATCCTGAAAGGCGATGTCGATCAGTTGATGAGCGAAAATGCCCACCGCCCTTACTTTATGCATGGCTTAAGCCACTGGCTGGGGCTGGATGTGCATGACGTGGGCGTGTACGGCCCTGATCGCTCCCGTACGCTGGAGCCAGGCATGGTGATCACCGTCGAACCGGGTCTCTATATCGCACCGGACGCCGACGTGCCGCCGCAGTACCGAGGCATCGGCATCCGGGTTGAGGACGACATCCTGATCACCGCCACCGGCAATGAAAACCTGACGGCAAGCGTGGTGAAGCGCCCCGATGATATCGAAGCGCTGATGGCGGCGGCGAAACAGCCATGAGTATTATCATCGTCGGCGGCGGAATGGCGGGCGCGACCCTGGCGCTGGCGATTTCCCACTTAACCCAGGGCAAGCTGGCGGTGCATCTCGTTGAGGCGACGCCGCCTTCCAGCACGGCGCATCCGGGGTTTGACGCCCGCGCCATCGCGCTGGCCCAGGGGACCGTGGCGCATCTGGCGCGCATTGGCATCTGGCAAAATCTGGCTGACTGCGCCACCGCCATTGAAACGGTGCACGTCAGCGACCGAGGCCATGCCGGGTTTGTTACCATCGAGGCGCGGGATTATCAGATTGATGCGCTGGGGCAGGTGGTTGAACTGCATGAAGTCGGCCAGCGGCTGTTTTCCCTGCTCAAGCGCGCGCGCGGCGTGACGCTACACTGCCCGGCCAGAGTAATGAGCGTGACGCGCGACGAACAGCACGTCGACGTCACGCTGTCTAACGGCCAGCAGATCCGCGGCGCGTTGCTGGTGGCGGCGGACGGTTCGCGTTCCGCAATTGGCGAGCAGTGCGGCATCCGCTGGCAAAATATGCCTTATCAACAGCTGGCGGTGATCGCCAACGTGACCACCGCACAGCCGCATCGAGGCCGCGCGTTCGAGCGCTTTACCGAACATGGGCCGCTGGCGGTATTGCCGATGACCCAGGGGCGTTGTTCGCTGGTGTGGTGCCATCCGCTGGAAAACCAGCAGGTGCTGGACTGGAGCGACGCGCGGTTCTGCGATGAGCTTCAGAAAGCGTTCGGCTGGCGTCTGGGCCGCATCACCCATGCGGGGGCCAGAAGCGCCTATCCGCTGGTGTTGAGCCGCGCGGAATCGTCAATCTCCCATCGCGTTGCGCTGGTGGGCAATGCCTCGCAAACGCTGCATCCCATTGCCGGCCAGGGGTTTAACCTCGGGATGCGCGATGTGATCACCCTGGCGGAAAACGTGGCGCAGGCCTGGCAGGCGGGACAGGACGTTGGCGCATTCGCGGTGCTTAACGGCTGGCAGCGCCAGCGCGAGCCGGATCGCGATGCCACCGTCGGCGTTACCGACGGGCTGGTGCATCTGTTTGCTAACCACTGGTCGCCGCTGGTGGTTGGGCGGAATGTAGGGTTAATGGGCGTTGAGATATTCACGCCAGCGCGCGATGCGCTGGCAAGGCGGACTCTGGGTTGGGTTGCGCGCTAAGGAGACAAATGTGCAAAGCGTAGATGTGGCGATTGTAGGCGGCGGAATGGTCGGGCTGGCGCTGGCGTGCGGATTGCAGGGCAGCGGCTTACGCGTCGCGGTGCTCGAACAGCAGCGTCCGCAACCGCTGGCGGCGGATGCGCCTTTCGCGCTGCGGGTTTCCGCCATTAACGCGGCCAGTGAAAAACTGCTGGAAAAACTTGGCGTCTGGCAATCCATTCTGGAACAGCGGGTTAGCCGCTATCACGGCATGGAAGTGTGGGACAAAGACAGCTTCGGGCGCATCGCGTTCGATGATAAAAGCATGGGCTACAGCCATCTTGGCCATATTATCGAAAACAGCGTGGTCCACCAGGCGCTGTGGGAGAAAGCCTCCCGCAACGCCGACGCCTCGTTGATCGCCCCGTCGCAGCTACAGCAGGTGGCGTTTGGTGAGAACGAAGCCTTTTTGACGTTGCAGGATGGCAGTATGCTCACGGCGCGGCTGGTGGTGGGTGCCGATGGCGCCAACTCCTGGCTACGCAACCGCGCCGATATCCCGCTGACGTTCTGGGATTACCGCCATCACGCGCTGGTGGCGACCATTCGCACCGCCGAACCGCACGGCGCGGTGGCGCGGCAGATCTTCCATGGCGAAGGCATCCTGGCGTTTCTGCCGTTGCCCGATCCTGTGCAGTGCTCCATCGTCTGGTCGCTGCCGCCGAAAGAGGCGGAGCGGTTACAACAGTGCGATGTCGACACTTTTAATCAGGAACTGTGCATCGCCTTTGATAATCGCCTCGGCCTGTGTTCAGTGGAAAGCGGACGTCAGATCTATCCGCTAACCGGACGCTATGCCCGTCAGTTCGCCGCGCACCGTCTGGCGCTGGTGGGTGACGCGGCGCATACCATTCATCCGCTCGCCGGGCAGGGCGTTAACCTTGGCTTTATGGATGCGGCGGAGCTGATTGCCGAGATCCGCCGTCTGCATAAGCAGGGCAAGGATATTGGGCAGCATCTCTATCTGCGCCGCTACGAACGTAGCCGCAAGCACAGCGCGGCGGTAATGCTGGCCAGCATGCAGGGGTTTCGCGAACTGTTTGCCGGTAGCCATCCGGCCAAAAAACTGTTGCGCGACGTTGGGCTAAAACTGGCGGATACCTTGCCTGGGGTAAAACCACAGCTGATTCGTGAAGCGATGGGTCTTAACGACCTGCCTGACTGGTTACGTTAACTCGATCACACTTCCCTTTTCCGGCGCTGAGAAGGGAAGCCTCACCTCATTTGAATTATTCTAATTTGACCGGATTTTTCGAATTAGTTTTTTTAATGTGGCGAATTTTCCCTTTCAGCGATTTCGTCGGAATTTCCGACGTAAATGCTTCCCCGTAAAAAATCACTGCCGATTATGTTGCGTTTATGTGTCTGTATTCGCGTTTTTCCAGTGAATTCCACTGTAGCCTTCTTTTCCTGTTTTGGTCATAAGCTAATGTAATGACCCATTTTCGCGTGTGGTTTGTCCCTGCGTTAGATGGTAACTTCAGGCCAAAGGTAACGTTTGCGTCGGCGGCGGGAATGATGCCGACGCCGGGTTTCGTCCAGTAGTAAAGAGGCAATTAGCCTCTGCTGACTGTAAGAGGAAAAGATGGCTCAACAGACTCCTTTGTTCGAACAACATACGCTTTGCGGCGCGCGCATGGTGGATTTCCATGGCTGGATGATGCCGCTGCACTACGGCTCGCAGCTTGATGAGCATCACGCGGTGCGCAGCGATGCCGGCATGTTCGATGTTTCCCACATGACCATCGTCGACCTGCATGGCGAGCGCACCCGCGAATTCTTGCGCTATCTGCTGGCGAATGACGTGGCGAAGCTCACCCAACCGGGTAAAGCGCTGTACAGCGGGATGCTCAATGCCTCCGGCGGCGTGATTGACGATCTGATTGTTTATTTCCTCGCTGAAGATGATTTCCGCCTCGTTGTTAACTCCGCCACCCGTGAAAAAGACCTCGCCTGGATCACCCAGCACGCCGAACCCTATTCCCTCGACATCACCGTTCGCGACGACCTGGCGCTGATTGCCGTTCAGGGGCCGCAGGCGAAGCAGAAAGCCGCAACCCTGTTTACCGATGAACAGCGCCAGGCCGTAGAAGGCATGAAGCCGTTCTTTGGCGTGCAGGCAGGCGATTTGTTTATCGCCACTACCGGCTATACCGGCGAAGCGGGCTATGAAATCGCGATGCCAGCGGAAAAAGCCGCCGCGTTCTGGAGCCAGCTCGTGGAAGCAGGCGTGAAGCCGTGCGGACTTGGCGCCCGCGATACGCTGCGTCTGGAGGCAGGCATGAATCTTTACGGTCAGGAGATGGACGAAGGCGTTTCTCCGCTGGAAGCCAATATGGGCTGGACCATCGCCTGGCAGCCGGAAGATCGTGATTTTATTGGCCGTGAAGCGCTGGAATCCCAGCGTGAGAAAGGCACCGACCAGCTGGTTGGCCTGGTGATGAAAGAGAAAGGCGTTCTGCGCAATGACCTGCCGGTGCGGTTCACCGATGCGCAGGGCAACGTACAGGAAGGCAAAATCACCAGCGGATCGTTCTCGCCAACGCTGGGCTACAGCATCGCGATGGCGCGGGTGCCTGCCGGGATTGGCGACACCGCCATCGTGCAGATCCGCAACCGTGAAATGCCGGTTATCGTCACTAAACCGATTTTTGTTCGCGCCGGTAAGCCGGTGGTTCAGTAACTGTTTTGTTATTCGGAGAAAAAGAAATGAGCAATGTGCCAGGTGAACTGAAATACAGCAAAGAGCATGAGTGGCTGCGCAAAGAAGCGGACGGCACTTATACCGTCGGTATTACCGAACATGCGCAGGAACTGCTGGGCGACATGGTATTCGTCGATCTGCCGGACGTTGGCGCGACCGTCAGCGCGGGCGATGATTGCGCGGTGGCGGAATCCGTGAAAGCGGCATCCGACATTTATGCGCCAGTCAGCGGTGAAATCGTTGCGGTAAACGACGCCCTGAGCGATTCCCCGGAGCAGGTGAACAGCGAGCCGTATGGCGCAGGCTGGATTTTCCGTATCAAAGCCAGCGACGAATCCGAAGTAGAAGCATTACTGGATGCGGCGGGTTACGAAGCCCTGTTAGAAGACGAATAAATACGCGTCATCATTCATGTTGCAGGAGCGCTGGCTTCTGCAACATGAACAATTTTTCGAGTATCACCAGTGACCACCCGATTCACTGCACGTTTCAGGAACCCTCGCTCATGACCCAGACCCTCGACCAGTTGGAAAATCGCGACGCGTTTATTGACCGTCATATCGGCCCGGATAGCGAGCAACTGCACGCCATGCTCAATACCGTTGGCGCGGAATCCCTTGATGCCCTGACGGCGCAAATCGTGCCCGCAGACATTCAGCTGGCGACGCCGCCCGCTATCGGCGAGGCGACCACCGAATTCGCGGCGCTGGCTGAACTGAAAGCCATCGCCGCCCGCAACAAGCGTTATAAAACCTTTATTGGCATGGGCTATGCCGCCGTGCACACGCCGCCGGTGATCCTGCGTAATATGCTGGAAAACCCGGGCTGGTACACCGCCTATACGCCGTACCAGCCGGAAGTCTCTCAGGGCCGTCTTGAAGCACTGCTTAACTTCCAGCAGGTGACTATCGATCTGACCGGCATGGACATCGCGTCGGCCTCGCTGCTGGATGAAGCCACTGCGGCGGCGGAAGCCATGGCAATGGCCAAACGCGTCAGCAAACTTAAGGGCGCGAACCGCTTCTTCGTGGCGGCGGACGTACACCCGCAGACGCTGGATGTGGTGCGTACCCGCGCCGAAACCTTCGGCTTTGACGTGATTGTCGATGACGCGCAAAAAGTGCTCGACCATCAGGACGTGTTTGGCGTGCTGTTGCAGCAGGTCGGCACCACGGGCGAAGTGCATGATTACGCTGCGCTGATCGCTGAACTGAAATCCCGCAAAGTGGTGGTCAGCGTGGCCGCTGATTTTATGGCGCTGGTGCTGCTGACCGCGCCGGGTCATCAGGGCGCGGACATCGTGTTCGGCTCCGCCCAGCGCTTCGGCGTACCGATGGGTTACGGCGGCCCGCACGCCGCGTTCTTCGGCGCGCGCGATGAGCATAAACGCTCCATGCCTGGCCGCATCATCGGCGTTTCCAAAGACGCGGCGGGCAACACCGCGCTGCGTATGGCGATGCAGACCCGCGAACAGCATATCCGCCGCGAGAAAGCCAACTCCAACATCTGTACTTCCCAGGTGCTGCTGGCCAATATCGCCAGCCTGTATGCGGTTTACCATGGCCCGAAAGGCCTGAAGCGCATCGCCGATCGCATCCACCGTATGACCGATATTCTGGCAGCGGGCCTTCAGCAGAAGGGCCTGAAACTGCGCCACAGCAGCTGGTTCGACACGCTGTGCGTAGAAATCACGGATAAAGCCGCGGTGCTGAGCCGCGCCCAGGCCAAAGAAATCAACCTGCGCAGCGACGTGCTGAACGGCGTAGGCATTACCCTGGATGAAACCACCACCCGCCAGGATCTGCTGAACCTGTTTAGCGTGCTGCTGGGCGACAACCACGGGCTGGATATCAGCGAGCTGGATAAAGATGTGGCGCACGACAGCCGCTCGATCCCGGACGCCATGCTGCGCCAGGACGCGATCCTGACGCACCCGGTGTTTAACCGCTATCACAGCGAAACTGAGATGATGCGCTACATGCACTCGCTGGAGCGTAAAGATCTGGCGCTCAACCAGGCGATGATCCCGCTGGGCTCCTGCACCATGAAGCTCAACGCGGCGGCGGAAATGATCCCGATTACCTGGCCGGAATTTGCCGAGCTGCACCCGTTCTGCCCGGTGGATCAGGCGGAAGGGTATCACCAGATGATCGCCCAGCTCTCCGAGTGGCTGGTGAAACTCACCGGTTACGACGCGCTGTGCATGCAGCCGAACTCCGGCGCGCAGGGCGAATACGCCGGTCTGCTGGCAATCCGTCACTATCACGAGAGCCGCAACGAAGGGCATCGCGATATCTGCCTGATCCCGGCTTCCGCGCACGGCACCAACCCGGCCTCCGCGCAGATGGCGGGGATGCAGGTGGTGGTCGTGGCGTGCGATAAGCAGGGCAACATCGATCTGACCGATCTGCGCGCTAAAGCTGAGCAGGCGGGCGACCAGCTGTCGTGCATCATGGTGACTTATCCGTCGACGCACGGCGTGTACGAAGAAACCATTCGCGAAGTGTGCAATGTGGTGCATCAGTTTGGCGGCCAGGTTTACCTCGACGGCGCGAACATGAACGCCCAGGTGGGCATCACCACGCCAGGCCATATCGGCGCGGATGTCTCGCACCTCAACCTGCATAAAACCTTCTGTATTCCGCACGGCGGCGGCGGCCCGGGCATGGGTCCGATCGGCGTGAAAGCGCACCTGGCTCCGTTTGTGCCGGGCCACAGCGTGGTGCAGATTGAAGGTATGCTGACCCGTCAGGGCGCGGTTTCCGCCGCGCCGTTCGGCAGCGCGTCGATTTTGCCAATCAGCTGGATGTACATCCGCATGATGGGCGCGCAGGGTCTTAAGCGCGCCAGCCAGACGGCGATCCTCAACGCCAACTACATCGCAACGCGTCTGAAAAGCGCGTTCCCGGTGCTGTATACCGGGCGCGATGGCCGCGTGGCGCACGAGTGCATCCTTGATATTCGTCCGCTGAAAGAGCAGACCGGCATCAGCGAGCTGGATATCGCCAAGCGTTTAATCGACTACGGATTCCACGCGCCGACCATGTCGTTCCCGGTAGCCGGAACCCTGATGGTTGAGCCGACCGAATCGGAAAGCAAACTGGAGCTGGACCGCTTTATCGACGCGATGCTGACCATCCGCGAGGAGATCGATCGCGTGGCGAAAGGTGAATGGCCGCTGGAGGATAACCCGCTGGTTAACGCGCCGCATACCCAGAACGAACTGGCCGAAGAGTGGGCGCATCCGTACAGCCGCGAGCTGGCGGTGTTCCCGGCGGGCCACGCCAATAAATACTGGCCGACGGTAAAACGTCTGGACGATGTGTACGGCGACCGCAACCTGTTCTGCTCCTGCGTGCCGATGAGTGAATATCAGTAACGCAGCGCGTTGTTCTATCCTGTAAGGGCACTTCGGTGCCCTTATTTTTTGGGAGATGTTATGACCATCGCATTAATTACCGGTGCCAGCCGGGGAATTGGCAAAGCCACCGCGCTGCTACTGGCGCAGCAGGGGATGCGGGTGGTGGTGAACTATCATCGCGATCGGCAGGCCGCGCAGGCGGTGGTGGATGAGATCGCGCGAGCGGGCGGCGAAGCCCTGGCCTGGCAGGCGGATGTCTCTGACGAGCAGCAGGTGGTGGCGATGTTTACCGCCATCGACGAGGCCTGGGGGCCGGTTAACGTGCTGGTGAACAACGCGGGCATTCTTTCAACCCAGTGCCGCGTTGAAAATCTCACCGCCGAGCGGATTAATCGCGTGCTGTCCACCAACGTCACCGGCTATTTCTTATGCTGCCGGGAGGCGGTAAAGCGGATGTCCACCGAACACGGCGGCAGCGGCGGGGCGATTGTTAACGTCTCTTCGGTGGCGGCGCGGCTGGGGTCGCCGGGGGAATACGTTGACTATGCGGCCTCGAAGGGCGCGGTGGACACGCTGACCACCGGGCTGTCGCTGGAAGTGGCGGCGCAGGGCATTCGCGTTAACGGCGTGCGGCCAGGCTTTATCTATACCGAAATGCATGCCTCAGGCGGCGAGCCGGGACGGGTGGATCGCGTTGCGCCTGCCATCCCGATGCGGCGCGGCGGGCAGCCGGAAGAAGTGGCGCAGGCCATCGCCTGGCTGGTAAGCGACAGCGCGTCGTACGTAACCGGCAGCGTTATCGATCTGGCGGGGGGCAAGTAGCCGCCCTTGCGGGCGGCTATAGGGTTATTCCAGCGACGCGGGTTTATAGACGCCGTTCAGGCTTTGCAGGAATGCCACGATGTCATCCACCTCGGACTGCGGCAGTTCGGTGCCCACCTGGTAACGCAGCATCAATTTCACCGCCTCATCCAGCGTCGCCACGTCGCCACGGTGGAAATACGGCGCGGTGAGCGCGATATTGCGCAGCGTCGGCACTTTCTGGCGCAGGCGGTCACGTTCGTCATGGGTGACGTTCATACGTCCAATATCCGCCGGCAGGACGTCGCCAAACGTGAACGCTTTCTTCAGGCCCAGCGGTTCAAAGGTTCTCCCGCCAAGGATCACCCCGGTATGGCAGGTGGCGCACTTGTTATCTTTAAACAGCTTCCAGCCCTGTTTTTGCTGAGCGGTGAGCGCGTTTTCGTCACCGCGTAGATAGTTGTCGAACGGCGAGTTGGGTGTGATCAGCGTTTTTTCAAACTCGGCGATGGCGTCGGTAATGGTGTCGCCGCTTAAGCCCTCCGGATAGACGGCAGTAAAGTCGCGCCTGAGGATCGCGTCCTGATTCAGTTTGGCGGTGATGTCATCCCAGGATTTGGACGCCATTTCGATCGGGTTGAGCGGCGGGCCCCCGGCCTGGGCTTTCAGGTCCGGCGCGCGGCCATCCCAGAATTGCACCACGTTAAACACCGAGTTAAACACCGTTGGGGCGTTAATCGGCCCGATTTCGCCGCGCACGCCGGTTGAGGTTTTACGGCCATCCACGCCGCCCGCGCCAAGCTGGTGGCAGCTGGCGCAGGAGATGGAGTTGTCATCAGAGATGCGCGGATCGTGATACAACCGGAAGCCCAGCGCGGCTTTGCGCGCATCGTAAGGGACGGTTTGCGGGATCGGCTGGACCGGTTCGTTGCGGTGCTGCTCCGCCATGTCGTCGGCAGCGTAATACTTCAGGCGCTGGGCCTTGATCCAGTCGAGCACCACGCCACGCTCTTCGTCGCTCATTTTGCCGTCCCAGTGCAGGGCGGTATAGCGCGTCGGCGGCATGGTCTGATGCTCCATCACCCATTCGATTTTGGTCAAATCGCTTTGCAGCGCGGGCGTGTCGTCAATCAGACTCTGACGCAGCGGGGTGAGGTTGAATGATTTGTAGCCAAGGTGCATGTCGTAGTTCATCAGCTGCTTCGCGACGGGCAGCGAGGAGTAGAACGGCAGATCGCTGGACACGGTATGGCAGTAGTCACACCCTTTGTCGCGCATGATCGCCAGCACGTTGTTGTTTTGCGGTGAAGCAGAGGTTTGAGTCAAAGCGCGGCTGTTACGCTCGCTGTCGTGGTGATACACATACGCCACGAGCCCGAGGTAGCCGACAAGACCGACGCCCACGACACCCAGCGCCAGTTTAGTAAGGTTTTTCATCTTATTATCCCTTCAAGGTGAATGAGGTCTCAGAGACCGCAAACTATCTGGTTCCTGAAAGGGCATAGTGTCAGTGTGGGAATTCTACCCCTTGATGGGTATCAATAAATTTTACAAGCCGGGCCTATCATTGGGATAGGTTTCATCAATGTCATTAATGATTGAACAGTAAAAAGGGGCGCTAGGGCCCCTGACTGGATTACAGTTTTTCGCCGTTGCTGGCGATGACTTCTTTATACCAGTTAAAGCTTTTCTTACGGGAGCGGGACATATCACCCGTGCCGTCGTCGTGTTTGTTCACGTAGATAAAGCCGTAGCGCTTGCTGTACTGGCCGGTGGTAAAGGAGACGCAGTCGATGCAGCCCCACGGGGTATAACCCATCAGATCCACGCCGTCGTAAGTCACCGCTTTGATCATCTCTTCAACGTGGGCGCGCAGGTAATCAATGCGGTAATCGTCATTGATGCTGCCGTCGTCTTCCACTTTATCGTACGCGCCGAAGCCATTCTCAACGATAAACAGCGGCTTCTGGTAGCGCTCATACAGCTCGCACAGCGCGTAGCGCAGGCCAACCGGGTCAATCTGCCAGCCCCAGTCGGACGCTTTTACATGCGGGTTCGGGACGCTGCCCTGAAAACCGGATAGCGCATCGCCGCTGCCGCCTTCGGCTTTCACCGCGTTGGTCATGTAGTAGCTGAAGCCCAGATAATCGCAGGTGCCTTCGCGCAGCGCCTGCTCATCGCCGTCTTCCATGTTGATGTTGAAGCCGCGACGCTCCCATTCGTTCAGGACATAGGACGGGTAGTAACCACGCAGTTGCACATCGGTAAAGACATAACGTTCGCGCATCGATTCCTGGGCAAACATTACGTCTTCCGGCTTACAGGAGAACGGATACAGCGGCACCATTGCCAGCATGCAGCCGACTTTCATTGCCGGGTTGATGCCGCGGGCTGCTTTCACCGCCAGTGCGCTGGCGACGAACTGGTGATGCAGCACCTGATACATGGTCTCTTCCGGATTCTCATGTTCGGTATACACCACGCCGGAACAGCAGTAGCCGAACAGCGGGGCGCGCCAGTTGCGCTGATTGTTGATCTCGTTAAAGGTCATCCAGTATTTGACCTTGTTTTTGTAACGCTCAAACACCACTTCGGCGAAGCGCACAAAGAAATCAACGACTTTACGGTTAGTCCAGCCGCCATATTGCTGTACCAGATGCAGCGGCATTTCGAAGTGGGACAACGTGATCACCGGCTCGATGTTGTACTTCAACAGTTCGTCGAACATGTCGTCGTAGAACTGTAAACCCTCTTCATTTGGGGTCTGCTCGTCGCCATTCGGGAAGATACGCGTCCAGGCGATGGAGGTGCGGAAGCACTTAAAGCCCATCTCCGCAAACAGCTTGATGTCTTCTTTGTAGCGGCCATGAAAATCCACGGCTTCATGATTGGGGTAATATTTTCCCGCTTCCACGCTGTCGGTGATTTCACGCGGAACGCCGTGCGCGCCGCCGGTCAACACGTCGCAAATGCTGGGGCCTTTGCCGCCTTTATTCCAGCCGCCTTCAACCTGGTGCGCGGCGACCGCGCCACCCCATAAAAAATCTTTGGGTAAAGTCAGTTTTTTCATCGTAGAGATCCCGGAACAGTGTGAGACAGGAGGTGAAGGCGAGTCTGTCAAAAGGAAATGCAAATGTCACGATATAACAAAATCAACGGGTTGTGACTTGTTACCGTCAGAAAACAGGGTGTTTTATTCCCCCAGTTTGCCGGCGATTTTGCGCCCCAGGGTCTCAAGAATATAGACCACCGGGATTTGGGTGGTGATGTCATAAACGCCCGCGATGCGGGTCTGGGGGATATGCCACGAAAGATTAAAATCGGCCAGTTTCGCCAGCGACGAATTATCGTGGCTGGTGATCGACAACACTTTGCAATGATGCAGGCTGAACTGGCTGGCGAAGCGCAGGATCTCCGCCGTTTCGCCGGAAACCGACAGCACAATCGCCAGTGCGTTTTTTGCCATATCGTTGGTCACCGGGAAGTAGGGATCATCAATGTGATTGCTGAATTTCCCGACGTTAGAGAAAAAGCGCGCGCCGTATTTTGCCAGCGAACCGGATGTCCCCGCGCCGACAAAAATAATCCGTTCTGACGCCAGGATGATATCCACGGCTTCATCCAGCAGTTGCTCAAACTCGTCGTTATTTACGCTGCGGAAAAAGCTGATGATCTCACTGGCCCCGAAACTGGCCTGCCGGGGTTCGTTTTGTTCCAGATAGAGCTTAAAACGCACCCGGAATTCGGAGTAACCGTCGCAGTTGAGTTTGCGGCAAAAGCGCAGCACCGTAGTCGTTGAAACACCCACCGCTTCAGCCAGCTCGCGGATGGTCATATACATCACTTTGTCGCGATTTTTAATGACGTAGTTATAGACCATCATTTCGATGTTATTCAGGCTGGCGACGGCGGAATGGGTGAATATCGTCACGGTGAGCGATCCTTTTTCATGCACTGGTTCAAGGATACTGGAATTGTGGTGTTGAACCCACCCCGGGAAAGGTAATATCCCCCCATCCTGAACATAATGTTAATGAGCACCTTATGAACGATATCACTTTCTTTCAGCGCTTTGAGCGCGACATTCTGGCCGGCCGTAAAACCATCACTATTCGCGACGAGAGCGAGGCGCACTTCGAACCGGGGCAAATTCTGCGGGTAGGGCGGCACGAGGACGACGGTTACTTTTGCACCATCAAAGTCCTGAGCGTCACGCCAACGCTGTTGAGCGCGTTAAACGACGAACATGCTCACCAGGAGAATATGACGCTTGACGTGCTGCGCGAGGTTATCAACGACATTTACCCCGGCGTGACGCAGCTGTATGTAATTGCTTTTGAAGTGATTTCTGCATAGCTTTTGGCAAGATCCCACCGCTGTACACAATCGGTAAAATAAATATTTTAGCGAACAGGTGTACACTGAAATCATTCTCAATTAGGCTAGTGGAGCTGCTTTTATATTCAGTTCCCCCGGAGTCGCCTTATGGTTAGCAAACCATTAATTGAGAAGGGATATTCACTGGCTGAGGAAATAGCCAACAGCATCAGTCACGGTATCGGGCTGGTGTTTGGGATCGTAGGATTAGTGCTGCTGCTAATCCAGGCGGTGGACGCCAACGCTAACGTGATGGCGATCGCCAGCTACAGCCTGTACGGCGGCAGCATGATTTTGCTGTTTCTGGCGTCGACGCTGTACCACGCCATCCCGCATGCCAGAGCGAAAATCTGGCTGAAAAAGTTCGACCACTGCGCAATATATTTACTGATTGCCGGGACCTACACGCCGTTTTTACTGGTGGGGCTTGATTCAACGCTGGCGCGCACCCTGATGATTGTCATCTGGGGACTGGCGCTGCTGGGTATCCTGTTTAAATTAACTATCGCGCACCGCTTTAAGGTGCTGTCGCTGGTGACCTATCTGGCGATGGGTTGGCTGTCGCTGATTGTGATTTACCAGCTAACGGAAAAACTTGCGCTTGGCGGGGTGACGCTGTTAGCGGCTGGCGGGGTTGTCTATTCGCTGGGCGTAATTTTCTACGTGTGTAAACGTATTCCGTACAACCATGCGATCTGGCACGGCTTTGTGCTGGGTGGCAGCGTGTGCCACTTCCTGGCGATTTATCTGTACGTCGGTCAACATTAAAAAATACCCCTCGCGGCCTGCGAGGGGTGTGTTATCACGCTTCTTCTAACGAATACGGCAGCGGCTCAATCGCCAGAGTATGGCTGGGTTCATCGCGCACCCGGAAGACGCTGGCGCTTTCCATGTCATTATTCATCACCACCTGAACGCGCACGGTGCCGTCATCCAGCTTCACGGCGGCCAGAACGGTCCCGGTACGGCGCCAGTTGTCGCCCATTTTCAATTCCAGATCTTCCGCTGGCGCAGGTGTGCGGCTGGCGTTACCGACCAGCGACCAGAGCGCGCGCTTGTTGGCGCCGCGGAATTTCGCACGCGCCACCATCTCCTGGCCGGTATAGCACCCTTTTTTAAAGCTGATGCCGCCAAACGCCTGAAGGTTGGTCGCCTGAGGGATAAACTGCGCGCTGTTGGCTTCATCGATAATCGGATAACCGGCCTCGATATCCAGCGCCAGCCACTGCTGGCTGGCATTAAGCTGCGCTTCACCACGCAGGCTTTCGGTGAGCTGCTGGGCTTTCTCTTCTGAGATGATCAATATGAAACGCTCTGCGGGCAGCGGCAGCCACAGCAGGGTGGTGTCGTCAACGTGGACCGCCGGGTTATCCGCGTCCGGCAGGGTCGAAAAGTGGTTGGCCAGCGCGGCGCGCGCCTGGAAACCCGCCACGCCTAACAGCACCGCATTGTCGTCCGGTGCGATAGTCACCTTCGAGAACACGGCATACTTTTTCAGCGCGGTGAGCTGGGCGTCGCGCACGCTGCGACGCTGGATCCAGGCGAAGCCGTCATTCTGGCGAAACAGGCGCAGGTTGCTCCACATTTTGCCCTTTGCGTCGCAGTGGGCCACCAGCAGATGCTGGTTTTCCGTCATCAGCGCCACATCCGCGGTCACCTGGCCTTGCATATACTTTTCGCTATCAGCGCCGGTCATGGTCGCCAGCGCCCAGTCTTCAAGAGAGATCAGCGTCAAAGGCAGTCGAGCGGCAGCCGTCGGCTGGCGCGGTGGAAACGGATTAAATGCCATAAAATTGCCCCGGTTCATCATGCAGAGTCGAATGAGACTAATGGTAAAAGAGCCACATGACATTGCAAGCGCTTTGACATTGCGATTCGTGCCGTCTCTTTGATTTACGCGTTTTCCCGCAAAAACGCGTAATAGTTTCATTTTTAATAAGGTTTTTTGGAAGATGACGCCTAAATGACAACATTCCATTAAATGAAGCGTTGAAAACGAGTTACACTAGCAGGCATCTTCCAGAGTGATTACCCAGGAAAGCAGTCATGGATATTAACAATAAAGCCCGTATTCACTGGGCGTGCCGTCGCGGGATGCGTGAGCTGGATATCTCAATCATGCCGTTCTTTGAACACGAGTACGACTCTCTGAGCGATGACGATAAACAGGTGTTTATTCGCCTGCTCGAATGCGACGATCCCGATCTTTTCAACTGGTTAATGAACCACGGTAAGCCTGCGGACCCTGAGCTGCAGCGCATGGTGCAACTGATTCAGACGCGGAACCGGGATCGTGGTCCTGTGGCAATCTGATCTCCGCGTCTCGTGGCGCGCACAGTGGTTTTCTCTCATGCTGCACGGCATTGTCGCAGCGGTGATCTTATTGCTGCCCTGGCCGCTGAGTTATATGCCGGTTTGGTTGGTTTTACTGTCGCTGGTGGTGTTTGATTGCGTGCGCAGCCAGCGGCGTATTCATTCGCTACAGGGCGAAGTAAAACTGACGATGGATTACCGGCTGCGCTGGCAGGGGGTGGAGTGGGAGCTGATTGGCGCGCCGTGGATGCTGCAAAGCGGTATGCTGCTGCGCTTGCGGCATCCTGAGACTCAACGCAGCCAGCATTTATGGCTGGCCGCGGACAGCATGGATGCCAGTGAATGGCGCGATTTGCGCCGGGTGCTGTTACAGCAACCGCAAAGCGGCCGTCCATCATAATGACTCAGGAGAAATGCCCGGCCATCTCCGCCAGTATCTGCTCGCACCATTGCTCAATACGCTCATCACTAAGATCGTACTGATTGGTTTCATCCAGCGCGAGGCCGACGAAAAGCTGACCATCGGCAATCACCGGTTTCGGGCTGGTAAATTCATACCCTTCGGTCGGCCAGTAGCCCACAAACTTCACGCCTTTTGGCAGCAGCTTATCATGCAGCATGCCGAGGGCATCGAGGAACCATTCACCGTAGCCAAGCTGGTCGCCCATGCCGTACAGCGCAACGATTTTTCCGTCGAGATCCAGTGTGTCCAGTTGGTCCCAGACGGCTTCCCAGTCTTCCTGAATTTCACCAAAATCCCAGGTCGGAATGCCGAGGATTAACACATCGTACTGCGCCATCAGCGCCGGGGCGTCATCTTTCAGGTTATGTAACGTCACCAGTTCCGGCCCGATAATGTCGCGGATTTTTTCCGCCGCCATTTCGGTGTAACAGGTGCTGGAACCATAAAAAAGACCCATTTTCATTGCGATTACATCTCATTTCTTGCTGTACGGGTGGCTCAGTGTACCAGATCGCGGCCGCTATCATGCATAATGCAACCCTGCATGATAAACGAGAGGCTCGTGTGGAACAGGATCTTATCCGCGTCGAACAGTTTCTGGATGCGCTCTGGCTGGAGCGCAATCTGTCGGAAAACACCCTTAGCGCCTATCGTCGGGATCTGACGATGCTGGTGCAGTGGCTTCATCACCATGAGCGGGATTTACTCTCTGCCGGTAGCGATGATTTACAGGGGCTGCTGGCCGAGCGCGTCGAAGGCGGCTATAAGGCCACCAGTTCTGCGCGCCTGCTCAGCGCGGTTCGTCGACTGTTTCAGCATCTGTATCGGGAAAAAATTCGCCCGGACGATCCCAGCGCCCAGTTGGCCTCGCCGAAACTGCCCCAGCGCTTACCGAAGGATTTAAGCGAGGCGCAGGTTGACCGGCTGTTACAGGCCCCCGCGCTGGAAGGTAACCCGATTGAACTTCGCGACAAGGCGATGCTCGAAGTGCTTTATGCCACCGGGCTGCGCGTGTCTGAGCTGGTGGGGCTGGTGATGAGCGATATCAGCCTGCGTCAGGGCGTGGTGCGCGTGGTGGGGAAAGGCAATAAAGAGCGCCTGGTGCCGCTGGGGGAAGAGGCGGTGCACTGGCTGGAGCAGTATCTTGAACATGGCCGACCGTGGCTGCTCAACGGCCAGTCCAGCGATGTGCTGTTCCCAAGTAACCGCGCGCAACAAATGACGCGCCAGACTTTCTGGCATCGCATCAAGCATTACGCCACACTGGCAGGTATTGACAGCGATAAACTCTCGCCTCACGTTTTACGCCATGCCTTCGCCACGCATTTGCTTAATCACGGCGCGGACCTGCGCGTGGTGCAGATGCTGCTGGGCCATAGCGATTTATCAACAACCCAAATTTATACGCACGTGGCGACCGAACGCCTGCGGCAACTTCATCAACAGCATCACCCACGTGCGTAAGTGCTTGCTGACTAAAGGACATGTTATGAAAAAAGGCTTTATGCTGCTGACGCTTCTGGCAGCCACTGTTTCCGGTATGGTTCACGCTGACGACGCGGTCATTAAGCAATCGCTGGCGAAACTGGGCGTGCAAAGCGCGGATATTCAGGCGTCTCCGGTTCCTGGCCTGAAAACCGTACTGACCAGCAGCGGCGTGCTGTATGTCACCGAGGACGGCAAACATATCATCCAGGGGCCGCTGTATGACGTTAGCGGCAGCTCGCCGGTCAATGTGACCAACAAACTGCTGATGGGCAAACTTGCCCATCTCGAAAAAGAGATGATTGTGTATAAAGCCCCGCAGGAAAAACACGTTATCACCGTGTTTACCGACATCACCTGCGGCTACTGCCATAAACTGCACGAAGAGATGAAAGACTATAACGCGCTGGGCATCACCGTGCGTTATCTGGCATTCCCGCGTCAGGGCATCCAGAGCCAGGCGGAAAAAGACATGAAATCCATCTGGTGTGCCAACGATCGCAATAAAGCCTTTGATGACGCCATGAGCGGCAAATCCGTACCCGCCGCCAGCTGCGATATCGACATCGCCGATCACTACGCCCTGGGCGTGCAGTTCGGCGTGACCGGTACGCCGGCGATTGTATTAAGCAATGGCTATGTGGTGCCGGGCTATCAGGGGCCGAAAGAGATGAAAGCCTTCCTTGACGAACATCAGAAACAGACCGGCGGACAATAACGCGTGAAGCAACAATCGCAACTCCGTCGGCGTAAGGTGGATGAAACCGCCGTACTGCCGCCATCGCTTTCGCCGCTGTTAAAACGGCTGTATGCCAGCCGTGGCGTACGCGGCGCGGAAGATCTTGAGCGCAGCGTAAAAGGCATGCTGCCCTGGCAGCAGCTCACCGGCATCAACGCTGCTGTTGAAATGCTGTATCAGGCGTTTAAAACCGGGCAGCGCATTGTGGTGGTGGGGGATTTTGACGCCGACGGCGCGACCAGCACCGCGCTCAGCGTACTGGCGCTGCGCAGCCTTGGCGGAAAAGAGATCGGTTATCTGGTGCCGAACCGCTTTGAAGACGGTTACGGCTTAAGCCCGGAAGTGGTGGATCAGGCAAAAGCGCTGGGCGCTGAGCTGATCATGACGGTGGACAACGGCATCTCTTCTCACGCAGGCGTAGAGCACGCACGCCGGTACGGTATCCCGGTGCTGGTTACCGATCACCACCTGCCGGGCGCGACGCTGCCGGATGCCGAAGCCATTATCAACCCTAACCTGGCGGACTGTGAATTTCCGTCGAAATCGCTGGCGGGCGTCGGCGTGGCGTTCTATCTGATGCTGGCGCTGCGAAGCCACCTGCGCGACAAAGGTTGGTTCGATGAGCAGGGCATTGCCATTCCTAACCTGGCGGAATATCTCGATTTAGTGGCGTTAGGCACCGTGGCGGACGTCGTGCCGCTCGACGCCAATAACCGCATTTTGACCTGGCAAGGGCTGAGCCGCATCCGCGCCGGGAAATGCCGACCGGGCATTCGCGCGCTGCTGGAAATCGCCAGTCGCGATCCGCAAAAGCTGGCGGCAAGCGATCTGGGGTTCGCTCTCGGACCGCGTTTGAACGCTGCCGGGCGGCTGGACGATATGTCGGTGGGCGTGGCGCTGCTGCTGTGCGATAACCCCGGCGAAGCGCGCGTACTGGCGAATGAACTGGATGCCCTGAACCAGACCCGTAAAGAGATCGAGCAGGGTATGCAGGCAGAAGCGCTGGCGCTGTGCGACGCCTGCCTGAAAAGCGCTGACGAACTGCCGGTCGGGCTGGCGATTTATCATCCCGAATGGCATCAGGGCGTGGTGGGCATTCTGGCATCGCGTATCAAAGAGCGGTTCCACCGCCCGGTCATCGCCTTTGCGCCTGCGGGCGACGGCACGCTCAAAGGCTCAGGCCGTTCGATTCCCGGTCTACATCTGCGCGATGCGCTGGAGCGCCTCGATACATTGAATCCGGGACTGATACTTAAATTCGGCGGCCACGCCATGGCGGCGGGCCTGTCGCTGGAAGCCTCAAAAATCGAGGTCTTCCAGCAGCGTTTCGCTGAGCTGGTAGCGCAATGGCTCGATCCGGCGTTACTGGAAGGCGAAGTGTGGTCCGACGGCCCGCTACAGCCGCAGGAGATGACGCTGGAGATCGCAGAGCAACTGCGTGACGCCGGTCCGTGGGGCCAGGGGTTCCCGGAACCGGCGTTTGACGGGCGTTTTCGGCTGTTGCAGCAGCGGCTGGTGGGCGAGCGACACCTGAAGGTCATGCTGGAACCGGCGCAGGGCGGCCCGCTGTTAGACGGCATCGCGTTTAACGTTGATACTGCCCGCTGGCCCGACGCGGGCGTACGCGAAGTGGAAATCGTTTACAAGCTGGATATCAACGAGTTTCGCGGCAATCGCAGTGTGCAGTTAATAATCGACCATCTCTGGCCGCTTTAACGCCAGTTTCGCTATAAAAAAGGGCGAATTTCCGGTAAACTTTCGCCCTTACGACCGCATTCTGACTACCGTCATCACTTAAAGATCATACTGACCATGTTTGAAATTAACCCGGTAAAAAACCGTATTCAGGACCTCACCGAGCGCACCGACGTTCTTAGGGGGTATCTTTGACTACGATGCAAAGAAAGAACGTCTCGAAGAAGTAAACGCTGAACTCGAACAGCCTGATGTCTGGAACGAGCCCGAACGCGCCCAGGCGCTGGGTAAAGAGCGCTCGTCTCTGGAAGCCATCGTCGATACGCTGGACCAGCTAAACCAGGGCCTGGAGGATGTTTCCGGCCTGCTGGAACTGGCGGTTGAAGCCGACGATGAAGAAACCTTCAACGAAGCCGTTGTTGAACTCGATCAGCTTGATGCCAAACTGGCGCAGCTGGAATTCCGCCGCATGTTCTCCGGCGAATACGACAGCGCCGACTGCTATCTCGACCTGCAGGCCGGTTCCGGCGGCACCGAGGCCCAGGACTGGGCCAGCATGCTGCTGCGTATGTACCTGCGCTGGGCCGAAGCGCGCGGCTTCAAAACCGAAGTCATCGAAGAATCCGAAGGCGAAGTGGCCGGTATTAAATCCGCCACCATCAAGATCTCCGGCGAATACGCGTTCGGCTGGTTGCGTACTGAAACCGGCGTTCACCGCCTGGTGCGTAAAAGCCCGTTTGACTCCGGCGGCCGTCGCCATACCTCGTTCAGTTCCGCGTTTGTCTACCCGGAAGTGGATGACGATATCGATATCGAAATCAACCCGGCTGATCTGCGCATCGACGTTTACCGCGCATCCGGCGCGGGCGGCCAGCACGTTAACCGTACGGAATCCGCGGTGCGTATCACCCACATTCCGACCGGTACGGTGACGCAGTGCCAGAACGACCGTTCCCAGCACAAAAACAAAGATCAGGCCATGAAGCAGATGAAAGCGAAGCTGTATGAGCTTGAGATGCAGAAGAAAAACGCTGAGAAACAGGCGCTGGAAGACAACAAATCGGATATCGGCTGGGGCAGCCAGATCCGCTCTTACGTACTGGATGACTCCCGCATCAAAGACTTGCGTACCGGTGTTGAAACCCGTAACACGCAGGCGGTGCTGGATGGCGATCTGGACAAATTCATCGAAGCAAGTTTGAAAGCAGGGTTATGAGGAACCAACATGTCTGAACAACACGCGCAGAACGCGGATGCGGTAGCCGATTTTAATAACGAACTCCAGACCCGTCGCGACAAGCTGGCGCAACTGCGTGAGCAGGGCGTCGCGTTCCCGAACGACTTCCGTCGCGACCACACCTCTGACCAACTGCACGCTGAATTCGATGCTAAAGAAAACGAAGAGCTGGAAGCGCTGAACGTGGAAGTGGCGGTAGCCGGTCGCATGATGACCCGCCGCATTATGGGTAAAGCCTCTTTCGTGACCCTGCAGGACGTGGGCGGCCGCATTCAGCTGTACGTTGCCCGCGACGATCTGCCGGAAGGCGTTTACAACGAGCAGTTTAAAAAGTGGGATCTGGGCGATATCCTGGCGGCGCGCGGCAAGCTGTTTAAAACCAAAACCGGCGAGCTGTCGATCCACTGTACGGAACTGCGCCTGCTGACCAAAGCCCTGCGCCCGCTGCCGGACAAATTCCACGGTCTGCAGGATCAGGAAGCGCGCTACCGTCAGCGCTACCTGGATCTCATCTCCAACGATGAATCCCGCAATACCTTCAAAGTGCGTTCCCAGATCCTGGCGGGCATCCGTCAGTTCATGGTGGGTCGCGGCTTTATGGAAGTGGAAACCCCGATGATGCAGGTGATCCCTGGCGGCGCCTCTGCCCGTCCGTTTATCACCCATCACAACGCGCTGGATCTGGATATGTACCTGCGTATCGCGCCGGAACTGTACCTGAAGCGTCTGGTGGTTGGCGGCTTCGAGCGCGTGTTCGAAATCAACCGTAACTTCCGTAACGAAGGTATCTCGGTGCGTCATAATCCAGAGTTCACCATGATGGAACTCTATATGGCGTATGCGGATTACAAAGATCTGATCGAGCTGACCGAATCGCTGTTCCGCACTCTGGCGCAGGACGTGCTGGGCAAAACCGAAGTGCCTTACGGCGATGAAGTGTTCGACTTCGGCAAGCCGTTCGAAAAACTGACCATGCGCGAAGCGATCAAGAAATACCGTCCGGAAACCAATATGGCCGATCTGGACAACTTCGACTCTGCCAAAGCGATTGCTGAATCCATCGGCATCAAGGTGGAGAAGAGCTGGGGCCTGGGCCGCATCGTGACCGAGATCTTCGAAGAAGTGGCGGAAGCGCACCTGATCCAGCCGACCTTCATCACCGAATACCCGGCAGAGGTGTCTCCGCTGGCGCGTCGTAACGACGAAAACCCGGAAATCACCGACCGCTTTGAATTCTTCATCGGCGGCCGTGAAATCGGCAACGGCTTCAGCGAGCTGAACGACGCGGAAGATCAGGCGCAGCGTTTCCAGGATCAGGTGAATGCCAAAGACGCGGGCGACGACGAAGCGATGTTCTACGACGAAGACTACGTGACCGCGCTGGAGCACGGGCTGCCGCCGACCGCAGGTCTGGGCATCGGTATCGACCGTATGGTTATGCTGTTCACCAACAGCCACACCATCCGCGACGTGATCCTGTTCCCGGCGATGCGTCCGGTTAAATAAGTTTTCTGACTTATCACAAGCCCCGGTTACAGGACCGGGGCTTTTTTATTTCACTCTTCCCGGTTCTTCTTCACTTTGCGCAGCAGCAGCCACATCCGTACCGTTCTCACCGATTTCCCACTGACGCAGGACGGCTCTTCCGCCAGCCCGGTCTGTGGATGATAACCGTTGAAAAACAGATTCAGCGTCACTGCGCTAAAGGTCGCCAGCATGATCCCGCTGTGCAGCAGCGGCTGGAGGACGGCGGGGAACTGCGAGAAAAAGTTGTGCGACAGCATCGGCGTCATCCCCACGCCCAGGCTGATGGCCACAATATAAAGGTTGTAACGGTTCGTGGTGTAGTTGATGCGGGCGAGAATGCGAATGCCGGTCGCCAGCACCATGCCGAACATCACCAGCCCCGCGCCGCCCAGCACGAATTGCGGGATAGACGCCACCAGCACCGCCATTTTCGGCACCATGCCGAAGAGTATCAATATGATCCCCGCCGCCACGCACACCCAGCGGCTGTAAACGCGGGTCACGCTCACCAGCCCGACGTTTTGCGAAAACGAGGTGTGCGGAAAGCTGTTAAACAATCCGCCGAACAGCGTGCCGACGCCGTCCACCCGCAGGCCGCGCACGATGTCCTGCGACGTCAGTTCGCGCCCGACGATTTCCCCCAGCGCCAGAAACATCCCCATCGATTCGATAAACACGATAATCAACACGGCGGTCATGGTGAGGATCGACACCGGATCGAACACCGGCGTGCCCAGCGCCATCGGCGTCACGATAGCGAACCATTTAGCGTCATGCAGGCCCGTCAGATTGACTTCATTGACCATCAACGACAGGACAAAGCCAAACACGATCCCCAGCAGCACCGCCACATTAGACATAAACCCTTTCGCAAAGCGGGTCACCACCAGAATAAACAGCAGCACGGCAAACGAGATGCACAGGTAAACCGGATCGCCATAGTGCGGATTGCCTTTACCGCCCGCCGCCCAGTCGATACCGACCTGAATAATGCTCAGCCCGATGGAGGTGATCACCACGCCGGTAACCAGCGGCGGGAACAGCGGGATCAAACGGCCAATGACCGGTGCCAGCAGCGTCGTGATCGCGCCCGCCGCGATCGTCGCGCCAAAGATCCCCGTCAGGCCGATATCCGGGTTCAGGCCAATGGCGATCATCGGCGTTACGGCGGCGAAGGTGACGGACATAATCACCGGCAGACGGATCCCCATAAATCGGCCCACGCCCAGACATTGCAGCAGCGTGACCACGCCGCAGCAGAACAGATCGGAACTGATTAACAGCGCGACGGTTTCTTTATCCAGCCCAAGCCGATCGCCAATCATTAGCGGCACCGCCACCGCGCCGGCATACATCACCAGCACATGCTGTAATCCGAGAATGCACAATTTTGCCGGGGACAACACGCGGTCGACTTCATCCGTCGGCGCGGCGTTATCCTGGGGGAGCGTTTGTGGTCGTGAATCAAGCGTACTCATGAATTCCATCCTTTTGTTAAACCCGCGAGCAGACCAGGCGCTGCCTGCGTGAATACGGCTTCCTCTGACGACGGTCTGAGACGACCCGGATCTGCCGTGATGTGATTACGGTTGCCAACCCCTGACACCATGCTCAGAAAGTGCCAGTTTTTCGTGCGGGGCAAAGGACGTCGTTAAAACGCGGGGGAGTTCACAAAGTTGCCGCTCAGAACCGTCGTCGTACCGATTAGCGACGCAAGCGTTTGCATTTGATAAAACCGGCGATTCTCAGATTGATAAAGCGAGTGATTCATTGTGGATCGCTTATCTCAGGATCGCGTGAGGATAAAAATCGTTTTTATGCATCATTCCCGCCTCTCATTCTGAGAGCGTAACGCCTGTCTGTGAAAACCGCTTGCCACAGTTCTGGCGCGATTAATTTGATCACATTCACAACATTTCGCTCTCCCGGACGGGAAATCACAACATCGCCCGGTTCTTGCATTGTTTCCAGAAACGTAATTTCACAAACCGAAACATAAAGGATGCCTATGAACAGATTGATTGTCGCCGATAGCAGGGAGTGTATCGGTTGTCGCGCTTGTGAGGTTGCCTGTGTGGTTGCGCATAACGACGGCTGGCCGCAGCAGCGCCGCGACTTTTTGCCGCGCATTCGCGTCATTTTCAACGGCGAACACAGCAGCGCGGTGACCTGTAAGCACTGCCTGGACGCGCCCTGCGTAAAGAGTTGCCCGATAGAGGCGCTGCATTATGACAACGACACGATCCAACTGGACTCCACGCGCTGTATCGGCTGTAAGAGCTGCCTGGTAGCCTGCCCGTTTGGCGCGATCGATATTATCGTTACGCCTGATGAAAAGGGACTTCTGGCCCAAAAATGCGACTTATGCCAGTCGGTAGAGCGCGTCCAGCCCGCCTGCGTGGCGCACTGCCCGACCCAGGCGTTACGCGTCATGGACGGCAATGGGCTCGGCAAACTGCGCCGCGCCCGCCAGCGCCAGGCGGCGAACCCGCAGGGGTTTATGCCGGAGCCGCAGAATAAACGCATCTTGCGTAAACCGCCGCGCAAGGGGGCCGAAAAGCGCGACGCCGCCGAACGTAAAACCCATTTTGATGAAATCTATCACGGGCTGGACGAGGCGCAGGCCAGCTATGAAAGCGAGCGCTGCCTGTATTGCGCGCAGAAAGCCTGGTGCAACTGGACCTGCCCGGTGCATAACGCCATTCCTGACTTGATCCGCCTGGTTCAGCAGGGGCGAATTAAAGAGGCGGCGCAGCTTTCCCACCAGACCAGCTCGTTACCCGAAATCTGTGGCCGCGTCTGCCCGCAGGATCGCCTGTGTGAAGGGGCCTGCACCCTGAAAAACCGCAGCGGCGCGGTGACCGTTGGTAATATCGAACGTTACATCACCGACAGCGCGTTAAAAATGGGCTGGCGACCCACCTTTGTTCCGGCGCTGCCGCGCCGGGAGCGCGTGGCGGTGATCGGCGCGGGGCCGGCCGGGCTGGGCTGCGCCGACTTTCTGGCGCGCGAAGGCGTGAAGGTTGACGTGTTCGATCGCCACCCGGAAATCGGCGGGCTGCTCACCTTCGGCATTCCGCCGTTCAAACTGGATAAATCGCTGCTCAGCCAGCGGCGCGAAATCTTCAGCGCAATGGGCATTCAGTTTCATCTCAACTGCGAAATTGGCCGCGATAAGACGTTCCATCAGTTAACGGAAGAGTACGACGCGGTATTCCTGGCGATGGGCACCTACGGACTGATGACCGCCGGGCTGGAGCACGAAGACGCGCCCGGCGTTATCCAGGCGCTGCCGTTTTTAATCGCCAATACCCGGCGGGTAATGGGGCTGGAGGATTCGCCTGACTATCCGTGGACCGAACTGAAAGGCAAGCAGGTGGTGGTGCTGGGCGGCGGGGATACCGCGATGGACTGCCTGCGTACCTCGGTGCGGCGCGAGGCGGCCAGCGTCACCTGTGCCTATCGTCGGGATGAAGCCAGTATGCCGGGCTCGCGCAAAGAAGTGATCAACGCCCGGGAGGAGGGCGTGGCGTTTTTATTCAACGTCCAGCCGCAGTATATCGCCCGCAATGCGCGTGGCCAGGTAAGCGGTATTGGGCTGATTCGCACCGGGATGGGCGCTGCGGGCGCCGATGGGCGGCGACGCCCTCAGCCGATAGCCGGTTCGGAATTCGAACTGCCTGCCGATGTGCTGATTATGGCGTTTGGCTTCCGGCCTCACGCCATGCCGTGGTTACAGGGCAGCGGCGTGCGGCGCGACGACAACGGGTTAATCATTACCGGCGGCGCGCGGCGGCTGGCAACCCAAACCACCCGCGATAACGTATTTGCCGGGGGCGATGCGGTACACGGCGCGGATTTGGTGGTGACGGCAATGGCGGCCGGGCATCAGGCGGCGCGGGATATGCTGGCGCTGTTTGAGCGCAACGCCGCAAGCCCGCCGGCCGTTGAGTTTTAGCCAATAAAAAACCCGCTTCGCGAAGCGGGTTTTTTTGTTTCTCAGATCGTTAAATCGCCCAGCCTCCGGCATAGAAAATCACTAATACGGCAGCAATCACCACGGTGCCGATGTTTAAGCGATCCCATTCCCGGGCAAACACCCGGCCAACCACCAGGGTCACGAAGCCCAGCATGATCCCGGTAACGATATTACAGGTCAGCACGATAAACACCGCGCACACCAGGCCGGACATGGCGTCGATAAAGTCGTTGAAGTTGAGTTTTGAAACGTTGCTCAGCATCAGCAGGCCAACGTACATCAGCGCTGGCGCGGTGGCGTAACCCGGTATCAGATACGACAGGGGTGACAGGAACAGGATCAGCAGAAACAGCGCGCCGACCACCACCGCCGTCAGGCCGGTTTTACCGCCCGCCGCCGTCCCCGCCGCCGATTCGATATACACCGCCGCCGGCGCCGCGCCCACTAACCCGGAGAAAATCGAACTCACCGAGTCGCTGGTCAGCGCCTTGCCGCCGTTGATAATCTGGTTATCTTTATCCAGCAGGTTCGCCTGGCCCGCCACGGCGCGGATGGTGCCGGTGGCGTCAAACACCGCAGTCATCACCAGCGCCAGCACGCTGGGCAGCACGTGCGGCTGTAGCGCGCCCATAATATCAAGGCTGAAGATCAGCGATTTGCCGTCTTCACCGCTCAGGCTCGGCATCGCCACCAGCCCGTGGTATTTCACCGCCGGATCGAAAATCAGCCCGATGATCGAAATGCCGATAATCACCAGCAGGATCCCGCCGGGAATGCGCGATTTTTCCAGCCCGAAGATCATCGCCAGCCCCAGCAGGCTCATCATCACCGGGAAAGAGGTAAACGCGCCCAGTGCGACCGGTAAACCTTCCAGCGGGTTTTTGATCACCATGCCGACGCCGTTGGCGGCAATCAACAGCAGGAACAGGCCAATGCCGATCCCGGTGCCGTGAGCGATGCCCATCGGCAGATTACGTAAGATCCAGGTGCGCACGCCGGTCACGGAAATGGCGGTGAAAATCACCCCCATCAGAAATACCGCGCCCAGCGCCACCGGAATGCTGATCTGCTGGCCAAGCACCAGGCTGAAAGCGGTAAAGGCAGTAAGAGAAATGGCGCAGCCGATGGCCATCGGCAGGTTCGCCCACAGCCCCATCAGCAGCGAGCCAAAGCCCGCCACCAGACAGGTGGCGACAAAAACCGCGCCGGGCGGAAAGCCCGCTTTGCCTAACATCCCCGGCACCACGATGACCGAATAGACCATCGCCAGAAAAGTGGTTAAACCCGCCAGTATCTCCTGGCGCGTGGTGCTGCCGCGCTCGGAGATTTTGAAAAAATGATCCAGTGCATTGCGCGGCTGCGCGGTATTGGGTGTGTGTAGTGTATCGCCAGACATAAGAATGCCCTCAGTTAACATTGTAATAATCAGGTGCGTTCATAAACCAGACGGCCATCGACGTAGGTACGGTAAATCGAACGATCGTCGCCGAGCGTAATCATCACAAACAGCTTGTCGACCAGTGAGACGGAGTTGTCGTAGCGCAGCTGCTGGAGCGGGGTGGCGGTGGGCTCCAGCACCACAAAGTCGGCCTCTTTGCCGGGCGTAAAGTTGCCGATGCAGTGGTCCAGCCCCAGCGAATGCGCGCCGCCCAGCGTCGACAGATAAAATGCCTCGTAAGCGGAAAGCCGGTAGCCCTGCAGCTGGACCACTTTGTAGGCTTCGTTCAGCGTCTGGAGCATGTTGAAGGTGGTGCCTGCGCCGATATCGGTGCCGATGCCCACTTTGATTTTTTTGCGCCACGCCTGCTGAAGATTGAACAAGCCGCTGCCGAGATAGAGGTTAGAGGTCGGGCAGAACGCGATGCTGGAGCCGGTTTTGCTCAGGCAATCCCACTCTTTTTCTTCAAGGTGGACGCAGTGGGCGAACACGCTGCGTTTGCCGGTGAGCCCGTACTGGTGATACACATCCAGATAGCCGTCGTGCTCCGGGAACAGCGCTTTCACCCAGGCGATTTCCTGCTTGTTTTCGCAAAGATGGGTGTGTAGCCAGGTGTCGGGATACTCTTCGCGCAGCCGTTGCGCCATCGCCAGCTGCTCCGGCGTGGAGGTCGGGGCGAAGCGCGGGGTGATGGCGTACAGCAGACGCCCGTTTTTATGCCAGCGCTCAATCAGCGCTTTGCTTTGCAGATAGCTGCTTTCGGCGTCGTCCAGCAGATAGTCCGGGGCGTTGCGGTCCATCATCACTTTCCCGGCGATCATCCGCATATTGATTTGGCTGGCGGCCTCGAACAGCGCATCCACCGACTCCGGGTGTACCGTACCGAATACCAGCGCCGTGGTGGTGCCGTTGCGTAACAGCTGTTTGAGGAAGAAGGTCGACATTTCCCGGGCGTATTCCGCGTCCTGATAGCGGCGCTCGGTGGGGAAAGTGTGTTTATTCAGCCATTCCAGCAGTTGCTCGCCGTAGGCCCCGACCATCTCGCTTTGCGGATAGTGAATATGGGTATCGACAAACCCCGGCACCACGATTTTGCCCCGGTAATCGCGCACGCGAATCGAGGAGGGGATTTGTGCTTTGCCGTCTTCCCATTCGCCAAACCACGCCACTTTACCGTCGCGGATCAACAGCAGCCCGTCTTCCACAAAACGCAACGCGGACTCGATTTCCTCGGGATGTTCAACGGTGCGGGTAATATCGAGAAAGCTCCCGCGCACGGCTTTTAGCGTCTGTTCGCCTGACATGATCGACTCCTTAGTGGTTAATCCAGTTCTTCAACCGCATGAGGCACCGGCTCTTCTTGCTTCTGCCCGAGCGGAATCAACAAATTCAGCAGGATGGCGGTCAGGCCACCTGCGCAAATGGGGTTTTCAACCAGCACGTAAATCGAGGCTGGCAGCACCTGGAAAATCGCCGGGTCATAGGAAACGCCGAGGCCCAGCCCTAGCGAGGTGGCGACGATCAGGGTTTCCCGGCGTTTCAGGCCGTTGGTGATGATGATGCGGATCCCGGCGATGGCGATCATCGAGAACATCAGCGTCATCGCGCCGCCCAGCACCGGCGCGGGAATGGTGGTAAAGAAGCGTCCAATGCTCGGGAACAGGCCGAGGATAACCAGCATCACGGCGATAAAGCGCCCCACGTAGCGGGAAGCCACGCCGGTCATCTGGATCACGCCGTTGTTCTGGGCAAACGTGGTCAGCGGCAGCGAGCCCACGGTGGAGGCGATCACCGACACCAGCCCGTCGGCCAGCACGCCGCCCTTCAGGCGCGACTGATACTCTTCGCCTTTGATCGGGCGGTTCGAGACCATCGCGGTAGCGGTGATATCCCCGACGGCTTCCAGCACGCTCAGCAGATAAATGGTGCCGACCACCAGAAAGTGGTGAAAGTTGAATTCAAAACCGTATTTAAACGGGATCGGGACGGTGATCAGCGGCAGGTTGCGCATGCTGCTGAAGTCCACCATGCCCAGGCAGAACGACACGATGTAGCCGACAATCAGGCCAATCGCGATGCCGCCCATGCGTAACAGCGGGCTGCGGCAGCAGTTAAAGCCGATCACGACCAGCAACACCAGCAGGCCGACGCCGATGTTTTCATAATTGCCGAAAGTACCGCTGCTTTTCGCGGCGAACCCGCCGCCGAAATCGATAATGCCGACTTTGATCAGGCTCAGGCCGATCATCAGCACCACTACGCCGCTGACGGTGGGGGTGATGACCCGTCGCAGGTAAGGAAGAATAAACGAGGAGCCGACCACTAAAAACGCGCCGACGAACGACACGCCCAGTAACGCCGACATAATCAGTTCTTCATGCAGACCGTCGCTCTTCATGCTGCTGCCCAGCGCAATCATCACGGTTACGAACGAGAAATTTACCGACTGAATGGACAGTAAACCCGAGCCGATAGGTCCGTAGCGATTCACCTGGAGCCAGGTGCCAACCCCGGAGGCGATCATCGCCATGGAGACCAGATAAGAGGTGGTTTCGGTTGAGAGTTGCAGCGCAGCGCCGACAATCAGCGCGGGGGTCACCATCGGCACAAAGATCGCCAGCAGGTGGGTGATGGCACCAATCAGGGTTTGGTGAAACGGAGGATTATCATTTAACTCATAAATAAGATCCGAACCCTTGTGTGATAAATCAGTATCAGACATCCCTTCACCTCATCAGTAAATTTGATCATCTGATTCAATTAATAATTATCTGCCCTAAATCACCCGTTTTCAGGTACAGCAAGCCCTGAGCCGGTACATGCCCTTTATGCAGACGCTTATGTTGTGATTCATTGAATCGTGGGAAAAGGCCGCCGAAGCGGCCAGTTCAGTTATAGTTTTCCTAGCGCGCTCAGGATCTTCTCTGGCGTGAAGTGCCATTCCCGCAGCCAGACCTGGCAGGCGTCATGAATGGCGGTAGCGATAGCGGGGGCGGCCCCGTTTACGCCAATCTCAGAGATGGATTTCGCGCCGAACGGCCCGACTTTGTCATCGCTTGGCACCAGCACCGCACGGAAATCACGCGGGATGTCGCCAATCTTCGGCGCGCCGTAGCTGCGTAAATCACGGGTCATCGGACGGCCTTCGGCGTCGTAAATAATCTCTTCCATCAGGCTGTGACCGATGGCGCGCATTGTTGCGCCATAGATCTGCCCCAGGGCGAGATCCGGGTTAACCGGCGTGCCGCAGTCGAGCAGGGCATAGAATTTATCCAGCCGGATCTCCCCGGTGCGGGTATTCACCGCCACTTCGGCAAAGTTGGCCCCGTAAGGGAAGGCGAATTCCGGCGTAATGTAGCAAGCCGTCGCCACCAGGGTGCCGAACCCGGTGCCGGTTTCCGCTTTATGGGCAATCTCCCCGTACGTCACTTCGCCTTTCTTACCGCGCACGATGCCGGGCGCAACAATCGTAACGTCGCTTTCCGGTTCGCCAAGCATTTGCGCGCCGTGGAACTGGATTTTCTTCAGCAGGTTTTCGGCCGCCATGCGCGCCGCGTTGCCAGAGAAACAGGTGCCGGACGACGCGTAAGCGCCCTTATCAAACAGCGCGTGGTCGGTGTCGCCGGAAATCACATGTACATCTTCCAGCGGGCAGCGCAGCACTTCCGCAGAGAGCTTGCTGACCACCGTATCCAGCCCGGTGCCGATATCCGCGCCGCCGGAATGAACAATAAAGGTGCCGTCGGATTCCAGTTTGATCATGCAGTTGGCCTGGTCGATATCCGGGATCCCGGATTTCTGCATGATGATGGCTACGCCGCGGCCAATCTTCCAGTCGCCTTCGTTGTGCTTCGGCGAATCCCACTGGATCATTTCCCGGCCCTGGCGCAGGATCTCTTCCAGCGCGCAGCTGGCGGCGGAGGGCACCGAGGTCGGCGCTTTCCCTTCGCCAATCGCGCCGAGGATCTTCAACTCCTGCCCTTCGTGAACGCGGTTGCGCTCAATAATCTCCAGTTGGTCGATCTGCAACTGTTCCGCCAGTTCCGCCAGCGCCATGGTGATGGCGAAGTTGCCTTTCGGCGCGCCGTATCCCTGATAGGCCCCGGTTGGGCAGATGTTGCTGTAGTAGGTCGTTACCTGGAAATCGACGTTATCGCACGGGTAGAGCGGCAGCGAGAGCGCCGGTCCGTTACAGGGCACCGTCAGCGAGTGGTTGCCGAACGGCCCGGTGTTGGCGCGAAAATCCATATTGATGGCGGTTAAGCGCCCGTCTTTTTTAGCGCCCAGCTTCACGGTGACTTTCGCCACGTGGCGCGAGGTGTTGGCGATAAACTCTTCTTCACGGGTGTAGCGGAACCAGACCGGGCGGCCCGTCACGCAGGTGGCCCAGGCGCATACCTCTTCCAGCAAAATATCCTGCTTCGACCCGAAGCCGCCGCCCACGCGCTCTTTGATCACGTGCACTTTGTTTTGCTTCAGGCCGACGATGCGCGCCACCTGGCGACGCACGTGCCACGGCACCTGGGTCGAGGCGTGGATCACCAGCCGGTCGCCGTCCATGCGGGTAAAGCAAATGTGGGTTTCGGTCGGGCACTGCTGGGCCTGGGTTGAGGAATAGGTGCGCTCGATAATCACGTCCGCTTCGGCAAAGCCGCGCTCAACATCGCCGATGTGGCCATGGATGCTGGCGGCGATATTCTTCGCAGGGCGCGAGCCAATCGGGAAGTTGATGATCATATGCTCATCGCGCTGGACGGCTTTTTTATTGTCTTCTTCCAGGGTATCCGGCGCGCCCGCGACATACACCACCGGCTCGTCGTGAACCACCGGCGCGTCTTCGGCCATGGCTTCATCAATCGACATCACCGGTTTTAACACCTGGTATTGCACATCGATCAGTTTCAGCGCCTGCAAGGCGATCTCTTCGCTTTCCGCGACCACTGCCGCGACGCGGTCGCCCACGTGACGCAGTTTTTTGCTGAACATGCGGCGGTCCAGCGGCGAGGGCTCCGGGGCGCTTTGCCCGCCGGGGGTGTAGTAAATATCCGGGCAGTTGCGCCAGGTGATCACGTGTACCACGCCAGGCAGCGCTTCGGCTTTACTGACGTCAAGGTGGGTAATCAGCGCGTGGGGATGCGGGCTGCGCAGCATTTTGATGGTGCAGGCATCCGGCGTAATGCGATCTTCCACGTAGCAGGGTTTGGCCTGAACCATTTTGGCGGCGTCGGTTTTCGGGTGGATCTTACCGACCACGGCCAGATCGTCACGGAAAGTGGGCGCAACGGCGCAGGTGGCGGTGGGATCGGCTTTGCGCGCCACCGCCAGATCGATCACCTGATAATACTGCTGCCAGCCGGCATCGCGGCTGAACAGGCCAGAGAGGGCATCGTCGATCTCATCGCGGGTCGGGGTGGCGATGCGATCCAGTAATTCAGTAATGATCAGCGCGGCGGCGGGATCGTTATAGCCCGACTGGACGACGCCGACGTCCACCATTGCCTGTTGCACCAGGCTGAGTTGGTTCCACTTCCCTAATGATTCCGCCGTCTTAATGTGGGCGTTTTCCAGCTGGGCGGCAATCAGCAGCGAGGCGTTAATCAGGCGGTCATTAAACAGGATGGCGTCCGAACCGGCGAAGCCGAAGCCGTCGTCGCTGTTGCGTACCGAGTGCATTCCCAGCCCAAACAGCAGTTTCTGAACGTTAGCGCCGGGATGGACATCAAGCTGATGCGCGCTGCCGTTGAGCGTAAATTGAATAATCATTGGATTTCCTCTCCCTTCTGCTGGCAGTCCGCGTACAGGTCGGCCACGACCACACCGGCGATATAACGTTTGTAGGCCACGCTGCCGCGCACATCGTCACGCGGGAAAATCGCCGCGCCGACGGCGGCTTCAAGCCGCTCGCCGTCCAGCCGCTGCGCCTCCACATCCCGTAACCGCAATGGGCGATCCGCCACGCCGTCCAGCGCAATGCGCAGGTTGTTGTCTTCGTCGATGGCTACGGCGGCGGTTAATACGGTGAGACCTGCCTGGGAGCGGCTAATTTTGCGGGTAGAGCAGGCGCGGTATGGGTCTTTAATAATGATTTCAGTAATCAGGCGGTCGGCAGGCCGTGCGAGGTAACTCTCCAGCGCCTCGGTTTCGCCGTCGCCGAATACCAGTACCGCATCCAGCGCCAGCAGGACCGGTATCAGCACCGACTCCTCTTCTACAGCGGCGATTTCTCCGCCAATGGTGGACTGGTTGCGCAGGTGGCGGGAGTAAATAAAACCTAACGCTTCATACAGTGCGGGAGGCAGATGATGGCTGTCGCGCAGGGTTTGCAGCGTGGTCATTGCGCCGATACGCAGGCAGTCGTTATCCCAGTCTATCCAGTCGAGGGACACTTTCTGTAGCGAGATTGCCACGGTTTTTTCAGTGCGGCCCGGCGCGGAATTCAGCTTGCTGCCGCCCGCAAACCAGACGGCATCGTCCTGATAACGCTGCTTAAGTTCCAGCGCCTGCTCGACGGAGCCTGGTGTAAGAAATTGCTCAATCATAATTCACCCTCGTTTTTCGCCTCCCGCTCGCCGGGAGGCGGCAGGTTTTAATTCAGTGCATCCATGCGTTGCCACATCCGGGCGGCGGCTTTTCTTGCTTGCGCATAGATGGGTTCACAATCAAAGGCGAACTGGCGATCTTCGTAAACCATCACGCCGTTCACCATCACGCTGTGCACGCTCGATGAACCGAGACCGAACGCAATATGCCCGGCCACGTTTTCTGGCAGCAGGGGCGTCGGAGAGGCGTAATCGCAAAGGGTCAGATCCGCTTTATACCCGGCTTCCAGGCGGCCAAATTTGGCGTGGAAGTTGCGGCTCAACAGCGCGTTGCCGTTGGTCAGCGCGCGAGCGAAACTGTCCGGCCACAGCGGGCCGCCGGCGTCGCGGTGTTTGAAGAAGGCGAATTTCATCTCTTCAAACATATCCGAGCCGATGCCATCGGTGCCGAGCGCCAGGTTACGAATGCCGGTGAGCTGGTGGTTGTAGCCCACGTGGTTGTTCATGTTGGAACGGGCGTTATGCACCAGGAAGCCGTCTTTATCGTTCAGCAGCTTGATATCATCGGCGGAAAGATACAGTCCGTGGGCGATCAGCGTTTTGCTGTCGATAAGATCGTATTCCGCCAGCCGCGCCAGCAGATCTTTGCCGTAGTGGTGATGGCTGTGGGAGACGTCGTAGCGGTCTTCCGCCGCATGGATATGCAATCCGCGCCCGGTAACCTTGACCGCTTCGCTGAGCATCGCTAATCCCGCATCCGGGACGGTGAAGGGCGCATGTGCGCCGATATGCGCTTCCACCAGGTACGGCTGCTGGCCTTTCTCTTTCGCCGCATCAATATGCTTCGCGAAGCGGATATTCTCTTCGACGCCCGCCTGCAGCTCCTTCAGCCCGCCGTTGCGGTCGGTGGTTTCGAAGCAGGTCATCCCGCGCAAGCCCGCTTTAATAAAGGCGTTGCGCAGCGTGTCCAGCGAGCCTGCAATATAAGCGGGTGACGCATGATGATCGATGACCGCAGTGCAGCCGCTTTTGATGGCTTCAAGCGAGCAAATCAGGCCGCTGTAGTAAAGCGACTCCTCATCCAGCGCCCGGTCCAGCCGCCACCAGAGGTTTTTCAGCGTGGAGATAAAATCCGGGCAGGGAGCGATTTTCGCCTGAATCCCGCGCGACAGCCCCGAGTAAAAATGGTTGTGCGAGCAGACGATGCCGGGCATCACCACTCTGCCATGCATCTCTTTATATGACGCCTCCGGGAAGCGCTGGGTTAGCGCCGGGCCGACCGCGAGGATCTCGTCGCCGTCGATGGCGATATCGACGTTTTCCTGAACCATCGCCGGATGCAACTGCACGGCGGTGACATTTTTTAAAATAAGCATGATTACGCCTCCACCCGGCCTAACAGATAGTGATGGTGCTGGTGTACATGGCTGATAATGCGGCACATGTCATCCAGCCCGGCGGGCACATCCCGGAACTGGCCGTCGCTGCCGATGGTCAATTCCCAGGTCTGTTCGCCCTGACGGATATGCACCCGGCTGTCGTCCACCAGGAAGCCCGGATTGGCGCTGTTGCGGAAATCTTCCGGCAGGCTGAACACCGTGACTTTGTCCTGGTACGGTTTGCCCTGCCACGGACAGAACTGGGCGCAGTTGCCGCATTCGTTGCAGTACGCGTCGAGATGCAGGGTCTGGTAGCGGTTCTGGAAGCCGGGGACGGCGATGGAGACGTTGGCGCGGTTCGGGCAGACGTCCACGCACTTGCTGCAGATGTAGTTACACTCCAGGCAGCGTTCGGCTTCCTGGGCCACAAAGGCGTCGCGATCGTCCTTATCCACCTGCGCCACCGAGATGGCACCCTTACGACGGTAAACCTCCGCCGGGTTGACGTTATTCCAGTGCTTATCGTTCTGATGGGAGCGGATATTTTCCCGCGTCAGGATCACATCGCTGGCGCGACGGGCATTGCCGATGGCGGAAACAATCGAGGATGGGCCGCGCTGTACGTCGCCAATCAGGAATACGTTTGGGCGGCGGGTTTCACCGAAGTGATTCACCACCGGCCAGCCATTGTCATCCAGCGGGACGCCCATGGCGCGCAGGGCGTCGCTGTCCTGTTGTTCGCCGATGGCGGTAATCAGCGTGTCTGCCCGCAGGGTGCGGATTTCTTCCGTCTCTACCGGACGGCGGCGGCCTTTGGCATCGGGTTCGCCCAGCGCCATTACGCGCACTGTCAGGGTGCCGTCGGCGTCAAACTGTTCCGGGTTGCTGAGGAACTGGAACTGTACGCCGTCATGCAGCGCTTCTTCGTACTCTTCGCGCCAGGCGGGCATCTCCTGCAAGGAACGGCGGTATACCACGGTGACTTTTTCAACGCCCGGCACGCGCAGCGCGGTGCGCGCGCAGTCCATCGCGGTGTTACCCGCGCCGACCACCACCACATGCTTGCCGAGTTCAAGGTGAGTGCCGAGGTTGTATTCGCGCAGGAACGGCAATGATTTCCAGACGTTGCGGTTATCGCCGCGCAGTTTGACGCCGCTGTTTTTCTCGGTGCCGGTGCCGATCAGCACGTAGTGGAAGCCCTGCTGTTGCAGCTTATCCACCGTCAGATGCGGATCGCAGCCATATTCGATTTTCACGCCGTGTGCAGTAACAAAATCAATATCATGCTGGATCAGCTCGCCCGGAATACGGAATTGCGGAATGATATTTCTCACCACGCCGCCGGCGTTTTTCTCGCGCTCGAACAGCGTCACCGGGTGCCCGGCGCGCGCCAGGAAATAACCCGCCGCCAGGCCCGCCGGGCCTGCGCCAATCACCGCTACCGGATGACGTGAACCGGAGCCCGCCGGTTTATGCCAGCGCTGCTTGTAAGTTTCCCAGCCTTTTTCCAGCGCGATTTTTTTCAGTTCGCGAATGTTGAGCGCGCTGTCATAGTCGAGACGGGTGCAGTTGTACTGGCACTGGTGATCGCAGATGTGGCCGGTAATGGCGGGCAGGGCGTTGCGCTGATAGATCAGCTCCAGCGCGTCGGCATAGCGCTGCTCGCCCATCAGGCGGATGTACTCCGGAATATCCTGCTTGATGGCGCAGGCCGTGACGCAGGGCGCGACATAGCAGTCGGTGAGCGGCAGCCCGTCGGCGACTTCGATGCGCTCTTCCGGCTTCCAGTGTTTTTGGGTGTATTCCATGCTGACCGCGCGTTTGGCGAGCTCATCAAGACGCGCCACGTCGACCTGCTGCATATCCCAGGCGTCAGATTTTTCGAGTTCGCGCAGGCATTCGCACAGGCGTAAATAGCCACCAGGCTTCAGGAGATCGGTCGCCATGGTGATAGGGCGAATACCGGTTTCAAAAATATCGCGAATGGTGAGCTGGCTGGCGCCGCCGGAATAAGAGATCGGCAACTGGCCGTTGAAGGCCCGGGAAAGCACTGCCGCCACGTTGATCGACAGCGGGAACAGGGCGCGCCCTGACATATACATCTCTTCGCCCGGCAATGCGCCTTTGTTGTTGATCGTGCCGAGGGTATTGGTAAGTTTTACCCCGAAGCCGAGGTGTTTCTCTTTTGCCAGCGTCATCAGCCGTTGCAGCATCGCCAGCGCCTGGTCGAGCTTCAGATCGTGGTCGAATGACTCTTCTTTCAGGCCGATATAGTCAAAGCCGCAGGTGTCGAGAATTTCACGCACCCGCGGATAGCCCAGCAGCGTCGGGTTAAGTTTAACGAAGGTGTTCAGCCCCTTTTCTTCCAGCATATAGCGGCAGATGGCTTCAATTTCATTGGGCGGGCAGCCGTGCATGGTGGAGAGGGTGACGCCATGAACCAGGGTTGACGGGATACGCGCATCCAGGCTGGCGAGCTGTTCGCGTTTGGCTTCCGGCAGGCGGGCGGCGAAGGCCGGATTAGTCAGCCAGCGCCTGAGTGTCTGGCGGTACTCGGTAAATTTGGGGTGATCCGCCGCGTTCATCATATTGTCGATAAACTGCTGCATTGGCGGCTGTTTGATGCCGTCGAGGTTGTAGCCGACGCTCATGTTGAAGATAAAGGATTTGGCGTCGTCGGGGCCGCGCGTGGTGAGTAGTTCGTCCAGCAGATGCAGGATGAACCAGGCTTTCAGATACTCATCCCAGGCTTTCAACAGGGTGAATTCGGTGGACCATTCGGTGTTAAAGCACTCGTCTTCCGCATCGATACAGGGTTTTTCCAGTTCCAGCCGGTCGAGGATTTGTACCGTTTTCAGTTCGATAAAACGGCCTCCCGTCAGCCAGGAGGTGACGATATTTTGGGTAAGCTGGGTATGCGGTCCGGCAGCGGGGCCAACGGGCGTGGCGCAGGTTTCGCCGAACACGGAAATCGGCTGGTGTTGCCCGGTCTGATAAAACTGTTGTTCAGGAATACCAAAAATCGTGTGGTGCTGGTGGTATTCATCGAACAGGCGCGTCAAAAGTTCCTCAAACGGGACGGGACGCATGATATCCCCCATAGCCCTCTCCTTAACGTAACATTTTTAATCGGAATTACCGGCAGTGATTTAACGTCCGGTGGATTACGTTAAAGGAGCAACAATCGCACCAGCTATTTATCCAGGGCGCGGGCAATAAACAGATTTGTGAGAAGCCTCGAAAGTTGGCCTGGGTTTGTGAATTATCTCACAGCTCACAAATGAGAATTAAAATCACTCTGTTTATATTGGCCGGGCACAGTGTCATCGGGAGAACGCATTTTCTCAAAACTAACGTGTCGTTATCATAATGATAAGTGGCACGTGGAAAGAATAATAACTCTCCACAAAGGCTGTCACTGCTGTTTAATTTTCGCGATGTCGATTTTGCAGCGCCAGAAAATCTTCAGGCGTATCAATATCAAAAATTATTTCCGGATGATTCATTTCACAAAAACGATATTCCCCCGCCATTAATGCCTCGCGCATGGAACGTACATTCGCTAAGCGAGTCGCCTGCAATAATCGCTCGCGCGGCAATAAAACGGGGTGGCCCGGTTTACCGCGATACTGCGGCATTAGCGCGTAATCTCCGCGTAAGTGCCAGAGATTATTAAATATTGTGCTTTGCATGCAGGGCAGGTCGCCATGGGTGAGGTAGCAATATTCTGTCATCACCTGCGCCGCGCCAGCCTGCACGGAACTGAGCAATCCGGATTGATAGTCAGGGTTATAAACAATGAAGAGTTGTGGATCATGGATATAGCGTTGCGCAAGTTCTTCGTGGCGAAATCCGGTGACCAGAATAATGCGCGAACAAAATTGAAGCGCGTTTTTGATACTTGCATCAAGCATTGTGCCACCCTGCCAGGGTAGTATCATTTTCCATTGCCCCATTCGTGATGAAAGACCCGCTGCGGTAATTATGCAGTCAATATTTTCCATTTTATTTTTCGAACCCGGAGCCTGATGACAATAACGCAAAATATACCGGATCCCGATCGCTTGTTATGTGATGTAAACGCGTTTGCCAAACCCGTAATAATAAGTCTGGTGGGCGCCGGAGGTAAAACCAGCACGCTGTTTTGGTTAGCTGGATTATTTTGTCATTCCGGCCGGCGCGTACTGATTACCTCCACCACCCAGATGTATTTGCCCGATCCTTCCTGCCCGGTAACGCTTTGTCGCGACCCTGCGCAACTTCCCGCTGACCGTTTTCACTTGCCGTTGATGGCCTGTTTCTCAGGCTGGAATGCCGCCCGTAACAAAGTGCGCGGTTTCGCGCCGGAAATCATAGACCGCCTGATTGCGCAACAGGATCTGGATGTCATTTTGACAGAAGCTGACGGCGCTCGCGGTTTTGCCATTAAAGCGCCCGCTGAGCATGAACCTTGCATACCTCAATCCAGTAGCTGCGTGATAGGGGTCACCGGCGGCAACCTGTTCGGTAAGCCGGTTGGGCCAGATAACGTTCATCGTTGGGCGCACTTTGCCGCGATTACCGGGCTTAGCGCCGGAGACCGGCTGGATACGCCAGCCCTACGGCGGTTGGTTCAGCATCCGCAGGGGCTGTTTAAAGGGGCTCCGCCGGGCTGCCGCCGGATCTGGTTTATCAATCGCGTTTCTCAATATGAGAATCAGCAAACCCTGAAAGAGATGCTGGAGGCGAACGACGTGGACGTCATCTGGCAAGGGGCGGTGCAGGAAACGCCGCCCATCACGCGCAGAGTGGTGAGATAGCAGCCCAGGTTTAACGGGGCGCCGAATGGATATTTCTCTTGAGGTAACAATGAATATTTTCACTGAAGCGGCAAAACTCGAAGAAAAAAACTGCCCGTTCGCCATGGCGCAAATTATCGATAGCCGCGGCTCCACGCCGCGTCATTCGGCGCAAATGATTGTGCATCAGGATGGCTCCATCGTCGGCACGATCGGCGGCGGCATGGTGGAGCGTCGGGTCATTGACGAAGCGCTGGAGGCGATGCGCGAACGTAGACCCCGGCTGTTCCACGGACGCATGGCGCGTAACGGCGATGACGCGGTCGGGTCCGACTGCGGCGGCGCGATGTCAGTGTACATCAGCGTTCACGGGTTGCGGCCCCGGCTGGTGCTGATTGGCGCAGGCCACGTTAACCGGGCGATTGCCCTGGCGGCGCAGCCGCTCGGATTCGAAATTTCAGTGGCGGATATTTACCCGGAAAGCCTCAATCCCGATTTTTTCCCACCCGCAACGCAGTTGCTCCACGCGGCATCGTTTTCCGCCGCCGTGGACGCTCTCGATATCAAGCCCGATAACTTTGTGCTGATCGCCACCAATAACCAGGATCGTGAGGCGCTGGATAAACTGATTTCTCAGCCTGTTGCCTGGCTTGGCTTGCTGGCCAGCCGCCGCAAAGCCCAGGTGTTTATCCGCCAGATGCGTGAAAGCGGGATAACCGACGATCAACTGGCTCAGTTCCATGCGCCCGTCGGCTATAACATCGGCGCGGAAACCCCGCAGGAAATCGCCATCAGCGTGTTAGCGGAAATTTTACAGATTAAAAATCACGCGGCGGGCGGGCTGATGAGCCAGGCGGCGCACCCATCCCATCATCAGCGGGTGGCGATCCGCGGGGCGGGGGATATCGCGACCGGTGTGGCGCTGCGCCTGTTCCATGCCGGATTTAAAGTGATCATGCTGGAAGTGGACAAACCCACGGTGATCCGCCGTACCGTGGCGTTTGCCCAGGCGGTGTTCGATGGCGAAATGGTGGTGGAAGGGGTGACGGCGAAACGCGCCGCTTCCGCCAGAGAGGCGCTCGCCCTGGCGGACAGCGGCGTAGTGCCGGTGCTGATCGACCCGAATTGCGCCTCGCTGAACGTACTGGAGCCGGGCTGCCTGGTGGATGCCATCCTCGCCAAAGAAAATACCGGCACCCACTGCGGTATGGCACCGATAACTCTGGCGCTGGGGCCGGGCTTTACCGCCGGAAAAGATTGCCATGCGGTGATCGAAACCAATCGCGGGCACTGGCTGGGGCAGGTGATTTATAACGGGACGGCTCAGGAAAATACCGGCATTCCGGGCAATATTATGGGCCACACCTCGCGGCGGGTGATCCGCGCGCCGGTCGCCGGGATCATGCACGGGTCTGTCAAACTGGGCGATATCGTGAAGGAAGGCGATGTGATTGCCCATATTGGCGACACGCCTGTCGAAGCGCCGCTGGCGGGAATGGTGCGCGGCTTGCTTAATGACGGCCTGGCGGTGAGCGGCGGATTCAAAATCGGCGATATCGATCCGCGCGGCGCGGCGGCGGATTACACCAGCGTGTCCGATAAGGCCCGCGCCATCGGCGGCGGCGTGCTGGAAGCGCTGATGACCCTGATGCATCAGGGCGTGAAATCCACCGAGGATGTCCTGACAGTAGCGTAACGTCATAATAAAAAAGGGCGCTGCGGCGCCCTTTGCTGTTTCCGGATGACAGTTTACTGGCTGATAATCGTGCCGGTTTTGCCTTCAATCCCTTCTTTCGCTTTGCTCAATACGGTGATCAGCGCCTCGCGGCCCGGACGGGAACGGGCAAACGCGGCGGCGGCCTCCACTTTCGGCAGCATCGATCCTTTGGCGAAATGCCCTTCGTCGATAAAGCGCTGGGCGTCGTTCAGCGACAGGCGATCCAACCACTGCTCGTTGGGCTTGCCAAAGTTGATCGCCACTTTTTCTACTGCGGTGAGGATAATCAGCATATCGGCGTCGATCATCTCCGCCAGCCGGGCGCTGGCCCAGTCTTTGTCGATCACCGCGCTGGCTCCGCGCAGATGATTGCCTTCGCGGATCACCGGGATACCGCCGCCGCCTGCGGTGATCACCACGTGGCCCGCTTCCATCATCGCTTTAACGGTCTCTTTCTCGATGATATCCACCGGTTTCGGCGAGGCCACCACGCGCCGGTAACCGCGCCCGGCATCCTCTTTCATGGTGTAGCCCTGCTGGGTTAAACGCGCGGCTTCCTGCTCGCTGAAGAAGGAGCCGATAGGCTTGGTGGGATTAAGAAACGCCGGATCGTTAGCGTCCACTTCGACCTGGGTAATCAGGGTGGCGACCGGTATCGGCATCTGGCGTGAAAGCAGCTCTTCACGCAGCGCGTTTTGCAGATCGTAGCCGATGTAGCCCTGGCTGAGCGCCACGCAGACCGACATCGGCAGCATCGGGGTATGCGCCTCGGTTTTAGCGGCGGCTTCAAACGCCAGGTTGATCATGCCCACCTGTGGACCGTTGCCGTGCGTCACCACCACCTGATGGCCCTGGGCGATTAAATCGACTATCGCCCGGGAGGTGGTTTTTACCGCTGCCATCTGCCCGGCCAGATCGTCGCCAAGGGCATTCCCGCCTAGGGCGAGAACAATTTTCTTACTCATCCTTTCCTCACTTCGTAGGGTTTCGGGGTCATCCGTTTACGCCACATTGCCGGTTACGGGACGGGGTGTTTAAACGGTTTACGTCGCAGGTAGCGCCCTTGACCGGGGCTACCGGTAAATTTTCCGTCGCGAAAAACGGTATTGCCGCGCGACAGGGTGTGGCGAATTTCGCCCTGGCACACCCAGCCTTCCCAGGGGGAGTAATCGGCGTTGTCGTGCAGGTTTTCGTGGCGGATGGTGGTGGTACGGCGCGGGTCGATAATCACGATATCCCCGTCCGCGCCGGGGGCAATCTGGCCTTTATGCGGCCACAGGCCGAACAGTTTGGCCGGGGTGGCGCTGGTCAGGGCGACAAAGCGCTCGGGGGAAATGCGCCCGCTCATCACTCCGTGGGAGAACAGCAGCAACAGGCGGTTTTCCACGCCGGGCAGGCCGTTCGGGCAGCGGCTGAAATCGCCGCCGGAAAGATGCTGGCGCTGCGCCATGGAAAAGGTGCAGTGGTCGGTCGCCACCACGTCCACCGCGCCGTCAGCGATGCCGCACCACAGTTTGTCCTGCTCGCGCGCGTTGCGCAGCGGCGGGCTGAGAATAAACTTCAGCGCATCCTCCGCCTGGTAGCTGCGCTCATCCAGCAGCAGATACTGCGGGCAGGTTTCCACCCACACCGGCTGATGCTGCGCCCGCGCCAGCCGTAAGTAATCCAGCCCCAGGCCATTAGAGAGATGCACGATGTACAGCGGCGCATCGCCTGACAGATGCGCCAGGTTGATCATCCGGGCGATGGCTTCGGCTTCACACTCCAGCGGACGACTGAGGGCGTGATACATCGGCGCGGTTTTACCGGAGGCAATGAATTCGGCCCGCTTGCGGGCGATCGCCGCGTCGTTTTCCGGGTGAACCGTGGTCAGCGCGCCGGCGTCGTTCAGCCGCCGCAGTGCCTGCAATACTTCGTCGTCGTTGAGCTTGAATTGATAGGTCAGGTAGAGTTTAAAGCTGCTGATCCCTTCCTCTACCATCATCGGGATCTCGTCGAGAATGGCGTGGTTGATATGTTGGATCACGCCGTGAAAGCTGTAGTCGATCACCGCTTTATGGGCGGCGTAGCCGTGATACACCTCCAGCTGATGGCGCAGTTTGCAGCCCGCAGGCCCGAATCCCATATGGTCAATAATGGTTGTTGTACCGCCACACGCGGCGGCGCGGGTACCGGTAAAAAAATCATCACAGCTCCGGGCGATGCCGACGTCGATGTTGAAATGGGTATGCACGTCAATGCCGCCGGGCATCACGTAACACCCTTCGGCGTCGAGGGTTTCACAGGGCAATTCGGGGTTGATGGCGGGGGCGACCTGGCGGATATGGCCGTTTTCGATCAGCACGTCCTGGCGGGCCCGGCCGTCAGCGTTGACGATGGTGCCGTTTTGAATCAGTACACGCATAAACACTCCATAATCCCTCCGGCATTGAAGCCGGAGGGATGGCACAATGATTATTGTTTTTCTGTAGCAAGCCAGGCCAGTGGGATCGCGGCATACATGGCGGCGCAGGTAACCAGATGCGCTTTCCAGGTTTTCTCGTTCGGCGCATGCGCTTCCGGCTCTTTACCCGGACCGAAGCCGACTACCGGAATGCCGTGACGGCCCATGATCGAGACGCCGTTGGTGGAGAAGGTCCACTTATCGACGACCGGCTGCTGATGGAACAGGCCTTCATAGGCCGCCGCCAGCGCGCGAACCGTGAAGTGATCTTCTTCCACTTTCCAGGTCGGGAAGTAGCACTCGGTGGGGTAAACCAGGCCGGTCCATGACGGGCGGTCGTAGTTGTACATTGAGACCACCGCGTTAGCCTGCTGTACCGCCGGCAGGGCGCGGATTTCATCCAGCGCGCCTTCCCAGGTTTCGCCCCAGGTGAGACGACGGTCGATGGAAACCGCGCAGCTGTCCGCCACGGCGCAGCGGCTTGGCGAGGTGAAGAAGATTTCCGAAACGGTCAGCGTGCCTTTGCCGAGGAAGTCGTCATGACCTAAACGCTGGGACAATCCCTGGAGTTCGTTGAGGATCGGGCCCATTTTGAAAATCGCGTTGTCGCCGCGCTCCGGCGCAGAGCCGTGGCAGCTCACGCCCTGCACGTCGACGCGAATTTCCATACGGCCGCGCTGGCCGCGATAAATCTGGCAGTCGGTGGGTTCGGTGCTGACCACAAACTCCGGACGGATGCCGGACTGCTCGATGATGTACTGCCAGCACAGGCCGTCGCAGTCCTCTTCCTGCACGGTGCCGGTGACCAGCAGCGTGTAGTCATCTTCAAGGCCCAGGTCTTTGATGATCTTACCGGCATACACCATCGACGCCATGCCGCCTTCCTGGTCGGATGCGCCGCGCCCGCCGATCAGTTCATCGGTTTCCATGCCGGTGTACGGGTCGAAGTTCCAGTTTTTGATGTTGCCGATGCCGACGGTGTCGATGTGGGCATCCATGGCGACCAGGCGCGGGCCGTGGCCAACGTAGCCGAGAATGTTGCCCATCGGGTCGATTTCCACTTTATCGAAACCGACTTTTTCCATTTCCTGTTTGATGCGGTGAATAACGCGCTTCTCGTCGCAGCTCTCGCTGGGAATAGCGATCATGTCGCGTAGAAAACGGGTCATATCGTCTTTGTAGTGGTTCGCTTTTTCCAGAATGAGCGCGAACGGAATATGTTTAGCCATCTTTGATTCTCCAGTCTCAGGCTCCCCGTCCGACAGGGAGCGTCAATTCGTCAGTGTGAAAGTGCGCGGTGTTAACCCGGAATGCCGTGTTTGCCTTCCCAGACCACTTCGCGGTAGTGCTTCACGTCGGTATCGCCTTCGGTGCTGATCGCCAGCACCACGGCGTCTTTATCCAGCCCCAGTTTTTTCATTAAGGCGTCGCGCTGCGGATGGTAATGCACGGCAGCAAGCACCCCGAGGCCCACCGCGCCGGATTCGCCAGACACCACGCGATGATCGCTGCCGAGCGGGTTGCCCAGCACCCGCATCCCCAGCGCGGCGACGGCGTCCTGGCAGGAGATAAACTGGGTGGCGCAGTTGCGTAAAATCTCCCAGCCCAGCGGGTTTGGCTCGCCACAGGCCAGACCGGCCATGATGGTGGCCATATCGCCGCCGACGTTGACGATTTCGCCCTTCACGCCGGAGCGGTAAACGCAGTCGGCCAGTTCCGGTTCAACAATCACCGAGTGCAGATTGCGTGGACCGTAGACGTCCACCAGATAGCCGAGCACGCCGCCCGCCATCGCGCCAACGCCCGCCTGTAACAGAACGTGGGTGGGCTTCACGCCGATCGCATTCATCTGTTCGACGGCTTCGTCCGCCAGGGTGGCGTAGCCCTGCATGATCCACGTCGGGATGGTGGTGTAGCCTTCCCAGGCGGTGTCCTGCACCACTTCCCAGCCGTTTTGCTGGGCGTTTTTCATGGTCAGGCGCACGGTGTCGTCATAGTTCATGTCGGTGACGATGCACTCCGCGCCCAGCTTGAGGATGGCGTCCACGCGTTCCTGGGCCGATCCTTTCGGCATATACACCACGGCATTCTGGCCGAGCTGCTTCGCCGCCCACGCCACGCCGCGGCCATGGTTGCCGTCGGTCGTGGTGGCGAAGGTCATTTTTTCGCTGATGGTGGTTTTGATCTTCTCGAACGAGAAATCAGCGATGTTGATGTGGTATTTCTCGCACAGCAACTGGGCGATGGCGTAAGCGCCGCCCAGCATCTTGAATGCGTTGAGCCCGAAGCGCTGGGACTCATCTTTGACCAGGATTTTTTTTACGCCGAACAGCCCGGCGAGTTCGTCCAGCGCGTACAGCGGCGTTGGCTGATATCCCGCGATTTTCTGATGAAACTGGCGGGCCTGCTGCGCCTGTTTTTGCGAGAACAGCGGCGAGGTTTCACCGTTAAAAAATCGGTTATCGGCGATATCCATTTTCAATGCGAAAACTGACATATCCCATCCTTATCCTTCATAACATCGTGGGGAGCAGAGAGGCCGGCCCGCAGGCCGGCGGAGTGGATTATTTGATCCGTTTTTGGGCTTCCTGGAGCAGCTGTTCCAGCAGAACGCCGGGTTTGGCATATTTACGCGCGAGGATCATGGCGGCGATGATGTACGGCTTCCAGCTGGCTTCTTTATAAGTGGCGATGCGGTATTTCTCGAACACGCCTTCGGTAACTTCGCCCTCTTTACAGGAGACGCCGCTGATATCCGCAGGCAGGCAGTGCATGTACAGCGCCTCGCCTTTTTTGGTGAGCTTCATCATCTCTTCAGTGCAGTGCCAGTCTTTGTGGTTGGCGTTCTGCGCCAGGCAGGCTTTCTCCAGCGCTTTCAGGCCGTCGTGATCGTTGGCGCGCAGCAGGTCGGTACGCTGTTCCATCACTTTGTACGGCGCCCAGGACTTCGGATATACGATGTCGGCGTCTTTGAACGCTTCTTCCATGCTGGTCACCTGGCGGAAGCTGCCGCCGGAAGATTTGGCGTTATTTTTCGCCACTTCGATGACGTCAGGGATCAGGTCGTAGCCTTCCGGATGCGCCAGGGTCACTTCCATGCCGAAACGGGTCATCAGGCCGATGATCCCCTGCGGCACGGACAGCGGTTTGCCGTAGCTGGGCGAGTAGGCCCAGGTCATGGCGATTTTCTTACCCTTGAGGTTTTCCAGGGAGCCAAAGTGCTCGCGCAGCCAGGCCAGGTCCGCCATCGACTGCGTTGGGTGGTCGATATCGCATTGCAGGTTGACCAGGGCAGGGCGCTGGGGGAGTACGCCCTGTTTGTAGCCGTCATCCAGCGCGGCACCCACCTCGCGCATATAAGCGTTGCCGGCACCCAGATACATATCGTCGCGGATACCAATGGCATCGGCGCAGAATGCGATCATATTGGCGGTTTCACGCACGGTTTCGCCGTGGGCGATTTGCGATTTACCTTCGTCAAGATCCTGTTGCGCCAGGCCAAGCAAATTGAGCGCCGAGGCATAGGAGAAGCGGGTACGCGTGGAGTTATCGCGGAACACAGAGATGCCAAGACCGCTGTTGAAAACTTTTGTCGCAATATTTTCCGCGCGCAGTGTTTTCAGCGCGGCTGCGACGTCCAGCACTTGTTTTAATTCATCTGTCGTTTGCTCCCACGTCAACAAAAAGTCTTTCTCGTGGAGGTGAGAGTTCAGCGCATTGATATCCTTTATCAACTCATTAACAGTTTTCATTTTTAGATCCTGGTAGTGGAATGACAGGCAAGGTGGCATTTTGCTGTGTCAGGCATGGAAATAGCCGGGCATCGAGAAACGCGATTCACAGCGATATCTCTGTCTTAACAATAACTGTGCCAGGATCATTACCGACCCGTTTAATACCGCTTTACGGGGGCGATAATGAGAAATCAATCACAAATTAACGCCCTTAATTAACCATTATTTAATACGTAATCGTTTGGCTGTATTTACAGGCGAGAAACGGTGAAGGAATAAAATACGCCTTATTTACGGATCCAACGAAAAGCGCCGTCAATTTGATAAATCAAACGCTTTTATTCTCATATTGATAGAGAAATGTGATGTTTCTTCCATATTTTCTCCTGAGAATGATAAAGGAAAAGTGTTTTAATCAATATCCGAGGCGGACAGGTTAGTATCATAGGGTACAGATTATTCTCTCAGCGACTTTATAAATATCAACCAATTACGTGATATTCGAAGGTTAAGCTATGATACCCGCCAATACGCAATCCGTTTTGATGCAGATTCAGCCGACAATTCAACGCTTTGCCAGAATGCTCGCCAGCGTGTTGCAGCTTGAGGTCGAGATTGTTGATGAAAACCTGTGCCGGGTGGCTGGCACAGGATCGTACGGCAAATTCCTTGGACAGAAACTCAATACTAATTCGCGCTTATTGCGTTACGTGCTGGAAACTAAACAGGAAAAGGTCGTGACCCATTCGCGTTACGATCCCTTATGTGAAGGGTGTACCAGTAAAGATAATTGCAAAGAGAAAGCCTTTCTCGGCACGCCGGTAATATTCCAGGATAGTTGCGTCGGCGTGATAAGTCTTATCGCCGTCACCCATGAACAGCAGGAACATATTAATGATAACCTGCATGAGTTCTCTGATTATGTTCGACATATTTCGACAATCTTTGTTTCTAAATTACTGGAAGATCAAAACGGCAGCGGTAGCATTCGCAAAATATTCTCCACCATGATCGAAAATATGGATCAGGGCGTGCTGGTAGTGGGTGAGGATAGTCGCGTGCAGTTTGCCAATCTTACCGCCCTGAAAATACTTGGCATTACCCAGGGAAATATGATCGGCCAGAGCGTTAATTTCCGCCCGCTGACCTTTGAAAGCAATTTTACCCAGGGACATATGCAGCACATCGTCACGTTCGATGACAAAAGCGAACTGATCATCGGGCAGCTTCACCATGTGCAGGACCACCAGCTGTTCCTGATGGCGTTTCATCAGTCGCATACGTCGTCCGGCGTGGCGATTGCTCAGGATGAGCCGCATATTGAACATCTGGTCGGGGAATGCCGCCCGATGCGCCAGCTAAAACGCCTGATTAGCCGTATCGCGCCCAGCCCGTCGAGCATTTTGATTGTCGGGGAAAGCGGCACCGGCAAGGAAGTGGTGGCGAGGGCGATTCATCAGCTCAGCGACCGTAAAAACAAGCCTTTTATCGCCATTAACTGCGCGGCCATCCCGGAACAACTGCTGGAAAGCGAACTGTTCGGCTATGTGAAAGGCGCGTTTACCGGCGCATCCGCGAATGGCAAGACCGGGCTTATCCAGGCGGCTAATCACGGCACGCTGTTTCTGGATGAGATCGGCGATATGCCGTTAACGCTTCAGGCTAAACTGCTGCGTGCCATCGAAGCACGGGAAATCCAGCCCATCGGGGCCAGCCATCCGGTGCAGGTGGATATCCGCATTATTTCCGCCACCAACCAGAATCTGGAGCAATTTATTGCCGACGGGAAATTCCGCGAGGATTTGTACTATCGCCTGAATGTGATCCCGGTAAGTTTGCCGCCGCTGCGCGAGCGCCAGGATGATATGGAGTTGTTGATCCATTACTTCCTTCATCTTCATACCCGGCGCATCGGCCTGGTTTACCCGGGCGTGGCGCCGGAAGTGATGTTGATCCTCAAACGCTATCGCTGGCCGGGCAATTTACGAGAGCTGAGTAATCTCATTGAATACTTAATCAATGTGGTGCCGTCAGGGGAAGTCATCGACGCATCGCTGCTGCCGCCCAATCTGACCAACGGCGTGAAGCTGGCGGATACCGATATGAACACGGTTTTCGCCATGGCTCCCCGCGTGGATGAATCAGGCGGAACGGCGCTGGAAGAGATGGAAAAACAGATGATACGGGATGCCTTATCGCGCTACAGCAATAAAAAACAGGCGGCGGATGAGTTGGGGATCGGCATTGCCACCCTGTACCGCAAAATCAAAAAATATGAGCTACAGGCAGGGTGAATAGCGGGCACCTTGCGTGCCCGCTTCGGTTTATTCCTGTGGACGATCGCAGGCTTGCACGGTTTCCACGATCATCTGATACCCGGTACAGCGGCAAAGATTGCCTGCCAGGCCCTGGCGGATCTCCAGCACCGTGAAAGGCTTAGCGTGCGGTTTCGCCAGTAACGCGGTCGTCGCCATAATCAACCCGGGCGTACAGAAGCCGCACTGTACCGCGCCAGAACGGGTATAGGCATGCTGAACGGCAGACAACTGCCCGCCGATGGATTCGCCTTCCACCGTGCGGATGGATTTGCCTTCCACCCATGCCGCCAGATACAGGCAGCTGTCGATCGCCACGCCGTCCACCAGCACGGTGCAGGCGCCGCATTCCCCAACGCTGCACCCCTGTTTTACGCTCAGCAGCCCCTGCCCGCGCAGCAGCTCCGCCAGCGGCATCGCCGGCGAGGCGGTAAAGCGGAAGGGCGCGCCGTTAATCGAACAGTTCACGGTTATCCAGGCTTCATTTCTCATTGCAGTTTCCCTCCCGCGTTTTGTACGGCTTCGCTGACGACTTTTCGGGTCATGGTTTGGATCAGATGTAAACGGAACTCTTTGGCCGCGCGCCAGGAAGATCGCGGCGAAACGTCCTGCAACACGGCTTCGCTGATAGCGGCCAGGGTTTGTGGCGTTAATGGCGCGCCCTGCGCTGCCCGCTCAGCATGTAGACAGCGGATTGGCGTAGGCGCGGCGACGCCAAACGCCAGCCGTAACTCCTCAAACTTGCCGTCTTTGATAAGGCACCGCGCCGCGCTGCCGATGGTGGCGATATCCATCGCGTCACGCATCGCGTATTTAAAATGGGCGCTACCTGCCCCGCAAGCGGGCTGTGGCGGGAAATGAAACGCCACCAGTATTTCGCCCGCTTCCAGCGCCACGCTGCCAGGTCCGGTATGAAAGCCGATGACAGAAGTAAAACGCGTGCCGGAAACGGAAGCAATTTCCAGCGTGGCATCGTAAATCAGCGACGGCGTGGCGGAATCGGCGCTGGTGGCCCCGTTGCAAATATTGCCGCCATAGGTGGCGACGTTACGGATTTGCGGCCCGGCGATTGACGCGGCGGCGGCGCTTAACGCCGGTAGATGCTGCCTGACCAGCGGGCTTTCGATCAGTTCGGTAAAGGTGGTGCCGGAGCCGATGCGCATTCCGCCTTCGTGAGTCATTTCAATACCGCGCAGCGCCGCCAGACCGTGAATATCCACCACGTGGCGATAGCGGGCATTATGATGATGCAACTGGATCAGCACGTCCGTGCCGCCAGCCAGCAGCCGCGCCTGCGGATGCTGCGCCAGAAGCGCCGCCGCGTCGGCAATCCCTGTAGCGCGGTGATAGCTTTCGAAATCAAACATAGCGTTATCCTTAAATCAGACCCGCCTCGCGGAATTCACTGAACAGACGTTTCGGCGTCAGCGGCAGGGTATTAATCGCCACGCCGGTCGCCATCCGTACCGCATTGCGTATGGCTGCGGCGACCGGGATAATCGGCGGTTCTCCTAAAGACTTATGCCCGTAGGCCGATTGCGGTTCGTGGGTGTCTACAAACCCACACTCCAGTTCGGGGAGATCCAGCATGGTGGGCATTTTGTAATCCAGCAGATTCGGGTTGCGCACTACGCCGGTTTTTTCATCGATGATCATCTCTTCGAATAGCGACCAGCCGATGCCCATTCCCATCCCGCCGTGAACCTGGCCTTCTGCCAGCACCGGATTCAGGATGTGCCCGGAATCATGCATGTTGAGGATGCGGTTAATGGTGATTTTGCACAGGTCTACGTCCACGGTGAGATCGACAAAGGTGCAGCCAAACGCGGGAGGGTTAGTCGTGGTTTTCACTGACGCCTCTGCGGAAAGCTGCCCGCCGCGCTCGGGGTGATAAAACGCATCCATGGCGATGTCGGCGACCGACAACAGCGGCGCGTTCGGGCGCTCGGTCAGCACCACGTCACCGCGGTTTAGCGTCAGATTCATCGCTGACTGATGCAACATCAGCGCGGCATGCTGAAGGATTTTTTCACGCATCTGTAACGCTGCCTGACGCAGGGCCGGGGCCGCCACGTAGCTTTGCCGCGAGGCAAAAGCGCCCGGGTCGAACGGCGTGACGTCGGTATCCTGGGTTGAAATAACCCGCACCGAACTGACCAGTACGCCAACGGTTTCCGCCACCATTTGCGAGAACACCGTATCGGCACCCTGGCCGATTTCCGTCGCGCCGCTTTGCACGTTGATGGTGCCATCCTGGTTAAGCAGCAGCCGCGCGCCGGAAATCTCCACGCCTACCGGCCAGGTGTTTGAGGTATAGCTGAAGCAGGCCACGCCCACCCCGCGCCGCACATTGCCCTGTTGGCCCAGGCACGCTTCTTTGCGTTTATCCCATTCAAAAATCTCGCGGCCTTTTATCAGGCATTCCGGTAGCCCGGCACTGTGGATAACCTTTTGGTTGACCGGGTTGAGATCCCCTTCGCGCGCCGCGTTACGCAGGCGGATCTCCACCGGATCAATGCCCAGCTGTGCGGCGGCGTCGTCCAGCATGGCCTCCAGCGCAAACACCACCTGCGGCGCGCCGTAGCCGCGCATCGCGCCTGCTGAAGGCAGATTGGTGTAGCAGGTAGTAGCACGATAGCCAAAGGCGATACGCGGGTAGAGATACGGGATTTTGTTGCCGCCAGCCGCAGCGATGGAGTGGCCGTGGGACGCGTACGCCCCGGTATTCGACAGCACGTCCAGCATATAGCCTTTAAGGATGCCGTCGCGGGAAATGCCGAGTTGCCCGTCGATAGTAAAGGCGTGGCGAGTACGGGTGGCGGTAAAACACTCTTCACGGCTGAGCATCACTTTTACCGGGATGCCGCCCAGTTTTAGCGTCAGGAACGCCGCCATCGGCTCTTCCAGCACATCCTGCTTGTTGCCAAAGCCGCCGCCGACGTAAGGTTTAATCACCCTGATCCGCGACCAGGCGATATCCAGCGCCTGCGCGACAACGCGGCGAACAATGTGCGGAATTTGGGTACTGGAGACGATGGTGATACGCGCGTCCTCTTCCATCCACGCCAGGCTGGTGACGCCTTCCATATGGCAATGCTGAATAACCGGCGTTTGATAATGGCCGCCGATCTGATGATCCGCGTCGGCGATAGCCTTAACCGGATCGCCTGCGATGATTTCGCTGTGCTTCAAAGTATTGCCGGAAGGGTGGATCGCGACGGCATCTTCGGCCAGCGCGGCGTGAGGCGTAGTGATAACCGGCAGTTCTTCCCATTCGACCTTAACGGATAAAGCCGCTTTTTCTGCGGTGAGTTCATCGCGGGCGACCACGATGGCGACGCCATCGCCATAATGGCGGACGTGGCGCGTCAACAGCAGGCGGTCGGCGACATCGCGTTTGCCCGCATCGAGTGTCCAGGCGTGGCCCGCTGTCGCAAAGGGGATCTCCGGTACGTCTTCCCAGGTGAACACGGCGAGTACGCCGTTGAGCGCTTTCGCTTCTGTGCAATCAATTTTGCGGGCATAACCATGAGCGATGGGGCTTCGAACGTATCTGGCGTAGCACATTCCCGCCATCACATAATCGTCAGTATAGCGTGCGCGGCCCGTTGCCTTAGCAACGGCATCCACACGCATACAGGGCTCGCCCGTTGCGGCAGCTTCCCGTTGTTCCATTTTTCTCTCTCCTGATGTGACAGACGCTGTTCTTCAGTCAATAGAACGATCAGGCAAAATTTACGCCAGAAGAGAAAATGCCCGTTGCGCAAGAAGTAAACTGTGATGACCTTAAAAAATGTCCGGGAATAAATGAAAAGCGGGGGCGGTGATATATTGTCTCGTTATCATAATGACCAAAAAACTCTCATTCTGATAAGTATCATAACGTGCGCTGGAATTGGGCATCCGGCGTCAGGCTGCTATGATAAACCGTCATTTGTCTTTAAAGAGGATCTGTTTTGAGCGCGGGACGCCTGTCTGGAAATTCCTTTCGAATCGCTATGAGCCTGGTAATAGCACTGCTGATCGCAGGTTGTTCAGGCAATAAATCGTCGGATCCCGGAAGCTATTCCGGAGCTGTTTATACGGTGAAACGAGGGGATACGCTGTATCGGATTTCGCGAATGACAGGCACCAGCGTTAAAGAACTGGCCCGGCTCAATAACATCTCCGCGCCTTATACCATTGAGGTGGGGCAGCGGCTGAAAGTGAACGGCTCGACGAAAACCGCATCATCTTCCCGTAAATCGTCGGGTAAAACTGCAGGGGTGACGCCATCGTCCGCCGTACCGCAATCGTCATGGCCGCCGGTGGGCCATCGCTGCTGGCGCTGGCCAACGAGTGGGAAAGTGATCCTGCCATATTCCTCAGCGGATGGTGGTAATAAAGGGATTGATATTGCGGGATCTCGTGGGCAACCGGTCGTGGCATCGGGTGCCGGTACTGTGGTTTACGTAGGCAACCAGCTGCGCGGCTACGGCAACCTGATCATGATTAAGCATGGTGAAGACTACATCACCGCCTATGCGCATAACGAGACGTTACTGGTTAATAATGGCCAGAAAGTGAAAGCGGGGGAGAAAATCGCCACCATGGGCAGCAGTGGTGCAGACGGGGTACAACTTCATTTCCAGATTCGCTATCGCGCGACGGCTATCGATCCGCAGCGCTATCTTCCGCCGCCGGGAAAAGCGCCTTCGTGCTAAATGCTTAAAAGTGCATCAGTTAATCTGCAGGGTATTGCTCAGGGACCGTTAACGTCTATAATGCCTTGCACACCTTAAAGCGGGTGTAGTTCAATGGTAGAACGAGAGCTTCCCAAGCTCTATACGAGGGTTCGATTCCCTTCACCCGCTCCAGTTTCAAATCTCCCAAGCTCCACTCAAGTCTACTATCCACTGATTTTACTCGATTTTTCATCCTTTTTTCATCAACGCAATTCAACCTGAATGATCCCAAATCAATCCCTTATGTCGCACAGAAACATGTATTGATTCTCCTGTTCACCCTGAAACAAGACGCACAGGGAAATCTCAGAGGAGAAAACCATGCCTGTGCCTCTTACAGAGCGTGAGATACGCCGTGCGAAGCCTTCTGAGAAAACGTATACGAAAGCGGATGGCAACGGACTATATCTGTAAATCGAGCCTAACGGTTCAAAAAATGGCGTTTCCGTTATCGTTTTGAAGGAAAGGCGAAGAGGCTTTCTTTGGGGACGTATTTCTACGTTTCCTGACCCGAAGCCTGTAAAAAACATGATGAGGTTCAGAAGCGGGAAGCGGCGAGCACCAACCCGAGTGAAGTTGCAGTGAAAAGAAGTTAGCGCAGCAGGACAGGCCGGGAAATACTGTTAAAGTTATCGCAAAAAAAGGGGCCAGAGGCGCTATGGCTATTGGGCTGAATCTTATCGAACCGCACTGAAAATTCGCAGAGTGGTTACCTTGCGACAGGTGTACACAGAGCTTTATTTATGGGGAGAAATTTATAGTGAATCGTTTTACAGGATCTTGAATGGATTTCCGTATTCGCATCGATAAATTCATTCATACCTATAATTGTAGGATGTTTTATAT
>NZ_JAAATR010000117.1 GCF_009907385.1 Atlantibacter hermannii
GGTTTATCCCCGCTGGCGCGGGGAACACATACCAGCTTGACCGCTGCGCCGCTCCCTGCCCGGTTTATCCCCGCTGGCGCGGGGAACACTTAAACATTGAAGCCGAGCAAAGAGGTTTTTTCGGTTTATCCCCGCTGGCGCGGGGAACACAGGCGTGCCCGTTCGGTGCCCACGAAACCGCGCGGTTTATCCCCGCTGGCGCGGGGAACACTCTAACGATATTTCTATCGCAGGCAGATTACTCGGTTTATCCCCGCTGGCGCGGGGAACACTATCTCCTGTGTGCCTTGCCCATCCGTATCAGCGGTTTATCCCCGCTGGCGCGGGGAACACTCTTAATGCAGGTTACTGATTTATATAAACATTAACCACTCTTAAAATTCCACCAATTTTTTCAGATTTTTAAAGAACACTATCTTATTGATTTTGTTCAGGAAGGAATGAGACCAACCGAAGCCCGTCCCAGTCTACCGGCATACGCCGGTTCTGGCCGTAAGTTTGGAAGTCAAAGCCTGATTCATTATTTGTGGACCAGGCCATAACAACATTTCCTTCCTCGGCCAAGTGACTAATTTGTTGCCAAATCATCTCGCGTATTTTTTGAGAGGTATCACCCACATATACGCCCGCACGAATTTCAAGTAGCCAGACTGCAAGCCGCCCACGCAGCCGGGGCGGCACATTTTCAGTAACGACGACTAACATAGCCATCAGCCATGGCTCCGGTGACCAATGTCACCTGCTGATACAGGTTCAGGAATCGCTGGCGGTTGCGCATCCGGGAAAGGTGTCGGCAATGGGATTTCTCCGGCCGCCAGCACCTCTTCAATCAGTGGAATTAACCGGGCCAGCGTTTTTTGGCTGCGAAAAATATCCCGGCACGCCAGACGGACATCTTTATCAGGCGTGGAGGTGCCTTTTGCTGCGATCTGGAAGGCGACAGGTACAACACCTTCAAATTTAATGATGTCGGCAATATCGTAGACAAATGATAACGGCTTGCCGGAATGCACAAACCCGATTGCCGGAGCGTAACCCGCCGCGAGTACCGCCGCCTCGGTAATGCCATAAAGACAGGACGTCGCCGCACTGATGCACTGGTTGATAACATCCCCTTTTTCCCAGTCCTTAGGGTCATAACGTCGCCCCTGCCATTTCACACCATAGCGCTTCGCCAGCAGAGAATAAGTCTCTCTGACGCGAACACCTTCGATCCCTCGTAATTGTTCAACCGATCTTCGGGATGGCGCAGGCTCACCGAACCGTAACTCAAACATCTTTCGAACAACTTTTAGACGTAGATCTTCATCCAGCGCCAGTTTCGCCTGATACAAAAGCCGATCGGATCGCGCGCCGCCAGGCTGACCGCTGGAGTACATTCTGACACCCGCCTCGCCAACCCAAACCAGTAGCGTGCCTGTGATGGCAGCAAGACGCACCGCCGCATGGGAAATGCGTGTACCGGGTTCAAGCATGATGCAAGCAACTGAGCCAAGCGGGATATGTGTGCGAATACCGGTTTTATCGACAAGTACAAAAGCACCATCAATAACGTCTATTTGCCCATACTGTAAAAAAATCATTGAGGTGCGATCTTTTAGCGGTATTGGATTGAGTGGAAGGTAAGTCATGACTTACATCCTTTTTACCAATAATAATCCGCACCCCATTGCACGGCTTTTACCTAATCCACGTTTTAATGTTTCCAAAAACAGCGAGGGATCCGTCACCTGCAGATGTCCGCTAAAATCAACGCTACTGAATGAAATCGGCTTATCACCGTTACGCCGGATAAAACGTTGCGACTGATAAGCTACAACGAGTTCTTGCTCGCCAGGAAAACAAAATCCTTTTCGTTCTCCCTGACGAATCAGCCATGCGCAAGCCGCTTCTTGCTGTTTTTGCCACCATTCCTCCGGCGCAACGCCCGCTTTTTTAGCATGGTATTTTGCATCCATCATCACATCGCTGCGAATGCCCTGTCGGGTAACTACTGGATTGGCGCGCAACGAAAAGTGAAGTAATAAACCCTCATATATTTGCGGTTCGAAAGGCTTCGTTTCTACCGTAAAGATATTGTGATGACCCAGAGGGGCGGTTTCAGAAAGCACGTAGAATAGTGCACCTGACTTTCTCGCTTCTTGTCTGAATAAAAACTGGCGCTCCGTTTGATTAGGGAACAGCTGCCATAACCATTGATGACTGGCATAGGCTGGCGCTGTTTGCCATTTCTGTTCCATAGAGGGTACGAGCCTGTCCACATCCAATGTAATACGCGACAGAAACATTATTCGACGTCCTCCATAAATCCTACTCGTTGAGTGCGTGACGTAAATTGCCAGCGCTGTCGACTAAGAGGCTGGTCGCTACGTACTTGCGTTTCTACGCATTTAACGCCCTCAGCGTCCCCTTCCCAATAGCAGATTTTTTTTGCGGATATCTCTGCCAGTTGATGTGAAAAAAGAGGATCGATCGGCATCTGGCTAAAAGCAACGCCCAACGATCCGGCCACTATTTTCGGCGCTAAAGGTAGTGCCAGAGGGCAAGATTTTCGTCCGGCATAAAGTGGAAAAACAGGAAAACGTATAGCCTCTGCGAGCGCCTCAAGGTTATAGGGGGCATCTGGCGTCGCTTTTATCGCAATATGATAATATGCGTCGCATCGGTATTCCCGGAACGAAAGCTGCGTGCCAATGTCATCAGGAGCAAGAGTCAGCTCATCCTTACGGGTGTAATAGATTCGCTTCTTATTTTCTTTGGGCACTTCGATTGTGTGATAGTCCCGTATCCCTTGTTCGTAATAAGATAGAGGGCGAACAGCAAAAAGATAATGCTGATTCAAACGACTTAATCGCTGTTCCTCATCGCGCTTAATACCTAATGCGGCAGCGAGTAATCCCAATAAGGCGGAACGGCTTGGGATTATCGCGCTATGGCGCATCTCCCCCACCGCCGCCTCTCCCCATGAGGCCAGCGGTGCATAGAGCTGGAAAACCAGGTACCTGGACATAAACACTCCTTACTGGCTGATAAAATTCAGTAATTCAGGAAGCGTGCCCTTACCTGACTCCACATTGATTTCGTAACGATGTTCAGCGCATTGACCATAAATCTGATCGAACTTATCGCATTGGTCAGTCAGTCGTTGAATTGCCATTTCCTGAAGCTCATTCCCTCGAACCGGATTAAAAAACGCAACGGCAAGTGAGCGTGGTTGTTTCGCACCTTTCTCAGCTAAGACGTAAGAAGCATAAGCGCGGGAAGCAAAACTGTTTTGTTTACCGGTTGGCGATACCGTCAACGCCGTTTCAGTAAACGCCTTGAGAGTGCGCTGCACCAGTTCTTCATTGTTGTCGAGATTTTCCAGCAACCGATCGCGATCAATGCAGATGTAGCTGTAAAACAGCGCCGACGCGAAGCCCTGATCTCCCATATGCGCAGAGCCAGCGTCGTCTTCTTTACGATTTAAATCATCAACGGCGGTGAAAAAATCCTCCTCCACTGTGACTGCACTAACGCCGATAGCGTGTGCCACCTGGCTTGCTGCCTCAACGTTAAATTTCGGACTGGAGGCTAACATGCGTCCGAATAATGCGATATCCACGCCATGCGCCTGTTCACGTAACAGGTTCAGCTCTTCATCAAGCGGCGCACGTTTCTGCTCGATCAACAGATCAACCAGACGATCGACACAGCGCTGTTCCTCCGGGCTGACATGAACCAGTTGTTCAATGTCATATTTCATCTTTGGATCTTTGGCATTTTTTTCTTCTTTTTTCGGAGCGCCGAACTGTTTAGCAATCGCTAACGCCGCAGTATCAGCAATTTTTCCAAGGCCTGCTTTTTCCATACGCTCAAACACTTCTCTTCCCAAACGGCGGGTTCGTACGCCGATGTGCCCGCTGAGCGCGTCTTCAAAAACCGCTGATGTTCGCCAGGCACGTTTCAAACTTTGTGAAGAAATACGCAGCCTTTCCACGCCGCCCATAATGGCTGTTTTGGGTCGACCGGTATCATCACGGTTAAGGTTCGCAGGCGCATACGCAGTGAGAAGGTGTAACTGGATAAAAGTTGTCATTGTGAAATTCCTTTCATTAATTTTAAATCTGTTATTCCATCGCCAGCAGGTACTCGCTGGCCCAGCGAACGTTGTTACGATTAAACGGATTTATTTCAACGTGTTCAGATTCCTGTCGCGCTTGCCATTCACGCATCCACAAAAAAATCCCGTCAGCCAGCGAGATAATATTTACGCCCTCATCACCACGTAACTTCACCGCCCGAATCAAATGCCGACATAATTCTTCTGGCGTCCTCGCCGCCTGCAATCGTTCAAACCGTGCGCGTGATAAACAGGGCTCACCTTTCTTTTCACCCTGCCCTAATTGCGCAGCAAAACTGTGCGAACCGCGATAAGCACGCACATGCGCAACGACCGACGCGAACATGGCCAGAGAAAAACGATCGATATCCCGCATCACCATGGACTTACTGAAGACGCTAAGCAAGGCGAAGTAGCCATCGGTTGTTAGGGCGCCATACGGCACCGTGCAACGGCGTAATTCTGCACGCCACGCCCGTCCGTTTACCCGTTGAGCGCCCTCATTGCGATAACGCTGCTGCAAACTTTCAAACCAGGTAAGTAATGCATTTTTCGCCTCCGTTGAGATGATGATGCGTTCTTTAGCCGTATCGATATCAAGCACTGGCGGCCTCCTTCCTTTCGGTGGTTATATCCTGTAATGACTTGAGTGATTTTTGGCGAGTAAACTCTTTTGCCAATTTACGACGCGCTGTCACAATTCGAGTAAGCTCAACGGTAAAATCCGGATTTGTGAGCGCCGAGCGATCAAACGCATCGAAGATGTAGTGTTGTAAATCCGTCATCCAGCAGCGTAAGGCCTCCCGCGCCTGCGGCTGCAGGGTATCAGGCGTTTCGGTAAGCTGTTGCCAGAGCTGACGAAAAGCGGGTTCGGTTTGCTGCCAAAATGCAAGATCGATCGCGCTATAATTACCTTTGGCTTCACTCGGCATTTCAAACCAGGCCTCTTTAAGGGCGGTTTTTAACAGTGACAGAGAATTTATCGCTAGCTGCCCTGCAAGCTGTAAATTCCTTTCCAGATATTCTGCGTCAAGCCGGCTTAACGCAGATACCGGCAGCCGATGTTCATACCAGCAACGCGCTTTTGCGTTATCCATATCAAAACCAAAACACCACAGCCGGGTTTTTACGCCTGAAATATTCCGAACAACGCTGGCGGGAACAGTCCGGTTGAATTTGTCTGCTGTTTTTACCACCAGTCCCAGCCAGTCTTTATAAACCAGTCCTCCGGGCTGACCTTTTAGCGGGATCCAGCTTGCTCCATCATCTTTAAGCGCCTGACGGTATGGCGATAAAGGATGCCGCCAACCGTCATACTGAACGCCATAGTTTTTACTGAGAATTTGCGTCAGCAAAGCTGAATGAAACTCACCGCATAAGTCACAATTACCGGTCTCGGTATGCGTAAAGTCGATCTCCAGACGACGCGGCATTCCCCAATACGCCTGAAGCGGATGGGCATTTTCCGGCGTGGTGATGTTTTTCGGGCTTTCACTACTACGAGTTTCAGCAAGCCAGGGGAATATCAACGGGTATTGTCCGCTATCAATAGACGTCTCATCAGGCAGAACATTCAGCCACAGCTTTCGCCAGAGAGGCTGGCCATCATCTTGCGGCGCCATCAGGGTCGTCATCGGCCCGCCGCCGCGCATACTGACGCGAAATCCTGCGCCCCCGGCGGGTGAATTCGTCTGGACGGTATAAAGCGCCATGGCGGTACAGTGAGGACAAAATCGCTGATAGCTAGCACGCTTGATGAAATGATCTTTATTGAGCTTTTGGGTATTTCCGCCCGGCGCGTCAATAAGCAGGCCTGCGATGGAACTGTTGTCTACCGCAAGGGTGGAGAAATCCTGTAAGAACGCTGGTTTTTCGGGGCCAAAATGAAATGCTGGCGACAGATTTTGTAAGGACTGCTGTAAGTCAGCCTCATCAAAACCTTCGTCCCAGATATTCTCCCATGCTTCATCATCTTCGGGCGGGCAGGCTGTCTGAAGCAATCCAATCAGGAATTGATACGCCGCGCCCTGAAAATCAGCGCGCGGCCAGGCAAGATCGATAATGGTTTCATCAGCAAGTTGTAACGGCGAAATTTTTCTGCGCTTCCCTTCACGATCGATGACGGGTAGCCAGGCTTCTGATAGTAGCGAAAACATATTATCTCCTTTAATACCCCTTCCCTGGGGTCAGGGAATTCTTAATTCATCAGTCAAAACATGGCGTTCAAAACCGTTCCCGCGTCAGCGGGGATTAACTTCCAGACCCCATTTGACGCTGTAATATTCAGACGTTTTGTCATCGTCCAAGAGCAGCACCTGGGCACCCGGCCGATGGATTTTTTTACGGAAGGCTTCCAGCGCCTCACCGGATAAACACCGTATCTTTTTCTCCATCTTTTTCCATTGCGTAAGACGGATCTGTAATCGGCTTTGCTCCCAGGGAAAGGAAGTATGGTTGGCATAAGGTTGCAGCTCCCCAGACGCTTCCCGCCAGGCAAGGAAAAGCTCCACGCTTTCATCGCTTAAACGGGTCGACAACTCAATATCCTTCTTCCATAAAAAATCGCTTGCCTCGCAAACATAGCCCTTTTCCGGCTTGATAAGACTCTGCGCTGCGCCCGCGCGCTGAGTAAATATTCTCGCCCACGCCATATCCTCGCTACGTTGCAAGCCGGAGGGGGCATCTACACTATCGCCATATACAGTCTCAACAAGCTGTCGCGCCTCGTCAGGCATGCGAATCGCCCGATGCTCACGTAATACATACTGGGTTCGCCACAAACAAGCGTGATTTTGATACACCGTCGCCGTGCCTCTCAACGCTTCGCCTGGCCAATTGTTATGCGGTTCCGGTTGCCACTCTGGCGCCAAAATATGCAACACTGGCGGTTTACGTTTTTGCCTTAGATGACGTTGCAACCGACCAGCTCGTTGAATCAGTAAGTCTATAGGAGCGAGATCGGTAATCATCATGTCAAAATCGATATCGAGGCTTTGCTCCACGACCTGGGTGGCGATCAAAACCTTGCCGCTGCGTTGCGCCTCAGTACTGCCTTTGCCAAACCATTCCAGTACTTTTTCTTCAATCGCCATACGATCGCAAAAAGCAAAACGGCTATGAAACAGCAACAGATTTTCAGGCGCTACCACCCCCGAATGAGCAAGCTTCTGCCAGGTTTCTATCGCCTCATCAACGGTATTGCGGATCCAACAGATACACTGCCCATCGCTGACGGCCTCAGAAATCAACACCCGCGCTTGCTCAGGTTCGGTAAGCCACGCGACATCGACATGGCGTTTAACCTGCGCCCGCGTTTCAACATAGCTTTCATCCAGCCCTTGTGAATGAAGATGCGACAACCAGGGGTAAGCCGCTTGCAAATCAGGCGGAGTGAGCGCAAAACCCGCACCACGCTGATAAGCACTGAGCAATTTCTCACGTAGTGAAAAGGGCAGCGTCGCACTAAGAATTATCGCGCTGCCGCCAAGTGAGGCGTGGAACGTGAGTAAACCTTCCAGCAGCTTAACCATATACGCGTCATAGGCATGGACTTCATCCAGTATTAGCAACTTACGGTAAAGCCCAAGCACTCTTAGTGATTGATGGCGAAACGGCATCGCGGCCATTAGTACTTGATCCAGCGTTCCCACCCCTGCTTCAGCTAAGAGTGCTTTCTTACGTGAATCGGCAAACCAATAATTGCATTCACTAGTGGCGGCGGCTTCATCCCGCATATAACTATTCTGACCCTGATTAACAGCGTGCCAGACCGACTCACTAAACGCGGCAGACATCTCACGCGCGCCGTGCGCTAATACCAGGGACGGGCGATTCCCTGGCTGAAATAACGCCCGGTAAGCGTATCCCATTCTCTGAAACATGGCATTGGCCGTAGCCATAGTCGGCAAACCAATGTAGACGCTGTCCGCCTTGTTCACAGCCATCATGCGATGCGCAAGAATTAGCGCCGCCTCCGTTTTACCGGCGCCGGTCACATCTTCCAGCACAATCAACTGTGGGCCAGGTTGACTTATATCTAGCGCTATTGCTTTTTGTTGCAGCGGCGTGGGGCAATCAATGAAAGGGAATAGCGTATGAAAATGTGAATATTCAGCGACGTGTGAAGTTGGAGGGAGACGTAAGACAGCGTCATGCGCGTTGGCTAATGTCTTCTGCCAATAGGTATTGATATCCTGCGGCGCTGAAACATAAGGAAAAACCAGTTGGTTTGACCCCAACCAGTCCGCCAGTACCGTTAAGCCCGCTATAAGCCAACTTTGCGTTTTAAATTGAGTAATCCATTGCTTATCCATAAAACAGGAGGGTAAAGATTCGATACTGAAAAGGTGCCGTAATTCTTCCACCCACTGCTCAGCGGCAAACATATCTTCAGGCACAAAAGCCAATAAACCATCCGCCTTCGGATCAGGTGGTTCACCGTGATGCCCGGTCATTATCTTCAACCAGAGGTTCAATGATGCTTTATATTTCTTGCTATTGACCGTTTCAGGAAGAAATGGCGCCTCATCCTCTGTCCAGCGATGCCAAAAAAAATCCTGCCATAACCAATAGCCCAACGTATCGTGCCGCTCAATATAAGTTCTTCCGCTAATAGCCGGAACTAAATCGGGGCAATGATGCGTATAAAGGCTCTGAAAACCTCGCGCAAATTTCCCGATATCATGCCAACCCAGGAAATAAGCAAACCAACGCGCCGCCTCGTCGCGATTAAAACCAAGTTGACGAAAGATATCTGCTGAATGAAAACGATTCTGCATAACCATCTGATAGCCGCAGGCCGCGACATCGAGGGCATGAAAAACCAGTAAATGGCATTTATCGCCGTGCATCTCAGGTTGGTTATGCGCTTTACCCCAATAATGAAAATATTTTTTTATTGTAGACATGCCCGTACCCGCTCACGATGTGGGGTGAATTAATTTCTCTCTGATTTGAAAGTGAATTTTTGATAAGTATCAAACAAATATAATTTAAAAAGTAAATCATGAAAGCTCTTTTTTTACCTCTCATTGTACGTCACTGATATCGAAATTTACCGTTATATAAATCTTAGAGAATAACTATATATTCCTGAAAACCCATTCTTTGTTAATAAGCGTCAATCACACCTTGACCTTCCCCTTGATGGAAGGTTTACCCTTCTATAACGTCACCAAAGCCAATCAGCTTTGGCTCACCGAGAAGGAGTTTCACCATGTCTCATACGATTGATCTCACCCTGGATGGCTTGTCCTGCGGCCATTGCGTTAAACGAGTAAAAGAAAGTCTGGAAAAGCGCCCTGATGTTGACACCGCTGAAGTCACCATTACTTCCGCTCAGGTCACCGGCAGCGCGTCTGCCGAGGCGTTAATCGACACCATAAAAGAAGCCGGATACGGGGCGGAGTTAAGCCACCCAAAGGCTGATCCGCTGGCAGAGTCATCAATCCCGTCGGAAGCACTGACAGCGGCGCCCACCTCGCTTCCGGCAGACGCGTCGTACGATGACAGCCAACAGCTGCTGATCGACGGCATGAGCTGCGCCAGTTGCGTAAGCCGGGTGCAAAACGCGCTGTCCGGCGTGCCCGGCGTGACCCAGGCACGGGTGAATCTTGCGGAGCGCACCGCGTTAGTCATGGGTAGCGCTTCCGCAAGCGAATTAATCAGCGCGGTTGAGAAAGCCGGATACGGCGCTGAAGCGATTGAAGATGATAACGAGCGCCGCGAGCGCCAGCAGCAAACCGCCCAGGCGGCAATGAAACGCTTTCGCTGGCAATCCGCCCTCGCGCTGGCGGTGGGCGTGCCGGTGATGATCTGGGGCATGTTCGGCGACAATATGATGGTCACCGAGGACAACCGCACATTGTGGCTGGTTATCGGCGCGATCACCCTGGGCGTGATTATTTTCGCGGGCGGCCATTTTTATCGCAGCGCCTGGAAAAGCCTGATGAACGGCACCGCGACCATGGATACGCTGGTGGCGCTCGGCACCGGGGCCGCCTGGCTCTACTCCATGAGCGTCAACCTGTGGCCGCAGTGGTTCCCGATGGAAGCACGCCATCTTTACTACGAAGCCAGCGCCATGATTATCGGCTTGATTAACCTCGGCCATATGCTGGAAGCCCGGGCGCGCCAGCGGTCGTCGAAGGCGCTGGAACGGCTGCTTGACCTCACGCCGCCTACCGCGCGCGTGGTCACCGAAAACGGCGAACAAACCCTGCCGCTGGCGGAAGTGCAGCCTGGCATGACGCTGCGCCTGACCACCGGCGATCGCGTTCCGGTCGATGGCGAAATCACCGAGGGTGAAGCCTGGTTTGATGAGGCGATGCTGACCGGCGAGCCGATCCCGCAACAAAAAAGCGTCAGCGAGAGCGTCCACGCCGGGACCGTGGTGCAGGATGGCAGTGTGCTGTTCCGCGCCAGCGCGGTCGGCAACCATACCACCCTGTCGCGCATTATTCGCATGGTGCGCCAGGCGCAGAGCAGTAAACCGGAAATCGGCAAACTCGCCGACCGTATTTCAGCGGTGTTTGTCCCGATCGTGGTGCTGATTGCGCTGCTCAGCGGCGCTATCTGGTTCTTCTTCGGCCCGGCCCCGCAAATCGTGTATACCCTGGTGATCACCACCACGGTACTGATCATCGCCTGCCCTTGCGCGCTGGGCCTGGCAACGCCGATGTCGATTATCTCCGGCGTAGGCCGCGCCGCCGAGTTTGGCGCGCTGGTGCGCGATGCCGATGCGCTGCAACGCGCCAGCACCCTCGACACGGTCGTGTTCGATAAAACCGGCACGCTGACTGAAGGCAAGCCGCAGGTAGTGGCCGTGGTGGTGGCCGGTGGCGTTGACGAGCAGCAGGCGGTGCGTCTGGCCGCCGCGCTGGAACAGGGTTCCAGCCACCCGCTGGCGCGCGCCATCCTTGATAAGGCTGCGTCGATGTCGCTGCCCCCGGTGAACGGATTTCGTACCCTGCGCGGGCTGGGCGTCAGCGGCGAAACCGAAGGCCATTCGTTATTGCTGGGCAACCAGGCGCTGCTGCACGAACAGCAGGTCGATACCCGCGAACTGGATGCGGAAATCGAACGCCAGGCCCGGCAAGGCGCGACCCCGGTGCTGCTCGCCATTGACGGTAAGGCCGCTGCGCTGCTGGCCATCCGCGATCCGCTGCGCGAAGACAGCCGCGACGCGCTGGCCCGTCTGCATCGCGAGGGCTATCGTCTGGTGATGTTAACCGGCGACAACGCCATCACCGCTCAGGCCATCGCCAAAGAAGCGGGTATTGATGAGGTGATTGCCGGCGTGCTGCCGGATGGCAAAGCGGAGGCGATTGCCAGACTGCAACGCGAAGGCCGTCAGGTGGCGATGGTCGGTGACGGGATTAACGACGCCCCTGCGCTGGCCCAGGCGGATGTCGGTATCGCCATGGGCGGCGGCAGCGATGTGGCGATTGAAACCGCCGCCATCACGCTGATGCGCCACAGCCTGATGGGCGTCGCCGATGCGCTGGCGATTTCCAAAGCCACGCTGCGCAATATGAAGCAAAACCTGCTGGGCGCGTTTATCTACAACACGCTGGGCATCCCGATTGCCGCCGGTATCCTGTGGCCGCTGACCGGGACGCTGTTAAACCCGGTGGTCGCCGGCGCGGCGATGGCGCTGTCGTCGATTACCGTGGTAAGCAACGCCAACCGCCTGTTGCGCTTTAAACCCAAAGCCTGATGATTCGCCCGGGAGCCTCTCCCGGGCGGATTTGCACCTTTCCGTACAGCGCGTTAGCATGAGTTCTTTTACCGGGAACGCATTTATGGGCTTGTTCGACCGTCTGCGCGCACTGCTGGGGAGCTTTGCCCCCGCCAATCCCTGGCCCGCCATCGACATGACGCTGCCCGGAAAACGCCACCTCCACCTCGTCGGCAGCATCCATATGGGCACAAAGGATATGTCGCCGCTTTCAGCGCGCCTGGTTGAAAAAGTGCGCCGCGCCGATGCGTTGATCGTCGAAGCGGATATCCGCGAAGGCGGTTCACCGTTCGGCTTTGATCAGGCTGAACGCACGCTGGCCGAGCGTCTGGATGCGTCCAGCCTTGAGCAAATTGAAAAAATCGCCAGCGAACTGTCCATTCCTCTCGCGCGTCTGGATCATCAGCCAGCCTGGCAGGTGGCGTTAATGTTACAGGCTCATCAGGCGCAAAGCCTCGGGTTGCGCCCTGAATACGGCATCGACTATCAACTGTTGCAGGCCGCTCAGGCCAATAACACCCGGGTCATGGAGCTGGAAGGCGCGGACAGCCAGATTGCCCTGCTGCGCCAGTTGCCTGAACAGGGGCTGGGGTTGCTGCAGGACACCCTCACCCACTGGCATACCAACGCCCGGCTCTTACAGTTAATGATTGGCTGGTGGCTCGGTAATCCGCCGCGCGACAGCCACGTCTCGCTGCCCAACACCTTCGCGCACGATCTTTATGACGTGCTGATGCATCAGCGCAACCAGGCATGGTGCGAATTTCTACATCATCTCCCGCCAGGCCGTTACGTGGTGGCGGTGGGCGCGCTGCATCTGTATGGCGAAGGGAATGTACCCGCGCTGCTGAAGAACCCGTAGCGGATGCGCAATTTTGTTCTATTTTTCCGCTGCCTTAGCTTTTAACCTTTTCTGATGACTGAACCACAATCAGGTAATTACCATGACACCCGCGGTCAAACTGCTCGAAAAAAACAAAATTGCCTTCAAAATTCACGCCTACGATCACGATCCCCATGACACCAATTTTGGCGACGAGGCGGTGCGCAAACTGGGGCTGAATGCCGACCAGGTCTATAAAACGCTGCTGGTATCAATAAATGGCGACGGCAAGCAGCTGGCGGTGGCGGTTACCCCGGTCGCCACGCAGCTGGATTTGAAAAAAGTCGCCAAAGCGCTGGGCGCCAAGAAAGTGGATATGGCCGACCCGATGGTGGCGCAGCGCACCACCGGGTATCTGGTGGGCGGTATCAGCCCGTTAGGCCAGAAAAAACGTCTGCCGACGCTGATTGACGCGCCCGCGCAGGGCTTTCCGGGCATCTATATTTCCGGCGGCAAGCGCGGCCTGGATATCGAACTGGCCCCGGAGGATCTGGCGTCGCTACTCAACGCCACCTTTGCGGATATCGCCCGTCGCGATTAGCGCCCATAAAAAAACCGGGGCTGCTTCGCCCCGGTTCGCTGTGGATTATTTCCAGTTCACGTCGCCTTTCGGTTCATACGCATTCACATCCAGCGGCGAGTTTTGTTGGATGTACTGTTTCAGCACTTCCGCATCAATAAATCCGGTATTCACATAGCCCGGCTGGTTATCGATTTGCGGATAGCCGTCGCCGCCCGTGGCGTTAAAGCTCAGCGTCGCCATGCGGTAGGTTTTGTTCGGATCGATCGGTTCGCCTTTGATTTTCAGGTCGCTCAGGCTCCCGCCCGAGGCACTAAAACTCACGTTGGCAAACTGCGGATAGGCCCCGGAATCCGGTTTTTTCTGCGCCACGGCGGTGAGATAGTCCACCACGGCTTTGCCGGGCATATCGATATACACCAGGGTATTGCCGAACGGCTGGACCTTGAGCACATCTTTATAAGTAATGTCGCCCGCTTCAATTGAATCGCGAATGCCGCCGCCGCTCATTACCGCGAAATCGGCTTCGGTACGCGCCATCTGCGCCGCCAGGATCAGGTGGCCGAGGTTGGTCTGCACGAAGCGAACTTTGCTGCGGTCCCCTTCCAGGTGCCCGTTGACGTTGCCGATGTTCACCTCAAGCTGCGCTTTGCCCTTGCTCTGGAACGGCGACAGCAGCGAGAGCATTTTCTGATTCTCGGCGATTTCCGGCGTGTAAAGAATGCGCTCGCTTTTGCCGTTATCCCAGGTGACTTTTTTCTTCAGGTTCACCGGGATCAGCTGATAATTCACCAGCTTCATCTCGCCGTTGCGGAATTCAAAATCCGCGCGGCCTACGTATTTGCCCCATTCATGGGCCTGAACAATCCAGATGCCGTTCTGGCGATCCGGCGCGCACGGCGTGCCCGGCACATAATCCCGCTGCTTTTTATTTTCCGCCGCCATGCAGACCGGATCCTGCGAATGACCGCCGACAATCATTGCCAGCGCGCCTTTCGGCAGGCTGCGCGCCATTTCCACATCGCCCGGCGCGTTAGAGCCGTGATCACCGTTATCGTAGTGCCCCATATGGGTAGTGGCGATAATCACATCCGGCTTTTCGGTTTGCTGTAGTTCCTGGATCACCAGCTTCGCTTCTTCCGCCGGTTTGCGGAATTCGATATCAGTGAAGAATTCCGGGTTGCCGATTTTCGCGGTGTCGTCGGTGGTCAGGCCGATGACCGCGATGTTCAAATCCTGGCGTTTAAACAGCGCCCAGGGTTTAAACAGCCGCTCACCGGTGCTTTTCTGGTAAATATTGGCGGAGAGGAACGGGAATTTCGCCCACTTTTCCTGCTGGCGTAGCACGGTAAGCGGATTATCAAATTCATGGTTGCCGACGGCCATCGCATCGTAGCCAATCAGATTCATGCCGCGGAAATCGGGCTCGGCGTCCTGCAAATCGGATTCCGGCACCCCGGTATTAATATCGCCGCCGGAAAGTAACAGCACGCTGCCGCCCTGTTCGGCGACCTGCTGACGAATACTGTCCACCAGCGTTTTCTGTGCGGCAAGGCCATATTCGCCGTATTCGTTACGCCAGAAATGACCGTGATGATCGTTGGTGTGAAGGATAGTAATTTTATATGTTTTATCCTGCTCGTAGGCCTGCGCGGTCGCGCTCAGCATGCCCATTGCCGTAAACAAGGCCAGTGCCAGGCCGGATTTGGCTAACCCCATGTCAACGCTCCCTTTAGAAATCATTTAAATCCACAACAGTATAATCGCAGGCCATCCTGAACCACGAGCTTTTCAGATTTGCGGCTTTCCTCGGTTCAGGATGCGCGGTATGTTAGCGGAGTAACTATTCTCCGCATGGATAATTACCTGCGTTATCCGCTAATAATAAAATCATTTTTTTTGGAATCTATGGCATGAGTGAACAAACCCAGTCGATAACCGGGCAACCGGCATCGCCGCCGAAAAGCCGCACGTCGTTCGGCATTTTAGGCGCAATCAGCCTTTCGCATTTATTAAACGATATGATCCAGTCGCTGATCCTGGCGCTGTATCCGCTATTGCAGGCTGAATTTACCCTGAGCTTTGTACAGATCGGGATGATTACCCTGACCTTCCAGCTCACCTCGTCGCTGCTGCAACCCGTGGTCGGTCACTATACCGATAAATACCCGATGCCCTGGTCGCTGCCGATAGGTATGTGCTTTACCCTGTGCGGACTGGTGCTGTTGGCGATGGCGGGCAGTTTCCCGATGGTACTGCTGGCGGCGGCGCTGGTCGGCACCGGTTCGTCGGTGTTCCACCCGGAATCCTCCCGCGTGGCGCGCATGGCCTCCGGCGGTCGACATGGCCTGGCGCAGTCGCTGTTCCAGGTCGGCGGCAACTTCGGCAGCTCTCTCGGCCCGCTGCTGGCGGCCATCATTATCGCGCCGTACGGCAAAGGCAATGTGGGCTGGTTTGTGCTGGCCGCGCTGCTGGCGATTGTGGTGCTGGCGCAGGTTAGCCGCTGGTACGCCGCGCAGCATCGGCTGGCTAAAAGCCGCCCGGCGGTGAAAATTGAAAATCCGCTGCCGCGCCCGCAGGTAATTCAGGCGATAAGCGTGCTGCTGATCCTGATTTTCTCGAAGTACTTTTATATGGCGAGCATCAGCAGCTACTTCACCTTTTACCTGATGGAGAAGTTCAGCCTGTCGGTGCAAAGCGCCCAGCTACACCTGTTCGGATTTTTGTTCGCGGTGGCGGCGGGCACCGTCATCGGCGGGCCGGTGGGCGATAAGATTGGTCGCAAACTGGTCATCTGGGGTTCCATCCTCGGCGTCGCGCCCTTTACACTGATCCTGCCTTACGCCAACTTATGGTGGACGGGAGTGTTGACGGGCATCATCGGCTTTATTCTGGCCTCGGCGTTTTCGGCCATTCTGGTGTATGCCCAGGAATTGATGCCGGGGCGCATTGGAATGGTTTCCGGGCTGTTCTTCGGCTTCGCCTTCGGCATGGGAGGGCTTGGCGCAGCGGTGCTTGGCTTCGTCGCTGACCAGACCAGTATTTTTCTGGTTTATAAAATCTGCGCTTTCCTGCCTCTCTTGGGGATACTGACGGTATTCCTGCCGGATACTCGCCGTAAAGCGTAACGCAACGCGGCCAAAGCCATACTTTGGCCGCTGCTGTACCCCGCATATCCTCACGCTTTAGGCTCAATAAAGACGAAAATCCACTCTCTGGTACTGTTTTCTCATCCAAATGCCATTTTTCTTCAAAATTCAACAATTATTCATAAACGAGACGTATGAAATTGTCATAAACTATTTACAGGAGGCCAGGTTAACCTGGCCGGGAGCCACTGAATACGAAAGGAGACGGAATGCATCACGCCACCCCGCTTATCACCACCATTGTCGGCGGCCTCGTGCTCGCTTTTTTGCTGGGCATGCTGGCCAACAGGTTACGTATATCACCACTGGTGGGATATTTGCTTGCTGGGGTTTTAGCAGGGCCATTTACGCCGGGTTTTGTGGCTGACACCAAACTTGCGCCGGAGCTGGCGGAACTTGGGGTTATCCTGCTGATGTTTGGCGTGGGATTGCATTTCTCGATTAAGGATCTGATGGCGGTAAAGTCGATAGCCATCCCGGGCGCCATCGCGCAGATTGCGGTGGCGACGCTGTTGGGGATGGGGCTTGCCTGGACGCTTGGCTGGTCGATAATGACCGGCATCGTGTTTGGTTTGTGTCTTTCCACCGCCAGTACCGTGGTGCTACTGCGGGCGCTTGAAGAACGGCAGTTGATCGACAGCCAGCGGGGGCAAATCGCCATCGGCTGGCTGATCGTCGAAGATTTGGTGATGGTGCTGACGCTGGTCTTGCTGCCCGCCGTGGCAGGCATGCTGGAAAAAGGCAACGTCGGGCTGGCCTCACTGTCGCTGGACATGGGGATCACCATCGGCAAAGTGGTGGCGTTTATCGCCCTGATGATGCTGGTAGGCCGTCGCGTAGTGCCGTGGATCCTGGCGCGCAGCGCCGCGACCGGTTCCCGCGAACTGTTTACCCTGTCGGTACTGGCGCTGGCGTTAGGTATCGCGTTCGGCGCAGTTGAACTGTTCGATGTCTCCTTCGCCCTCGGCGCGTTCTTCGCCGGGATGGTGCTCAACGAATCGGAACTGAGCCATCGCGCCGCTCACGACACGCTGCCGCTGCGTGACGCCTTCGCGGTTTTGTTCTTCGTCTCTGTCGGGATGCTGTTCGACCCGCTGATTCTGATCCAGCAGCCGCTGGCAGTGCTGGGCACGGTTATCATCATAATCTTCGGTAAATCGCTGGCTGCGTTTGCCCTGGTGCGGTTATTTGGTCACTCGCAACGCACCGCATTAACCATTTCAACCAGCCTGGCGCAGATTGGTGAATTTGCGTTTATCCTGGCGGGCCTTGGCATGGCGCTCGATCTGCTGCCGCAGGAGGGCCAGAATCTGGTGCTGGCGGGGGCAATCCTGTCGATTATGCTCAACCCGATCCTGTTCGCCATTCTTGAAAAGTATCTTGATAAAACCGAGACCCTGGAAGAGCAGACGCTTGAAGAGGCGCTGGAAGAAGAGCAGCAAAATCCGGTGGATATTTGCAACCACGCGCTGCTGGTGGGCTATGGTCGTGTTGGCAGCCTGCTGGGCGAGAAGCTGATGGAGCAAGGCATTCCGCTGGTGGTGGTCGAAACCTCCCGGACGCGGGTGGATGAATTACGCTCGCGCGGCATTCGTGCCGTTCTGGGGAATGCCGCCAACGAGGAGATCCTGAGCCTGGCGCATCTGGACTGCGCGCGCTGGCTGCTGCTGACCATTCCAAACGGCTATGAGGCCGGTGAAATCGTGGCGACGGCACGCGCGAAATGCCCGGATATCGAAATCATCGCCCGTGCCCATTACGATGATGAAGTGGATTACATCAGCGAACGCGGCGCCAATGAGGTGGTGATGGGCGAACGTGAAATCGCTAACACTATGCTGGCGCTGTTGGGTAAATCGCCGCTGGATGAGGCGGTAACGGGGTAGACACGCTTGTGAACGCCGATGGCGTGTAATCTTTTCGCGTCAAAAAAAGGCGGGTCAGCATTGCTGATCCGCCTTTTTCATGGGCGCTCGCTTACCGCTCCCAGTACGCCTCTTCCAGGCTATCTTCACGCTCCGGCAGGCCGCGCGTCAGACGCGGGGAGTGCTGGTTTAAGACCTGATAGCTGACGCGGTTGGCGTATTTGCATACCTGGGCCAGCGACGAGTAGGTCAGCCAGTTAAATTTATGTTTGCTGGAGTTCGGCACGTTGCTGCGATGGTAATTATTGGCGGTGATATCATGCAGCAATGCCGCCAGCGCGCCGTCGCCTGCGCCGTTGGTGTTCATGATTTTCTCCGGGCCGCCCATATACGGCGCGATATGCGAGAAAATACGCAGCGGCTGCTGGCAGTCCTGCAAGCGCATCACCCGGCTAAACTCATACTGGTTGAACTCGGCAATCGCCCCCGGCAGCAGAGGATGCTGGGTTTTGCGCTTCGCCTCTTCCTCGGTGTAACCGGCCATATATAAGCCTACCGGTCCGGCGGTGCACAGCACCAGGTCAACCCAGTCCAGCGCCTTATCGGACGCCAGCAGCGGATCGCTTTCCCCGGTCAGCGCCAGCGCTTCTTCTTCGTTCATCGCCAGAATCGACACGTGCTCTTTCAGGAAGTCACGCCACCATTGCGGGTTATCGGCAATCACGTACTTGGTCCCCAACGTCAGCACCACCGGCACATTGTGTTTTTTGGCGTAACCAATGGCGGTCATGGTGGCTTGCGGCATCGGTTCGCCCGGCTTGCAGCGCACCAGATAGGAAGTCAGCACCAGCGCGGATGCTCCAGCGATGACTTCTTCAGGAATGCTTTCCGGACGCAGCTGGTTCATGTGGCCAGGGCTGATGGCAAAAGTACGTTCGCCCTGCTCGCTGATCAGCGTAAAGCAGCGGCCAATCGCGCCGTCCACGCCCTGAAGATAATTCAGGTCGGTGCGGCTGGAGGTATTACACAAATAACGGTAGGCATAACTGCCCGGCGTAATGTTATTGCACATCACGCCCAGCAGCACGGAACGGTCATCGGCCAGCACCGAGTAGTTGTGCATGGTATTGCCGATGGTGCCGCCGGCAAACTGATGGGTGATCAGGTTTTCGCGTACCAGTTCCTGATAAAGCGCTTCCGCCACATCATCTTCAATCACCAGCGAATGGCCGAGGCTTAAGCCGTAACGCTCCACAAACGCATCATCGACGCGCGCTTCGATATCCACCAGCGTCTGGTCAATACCCACTACCCATGACGGGCTGGCTTCGTTATCGGGCTGGGCCTGTTGCAGCAGCAACGGGTCGCGCAGGCTGACGGGAAAATAGTGTTTAGATTTACGTTTACCGGGAAATTTCATGGGATGTGGATCGGTGGCTAATCAGGCGGAGAATGGTAACACACTCCGCCATCGGGGTGCGATCAGCGATAGCGCGAGACCAGTTGCACCATCATTTCGATATGCGCCGCATCGTCGTTCAGCGCCGGAATGTATTCATATTTCTCGCCGCCCGCTTCCAGGAAAATCTCGCGGTTCTGTTCGGCGATCTCTTCCAGCGTCTCCAGACAGTCCGCCGCAAAGCCCGGGCACATCACCTGGATATGTTTGATGCCTTTTTCGGGCAGCATTTTCAGCGTTTCATCGGTGTACGGCGTTAACCACGGCTCGCGGCCAAAGCGCGACTGAAAGGTCATCATGGTTTTTTCCGGCGCAATTTCCAGCGCGCCTACCAGCTCGCGGGTAGTATCGCGGCAACGCTGCGGATAGTCGTCGCCCTCATCAGCGTAACGCTGCGGGATACCGTGATAGGACATCAGCAGTAAATCCGGTTCGCCGTGTTGCGCGAAGGATTGTCGCACGGTGCCCGCCAGCGCGTTGATATACGCCGGATGATCGGCATAGTCACGAATGAAGTTCACGCCCGGAATGCGGCGATAAAGCGTGAGGATGCGCGCCAGCTCATCCCATACGGCAGCCACCGTCGAGCAGGAGTATTGCGGATAAAGCGGCAGCACGATGATATTGGTGACGCCGTTTTCCACCAGCTCCGCCACGGCGCTATCCAGCGACGGCCTGCCGTAGCTCATGCCCAGCACCACCGGAATATCGGGCAAGCGCGCCGATAGCGCCTGCTGCTGGCGGCGGCTGTACACCAGCAGCGGCGAGCCCTCTTCCATCCAGATCGATTGATAAAGTTTGGCGACGCGGGGCGAACGCAGCGGCAGGATCACGCCGCGCAGCAGCGGCCACCACAGCAGCGGCGAGGTGTCGACAACGCGTTTGTCGCTTAAGAACTGGCGGAGGTAACGTTTAACCGCCGGAGCCGTCGGGGCATCCGGAGTACCGAGATTGACCAGTAAAATACCTGTTTTATCGAAACGCATTACCCGCCCTTACCTGACTAAATGGCTGATAATTGTAGCTGAAAAGCTGGCAGGATAAATCTATTGATATGAGAGCCAACTCCCTTCTTCGGGAAAGAAAAGCGCTGGCTCTGCATGACGCGGCGAGGAATTAACCGAGGATTTTTTCCAGTTCTGCGCGCACTTCGCTGACCGCTTTGGTGCCGTCAACTTTCGCGTACCGGGTGTTGCCGGCCTGCGCTTCTTGCTGGTAATAGCCGATCAGCGGCGCGGTCATCTGATGGTATTCCACCAGGCGCTTACGCACGGTTTCTTCCTGATCGTCTTTACGGGTAGTCAGCTCTTCGCCGGTCACGTCGTCTTTGCCTTCCACTTTCGGCGGATTGAATTTGACGTGATAAACGCGGCCAGACGCAGCGTGTACGCGGCGGCCCACGATGCGGTCAACAATCAGCTCATCCGGCACGGCGAACTCAAGCACATAATCGACGTTGATGCCCGCGTCTTTCATGGCGTCAGCCTGCGGAATGGTGCGCGGGAAACCGTCGAGCAAGAAACCGTTGCGGCAATCTTCCTGCGCAATGCGCTCTTTTACCAGGGCAATCACCAGCTCATCGGTCACCAGTTTGCCGGCGTCCATGATGTCTTTAGCCTGTTTGCCCAGCTCAGAGCCGGATTTTACCGCGGCGCGTAACATGTCACCGGTGGAGATTTGCGGAATGCCGTATTTCTCCATGATGAACTGTGCCTGAGTACCTTTTCCTGCGCCCGGAGCGCCGAGCAGAATAATACGCATTGCGTAATTCCCCATACGATTTGATTATTACTGGAAGTTGCGAGGCCAAAACCATACCACTAAAGGCAGTACTACGACAAGAAACGCGGGACTGGTGAATGCTTTCAGGCATCTGAGGAAACGCAATAAAACACAGAATAGCGGGAATATCCCCCTCTCAACGCAATGAGAGGGGGAAAAATCGGCGTTACGAAACCAGAAGCTGGTTCATGCGGCGAATAAACAAGTTTGGATCTTCCAGGGTGCCGCGCTCAGCCAGCAGCGCCTGATCGAGCAGCAATTCTACCCACTCTTTAAAGCGCGCTTCATCCTGCGTATCCGCGGTGCGTTTCACCAGCACATGGTCCGGGTTCAGCTCGAAGATGTATTTCACTTCCGGCACCGCCTGGCCCGCAGCGGCAAACAGCTTCGCCATCTGGGTGCTCATTTCGTCGTTGTCGGTGGTGACAATCGCCGGGGTGTCGGTCAGACGGTGGGTAAAGCGCACCTCTTTCACCCGGTCGCCCAGCAGCGTTTTCACGCGCTCAACGAACGGCTCAAGGGCTTTTTCCGCTTCTTTGGTCTGCTCGTCCACTTCATCCGCCAGCTTGTCCAGCGACGCGTCCGCTTTAGCGATGGACTGGAATTTCTTACCGTCGAATTCGGTCAGGTAGCTCATCATCCACTCATCGATGCGATCGGAAAGCAGCAACACTTCGATGCCTTTCTTACGCAGCAGCTCCAGGTGCGGGCTGCTCTTCGCCGCGGCGTAGCTGTCGGCGGTGATGTAGTAAATCTTCTCTTGGCCTTCTTTCATGCGCGCCACGTACTCTTCCAGCGACACGGTCTGCTCGGAAGAATCGGTATGGGTGGACGCAAAGCGCAGCAGTTTGGCGATGGTTTCCTGGTTGGCGTTGTCTTCCGCCGGGCCCTCTTTCAGCACCAGGCCGAACTGCTTCCAGAAAGTCTGGTATTTTTCCGCGTCGTCTTTCGCCAGTTTTTCCAGCGTCTGCAGGGCGCGTTTGGTCAGCGCGTTACGCAGATTGCGGGTGACGCTGCTGTCCTGGAGGATTTCACGCGACACGTTCAGCGGCAGATCGTTGGAGTCGATAAGCCCACGGATAAAGCGCAGGTAGTTCGGCATGAACTGCTCGGCGTCATCCATAATAAACACGCGCTGCACGTAGAGTTTCAGGCCGTGCTTATGATCGCGGTTCCACATATCCCACGGCGCCTGGGACGGCACATACAGCAGGCTGGTGTACTCCTGCTTGCCTTCCACGCGGTTATGGCTCCAGATCAGCGGATCGGTGAAGTCATGAGCGATATGTTTGTAAAACTCTTTGTACTCGTCATCGCTGATTTCAGACTTGCTGCGGGTCCACAGCGCCTGCGCTTTGTTGATTTTCTCGAAGCTGACGACGGTTTCGCCGTCTTTTTCTTCGTGCTTTTCGATCTCAACCGGCAGCGCAATGTGATCGGAGTATTTGCTGATGATCGCGCGCACGCGCCAGTCGTCAAGGAACTCGTCCTCGCCTTCGCGCAGGTGCAGGGTGATTTCGGTGCCGCGATCGGCTTTATTGATATCCGCGACGGTGTATTCGCCCTCGCCCGCCGACTCCCAGAACACGCCCTCTTCCGCGCTAACGCCCGCAGCGCGGGTGCGCACGGTGACTTTATCCGCCACGATAAACGCAGAGTAGAAGCCCACGCCGAACTGGCCGATCAGCTGGCTGTCTTTTGCCTGATCGGAGCCCATGCTTTCCAGGAACGCTTTGGTGCCGGATTTGGCAATGGTGCCCAGGTGATCGATCACCTCATCGCGGGTCATTCCGATGCCGTTATCGGCAATAGTCAGGGCGCGATTGGCTTTGTCGAAAGAAACGCGCACGCGCAGATCGCCGTCGCCCGCATACAGATCCGGATTGGACAGCGCGCGGAAGCGCAGCTTGTCCGCCGCATCGGAGGCGTTAGAAATCAGCTCACGCAGGAAAATTTCTTTGTTGGAATACAGGGAATGGATCATCAGGTGCAGAAGCTGTTTTACTTCTGACTGGAAACCACGGGTTTCTTGTCCTTTCATTTAAATCGACCTCAACAATGCCATTTAATGGGGTTATAGACGTTGAGGGAGAAATGGGGATATTAGACAGGAATTTCAAGCGGAGCGTGTGAAGGCACGCTCCGAATGATTAAAAAACAATCTTGTGGCGGCCCACCAGCGAGTGAGACAGCGTGGTGCCATCCACCATTTCCAGTTCGCCGCCGACCGGCACGCCGTGGGCGATGCGGCTGGCGTCAACGCCGTACTGCCCGCACAGCTCCGCGATGTAGTTCGCCGTGGCTTCGCCTTCCACCGTGGGGTTGGTGGCGAGGATCACCTCTTTCAGCGATTCCGTTTCCAGACGCTGTTCAAGGCGATCCAGACCGATGTCCTGCGGGCCGATTCCGTCCAGCGGAGAGAGATGGCCCATCAGCACAAAGTAGCGGCCGGAAAACTGCCCGGTCTGCTCAATCGCATAGATATCCGCCGGGCTTTCCACTACGCAGATTTGGCCATTTTCCCGACGGCGCGGGTTGGCGCAAATATGGCAGATCTCCTGCTCGGTGAAGGTGCGGCAGTCGGCGCAGTGGCCGATTTCCGACATGGCGCGGGTCAACGCCTGCGCCAGACGCATGCCGCCGCTGCGATCGCGCTGTAACAGCGTGAAAGCCATACGCTGCGCCGATTTCGGGCCAACGCCCGGCAGGCAACGCAGCGCTTCCATCAGTTGGGTCAGCAGAGGACTGGTTTGCATCAGAACGGCATCTTAAAGCCTGGCGGCAGTTGCATACCGGAAGAAACAGACGCCATTTTCTCTTTCTGGGTTTCTTCGATACGACGCGCGGCATCGTTGAACGCAGCGGCAACCAGATCTTCCAGCATGTCTTTATCGTCTTCCAGCAGGCTCGGATCGATTTCCACGCGACGGCAGTTGTGCGCGCCGTTGATGGTCACTTTCACCAGGCCCGCGCCGGATTCGCCGGTCACTTCCAGTTGCGCGATCTCTTCCTGCATTTGCTGCATTTTTTCCTGCATCTGCTGGGCTTGCTTCATCAGATTACCCAGACCGCCTTTTCCAAACATATGCATCTCTCTTTACTTAGGGGCTCGCCGGGCGTTATCCGCTCAGCGATACCGGGTTTACAACAGGCAGAAGGCCTGCCCGTCAAAGGGGGCGAATGCTCTCTTCATCCAGATCGGCATCAAAGAAACGACGCAGGGTCTGGATATTGGCATCCGCGATGATCGACTCGCGCGCCTGCGCCAGCTTCTCTTCATAAATCGCCTGCCGCCACTCAAGCGGCGTACGCTGGGCGAGATTATCATCTTCAATGATAGTCAGTTCAATCGGCATACCGTACAGCTGGCTCATCGCCTCGCTGAGGGTCTGCCGCGCCGCCGGCGAATTCAAATGGCGCTGGGTGGCGCGCAGGTGCAGGCAAATCTTCGGCCCGTCCTGCTCTTTCCAGGCGTTCAGCGCCACCTGCTCTACCAGTTTCGGCAGTTTTAATAAGCTTACATCACGCGCCCACTCATCGCGCGCCAGAGATTCCTGGGCCAGCTTCGCGGCCAGCTCGGGAGTTTTCTCGTGCTCAAGCGCTTTTTTCAGCGCTTTCGGCGTGGCGACAGGTTCCGGCGTGACTTCCACCACGTTTTGCGCCTTCCAGCGGTAGGCTTCCGGTTTAGCCGGCGCGCTCTCCTGCGGGGCTTTCGCCGGGTTGGCTTTTACCCGTTCGGTGACCGATGCCAGTCGTTCGAGCGCGGAGTTATTCACCGGCCGCGCGGTACCTGGCGCTGCCGGTTCACTCTTTTTTGCTTTGCTGCCCTCCTGGGCTTTCTGCAAGCGGCTGCGGGCTTCCAGCAGATGACTGGTGGCGTCGGGCAGCGGGACATTCGATGCGGGTGGCTGCGGCGCGACCGGAGACGGCGCGTCCACGCGAGCGACGGGCTGTGCCGCCACCGCCGGGATCGCGGTCTGTACCGGTTGCGGCTCCGCTATCGGCGCGCGGGGATGAAACGCCAGCGCGCGCAGCAGCGTCATTTCGACGCCCATCCGCCGGTCCGGGGCCCAGGGCAGCTCTTTGCGGCCAATCAGCAGCGTCTGGTAGTAGAGCTGCACGTCCGCTGGCGGCAGCGTACGCGCCAGTTCGCGCAGGCGCTGTTCAATATTCGCCATATCCGCGCCGATAGCGGCAGGAGAAAGCTGGACCATCGCAACGCGGTGCAGCAGGCTGAGCATTTCCACCAGCAGCGCTTCCCACTCCACCCCGCGCGAGTGCGCCTCGTTAATCAGGCGCATCACGGTTTCGCCTTCGGCGCGGGCCAGCGCTTCAATCAGCGCCAGCGCCTGGGCGTCGTCGAGCGTACCCAGCATGGCGCTCACCGCCGCGGTGCTGACCTGCCCGTCGCCGCTGGCGATGGCCTGGTCGGTCAGACTTAACGCGTCGCGCAGGCTGCCTTCCGCCGCGCGCGCCAGCAGTTGCAGGGCGCGCGATTCGTGGTCGATGTTTTCCTGGGTGAGAATATGCTCCAGCTGATCGCGGATCTGCTCAACGTCCAGGGCCTTAAGATGGAATTGCAGGCAGCGCGACAGGATCGTCACCGGCAGCTTTTGCGGATCGGTGGTCGCAAGCAGGAATTTAACGTGCGCGGGCGGCTCTTCCAGCGTCTTTAACAGCGCGTTGAAGCTGTGACGCGAGAGCATATGCACTTCGTCAATCAGATAGACTTTGAAGCGGCCACGCGCGGGCGCGTATTGCACGTTATCCAGCAGATCGCGGGTGTCTTCCACTTTGGTGCGCGACGCGGCGTCAATTTCGATCAAATCGACAAAACGGCCCTGCTCGATTTCGCGGCAGTTATCGCACACGCCGCACGGGGTCGCCGTAATGCCGGTTTCGCAGTTCAACCCTTTGGCTAACAGACGGGCAATCGAGGTTTTCCCGACGCCGCGCGTGCCGGAAAACAGGTACGCGTGGTGGATGCGCCCGAGGGATAATCCGTTCGCCAGCGCGGTCAGTACATGTTCCTGGCCGACAACGTCTGCAAAGGTTTGTGGGCGCCATTTACGGGCTAAGACCTGATAACTCATGGGCTGGCTCTGAAATGCCTGGATGGTGAATAGAGAGGGGTAATGCTAACACAGCCCCACCTGTACGGCGAGGCTGTCGGGGGGCGAATATCAATGACCGGGGAACGGAACCAGGCTGAAGCAGTCGATGCCGGCCTGTTGCAGGCGCTGCTCGCCGCCGAGGTCAAACAGGTTGATGATAAACGCGGCGTCTTTCACTTCACCGCCGAGGCGGCGGATCAGCTTCACGGTGGCGTCAATGGTGCCGCCGGTCGCCAGCAGGTCGTCCACCACCAGCACTTTGTCGCCGGGCTTGATAGCATCAACGTGGATTTCCAGCTGATCGGTGCCGTATTCCAGCTCATAGCTTTCCGCGATGGTTTCGCGCGGCAGTTTACGCGGCTTGCGTACCGGGACAAAACCGACGCCCAGCGCCAGCGCGACCGGCGCGCCAAACAGAAAACCGCGCGCTTCGGTACCGACGACTTTGGTGATGCCGGCGTCTTTGTAGCGCTCGGTCAGCAGTTCGATACTTAACGCATAAGCTTTGGGGTCTTCCAGCAGGCTGGTAACGTCACGAAACAGGATGCCCGGCTTCGGGTAATCCTGGATGCTTTTAATACTGTCTTTAAGAAATTCAAGCTGCTGTGCAGTCGCGGTCATAATTACATGCCTGATTAAAACGGGTTGACTCACAAGGCACGCCAAAGGGGCAAACGCGGTTTTGCTTACGCGTTAACCAGGGCGTGTCTGTTGCCGAAAACGCCAGAATGTACTGGCTGAGCCATCGAAATGCAACCACTCAGACGCGGGTTCAGGAGTTTTGTTGCTTTTCGTCAATCACCGGGATGCGCCACATAAAGATCAGCAGGCAGCCGAGGATGGTTAATAACAAAATACGCACCCAGAACATTTTTACCAGCCACAGCGACACGGCAAATGTCACAAGAATAAACGCAATCGCCCGGGGCTTGGCGCCCCGCGGCATCGCTTTGTGCTGCTGCCAGTAGCGTAAATAACCGCCGAACCAGGAGCGGTACAGCAGCCAGTGGTGAAAACGCGGTGAAGAACGGGCGAAACACCAGGCCGCCAGCAGTAAAAAAGGAGTTGTGGGAAGCAAGGGGAGCACCACGCCAAGCGTGGCAAGCACTACCGCAATCCAGCCAATGATGATTAAAATGAGTCGTTGCATAGTCGCTTCCACAGAGTCATGTCGGCTACTGTAGCACAGCGCGCACGACACACAGCGGAGAGCGCATGAAAACCGACCGATTATTACAATCGCTACAAACGCAGTTGCAACAACTTTGTCAAACCCTTGAACCGCTGGCGCAGCACCGCACGCTGTCGGCGCGCTTTGACCGGCAGCTTTTCCAGACCCGCTCTACGCTTATTAATGATTATTTGCAGGAGTGCTGGCGCAACCTTGACGCCTTAACGCTTCACGTCCGGGAACGAAAAGCCGACCAGGTCGCCTGGCTGGCGGAGCATCTTGTCGCCCAGATGGAAGCGCTGGCCCGCGAAGGGGCGACCTGGTCGTTGCGCCGCCATGACAGCGCGCATCTGCCCGTGGGCCGTCGTCACGCGCAACTGTTGCAGCATCAGGAGTATGAACGCCGCCTGCTGGCAATGAAACAGCAGCGCGAAGCCCAGTTGCGTAACGTCGAAACGCTACAGGCGCAGCAGCGATTACATAAAGAGATTGAGGCGCTGGATGGCCGTCTGGCGCGCTGTCGCCATGCGCTGGCGGGCATTGAACGCGCGCTGGCGCGGCAAACGCGTTAACCCACAGGAGAATACCGTGTCCCTTGAGAACGCCCCCGATGACGTCAAACTGGCGGTGGATTTAATTATGCTGCTGGAAACGCACAACATTGCGCCGGAGACGGCGTTAAGCGCGCTGGAAATGGTGCGGCAGGATTTTTTGCGTAAGCAGCGGGAGGCGGAGAAAGCGGAGTAAATCTCCTCTCCTGCCGGCAACGTTGCAGGAGAGGCCGGTGAATCAGATTGCCGCGTCGTCTTCTTCGCCGGTGCGAATACGCACCACGCGCGCCACATCAAACACGAAGATTTTACCGTCGCCGATTTTGCCGGTCTGGGCGGTGCGGATAATGGTATCCACACAGGTATCGACGATATCGTCGGTAACCACGATTTCAATTTTCACCTTCGGCAGGAAATCCACCATATATTCCGCGCCGCGATACAGCTCGGTATGCCCTTTCTGGCGGCCAAAACCTTTCACTTCGGTCACGGTCATCCCGGTGATGCCGACTTCAGCCAGCGCCTCGCGCACATCATCCAGTTTGAAAGGTTTAATAATTGCATCAATCTTTTTCATGGTGAACCCTTAACTCATCTCGCCTGAGGCACAGTTATCTACGCGTAATCGGTTGCTCACCGTACCATATGTTGAGGCCGGTTTGGCAGCAAAACTACTCTTTAAAATCATTTGCATCGAGTTCATGGCGGGCAAGCAGTTTGTAGAACTCGGTGCGGTTGCGCCCGGCCATCCGTGCGGCGTGGGTCACATTGCCTTTAGTGATCTGCAAAATTTTGCGCAGGTAGTTGAGTTCAAACTGGTTACGCGCCTCGACGAAGGTCGGCAGCACCGAGTTTTCCCCTTCCAGCGCCTGGCCAACCAGCGCTTCGCTGATCACCGGCGCGGAGGTCAGCGCCACGCACTGCTCAATGACGTTCACCAGCTGGCGCACGTTGCCAGGCCAGCTTGCCGCCATCAGGTATTTCATGGCTTCGGTGGAAAAACGCCGCACGAAAGGTTTGTGGCGATCCGCCGCCTGGCGCAGCAGATGGTTTGCCAGCAGCGGAATATCTTCCGCCCGTTCGTTGAGCGCCGGGATTTTCAGGCTGACCACGTTCAGGCGGTAATACAGATCCTCGCGGAATTCGCCGCGCGCCATCGCTTTGGGAAGATCCCGGTGGGTGGCGGAAATAATCCGCACATCAATATCAATGTCGCGGTTGCTGCCGAGCGGGCGCACCTTACGCTCCTGCAACACGCGCAGCAATTTGACCTGCAACGGAATGGGCATATCGCCAATCTCATCAAGAAACAGCGTGCCGCCTTCTGCCGCCTGGAATAGCCCCTCCCGGCTGCTCACCGCGCCGGTAAAGGCGCCGCGCGCATGGCCAAACAGTTCCGACTCCAGTAACTGCTCCGGCAGCGCCCCGCAGTTAATGGCGATAAAGGCTTTTTTCGCCCGGGGACTGGCATTATGAATGGCCTGCGCCAGTACCTCTTTCCCCGTCCCGCTCTGACCGTTGATCAGCACGCTGACGTCAGACTGCGCCACCATCCGCGCCTGTTCAAGCAGGCGCAGCATCATAGGGCTGCGGGTAACAATGGTGTTTTGCCATTCGTCATCGCCGCCGACGCCCTTGTGCGCCAGCGCGTCGTCAATGGCCTGATACAGCGCGTCTTTATCCACCGGCTTGGTGAGAAAACTGAATACGCCCTGCTGGGTTGCCGCTACCGCATCGGGGATCGAGCCGTGAGCGGTAAGAATGATCACCGGTAAACCGGGCTGCACTTTCTGGATCTCGCTGAACAGCGCCATGCCGTCCATCTCATCCATGCGCAGGTCGCTGATCACCAGATCGATCTGCTCGCGGCCCAGCACTTTTAGTCCTTCCGCCCCGCTTTCAGCGGTTTGCACGCTGTAGCCCTCGCTGGTCAGGCGTAAACCTAACAGCTTGAGCAGGCCGGGATCGTCATCCACCAGCAGTAAGCGCGCCGGTTTGTGTTGCGTCATGGTTTTGCCTCCTGCGTATCAGCGGGGGTGTCCTTATCATCCGATGCCGCTGCCGGATGCGTGGCGTCAGGCAGTTCGCCGCCCGACGTTTTGCGTGAAGAGAGCCGGCGTTCAATATCGGTCAGGTTTTCCAGCTTCCGGGTAACCAGCGCCAGCTGGCTGTGCAGGTGCTGCTGCTGTTCGCGCAGGGTATCCAGTTCGCTATCACTGGTTTGCTGGAGTTTGGCGTAGCGACTGCGCTCTTCAGCCAACTGCAACTGTGCAGCCTGGTTTTCTCGCCACACCTGAAACAGCGGACGGATTTGCGCAGGGATATCTGCCGAGAGTTCATCTAAACGGGTCACATAACGACGGCGTTCACCCGGCGATATTCTGGCGCTGGAAAGCAGAATGCCGCGCTTGAACGTGGCCTGCCAGGTATCGTCCTGTAAAGCACGCGCTTCGGCGCGCGCTTCGGCAGGTGCGAGACGCTCCGCGCAGTCCATGGCGCGCAGCCAGTACAGCGGATTGCTGTCGCTGTCACGTCCCGACAGCGTCCAGATCTCCTGACACTCTGTGGCGAGAAAATCCGCCAGCTGGCGCTCAGGATAGTTATGCTGATGTTTGTCTATTTTGCTGTGGATCGCGTCCGGGACGCAGCCGCTGAGCAGCAGAACAGCCAGCGCGCTGCCTGCCACAGGCCGCAAAAATACGGGGTTCAAAGACGACGCCGCGCGCCGCCATAGCCTGCTAAAAAATAAATTCATGATGACGATTTTTCCGGGTCACAGACAGGCAATTCAATGCGGAAACAGACATCGGCGGTGTTATCGTCCACCAGATGAAGTTCTCCATGCATCCGTCGAATACAATCCTGGGCGATGCTCAGCCCCAGGCCACTGCCTTTAACCGCCCCTTTTCGTTGATGACTTCCCTGAAAGAATGGCTCAAAAATCATGTCGCGTTCAGCCGCGGGGATCGGCGTACCGCTGTTGGCGACATCAATCCGCACCCGGTTGCCGACCTGTCGGCTGCGAAGATAAATGTTACCGGATTCGCTCCCATAGTGCACCGCATTGGAATAGAGATTATCTATTACGCTCATCAATAACATAGGTTCAGCTTGGCAGGCGGCGGCTTCCAGTGCCAGATCGGTGCGCATCATTTTTGCCCGGGCCGGGAGGCTGTGAGCGGAGATAACCATATCGATTAACGGCTCCAGCTCAACGTTCTCCAGTTCAATCACGCCGTCAGCCAGTTTGCGGTTGTAATCCAGCAGCTGTTCGATGAGTTTTTGCAGATTACGGCTGCTGGCGTCGAGGATCTGCACCACTTCCTGCTGTTCTGGCGTTAGCGGCCCTACAACCTGATCGGCCAACAGCTCGGTGCCTTCACGCAGGCTGGCGAGCGGCGTTTTCAGTTCATGGGAGAGGTGACGCAAAAACTGATGGCGCTGGGATTCCAGCCATGAAAGGCGCTCGCTCAGCCAGATCACCCGCTGCCCGACGGAACGCAGTTCGCGCGGGCCCCTGAACATCACCGTATCGCCTAACGACTCCCCTTCTCCCAGCCGGTTAATCATTCGTTCGATGCCCTTAACCGGGCCGATGATCATGCGGGTAAACAGCATCACCAGACCAAGGCTCACCAGAAACAGGATCATCGCCTGCCAGCCAAAAAACTGGCCGCGCGCGGCGATATCCTGCTGCAACTGCTGACCACGTGAAAACACCACGCTGCGGGTGATTTGCACCATATCAGTATTGGCTTTGGCAAAGGCTTCCAGATTGTCGTCCGCGGCATCGGCAAGGCCGCTGTTTTTGCATTGCAGTTGCGCCAGCGCGTCGAGATTGTTTTTTAACCGCTGATAAAGGGTTTTGTCCGGCAGGACTAATGCATGGGATTCGAGCATCTGCGCGTAACGCTGGCGTTGAGCCTGATAGACCTTTTCGAGGGTAGCGTCATCCAGCACGCAATACTGACGATAGCTGCGCTCCATTTCCAGCGCAGCATTGGTCATGGCCTCGCTGCGCCGCGCATCGATCAGCGTGGTGCGGTTGGTGCGCGCCGCCTGTTCACTGAGATCGTTCAGGCTCTGCCACGCCTGCCAGGCCAGCACCAGCAAAGGCAGCAAGATCAGTAAAAAGGCCATAACGACCAGTTGACGCAGCGAGCGGGGAAAGAGTGACCAGCGTTTCACCAGAATTCTCGTATCGTAAAGTGATACCCGGATGCTAGCCGACGCGGCGAATGCAGGAAAGTCTGAAACGCAGAAACAACAAAGGCAGGGGGAAATCCCTGCCTTTGTCATGAAATAGGCGGTGCCTTACTCAACGTGTCGCCCGGGGTCAGATAAAGCAATGCTGTTATCAATAGTTGGACGGCAGGCACCTGTTTGTGCGTCATTCGAAGTTTATGTAGCGCTCGCGTGGGGCTGACATAAGAAGGTGAATGAGCCACTGACTCATATTATGCAGGTATCGTGCCAAAAAAAGAAATAATATTTTACGATACTGATAAATAAAGGTTTATAGGAAATAACATATTTTAACCGTACTGATACTTTCGTATCAGAGTTGTCGTCGAAAAGAAACACACCCCGGCCCCAAAAAAAATTTCTATAAGAATCAAAAAAATAAGCGTCTCCATCTGGAGACGCTTTATCTGCTGCTTTGTCGCAGTTTAACGACAGTTTCAGTTACGCGAAGTTAAGACGGGTTAAACCTGCCAGTCGTTAACCTAACTGCTTACGCGCGTTACGGAAGATACGCATCCACGGGCTGTCCTCGCCCCAGTTTTCCGGGTGCCAGGAGTTGCTGACGGTACGGAAGACGCGCTCCGGATGCGGCATCATCAGCGTCACGCGGCCGCTTTCACTGGTCACCGCCGTGATCCCGTTCGGCGAGCCGTTCGGGTTAGCCGGATACGTTTCAGTGACGTTACCGAAGTTATCCACGTAGCGCAGCGCCACCAGGCCTTTGCTTTCCAGCTGCGCCAGATGAGCATCATCGCGTACTTCCACGCGGCCTTCGCCGTGAGAAACCGCAATCGGCATCCGCGACCCGGCCATACCGTCCAGCAGCAGCGACGGGCTGGACGTCACTTCCACCAGGCTGAAGCGCGCTTCGAAGCGGTCTGAGTGGTTACGCACAAAGCGCGGCCACAGGTCGCTGCCCGGGATCACTTCACGCAAGTTGGACATCATCTGACAACCGTTGCAGACGCCCAATGCCAGCGTTTGCGGGCGATGGAAGAAAGTTTCGAACTCGTCGCGCACGCGGCTGTTGAACAGAATCGATTTGGCCCAGCCTTCGCCCGCGCCCAGCACGTCGCCGTAGGAGAAACCGCCGCAGGCTACCAGCGCCTGGAAGGATCCCAGTCCGGTGCGGCCCGCCAGCAGGTCGCTCATATGCACGTCAATGGCGTCAAAGCCCGCGCGATAAAACGCTGCCGCCATCTCCACATGGGAGTTCACGCCCTGCTCGCGCAGCACCGCCACTTTCGGACGCGCCCCGGTGGCGATATACGGTGCGGCGATATCTTCCGCGATATCAAAGCTGAGTTTTACGTTGAGCCCCGGATCGCTGTCGTTAGCTTTGGCGTCGTGCTCCTGATCCGCGCACGCCGGGTTATCACGCAGGCGCTGCATCTGCCAGGTGGTTTCCGCCCACCACATACGCAGCGTAGTGCGGCTTTCGCTGAACACCGCATGGCCGTCGGCAGTCAGGGTGAAACGATCCCCGGAGACCGCTTTACCCAGGTAGTGAACGCAATCGCCCAGACCGTGGGTTGCCAGGATCTGCTCAACCGCAGCGCGATCTGCTGCCGCCACCTGGATCACCGCGCCCAGCTCTTCGTTAAACAGCGCCGCCAGACGATCGTTGCCCAGCGTGGCAATATCCGCTTCAACGCCGCAGTGACCGGTGAAGGCCATTTCCGCCAGCGTCACCAGCAGGCCGCCGTCGGAACGGTCGTGGTAGGCCAGCAGCTTACGCTGCGCTACCAGCGCCTGGATGGCGTCATAGAAGCCTTTCAGCTTCGCCGGGTCGCGCACGTCAGCTGGTTTATCGCCCAGTTGACGGTATACCTGCGCCAGCGCGGTGGCGCCCAGCGCGTTATGCCCTTCGCCAAGATCGATCAGCAACAGGGCGTTATCCGCGGTGGAAAGCTGCGGCGTCACGGTGTGACGCACATCCTCCACGCGGGCAAAGGCGGTAATCACCAGCGACAGCGGAGAGGTCATTTCGCGCGTTTCATTGCCTTCCTGCCAGCGGGTTTTCATCGACATCGAGTCTTTGCCCACCGGAATGGTCAGGCCCAATTGCGGGCACAACTCTTCGCCCACGGCTTTCACCGCATCGTACAGGCCAGCGTCTTCACCAGGGTGGCCCGCAGCCGCCATCCAGTTCGCCGACAGCTTGATGCGTTTGATGTCGCCGATTTGGGTCGCCGCGATGTTAGTCAGCGCTTCCCCGACCGCCAGACGACCGGAGGCGGCGAAATCCAGCAGCGCCACCGGCGCACGTTCCCCCAGGGACATGGCTTCGCCATAATAGCTGTCCAGGCTGGCGGTGGTCACCGCGCAGTTAGCAACCGGGATCTGCCACGGGCCGACCATTTGGTCGCGCGCCACCATACCGGTCACGGTACGGTCGCCGATGGTCACCAGGAAAGTTTTCTCCGCCACCGTCGGCAGATGCAGCACACGGTTAACCGCATCGGCAATGGAGATAGCCGCGCAGTCCAGCGCGTCGCCCGTTGCCTGCCGGCGCTCGACGTTGCGGGTCATTTTCGGGGTTTTACCGAGCAGCACGTCCAGCGGCATATCAATGGGCTGATTATCGAAGTGGCTGTCGTGGAGCGTCAGATGCTGTTGTTCGGTGGCTTCGCCAATCACCGCGTACGGCGCGCGTTCGCGGCGGCACAGCTCGTCAAACAGCGCCAGCTGCTCCGGCGCAACCGCCAGCACATAACGCTCCTGGGATTCGTTACACCACACTTCCAGCGGGCTCATGCCCGGCTCGTCATTCAGAATATCGCGCAGCTCGAAACGCCCGCCGCGTCCGCCGTCGCTTACCAGCTCCGGCATGGCGTTGGACAGACCGCCCGCGCCAACGTCATGAATAAACAGGATCGGGTTAGCGTCGCCCAATTGCCAGCAGCGGTCGATCACCTCCTGGCAGCGGCGTTCCATTTCCGGGTTGTCGCGCTGTACCGATGCGAAATCCAGGTCGGCATCGGACTGGCCGGACGCCATTGATGACGCCGCCCCGCCCCCCAGACCGATATTCATCGCCGGGCCGCCCAGCACGATCAGCTTCGCGCCCGGCGGAATGTCGCCTTTTTGGACGTGATCGGCGCGAATGTTGCCAATACCGCCCGCCAGCATGATCGGCTTATGGTAGCCGCGCAGCTCCACGCCGTTGTGGCTGTTGACCTGCTCTTCATAAGTACGGAAGTAGCCGTTCAGGGCCGGACGGCCAAATTCGTTGTTGAACGCCGCGCCGCCTAACGGCCCTTCGGTCATGATATCCAGCGCGCTGACAATGCGCTCCGGCTTGCCGAAGTCCTCTTCCCATGGCTGTTCAAAGCCCGGAATGCGCAGGTTGGATACCGAGAACCCCACCAGCCCCGCTTTCGGCTTCGCGCCACGCCCGGTGGCGCCTTCATCGCGAATTTCACCGCCGGAGCCGGTAGCAGCCCCCGGCCATGGGGAAATTGCCGTCGGGTGGTTATGGGTTTCGACCTTCATCAGGATATGCGCGGCTTCCTGGTGGAAATCGTATTTACCGGCCTGGTGGTCCGCGAAGAAACGCCCCACTTCGGAACCTTCCATGACCGCCGCGTTGTCTTTATAAGCAGACAGCACGTGATCCGGGGTCTTCTCAAAGGTGTTTTTGATCATTTTGAACAGCGACTTCGGCTGCTGTTCGCCGTCGATCACCCAGTCGGCGTTAAAGATTTTATGGCGGCAATGTTCGGAGTTAGCCTGAGCGAACATATACAGCTCGATATCGTTCGGGTTACGCCCCAGGGTAGTAAACGCATCCTGTAAATAGTCGATTTCATCTTCGGCCAGCGCCAGGCCAAGACGAATATTGGCCTGTTCCAGCGCGGCGCGTCCCTGCCCTTGCAGATCGACGCTCTGCACCGGCGCAGGCTGATGATGGGCAAACAGCTGCTCCGCCTGGTCCAGCGAGGTGAACACGGTTTCCATCATTCGGTCATGCAACCCGGCGGCAACCTGCTGCCACTGGGCCTCGGTCAGGGTGCTGGCTTCGACATAGTACGCCACGCCGCGCTCAAGCCGCTTAATGCTCGCGAGGCCGCAATTGTGGGCGATGTCGGTGGCCTTGGAAGACCAGGGGGAGAGGGTGCCGGGACGCGGCGTGACCACAATCAGTCGGCCTGATAGCGCATGGCTGCTGAGGTTTGGGCCATATTTTAACAGGCGTTCGAGTTGCGCGTGTTCTTCGGCGGTGAGTGGAGCGGTGATGTCAGCAAAATGAACATACTCGGCGTAAATGTCACTCACCGGCAGGTGTGCATCGTTAAAGCGGGCCAGCAGTTTGTTAATACGAAATGCCGACAAAGCGGGCGAACCACGCAGAATTTCCATCATCAAAACTCTCTCGTCTTCGGGCGTGAGCGGCGCTCACAGGGGCGCATGGGGAAAACGGGCGTCATTATAAAGAATCCGGCACGCCGACGAAACCGTTTGCGTAGAAATAAAATCGTCAATCGATAGCGCCTATAAATGTGATTGAAAGCGCGAATAAGTTGCCTCGTGCGGTTTTATTAAGCAAAATGCCGCTCATTCAACAATAAAAACCGCACGTTCATGACGATATTTAGCTGAGACCTTTTCCAGCACAGAGAATTAACTGATTGAAAAAATTAAAGATTAATTATCTGTTTATCGGCATCGTTACCTTGCTTCTGGCAGTGGCGCTTTGGCCCTCCATTCCATGGTTTGATAAAGCCGAGAATCGTATCGCCGCGATCAAAGCTCGGGGAGTATTACGCGTCAGTACCCTGTCCAGCCCGCTCATCTATAACAGGGTCAACGACAAAGTGGTGGGTCTGGATTATGAACTCGCCCAAAGCTTTGCCGATTATCTGGGCGTGAAGCTGCAGGTTACCGTACGTCCCACCATCAACAAGCTGTTCGACGATCTGGATAAGGGTAATGCCGATATCCTGGCGGCGGGCCTGGTTTATAACCAGGCGCGTAGCAAAAACTATCAACCCGGCCCGACTTATTATTCGGTCTCGCAACAGCTGGTATACCGGGTGGGCAATACACGGCCGAAAACGCTGGCCAATATCAGTGACGCGCAGCTGACTATCGCGCCTGGACACGTCGCCGCCAACGATCTCCAGGCGCTTAAAGAGAGTAAATACCCCGATTTGAGCTGGCGCGTGGATGAACACAGCAACAGCAATACCCTGCTGGAAAAAGTTGCGGACGGGGCACTGGACTACACCGTCGCTGATTCCGTTGCGATTAATCTGTTCCAGCGCGTGCATCCGCAAATTGCGGTAGCGCTGGATATCACCGATGAGCAACCGGTCACCTGGTTCAGCCTGCGCGATGGAGATAACACGTTGTCCGCCGCCCTGCTCGACTTCTTCGATCGGATCACCGAAGACGGCACTCTGGCGCGGCTGGAAGAAAAATACCTTGGGCATGGCAATGATTTTGACTATGTCGATACCCGCAGCTTTCTACGTGCAGTAGACAGCATTCTGCCGGACCTTCAGCCGCTGTTTGAAAAATACGCCACGGACATCGACTGGAAGCTGCTGGCGGCCATCTCTTACCAGGAATCCCACTGGGATCCCCAGGCCACCTCGCCCACAGGCGTGCGCGGCCTGATGATGCTCACCCGCAATACGGCGCAGAGTCTGGGCTTATCCGACCGTCTCGATCCGGAGCAAAGCATCAGCGGCGGCGCGCGCTATTTAAAAGATATGATGGGCAAAGTGCCGGAAAGCGTGCCTGAAGAAGAGCGCATCTGGTTTGCGCTGGCGGCGTACAACATGGGTTATGCCCATATGCTGGACGCCCGCGCCCTGACGGCAAAGCAGAAGGGCAATCCGGATAGCTGGGCCGATGTGAAGCAACGGCTGCCGCTGCTCAGCCAGAAGCCGTACTACTCGAAAACCACCTACGGTTACGCGCGCGGTCACGAAGCCTACGCATATGTGGAAAACATCCGTAAATATCAAATCAGCCTGGTGGGATATTTAATGGAGAAGGAGAAGCAAGCCGAACAGCAGCGCCAGCTTGCCGAGGCTTACCCCGTCGCCCTGCCGGGCGAGATGCCCGCTAATCCTTTCGCAATGCTTCCTTTTGGGCCTTTTTCTCAAGCCGCCGTACCCGAAAGAACTCGCTTAACAGTGCCGAACACGTTGGGGCAAGCACCCCCTCAATAACCTGCATATGGTGATTCATTTGCGGATGGGCAGGAATATTCATCAGCGACCCCACAGCGCCAGTTTTAGCGTCACGCGCGCCGAACACCAGAGTGCCGATACGGCTGTGCACCATCGCCCCGGCGCACATGATGCAGGGTTCAAGGGTGACATACAGCGTGGTATTTAACAGGCGGTAGTTTTGCAGCACCATGCCGCCCTGGCGCAGCGCCATGATTTCAGCATGAGCGGTGGGATCGTGGCGGCCAATAGGGCGGTTCCACCCTTCGCCGATGACGCGATTATCCTGCACCAGTACCGCGCCGACCGGCACTTCCCCTTCATCCCACGCCCGCTGCGCCAGGGTTAATGCATGGCGCATCCAGTATTCATGGGAAAATTCAGTCTCTGACACGCTGCACTCCAGGCGAAAAAAAGCGGGCGCATTATACCGAAAATCCGTTGGCGTGCATGCGCAAGACGCAGTCCGATGGGCATCATTCCAGTTGCTGGAGTTCACCGCGCGGGGTTACGCGCCAGCGGTGCTGACAGAAATAGAGCAGCGGGTTATCCTGGCGCGAATCGCTGTAGCCGCTGTACAGGCGAAGCGGCGTGCCGATTTGCTGCTCAAGCTGCGCCACTTTTTCATGGCCCAGACAGCGCAGGGTCAGCACCCAGCCGCCGTGGCGACGGTCAATCATGCTCGCGATGATTTTCACTTTCGGCAGCCAGGGGGTATCAAAATAAACCTGCTCGACCAGCGGCAGCGGCGAACCGGTGATCAACCAGACGTCGGCGTCCGAGCTTTCCAGATAGGCGGTAAGACGCTCATGCACTACCGGAAAGGTAATCACCTGGCCGCGGAACCAGGCAACAAACTCCTGTTCAAGCTGCTTCAGCCGCGCTTCGCTGTGCCCGAAAGTACATCCCCAGAGCAGTAAACTCATTGGCCAGCGCGCCGCGCGCCCTTTGATTGCCAGCGCAATCAGAATGACCGGCAACAAGGGGATGACAATCAGCAAATTTAACGGCTGGCGGCGTAATAAAAAGCGTAAAAATGTGCCAAACATATCCTGCTGATGCAGGGTGCCGTCCAGATCGAAAAACACTACCCGACGTTCATTATTTGCCAAACCTCGCTCCTCTGGACTGTTAGCTCCTGGGCCCGTCACGTAACTGCATCTTATTAGCCTAACAGATAGCGCCTGATTTTTCCGGTTACCTGCTGCTTCGCTTGCCTGGCATAACCATAATCCAGGTTGCGCCTTAGAATATTTAATTCATAATAATCAGTAATAATGGAATATATAATTCGTTAAGGCGAGTGAATGACCATCTCTTCTTCTGAGCGGCGCGAGCCTGTGGAGTCTTTCATGAACTGTTTGATTCGTATTCGTCAGCGTTATCCCAACCTTGCGCAGAGCGATCGCCGTCTGGCTGAATTCATCCTGACGCATCCCGATAAGGCCAGGCACTTAAGTTCTCAACAGCTGGCGGAAGCGTCAGGCGTCAGCCAGTCAAGCGTAGTGAAGTTCGCCCAGAAACTGGGATATAAAGGTTACCCTGCGCTGAAACTGGCTATTAGCGATGCGCTGGCAGGGAACCCCAACCCTCACTCTATTCCGGTGCATAATGAAATTCTGGGCGACGACCCGCTACTGCTGGTCGGTGAAAAGCTGATCAAAGATAATATCGCGGCGATGCACGCCTCGCTGGACATCAACAGTGAAGACAAACTGGCAGAGTGCGTACAGCTGCTGCGCAATGCCCGGCGCATTGTCCTAACCGGGATCGGCGCATCCGGTCTGGTGGCAAAAAACTTTTCCTGGAAGCTGATGAAAATCGGCCTGAATGTGGTTGCGGAACAGGACATGCATGCCCTGCTGGCGGCAGTCCAGGCGTTAGATGAAAAAGACGTTATGTTGGCGATTTCTTACTCAGGAGAACGACGGGAAATTAATCTGGCAGCAGACGAAGCGCTACGCGCCGGAGCGAAAATCATCGCCATCACGGGTTTTACGCCGAATGCCTTACAACAGCGCGCCACACGCTGCCTCTATACCATCGCAGAAGAACAGGCGACACGCAGCGCCGCTATCTCTTCAACCAGTGCGCAAATGATGCTTACCGATTTATTATTTATGGCTCTGGTACAACAGGATCTTGAAAAAGCGCCAGAGCGCATTCGTCATAGTGAAGCGCTCGTGAAAAAACTGGTGTAAATAAACAGGAAGCACGGCCTGCCGCCGCGCAGGCATGCACAGATAAATTATCTGTGACAGTAAATAATATTTAAAAAAATGATAAATAGCGTTTATGTTTAAAAACAAAAAGAATGAGTAGAATAACGCGCATATTGACTATTAAATTCTACCTGGCGCACAACAATCCGGTAATATACTTGTTTGCAGCCCTGAGCTTAATATAATCCTCATGCATTACAGGCTATTTTTAATAAAGGAAACCCTCACGGGGCCACTCATAAGGAATGCGGAAATGAAAAACAAGTCATTGTTATTGATAACTTTATTGCTCACCACCTCTCTTTCATATGCTGTTGAAATCCCGGTATTGGGCGACAGCAAAGCAGAGAGTCACCAGATTTGCGGCAAGGGCATTGATTTGCAAATAAGAAAACTCAATGACAACTCCTTACTTATTGGGCTTGTGAATAATAAAACGCATAACAGAGATCTCTTTAAATCGCAGGAACCTGCTACTGTTGATATGAAATATGCGAAGTTCATCCCGGTACGCTTCGACAGCCTTTCAAAAAATTTCATCGTAGAAGAAAAACCAGAAATTGAGATTATCTGGGGTAATGCAGTGAATGAAAAAAAGGAAGCCAGTTATACGCTTGCGCTCGGCCCCGAAGTATATGACTGTGGGCTTCTGCAAAAGTGGCCGCGTGAAGAAGCGAATGTCCTGTATGGTGAAGCAAAATAGAGAAAAATAATGCGCCATTACCCTGGCGCATTGTGACCCAGGATCCCCGCCGCTTTGTTTGACTTTAAAGACCGGAATCAGGCGCTTCGTATTGGGCGAACCCTGTGAATGTGCTAAAGTGCCGCCATTCAGCTTCATCATTGACACAGCAATGCGGCATTGTTGCAATGATGTATTATCTTTGTAAATCAATCTGATAATGTAGCGCCTCGTTAATGACGCTTCCAGCGCGTTTGCGTGCATGAATCAGATATAGCGGTAAAGAATCAAATGGCTCTTTTAATCACCAAAAAATGCATTAACTGCGATATGTGCGAGCCGGAATGCCCGAACGAAGCCATCTCAATGGGTGAGAGTATTTATCAGATCAACACCGACCGGTGTACTGAATGCGTCGGTCATTACGACACCCCAACCTGCCAGAAAGTGTGCCCGATCCCCAATACAATTTTGAAAGATCCGGCCCACCCGGAGAGCGAAGAACAACTGTGGGACAAATTCGTTGTTCTTCACCACGCCGACAAGATTTAACTTTCGATTATCACCGTCGCGCAGGCGTAATGGCGTTCATCAGACAAAGTGACGTGCACCGCTGCGACGCCCATGCGCTGTGCCAACTGTAGCGCTTCATCCCACAGGCGCAGCCCCGGCTTACCCAGTTCATCGTTAAACACTTCAAACTGATTAAATGCCAGGCCATTACGAATGCCAGTGCCAAACGCCTTCGCTGCGGCTTCTTTTACCGCATAGCGTTTGGCTAAAAAGCGCACCGGCTGTTGATGCGCCTGATACTGCGCCCATTCGTTAGCGCTTAACACGCGTTTCGCAAGCCGATCGCCCGAGCGGGAAATCACCGCCTCAATGCGGGCGATTTCTACGATATCGGTGCCAAGCCCCAAAATCGCCATTAGCGACGGGCTTCCAGCATCAGGCGTTTCATTTCTGATACCGCCTCTTTCAGGCCGCTCATCACCGCGCGGCCAATGATCGCGTGGCCGATATTCAGCTCGTGCATTTCCGGCAGTGCGGCAATCGGCTGGACGTTGTGATAGGTCAGGCCATGCCCCGCATTGACCTTCAGGCCCTTGCCTGCCGCATAGGTCGCCGCTTTAGCGATGCGCGCCAGCTCCTTCGCCTGGGTAACCTCGTCTTTGGCATCGGCGTAACAGCCGGTGTGAATTTCGATGTAAGGCGCGCCGACATCCACTGCCGCGTCGATTTGCTCAATATCCGCATCGATAAACAGCGACACCAGGATATTTGCGTCAGCCAGCCGTTTGCAGGCGTCACGCATTTTTTCGCGCTGACCGGCAACGTCCAGCCCGCCTTCGGTGGTCACTTCCTGACGCTTTTCGGGCACCAGGCAGCAGAAATGCGGTTTGGTTTCGCAGGCGATGGCCAGCATCTCTTCGGTCACCGCCATTTCGAGGTTCATGCGGGTATCGAGGGTCTGACGCAGCACGCGTACATCGCGATCGGTGATATGACGGCGATCCTCACGCAGGTGAACCGTAATGCCATCCGCGCCCGCTTGCTCGGCGATAAACGCAGCCTGAACCGGATCGGGGTAAGCCGTACCGCGCGCATTACGCAGCGTAGCGATATGGTCGATATTGACGCCTAACAGTAATTCAGCCATGACAATCCTCGATAATCAGCACAAAGTGGCGGCAGTTTACACCCGGGAAGGAAAGTGTGGCTACGGGTAGCGGTTATTCCGCGCCGGAAGATGAGGAGGACGTCGGTTTTTTAGGCACGAACTGGCGGAACAGCTCCCGGCTTTTAAGCGGTTTACCGCCGAGATAGGGCTTCAGCGCGATGCGGGTAAAGCGTTTAGCCGCGCGCAGCGTAGCGGCATCGGGAAATTCCCGGCTGGCCAGCGCCTCCAGCTCATGACCGGTGAAAGAGAGATTATCCACCACCAGGCTGGCGATGAATCCTTTCTCTTCCCGATAGCGGTAAGTCATTTCCGGGCTGACCGGCTCGCCGCTCCCGGCGCAGTGCAGATAATCCACGCCATAGCCGAGATGCCCGAGCAGCGCCAGTTCAAAACGGCGCAGCGCCGGTTCCGGCGAGGCGTTAGCGCCCGCCAGCGACTGGATGCAGTGCAGATAATCGAAGAAGAGTTCGGAGAAGCGGGTTTCCTGCTCCAGCACGCGGCACAACAGTTCGTTGACGTAGAGCCCGCTGTAGAGCGCAATGCCGGAAAGAGGCAGCGCCAGCGAAACCGCTTCGGCGCTGCGCAGGGTTTTCACCTCGCCGCGGCCGCCGAAACGAATTAACAGGGGGGTAAAAGGCTGGAGCGTGCCTTTGAGGTTAGAGCGCCGCGAGCGGGCGCCCTTAGCGACCAGGCGAACCCGCCCTGACTCTTCGCTAAATACGTCAAGCAGCAGGCTGGTTTCGCTCCAGGGGCGACTGTGCAGCACAAAGGCGCGTTGCCAGCCTTCCATCAGGCGATTACTCAGAGATCGTCGACATAGCCGAGGCTACGCAGCGCGCGCTCGTCGTCCGCCCAGCCGGATTTCACTTTCACCCACAGTTCGAGGTGAACTTTGGCTTCGAACATCTCTTCCATATCTTTACGGGCTTCGATACCGATGGTTTTAATTTTGGCTCCTTTGTTGCCAATCACCATCTTCTTCTGCCCTTCACGCTCAACGAGGATCAGACCGTTGATGTCATAACCGCCGCGCTCGTTGGTCTGGAAGCGTTCGATTTCTACCGTCACCGAGTACGGCAGCTCTGCGCCCAGAAAACGCATCAGTTTTTCACGGATGATTTCCGACGCCATAAAGCGCTGGGAGCGATCGGTGATGTAATCTTCCGGGAAGTGATGAATCGCTTCCGGCAAATGCTTACGCACGATGCCAGCGATAGTATCCACGTTCAACCCGGTTTCCGCAGAAATCGGCACGATATCCAGGAAGTTCATCTGGCTGGACAGGAACTGCAGGTGCGGCAGCAGATCGGCTTTTTCCTGAACGTTATCCACTTTGTTCACGGCCAGGATCACCGGCGCTTTACCGTCGCGCAGTTTGTTGAGCACCATCTCGTCGTCCGGCGTCCAGCGGGTGCCTTCCACCACGAAAATAATTAACTCAACGTCGCCGATGGAGCTGCTGGCCGCTTTGTTCATCAAACGGTTGATGGCGCGCTTTTCTTCCATATGCAGGCCAGGGGTATCGACATAAATTGCCTGGTATGCCCCTTCGGTATGGATGCCCACGATACGATGGCGCGTGGTTTGCGCCTTGCGTGAAGTGATAGAAATCTTTTGGCCCAGCAGATTATTCAGCAGGGTCGATTTGCCCACGTTGGGACGCCCAACGATGGCGATAAATCCGCAATAGCTTTTTTCGTCGCTCATTCCAGCTCCAGTTTTTTCAACGCCTGTTCGGCGGCAGCCTGCTCCGCCTTGCGACGGCTGGAACCTGTGCCAACCACCGGTTCACTCAGGCCGCTGACCTGGCAGTGGATAGTAAATTCCTGATCGTGTGCTTCACCGCGCACCTGTACCACCAGATACGACGGCAGCGGTAAATGACGTCCCTGCAAATATTCCTGTAACCGGGTTTTCGGATCTTTTTGTTTATCACCCGGGCTGATTTCATCCAGACGGGTCTGGTACCAGGAAAGGATCAACCGCTCAACCGTCTGGATATCGCTGTCGAGAAACACGCCGCCGATCAGCGCTTCAACGGTATCGGCGAGGATGGACTCGCGACGAAAACCGCCGCTTTTCAACTCACCCGGCCCTAAGCGCAAGCACTCGCCCAGTTCAAATTCACGCGCAATTTCCGCCAGGGTGTTGCCGCGCACCAGGGTGGCGCGCATCCGGCTCATATCGCCTTCGTCCACACGAGGAAAACGATGGTAAAGCGCGTTGGCAATCACGAAGCTTAAAATGGAATCACCCAGGAACTCGAGACGCTCGTTGTGCTTACTGCTGGCACTCCGATGGGTTAACGCCTGCTGCAATAACTCCTGATGAAGAAAAGTGTAGCCCAGCTTACGCTGCAGCCTGTTAATTACGATGGGATTCATGCGATACCAATTAATAAATGCGTCAACTATGCAGCACACGGAACAGAGCTGAAGAAACCAAAGCTGTTTCGTGTGCCGTAGCCCTTTCTACAAAGGCTAACCTGAAATCGTCGGGGGAATATTCTATACGCAACGCCAGGGGATGTCGTTAGCGATTGCTAATTTATGGCTTAAATAATTTAAGGAAAGGTGGATAACAGGGTTATTTATGGCTGGAATGAATATTTGTCATTACCGGAAAGGGTAAAAAGGCCGATTAACGAAGCGCTAACCGGCCATCGATACGATTTAGTGGATGCCGCCGATGCGGTTCAGGCGGACGCCGGTCGGCCATTCGCCTTCCTGTTTTTCAAAGCTCATCCAGATTGCGGTGGCCCTGCCAACCAGATTGGCTTCCGGCACAAAACCCCAGTAACGGCTGTCGGCGCTGTTATCGCGGTTATCGCCCATCATGAAGTAGTGCCCCGGCGGTACGATCCAGGTTGCCAGCGGTTGACCAGCCTGTTGGTAATACATCCCTAACTGATCCTGGGCAATCGGCACCGTCAGAATACGATGGGTCACGTCGCCGATGCTCTCTTTGCGCTCGGTAAGGCGAATACCGTTCTCTTTGGTTTCGTTCTTCGGTACTTCAAAGAAACCGCTGGAGGCTTCGCCACCGGTACGGCGAGAGAATGTCTGGACAAAATCGCTCGGCTCAACGGCGGAATAGGTCACCGGCAATGCGTTGCCGCAGGCCTGGCCGGAACTGCAGTTCGGCTGAATGGTGACTTCTTTGGCCACAGGATCGTAGCTCACGCGATCGCCAGGCAGGCCAACAACGCGCTTAATGTAGTCCAGACGCGGATCTTCCGGATACTTAAACACCGCGATGTCGCCGCGCTTCGGGTGCCCGGTCTCAATCAATGTTTTTTGATAGATCGGATCCTTCAGGCCGTAAGCGTATTTCTCCACCAGGATAAAATCGCCAATCAACAGCGTTGGCATCATCGAACCGGAGGGGATCTGGAAAGGTTCATAAATAAATGAACGCACCACCAGCACAATCGCCAGTACCGGGAAGACCGATGCGCCTGTTTCCAGCCAGCCCGGTTTCGGGCCGACTTTCTTCAGGGTTTTGCTGTCCAGCGCATCACCCGTAGCCGCCTGCGCCGCAGCCTGACGCTCGCGACGCTTCGGGGCAAAGATAAATTTATCCAGACACCACAAGATACCCGTCACGCCTGTCGCGATAACAAGGATCAGGGCAAACATGTTCGCCATGCCAACTCCTTAGATTATTTGCCGTCTTTACCGACATGCAGAATGGCGAGGAACGCTTCCTGCGGCAGTTCGACGTTGCCGACCTGCTTCATGCGTTTCTTACCTTCTTTCTGTTTTTGCAGCAGCTTTTTCTTACGGCTCACGTCACCGCCGTAGCATTTTGCCAGTACGTTTTTACGCAGCTGTTTCACGGTGGAACGGGCGATAATATGGTTGCCGATTGCGGCCTGAATCGCGATATCAAACTGCTGACGCGGGATCAGGTCCTTCATTTTCTCAACCAGTTCGCGACCACGGTATGGAGCGTTGTCGTTGTGGGTGATCAGCGCCAGCGCGTCGACGCGCTCGCCGTTGATCAGCACATCCACACGCACCATGTTGGAAGCCTGGAAGCGTTTGAAGTTGTAGTCCAGCGACGCATAACCGCGGGAGGTGGATTTCAGACGGTCAAAGAAATCCAGCACCACTTCAGCCATCGGAATTTCATAGGTCAGCGCCACCTGGTTACCGTGATAAACCATGTTCGTCTGCACGCCGCGTTTCTCGACGCACAGCGTAATCACGTTACCCAGGTACTCCTGCGGCAGCAGCATATGACATTCGGCGATCGGCTCACGCAGTTCGTCGATATTGTTCAGCGGCGGCAGCTTGGACGGGCTGTCGACATAGATCACTTCTTTGCTGGTTGTCTGCACTTCATAGACTACCGTCGGCGCAGTGGTGATCAGATCGAGATCGTATTCGCGCTCCAGACGCTCCTGGATAATCTCCATGTGAAGCAGGCCCAGGAAGCCGCAGCGGAAGCCGAAGCCCAGCGCGGTTGAACTTTCCGGCTCGTAGAACAGTGAAGCGTCGTTCAGGCTCAGTTTGCCCAGCGCGTCACGGAAGTTTTCATAATCGTCGGAGCTGACCGGGAACAGACCGGCGTAAACCTGCGGCTTGACCTTTTTAAAACCAGGCAGCGCTTTATCTGCCGGGTTACGCGCCTGGGTCAGGGTATCGCCTACCGGCGCGCCGAGGATGTCTTTAATCGCGCAAACCAGCCAGCCTACTTCACCGCATTTCAGTTCGGTACGGTCAACCTGTTTCGGGGTGAAGATACCCAGACGGTCGGCGTTATACACCTGTCCGGTGCTCATCACTTTGATTTTATCGCCTTTGCGCATGGTGCCGTTTTTAATACGCACCAGCGAGACCACGCCCAGGTAGTTGTCAAACCAGGAATCGATGATCAGCGCCTGCAGCGGAGCATCCGGATCGCCCTGCGGCGCGGGGATTTCGCGCACCAGACGCTCAAGCACGTCCTGTACGCCCACCCCGGTTTTCGCCGAGCAGCGTACCGCGTCGGTCGCATCGATGCCGACAATGTCTTCAATTTCTTCGGCAACGCGTTCCGGGTCGGCTGCAGGCAGGTCGATTTTGTTGAGAACCGGCACCACTTCGAGATCCATTTCCATGGCGGTATAGCAGTTCGCCAGCGTCTGAGCCTCTACGCCCTGCCCGGCATCCACCACCAGCAGCGCGCCTTCGCAAGCGGCCAGAGAGCGAGAAACTTCATAGGAGAAGTCAACGTGGCCCGGCGTGTCGATAAAATTCAGCTGATAGGTTTCGCCATCAGAAGATTTAAAATCGAGAGTAACGCTTTGCGCTTTGATGGTGATCCCGCGCTCACGTTCCAGGTCCATGGAATCGAGCACCTGGGCTTCCATTTCACGATCAGAAAGGCCACCGCAAATCTGAATGATGCGGTCAGAAAGCGTCGACTTACCGTGGTCGATGTGAGCAATGATAGAGAAGTTTCTTATGTTCTTCATAAATGAGGATTTTTTAACCCTAACGCAGAGCGATTGTCAGTTTATGGATATAACGGCTAACACGTTGTGGCAGCGGCCAATCCGTACATTGGCGTGCATATTACACTGTAGCGGCCAAATCGTCAGCATAGGATGATTTGCCGTGAAGACGTAAGCGGATTATGGCAGGAAATATGTAACGTGAAGCCAGCGCGCGGCCAGTCCGTTAGCCGCGCGATCAGGGAGACCTTATCCGCCAAAAACGTTGATGGCGCTGGTGAGCCGATTGCCGCGCCGGTTGAGATCGCTGGCGATTTGCGCAGAATGATGCACCATCTCGGCGTTATTTTTTGACATGGTTTCGATTTGTGAGACTGATTCATTGATCAGCCCCAGCGCCATGGTTTGCTCGCCGGTGGCGTGGCCCACTTCTTTAATCAGCTGGGACATCTGACGGATCTCCTCCGCCATTTCACTGATGTGCTTTTCAGCCAGTACGACCATTTCCACGCCGGAACGCACGCTTTGTACGTTACGCTCAATCAGCGTTTTGATTTCCTTCGCCGAGGCGGCGGAATGCTGAGCCAGATTACGGACCTCCGCGGCCACCACGGCGAACCCTTTCCCCGAGGCGCCTGCGCGCGCCGCTTCGACGGCGGCATTGAGGGCCAGAATATTGGTCTGGAAAGCGATACTGTCAATCACGCCGATAATATCGACAATCTGGTCGCTGATTTTTGAAATCGACTTCATTACGTCGATGGTCTCTTCCATCACCGACGCCCCTTCCTGGGCGACAATGCTGGTTTTTTCGGCCATCGCGATCGTCATGTCTGAAGTCGCTGCCGTCTGCTGCACCGCGCTGGTGATCTCTTCAATCGCCGCAGCGGTTTGCTGGAGCTGAGCAGACGTTTCGTCAGTGCGTTCATTCAGCGCAGTGCTGTTAACTTCCAGTTGCTGACTGATTTCACTGATACCGCTGGCCTGTACGCTGACGTCGTTCACCAGAGAATGCAGGTTCAGGCCAGCCTGGTTAACCAGCCGCATCATCTTGCCGATTTCATCCACCCGGTTGAAATGCCGGTGTTCGGCTTTGCGGCCCGATACGATTTTTTGCATCTGGCTGACGATGGTTTTTAGCGGGCGTGCGACCTGAGCGTGCATAAATCCGCCCGCTGCGGCGGCGGCGGCCACAATAATCAGCGCCTGCAACCCGGCGTGCAGCCCTGAAAACGGTAGTAGCAGCGCCACTAGCGTGAAAGCCAGTAGCGGCAGCGCCAGCCGCCAGGCAACGGATATTTTCTGGAATAGCGACAGCGGACTAAGCCATTTGCCACGCACCACCAGCCCTTTAAAAAAGCGCAGGCTCCCGGCACGCTCCTCATTGACGGCCTGGTATAATTGCTCGGCGGCCTGAACCTCTTCACGCGTCGGGACATTACGCACCGAGATATAACCGGTAAGCACATCATGGCGGTAAACCGGCGTCACGTTGGCCCGTACCCAGTAGTGATCGCCATTTTTCCGCCGATTTTTTACCAGCCCGGTCCAGCTCTCACCCTGCTTAAGGGTAAACCACAGGTCGGCAAAAGCTTCCGGCGGCATATCGGGGTGGCGAATGTGGTTGTGAGGCTGCCCCAGTAAATCCGCCTCGCTAAAGCCGCTGGAGTCGATAAAAGCGGAGTTAGCGTAGGTGATGTAACTCTGGGTATCGGTGGTGGACATTAATGTCGCATCATCGGGAAGCAGATATTCATGTTGAGTGACAGGATTGTTTATTCTCATAGCCCGTCCTCATTTAACAATAGAAATTCACTCATATATCCCCTGGCTGGGTGCGATAAGCTTTTTGAATAGATTATTATTAGTTTTAATAAACGTGTGCGTCCGAGCGGTCTCGCGAATTCTCAACGGAATTGATTAAGCTGTAAATAGGGACAATTAAAAAAACAGCATCCTTTAACCAAATAAATCTTTTAAATTTACATCCTGATAATAATGTTTGAGGACGACACCTGCTAAATACGCTCTTAAGTTAAATTAATAGCTTTTTATTATTCTCACCCAGCGCTGCTTTTTATTACGTCTGAAGTATTATATGACATTTATATGACGGTAATAGCTGTCCCTGATTGGTTATGGATTCCCTACTGATTTTGGTAGTAGAAGCCGCCCAACCGGGATTCTCCTCGGCGTAGGCCTCACGCTTAGATCGCCATGCGCGTATTATCGATAAGGGCGCTGACTCATTAGCATGTAAAAAGCTAAAAAAAGTATCATGATTGATGCCTGGCTTTTACAAAAGCGACACAGGGGATCAAATCAATATTCAGGAAACGACTGATTAATTGTTTTTGGTTATTTTTTAAAGTAGCCCCGATAACGAGCTACGTTATTTATGAAAGAAAGAAGAAATTTAGTTTTAGGTAACCTCTGGAGGCGTAATTAAACTAAATTTAATCCAGGCAATGCCCGTCAGGCATTGTCTGGTGAAGAAGAGGAATCAATCCGTAGCGCGTCGGGAGGTAATCCAACACTTAAAATGACAGGCTGCCAGCTTTCACGACGACTTAATACCGGAGCCAGTCCTTTCGCCAGCAGGAACCCGCCCACGCCGCCTAAAATAGCGCCCGCCATCGCTGCCAGATCGGTGCCAAATAACATCTGGAACAGACCCGCGATAATAAACAGGCCCATCAGCGGAGACATATAGACGACCAGTGCGGACCCCAACAGGCTGCTCTCCGCGATGCCAAGTTCAACTTTTTGCCCTGCCACCAGGGGTTGATCGCAGGGAACTGTAATTGAATGGCTGGTCTGTGGGCCAAGTTTATTCAGGATGCGGCTGCCACAACCCGCACGGGATGCACAGCTGCTGCAGGAAGATTTCACATCACAGCTGACCACCGCTTCGCCATTTTGCCACGAAATCACCGTGGCCCACTCTTTCATCATTGCGGAGAAGCCCTGAATTTGACGCTGTCTGCGATGCGTTTAGCCGTTTGTGGAGGCAATTCCCCCACGATGGTGATTTCCGCGTTATTACGCACATCGGAACTTACCGTTCGGCGTCCGGTACGTAACATCTGGCTGGAACTGGTGGCACTGGCACGATTCACATTCACTGAAAAGCTGAATAAGCCGTCTGTATATAAACGCGACTCGATTGGCACATCCACTCCCGGAAGCGGTCTGCGGCTGCCAGAGACCTCGTTGAATCCCTGCGGTAGCCAGGTCGGCGCCCAGTTAAAGTTGACTTTTTCAGTCCCGGGAACCGAAAGCAGTGGCGGGAGGGTGGCTTTGGCCAGATTCTGCATCACCGTACCCGGCGTGTCGTTAACAGTAAATGACACCACCCGGAATTGCTCCAGGGTTTCGCCATCACGATCCAGCAAATCGACGCGCATTGGCAGTTTAGTCTGCGAATCCAGCCAGACGATATAGCTGTAGCGCGTGCCGTCCCGGGCCACCACGCGAATCACATCGCACAGGCGGTCGGCGATACGCGTTCTACCAACGGCGATAAAATCGTAGTATGCAGCCAGGCGTTTAAAGTCGGTGTAGACCAGAGAAGGCAAGGAATCGACGATGTAATCGCCATTCAGCGTAAAGGGCTCAAGGCCTGGCTCGAAATAGCTGACTTCATTTCCGCGCTGGACCACTTCGCGGCGCGGACCATCCATCTGAAGAAGTTGAGCCATAGGCTTATTATCAAGGCGCGCGTGACGATAGCGCAGCGATTCAACGCCCTGCTTATTGATACTGATAAAAGCCAATTCGTAATTAAGCGACTGACTGGCCTGATTCATTTGCTGCAACAACGCCTCGGTCGACGGATCTGCCGAGGCGGTTGCAGAAAATATCAGGCTGCCAGCCACTAAAGACATAGCACACCAAAGTTGCTTCATTACTGCGGTTGCGTTCCTAACGTTTGTGTTCCTGGCACCTGAACGGCAGCTTGCTGCGTCTGGGCCTGTTCAAACTGAAGCTGCTCCGCGTGCAGGCGGCGCTGAAGCTCATAGTCCTGAAGCATTGCATTAATACGACGACGCTGCTCCTGAACCTGCTGCTGGCCGGTACCGCCGGTGGCTTCAGACGGCACACCCAAACTTACCGGGCTGGCCTGCCCCATCATAGGAAGGGTATTGAACACCGGTGTTTCAGGCTGTCCAGTCGCTTCGCTCGGCGCGTTGTATTGCTGAACGCCAACGATAACCGCCAGGGAAACGCAAGCAGCAACGCCGATCTGCGTAATCTGGCTGGCCCAGGGGCGCAGTTTTTTCCAGAACGGCATAGCCTGCCACTGCTGTGGAGCTGGTTGTGATTCTGGAATGAGCGGTGCGGTCCGATGTAAAGGCTCGTTTTCGATCGCCACCATGACGCGGGCAGAGATATCGAAGTGAATCACATCACCTGTGTCACCGCGAAGGGTGTCACGAATGAGGTGATAGCTCTCCCATGACTGCTGAAGCGCTTTGTCGTTAGACAAGGCGCTCAGCACTTCACTATCCAGAGACTCACCATCCATTAAAGCGGAAAGTTTTTCTTTCTGCATGCCTAATACCTTTTCCAGTATCCCGCTATCGTCAACGCCGGATAAGCGGTTGAACTTTATTATCAATAGCTTCCCGCGCACGGAAAATGCGGGAACGTACCGTACCGACCGGGCAATCCATGATAGCGGCTATCTCTTCATAGCTCAGGCCATCCAGCTCCCGCAACGTAATTGCCATGCGTAAATCTTCCGGGAGTGACTCTATGGTACGGAAAACTATCTGTTTCAGTTCTTCAGACAACATTAAGTTCTCAGGGTTCGAAATTTCTTTCAGTGCACCCGCACTTTCGAAATTTTCTGCGTCAATCGCATCGACATCGCTGGACGGCGGACGGCGCCCCTGAGCAACCAGGTAATTTTTTGCTGTATTCACGGCGATACGATACAGCCAGGTATAAAACGCGCTATCGCCGCGAAAGGAATCCAGAGCGCGATAAGCTTTAATAAAGGATTCCTGCACCACATCAGGCACATCCCCCGATGGCACATAGCGAGAAACCAGACTCGCCACTTTATGCTGGTAGCGAACCACCAGTAAGTTAAACGATTTCTGATCTCCCTTCTGGACCCGCTCAACGAGGACCTGATCCGTTAACTGCTCGCTCATCCGAGGTAATATCTCCCCAAACCTAATTTCCTCGCGTAATCAAAACCACCTCAACGCCGCACATCGTGAGCAAGCAGGAGATTGGATTTCCATAGACCGATAAAGTTCCGTTACGCCTTTGTTTTATGTCAGCTTTTTCCGGACCGTTGATTTTGATTCATTGGTGGCCCGCTTCTTTAAGGCTAGCGCTGATAATTCAAGCTTGCTATTCCGCCAGCAGAGTAACGCAAGCACACCTTTTTTTCACTCTTTAATCTTAGGCTAACGACCTGCTTCGCAAATAATTTTCTGGATTTTACTGGACGGTTAACGCTTCACCTGGTGGCGTGCTTTGTTTAGCGATTGCAACGTTATGCAAAAAAAGTGTGCTAAATGACAATTTCGGGTGCTATGCTGGGCCAACAATGTTTAGTAAATTAAACACACAGCATGAACACATCATCCGAAATGAATTGTGACGTTTTGATTATTGGCAGCGGTGCGGCGGGTCTCTCTCTGGCGCTTCGCCTGGCGGATAATTGTCAGGTTATCGTATTGAGTAAAGGGCCGGTTAGTGAAGGCTCGACGCTCTATGCTCAGGGCGGCATCGCGGCGGTATTCGATGAAACAGACAGCATCGATTCCCACGTCGAAGATACGCTTATCGCCGGCGCCGGGATTTGCGATCGCGATGCAGTGGAATTTGTCGCCAGCAACGCGCGTCGCTGCGTTCAGTGGCTCATCGATCAGGGCGTGTTGTTTGATACCGAAGTACAGCCGAACGGTGAAGAAAACTATCACCTGACCCGCGAGGGCGGGCACAGCCACCGCCGCATTCTGCACGCCGCCGACGCTACCGGCAGAGAAGTGGAAACCACGCTGGTCGGTAAAGCGCTGGCGCATCCTAATATCCGGGTTATCGAACGCAGCAACGCTGTGGATCTTATTGTCTCCGATAAAATCGGCCTGCCGGGCACCCGCCGTGTAGTGGGGGCGTGGATCTGGAACCGCAATAAAGAAGAGGTGGAAACCTGCCGCGCGAAAGCCGTCGTGCTGGCGACGGGTGGCGCATCGAAAGTGTATCAGTACACCACCAACCCGGATATTTCGTCCGGAGATGGGATCGCTATGGCGTGGCGCGCTGGCTGCCGCGTCGCCAATCTTGAGTTTAACCAGTTCCACCCTACCGCGCTGTTCCATCCCCAGGCGCGTAATTTCCTGCTGACCGAAGCGCTGCGCGGCGAAGGCGCTTATCTGAAGCGTCCGGACGGCACGCGTTTCATGCTCGATTTCGATGAACGGGCCGAACTGGCTCCGCGCGATATCGTGGCACGCGCTATCGATCATGAAATGAAACGCTTAGGCGCCGACTGCATGTACCTTGATATCAGCCACAAGCCTGCGGAATTCGTTCGTCAGCATTTCCCGATGATTTATGAAAAGCTGCTCGGCCTGGGGCTTGATTTGACCCGCGATCCCATACCCATCGTGCCTGCGGCGCACTATACCTGCGGCGGCGTGATGGTGGATGAAAATGGCCGCACCGACGTTGACGGGCTGTATGCCATTGGCGAAGTGACCTATACCGGTCTGCACGGCGCCAACCGTATGGCGTCAAACTCGCTACTGGAGTGTCTGGTTTACGGCTGGTCGGCGGCGGAAGATATTCAAAAACGGCTGCCGTTCGCCCGCCCGCCAAAATCCCTGCCCGCCTGGGATGAAAGCCGGGTTGAGGATCCGGATGAACTGGTGGTGATCCAGCATAACTGGCACGAGCTCAGACTGTTTATGTGGGATTACGTGGGGATTGTGCGCACCACACGGCGACTGGAGCGGGCGTTACGCCGCATTACCATGCTTCAGCAAGAAATCGATGAGTATTACGCCAACTTCCGCGTGTCAAATAATCTCCTGGAACTGCGCAACCTGGTGCAGGTGGCGGAACTTATCGTGCGCTGTGCGATGATGCGCAAAGAGAGTCGCGGATTGCACTACACCCTGGATTATCCGGAGTTACAGGAGAATCCAGGGCCGTCGGTGCTCTCCCCGCTGGTTCACATAAACAGATAAAAATCCTGGGTCAGGCCGCACCAGGCGTCGGAGTAACGCTGGTCCGGCCCACGGATCGCCAGCCTGTCGATAAACAGTTCGCCCGGCGTCGGCGAAAACGCCAGCAGTACGCGGTGCGGCAGTCGGGTATCGTTATCGCACACATCGGTTCTCAGGCGAATATGCCAGCCCATCTCCTGTGCCTTTAACGTAAAAGCGGAGCCGGTGGCTTCCGGCAACACTACGCAGAAACATCCTTCTTCGGTAATCAACTGCGCCGCGCCGCGTAACAACGCTTCATGTTCCAGCGAAGTAGTATAACGGGCAAGCTCGCGCTGCGAGCTGCCGCACTCCACGCCTTTATCATAGAACGGCGGATTACTGACGATCAGGTCGTAGCGATGTGAGGCGTCCGGCGTCCAGGTTAAAAAATCCGCCAGATGGACCTGAATACGCCCCGCCCAGGGAGAAGCCTGCGCGTTTTCTGCGGCCTGGTTGGCGGCGTCAGGATCCATTTCAACCGCGTCGATAAGCGCTTCATTTGCACGTTGGGCCAGCATCAGGGCAATCAGCCCGCTCCCGGTGCCAATATCCAGAATGCGTTTTACGCCCGCCACGGGCGCCCACGCGCCCAGCAAAATCCCATCAGTTCCGACCTTCATTGCACAACGATCGTGGGCAACAAAGAACTGTTTAAAAGTGAAACCATCGCGGCGAAGAAGCGTTTTAGTCGTTGGCATTATTACAACCTGGCAGGGAAACCGTTGTAGCATAGGGTAAAGCATTCCCCTGGAAAAGAGCATAACCATACTAAGTGATGAACATTGCTGCCTTAACGTCTATAATCGGCGGCCCACACTGAGGTAGAAAATGACTGTAACCACTTTTTCCGAACTTGAACTTGATGAAAGCCTGCTGAAAGCCCTTCAGGATAAAGGCTTCACGCGCCCGACCGCCATTCAGGCTGCCGCCATTCCGCCTGCCCTGGAAGGGCGTGATGTCCTCGGTTCTGCGCCGACAGGCACCGGTAAAACGGCGGCGTATTTGCTGCCGGTGTTGCAGCATTTACTCGACTTCCCGCGTAAAAAATCCGGTCCGCCGCGCATCCTGATCCTCACCCCAACCCGCGAGCTGGCGATGCAGGTGGCGGAACAGGCGCGTGAACTGGCGGCGCATACCCACCTGGATATCGCGACCATTACCGGCGGCGTGGCGTATATGAACCACGCGGAAGTGTTCAGTGAAAACCAGGATATCGTGGTCGCTACCACGGGCCGCCTTTTGCAGTATATCAAAGAAGAAAACTTCGACTGCCGCGCCGTGGAAACCCTGATCCTTGATGAAGCAGACCGCATGCTGGATATGGGTTTCGCTCAGGATATCGAACACATTGCCGGGGAAACGCGCTGGCGCAACCAGACCATGCTGTTTTCCGCCACGCTGGAAGGCGATGCGATTAAGAATTTTGCCGAGCGTCTGCTTAACGAGCCGGAAGAGGTTTCCGCCTCACCCTCCACTCGCGAACGCAAAAAGATCCACCAGTGGTACTATCGCGCCGACGATATCCAGCATAAAACCGCGTTACTGGTACATCTGCTCAAGCAACCGGAAACCACGCGCGCTATCGTATTTGTGCGTAAACGCGAGCGCGTGCATGAGCTGGCGGGCTGGCTGCGTGACGCTGGCATCCCTAACTGCTTTATTGAAGGCGAAATGGTGCAGGCTAAACGTAACGAAGCCATTAAACGCCTGACTGATGGCCGCGTTAACGTACTGGTCGCTACCGACGTTGCTGCGCGTGGGATCGACATCGTCGACGTAAGCCATGTGTTCAACTTTGATATGCCGCGCACCGCCGATACCTATCTGCACCGCATTGGCCGTACCGGTCGCGCCGGGCGTAAAGGTACCGCGATCTCACTGGTCGAAGCGCACGATCACCTGCTGTTGGGTAAAGTGGGGCGCTATCTGAATGAGCCGCTGAAATCCCGCGTGATTGATGAGTTGCGTCCTACGACCCGCGTCCCTAGCGAGAAGCTGAAAGGCAAGCCGTCGAAAAAAGTACTGGCGAAACGCGAAGAGAAAAAGAAAGAACAGGAAAAAGAAAAGCCGCGCGTTAAAGTCCGACATCGCGATAAGAAAAATATCGGCAAGCGTCGTAAACCGAGCGAAGCGAAAATCGATAATGCAGAATAAGAAAACGCCAGCGAAAGCTGGCGTTGTTGTTTACCGGACAAGCAAGCTTACAGGCTTTCGGTAAAGGTACGGGCGATAACGTCGCGCTGCTGTTCCGGCGTCAGAGAGTTAAAGCGAACCGCATAACCGGAAACGCGGATAGTCAGCTGCGGATATTTTTCCGGATGCTTAACCGCATCTTCCAGGGTTTCACGACGCAGTACGTTAACGTTCAGGTGCTGACCACCTTCCACGCGCACTTCCGGTTTGATTTCCATTGGAATTTCGCGGTATTCGAATTCACCCAGCGCGTTCACTGCGACCACTTCATCTTCAGCGAAACCGGCTTTGGCGCAGACGCAGCGTGCTTCGCCTTTCTCGCTATCCAGCAGCCAGAAAGAGTTCAGAAGATCGTCATTAGCCGCTTTAGTAATCTGGATACCAGTAATCATTGTATTTCTCCCTATGGGCAAATTTTGTTGATTCTCGTTGGGCCTGCATTGGCTCATTGGTAAAACCTTTGTTGCGTTACTGTACTGTATACCAATCGCCAGACCGGGATTCTTTGATTTAAATCAATAAAAACCATGCCACGAATAGGGTCATACGGGCAATTATTTGTTTTACATCAACTTACGGGCTCTATTGTGAGTTAAAAAGTTTGTAAATTTTCAAAATTTTTTAGCTTTCCGGAACAAAACCGGTGGGGGATTTTGTGTCGCGCAAATAAGACGTTAAGCTATATCATCACCCTTCGCAGGAGAGCGAAATGACCACTACTCTCACCTGGCACGACGTGCTGGCCGATGAAAAGCAGCAACCCTATTTTATTAATACGCTGAAAACCGTTGAGGATGAGCGTGCCGCTGGCGTGACTATCTATCCGCCAGCCAAAGATGTGTTTAATGCCTTTCGGTTTACCGAACTGGGCAACGTCAAGGTCGTGATTCTGGGGCAGGACCCGTATCATGGGCCGAATCAGGCCCACGGTCTGGCCTTTTCCGTTCGCCCCGGCATTCAACCGCCGCCGTCGCTGGTGAATATGTATAAAGAACTGGAAGGCTCAATCCCCGGTTTTGTCCGTCCGTCGCATGGCTATCTTGAAAGTTGGGCGCGCCAGGGCGTGATGCTGCTTAATACCGTGTTGACCGTGCGCGCAGGCCAGGCGCACTCCCATGCCCGACTCGGTTGGGAAACCTTCACGGATAAGGTCATTTCGATTATTAACGAACATCGCGAAGGTGTGGTGTTTATGCTGTGGGGTTCGCATGCGCAGAAGAAAGGCGCGATGATCGACAGGCAGCGTCATTATGTGTTGCAGGCGCCGCACCCCTCCCCGCTTTCAGCCCATCGCGGCTTTTTTGGCTGCGGCCATTTTGTGAAAGCCAATGAGTATCTGGCGCAGCGCGGCGAGACGCCCATTGACTGGATGCCGGTGCTGCCGGATTAACCGGTATAAAAAAGCCAGCATTCGCTGGCTTTTTTATTATCAGGCTTTGTTCTGTCGCCACCATTCGGCTAACAGCACGCCGGTTGCAACCGACACGTTCAGGCTTTCGACATTGCCTGAGCCGGGGATCGCGATACGCATATCGGCGTTGTCGAACGTGGCATCAGAAACCCCGTCCCGCTCCTGGCCCAGCACCAGCACCATTTTCTTCGGCAGTTGCGCCTGATACAGCGCAGTGCCTTTATGGCTGGAGGTGGTCACAATGGCGTAACCCGCCTTACGGAAGCGCTCCAGACCGTCGCTGAAAGTCTCGCCGCTGATCGCCTGCACGTGCTCCGCGCCGCCTTCAGCCGTGCGTACTGCCGCGCCGGACTCCAGCAGGGAGGCATCCTCCACCAGCAGACCTTTCACGCCGAAATGCGCGCAACTACGCATAATACCGCCCAGATTGTGTGGGTTACCGACCTCTTCCAGCGCCAGTACGCAATCATCCTCACCGGCATTTTCAAGCCAGCTTTCAACACTCATACCGTTGCGCTTTTTGATAATAAAGCACACGCCGCCGTGATGCTCCGTGCCCGACGCTTTCGCCAGCTCGGTATCATCCACTACGTGGTAGGCCTTGCGGTTCGCCGCCATCCAGCGCAGCGCTTCTTTGAAACGCGGCGTGACGCTCTGAATAAACCAGGCGCGCACGATAGAATCCGGACGGCTCTGGAACAGCGCCTGGCAGGCGTTTTCACCGTAAACGCGCGTTTCTTCAGCGCGCTGGCGTCGGATCACTTCCCGGTCGACATACCCTTTTTCTGCAGGTTCCGCCTGTTCGATGCCATCATCGCTGTAGTCACGCGGCGGACGTGAAACCGTGCGCCACGGGGAGGATGACGGTGCGTCACGATCGCTAAACCGGTCGCGGCCCGCGCCAGGCTTATTATCACGACGCGGACGACGCTCGCCCTTAGCCGACGCCGCAGGGCGTCCGCCACCTTTCCCGGTGCGCGGGTTCTCGGTGCGTTTTTCGCTGTCGTCGTCGCTGCGGACATACATCACTTTGACCTTGCCGCCTTTACCTTTAAATTCTTCGCTCATGCTCTTCTCCACCTGGCTGCCGCGTGGCGCGCAGATTACCCGATGTGACGCCGCTTCGCCATCAACTTCGGTCAAAAGTCAGGAACTATCATATTCATTGGAGTTATCTCGTTGTCGATGTCAAATGAATAACCGATAATATTTAACATCTCAGAAACAGATCCAGGTCGTCGGCATCCCGACGCCGCACTTTAGAGGTTAGTTATGAATACCGTTTGTGCCTCCTGCCAGGCCGTAAATCGCATACCTGACGACCGCGTTAATGACGGGGCAAAATGTGGCCGTTGCGGTCATGAGCTATTTGATGGTGAAGTGATCAACGCCACCAGCCAGACGCTGGATAAATATCTTCAGGACGATTTACCAGTAGTGGTGGATTTCTGGGCGCCCTGGTGCGGCCCCTGCAAAAACTTCGCGCCGGTATTTGAAGACGTGGCGGAAGAACGCAGCGGCCAGGTACGCTTCCTGAAAGTAAATACCGAAGCAGAACCCGCGCTGAGCGCCCGTTTCCGCATCCGCAGCATTCCGACCATAATGGTTTTCAAAAACGGTCAGATGGTGGATATGCTCAACGGCGCGATGCCGAAAGCGCCGTTCGACAGCTGGCTTAACGAAAACCTGTAACCTCCCGCCGACGGGGCATCTTCCGGATGCCCCGTTTTGCTATCTACGTTAGAATAGCGTTTTTACATTAATTCCCCTGATGACTGAAAACGCCGTCCTTCGATTGCGCGCTGAACGCCTGGCGCGCGCCACTCGCCCGTTTCTCGCCCGAGGCAACCGCATCCGCCGCTGCCAGCGCTGCCTGCTGCCGTTAAAACAGTGTCTGTGCGATACTATGCGGCCCGCTACCGCACGTAGCCGGTTTTGTCTGGTGATGTTTGATACCGAGCCGATGAAACCCAGTAATACCGGCCGCCTGATTGCCGATGTCTTGCCAGATACCGCCGCCTTTCAGTGGTCGCGCACGGAACCGCCGCAGGCGCTGATCGAGCTGGTTAACGATCCGGCTTACCAGCCGATGGTGGTGTTCCCGGCATCCTATGCCGATCCGCAGCGGGAAGTGCTGTCCGTCCCGCCTTCTTCAGGCAAACCGCCGCTGTTTATTATGCTCGACGGCACCTGGACCGAGGCGCGTAAAATGTTTCGCAAAAGCCCGTATCTGGATGTGTTACCGGTGATTTCCGTCGATCTCAGCAAGACATCGGCATACCGGCTGCGTGAAGCGCACGGCGACGGGCAGTATTGCACCGCCGAAGTCGCCATCGCGCTGCTTGAGCTGGCGGGTGATACGCCAGCGGCACAAGGGCTGGCCGACCATTTCACGCTGTTCCGCGAACGCTATCTGGCGGGGAAACCCCATCATCAGGGAAACGTCACAGCAACCGGGACCGAAAGCGTTTAAAATCATTTCTTCACATCCTCGGGGAGAATGATATGAGTCAACGTGGGCTGGAAGCGCTACTTCGACCAAAATCCATCGCCGTTATTGGCGCGTCCGTAAAGCCCGACAGGGCGGGCTACCTGATGATGAGGAATCTCTTGTCAGGCGGTTTTTCCGGACCGGTGCTGCCCGTTACGCCTGCCTATAAAGCCGTGTGCGGCGTGATGACCTGGCCGGACGTCGCCAGCCTGCCCTTCCCGCCCGATCTGGCAGTGATTTGCACCAACCCGAGCCGTAATGAAGCGTTGCTTAACGCCCTCGGCGAAAAAGGCTGTAAGACTTGCATCATTCTTTCCTCCCCGAAAGAGCAGCAGTCCGCGCTGCTGGCGTGCGCCAACCGCTGGCAGATGCGAATTCTGGGGCCAAACAGTCTGGGCCTGCTTGCGCCCTGGCAAGGGCTTAACGCCAGCTTTTCCCCGGTGCCGATCCGTAAGGGCAAACTGGCGTTTGTGTCGCAGTCGGCGGCGGTGTCCAATACTATTCTGGACTGGGCCCAGCAGCGTGAAATGGGATTTTCCTACTTTATCGCGCTGGGTGACAGCCTGGATATTGATGTCGATGAGCTGCTGGATTATCTCGCGCGAGATAGCAAAACCAGCGCGATTTTGCTGTACCTCGAACAGCTCAGCGATGCACGCAGATTCGTGTCCGCTGCCCGTAGCGCCTCACGTAACAAACCCATTCTGGTTATTAAAAGCGGACGCAGTCCGTCAGCGCGCCAGTTATTAAATGCTGAAACCGGTTTAGACGGCGCATGGGATGCCGCCATTCAGCGTGCTGGCCTGTTGCGCGTGCAGGATACCCATGAACTGTTTTCCGCTGTTGAAACGCTCAGCCATATGCGCCCGTTGCGCGGCGAGCGGCTGATGATTGTCAGCAACGGTGCCGCACCTGCTGCCCTGGCGCTGGATGAGCTGTGGTTACGAAACGGCAAGCTGGCAAGCCTCGGTGAAGACATCCTCAACCGCCTCTCTGACGTGGTGCCTGCGGGCGTGAACGCTGCAAACCCTCTGGATTTACGCGACGATGCATCCACGCAGCGCTATGTCCAGACGCTGGAAATTCTGCTCGATAGCCAGGATTTTGATGCGCTGATGATTATCCACTCCCCCAGCGCTGCCGCGCCGGGCAGCGAAAGCGCGCGAGCGATTATCGAATTGCTGGCGCGCCACCCGCGTGGACGTTATGTGACGCTTCTGACCAACTGGTGCGGCGAATTTTCCTCACAGGAAGCGCGCCGCTGGTTCAGCGATGCCGGCATTCCTACCTATCGCACACCTGAAGGCACGGTCACGGCATTTATGCATATGGTGGAGTACCGTCGCAACCAGAAGCAGCTGCGTGAAACACCGTCGTTACCGGCCAACCTCACCGCCAATACCGCTGAAGTGCACCAGTTGATTACCCGGGCGCTGGAGGATGGTGCGAAGCATCTGGACACCCACGAGGTGCAACCCATTCTTCAGGCCTATGGCTTGCAAACCCTGCCGACCTGGATCGCCAGCGACAGCGCCGAAGCGGTACATATCGCTAAGCAGATCGGTTATCCCGTCGCATTGAAGCTACGTTCACCGGATATTCCCCATAAGTCGGAAGTTCAGGGGGTGATGCTCTATCTGCGCACGGCGAATGAAGTCCAGCAGGCTGCTGATGCCATTCTCGACCGGGTGAAAATGACCTGGCCTCAGGCACGCATTCATGGATTGCTGGTGCAGAGCATGGCGAACCGCGCAGGGGCGCAGGAATTGCGGGTGGTTGTGGAGCAGGATCCGGTATTCGGCCCGCTAATTATGTTGGGCGATGGCGGGATGGCGTGGCGCCAGGATCAGGCCGCTGTCGCGCTGCCGCCGCTGAACATGAATCTGGCGCGCTATCTGGTGATTCAGGCGATCAAGAGCGGCACCATCCGTGGACGTAGCGCGCTACGGGCGCTGGATATTGCCGGGTTGAGCCAGTTTCTGGTACAGGTGTCCAACCTGATTGTCGATTGCCCGGAAATCAAACGTCTGGATATTCACCCGCTGCTGGTTTCCGGCAACGAATTTACCGCGCTGGACGTAACGCTGGAGCTGGAAGCCTTCGAAGGCGATGCCGATGCGCGGCTGGCGATCCGCCCTTATCCTCATCAGCTTGAAGAAACGGTCACCCTTAAAAACGGCCAAACTTGCCTGTTCAGGCCAATCCTGCCCGAAGATGAGCCGGAACTGCGGCGCTTTATTTCCCAGGTTACCAAAGAAGATCTTTATTATCGGTATTTCAGTGAGATCAATGAATTTACCCATGAAGATTTAGCGAATATGACCCAGATCGACTACGATCGTGAAATGGCGTTTGTCGCAGTATTTTCCCATGAAGGTCATGAACAGATCCTGGGCGTGACGCGCGCGATTTCCGATCCGGATAACATAGACGCTGAGTTTGCCGTACTGGTTCGTTCAGATCTTAAAGGCCTGGGACTAGGACGAAAATTGCTTGAAAAACTCATCGCTTATACGCGAGATCATGGTCTTGAGCGGTTGAACGGCATTACGATGCCCAACAACCGAGGCATGGTAGCGCTGGCGAGAAAACTGGGTTTTGACGTCGACATCCAGTTAGAAGATGGCATCGTTGGACTGACCTTAGCCTTGAATAAAACGCGGGATTCGTGAGTAAGGTATTGGAAATGTTACTCACATTCCCGGGTAGTAATGTTATTATCCACCGCTACCGTCGTCCGCCCCTCAGGGATGGCCACCTACTGTATAGAGAAGATATGCACTGTGATGTTGTCTAAATTTAAACGAAACAAACATCAACAACACCTTGCCCAACTACCTAAGCTTTCTCAGTCTGTTGATGATGTAGCGTTTTATTTCTCTCCGGCCGACTTCCGGACCACGTTGCTGCAAAAGATCGCCAGCGCGACGAAACGCATCTGCATTATTGCCCTTTATCTTGAGCAAGATGATGGCGGGCACGGCATTCTTTCAGCACTCTACGAAGCCAGGCGCCAGCGTCCTGAGCTGGATGTCTCAGTGCTGGTTGACTGGCACCGCGCACAGCGTGGCCGCATTGGCGCAGCAGCCTCTAATACCAACGCCGACTGGTACTGCCGTATGGCGCAGGAAAACCCGGACGTTAAAATCCAGGTTTACGGTATTCCTGTTAATACGCGTGAAGCCCTCGGCGTTTTGCATTTTAAAGGCTTCATCATTGATGACAGCGTCATTTACAGCGGCGCAAGTTTAAATGATGTTTATCTGCATCAGCATGATAAGTATCGCTACGACCGCTATCAGTCGATCCGTAACCCTCGCCTCGCCGACATCATGTACGACTGGGTAAACAACAACCTGATTCAGGGACGTGCGGTACACCGGCTCGATACGGCTGAACGCCCGAAAAGCCAGGAAATCAAGAATGACGTCCGGCTGTTCCGTCAGGAATTGCGCGACGCGGTGTATCATTTCGCTGGCGATGCGGATAACGAACAGCTGTCCGTGACGCCGTTGGTAGGTCTGGGAAAATCCAGTCCGCTCAACAAAACTATCTTCCATCTGATGCCCTGTGCCGAGCAGAAGCTGACGATTTGCACGCCTTATTTCAACCTGCCCGCTATTCTGGTGCGTAATATCATTCAGTTACTGCGCGAGGGCAAACAGGTCGAAATCATCGTCGGCGATAAAACCGCGAATGATTTTTATATCCCGGAAGATCAGCCGTTTAAAATTATCGGCGCACTGCCTTATTTGTACGAAATCAATCTGCGCCGCTTTCTGAGCCGTCTGCAGTATTACGTAAATACAGGACAGTTGACCGTGCGGCTTTGGAAGGATGATGACAACACCTATCATCTGAAAGGGATGTGGGTCGACGAGGAGTGGATGCTACTGACCGGTAACAATCTTAATCCGCGCGCCTGGCGTCTGGATCTGGAAAATGCGATTCTGATCCACGATCCTAAACATGAGCTGGCGGCACAACGCGACAAAGAGCTCGAGTTGATCCGCACCCATACCACTGTGGTTCAGCATTATCGGGATCTGGAAAGCATCGCCGATTATCCGGTTAAGGTACGTAAACTGATCCGCCGTTTACGACGTATCCGAATCGATCGCTTAATCAGCCGTATCCTTTGAATCAAGCCCTGCATGCAGGGCTTTTTTATGAGTCATTTAATGCGCCGAGTTTTACTGATTACACTTTTATTGCTGACTGGCTGTGGCCACAGGGCGAATGACCAGTGGAGCGGGCAGGATAAGGCTCAGCACTTCATCGCCTCCGCGATGCTTTCTGCGGCCGGTAACGAGGTGGGGCAGCATCAGGGGTGGTCGCGGGATACCAGTGCCGGATTTGGATTTATGTTTTCAGTGGGGCTTGGGGCATCGAAGGAGCTGTGGGACAGTCGGCCAACCGGGAGCGGCTGGAGCTGGAAAGATTTTGCCTGGGATGTGGCGGGCGCAGCTACCGGCTACTCCATCTGGCAGCTTGCCAGGTGATCGTTGTTTATCCCCATTTCGCCTGATGCGCGCGTTTGCGCTTCAGATAATCTTCATCTTCGCGGATTTTATCCCACCAGGTTTTAAATACCGCTGCGGCCGCCGCTTTTACCGGATCGTTGCCGCGCTCATGCAGGCTACCGTCCTCAGTATATTTTTTACCGCCCTTATAATTGGCGTAGCGTCGCGCGCGGGTATATCCCATCTGGATAAATTTACGCGCCATATCCATCCCGACAAAATCGTCCTGCTGGCGATACTCCTCAAAGAGTTGATAAATTTTTTCCGCAGATTTGATGGCGGATTCTTCATCTTTATAGCGCCACCAGGGAAGGATTTCGCCTTTATAGGGCTCCACTAACAGCACGCCCTGCTCGCCGCGTCCAACCTGATACTTCTCAGGGTGCTTTCGGAAGTCGATTTGCGAAAAATCCTGCTGATAATCGAACTCTTTTTTGGTCATCCACGACTCCCCTACCGGTTAAATAGACGTTTTAAAGATAGTTCGTGTAAGTGGATGCAATGAGTTTATCGGATTATGAGAGATGAAATATGAAACGACAAAAGGCCCAGTCTTACGACTGGG
>NZ_JAAATR010000012.1 GCF_009907385.1 Atlantibacter hermannii
CCCGGGCGAACGGAACAATTCCACTGAACGGAACAATTCCACTGAACAGAACCATTCCACCGAACGGAACCATTCCACTGAACGGAACAATTCCACTGAACGGAACAATTCCACTAAACGGAACCTTTCCACTATACAAAAAACTCCGCCCCGTTCCGGCGAACGGAACAATTCCCCCGCCCTCAGCGCCCCAAAAAAAAGCGCGGACTACGCCGCGCAAAGGATAACACAATCGTTTAAAACGTTATTTTCAGGCGGCTTTGCGGCCATACACCAGCCACGTCACCCCCACACAAACAATATAAAACACAAGGAACACTTTCATCGCGTCCGCCGGGGAGCCGGTCAACTCCAGCGAAGTGCCGAACGCTTTCGGGATAAAGAACCCGCCAATCGCGCCAATCGCCGAGATAAAGCCCAGCGCCGCCGCAGTGTCGGTGGCCGATTCGCGCATCGCCTGCTCCTCGCTGCCGCCCGCCGCTTTCACCCGCTCCATGGTCAGCTTGCGGAAAATCACCGAAATCATCTGGAAGGTCGAGCCACTGCCCAGACCGGCAGTTAAAAACAGCATCAGGAAAATGGCAAAGAACGCGATAAAACTGCCGCCCTGGCCCGCCGTCGGCAGGGTGGTAAACAGCAAGGCGCTGAAGATCGCCATCAGCACGAAGTTCACCAGCGTCACCCGAATACCGCCGAGCTTATCGGACAGCGCCCCGCCCGCCGAACGCGCCAGCGCGCCAATCAGCGGCCCAAAGAAGGCGAAATGGAGAATATTCACGTCCGGGAACTGGGTTTTGGTCAGCATCGCGAACCCGGCGGAGAAACCGATAAATGAGCCGAAAGTCGCCAGATACAAAAAACTCATGATCCACAGGTGCGCGCGCTTCAGTACCGGCAGTTGCGAGCGCAGCGACGCTTTCGACGCGGCCAGATCGTTCATGCCAAACCAGGCGGCAACGGTGAAAATCGCCAGCAGCGGCACCCAAATCCAGGCGGCGTTTTCCAGGTACAGCGTCGAGCCGTCCGGCTGTACCACACCGCCGCCGCCGAAGAAGGCAAAAATCGACATCGAAATCGCCAGCGGAGCCAGCAGCTGCATCACGCTGACCCCGAGGTTGCCGAAACCGCCGTTAATGCCCAGCGCGCCGCCCTGCTTCTGTTTAGGAAAGAAGAAGCTGATATTGGCCATACTGGAGGCGAAGTTCGCGCCCGCGAAACCGCACAGCAGAGAAATGATAATAAAGGTGCTGAACGGCGTGGTGCTGTCCTGCACCGCGAACCCTAACCACAGGCACGGGATAATCAGAATACCGGTGCTGAGCGCGGTCCAGCGGCGTCCGCCGAACAACGGCACCATAAACGCGTAAGGCACACGCAGCAGCGCGCCGGACACCGACGGCAGCGCCGTCAGCATAAACAGCTGATCGGTGGAGAAATGAAAACCCACTTTGTTCAGATTGACCGCCACGGCGCTAAAAATCATCCAGACGCAAAACGCCAGCAGCAGGCAGGGAACGGAAATCCACAAATTACGACGCGCAATGTGTTGCCCCTGCTGTTGCCAGAAGGCGGCATCTTCAGGACGCCAGTCGGTAATTAGCGGGCCTGATGTCGAAGTCGGCACGGAGGATTGGCTCATAGATACCTCAGAAACGTGAAATAACTGCCGCCACCTTAGGCGTTCGCGGTGCGTGTAAGTTGATGTAAATCAATGGATAAGCGGACGGTTTAGCGCGTCAAAATCCCCTGTTATCCTTAGGGAGTAGCAAGGATGACTCAAAAAAGTGTGGTTTTTCACTCCAGTGCGCCGGGTAAATCGTTCCGGTGTATGAATGCCCTACCCACCGGCAATAAAGGAGTACCCCCTTGTTGGTATGGGTATACTTAATACGATGTTTGAGAATAACGGCTTACTTACCTGTGCCCCTGTTTGTGCGACCCGTCAGGAAACTGAACGCCATGATAAAACGCCTGTGCGCCCCGCTTACCCTCGCCAACCAACTTGCGCTGGTGGTACTGATGCTTGCCCTGTTGGGATTAGCGGGCATGGCGGTATCGGCGTGGCTGATTCAGGGGATCCAGGGCAGCGCGCACGCCATCAACAAGGCCGGATCGCTGCGTATGCAGAGCTATCGCCTGCTGGCGGCGGTGCCGCTAAAAAGCGATGACCGCGCCCTGATGCGGGAAATTGAACAGACCGCCTGGGACCCGGAACTGCGCCATATCGCCCAGCGCGACGGTGGAGCTCAACGGCTTGACGCCCTGCACGCCTGGTGGCGCGATCAACTGGCACCGGCGCTGCTGGAGGCCAACACCCGCGAGGAGGTCAAACCCGCCGTGGCGCAGTTCGTCAGCCAGATAGACGCCCTGGTGAGCGGCCTTGACCGCACCACCGAACAGCGCATCAGCCGGGTCATTGTGTTGCACTGGACCATGGCGATCCTGACCACCCTGCTGCTGTTGCTGGCGGTGATCTGGCTGCGCAAGCGGCTGCTGCGCCCGTGGCGGGAACTCATGGTGATGGCGACCGCCATTGGCCAGCGCAACTTTTCCCATCGCGTGACGGCCAGCGGGCGCGATGAAATGGCGACACTTGGCCGCGCGCTGAACAGCATGAGCGACGAACTGGCGGAAAGCTACGCCGGGCTGGAAGCGCGGGTGAAAGAAAAAACCGCCGGGCTGGAGTACAAAAACCAGATCCTGACCTTCTTATGGGACGCGAGCCGCCGGATGCACAGCCCGCTGCCGCTGTGCGAGCGCTTAGCCCCGGTGCTGGCGCGCCTGCAACAGCTGACTCCGCTGCGGGATATCGAACTGCGGATTTACGAGACCGGCGATGATGATAACTATCAGGAGTTCGCCTGGCAGCCGGACACGCGCTGCGATGAAAAAGGCTGCACCCTGTGCCCGCGTGAACGACTGAAAGGGGAAGTCAGCGACGCCACCCTGCAATGGCGGCTGGCGGACGGCCTGACCCGCTACGGCCTGCTGCTGGCGCGGCTGCCGGAAAAATCAGCGCTCAATCAGGATCAACAGCACCTGATCGATACCCTGGTGGAACAAATCACCTCGTCGCTGGCGCTGGAACGTCAGCAGGATCGCCAGCAGCAATTGATCGTGATGGAAGAGCGCGCCGCCATCGCCCGGGAACTGCATGATTCCATCGCCCAGTCCCTGTCGTGTATGAAAATGCAGGTCAGCTGCCTGCAAATGCAGGGCGACGCCCTGCCGGCGCAGAGCCAGTCGCTACTGGCGCAAATCCGCAACGAACTGAACAGCTCCTGGCGGCAGTTGCGCGAGCTGCTCACCACCTTCCGCCTGCAACTGACCGAGCCGGGCCTGCGTCCGGCGCTGGAAGGCAGCTGTCAGGAATTCAGCGCCCGGCTGGGCTTCCCGGTGACGCTGAACTATCATCTGCCGCCGCGTCGGGTCCCGGCGCATCAGGCCATTCACCTGGTGCAAATCACCCGTGAAGCGTTGAGCAATGCGCTGAAGCACGCGGGCGCGAGCGAAATTAGCGTTACCGCCACCCTGAACAATCATCAGGTCAGGCTGGTGATTGCCGATAACGGCTGCGGCGTGCCGGAACACGCCGAACGTACCAACCACTATGGTTTAATCATTATGCGTGACCGCGCCCAAAGCCTGCGCGGTGACTGTCAGGTCCGGCGGCGGGAAACCGGAGGCACCGAAGTGGTGGTGACCTTTATCCCCGACACGCCCCAATTATCTGCCCGAGGAGAAGTCCATGAGTAATCAGGAACCGGCAACGATTCTGTTAATTGACGATCATCCGATGCTGCGTACCGGCGTGAAACAGCTGATCAGCATGGCGACGGACATTACTGTCGTTGGCGAGGCCGGGAGCGGCGAACAGGGTATCGATATGGCGGAATCGCTCGACCCCGATCTGATTCTGCTGGATCTCAACATGCCCGGTATGAACGGTCTGGAAACCCTCGACCGCCTGCGTGAAAAAGCGCTTTCCGGCCGGGTGGTGGTATTTAGCGTTTCCAATCATGAAGAAGACGTGGTGACGGCGCTCAAGCGCGGCGCGGACGGTTATTTGCTCAAAGATATGGAGCCGGAAGAGTTGCTGAAAGCGCTGCATCAGGCGGCGGCGGGCGAGATGGTATTAAGCGAGGCCTTAACGCCGGTGCTGGCCGCCAGCCTGCGCGCCAACCGCGCCACCTCGGATCGCGACGTCACCCAGTTGACCCCGCGCGAGCGCGATATCCTCAAACATATCGCCCAGGGCCTGCCGAATAAAATGATCGCCCGCCGTCTCGATATCACCGAAAGCACCGTAAAAGTGCATGTGAAGCACCTGCTGAAGAAAATGAAGCTTAAATCCCGCGTCGAAGCGGCGGTGTGGGTGCATCAGGAACGTATTTTCTGATCACTCGTCCGGCAGCAGCGGATACGTGCGGCTGTCGTCGTTGAGTTCCACCGGCGGCGAGAGTTGCAAAGTAATCAGGTTCGACGTCACGCGCTGCCCTTTGTTGTCCTCCACGATGACCGACAACTGCCAGCGGTTCGCGGCGTCAGGCTGGCTGTTCCAGGCAGGCAGAATAAGGGTCCAGCCGTCGGTGCTGTTTTCTCCGGGCGGTGCGGTCAGGCTCAGCGCCTGCGTGTCGCCCTGCCAGGTCAGCCGTTTGATGCCGTGCACGCTGCGCACCTGGAGTTTTAACGCCACGGTTTCGCCGGGGCTGAGGACCCAGGGCGGCGTCGCCAGATATACCGACAGGGTTTTACGCTGGCGGTATTCCACCACTGGCAGATGATTGCGCACCACGCCGTCGTAGCGGCTGCCGCGCAGCGAGGTGGCGCTGGCGACTTCGCTGGCGGAGAGCTGTTTGCTGAGCGGCACTCCGAAGCGGTAATTAAGCTTCAGACCAAGGTTATTCTGGCTCACCCCGCTCTCTCCCTGCTTGTGCTGGGCGTCGATGGTCACCAGCGGCACCGGCGTATAGCTCACCCCCACCTTCACCGCCAGCGGATCGTGATAGCCGGTGCCGTTATCAAACAGATCCACCCGATCGCCAAAGTAGCGTTCAAAACTGACGCGGGTATTGATGTGCCGGTAAAACGGCAAGCGCGCCTGGGCGGTGAGATCGTAACCCTGGGCGAAGCGCTGAGCCTGCACCGCGCTGCTGTCGCGCCAGCTGCCGAGCGGCTGATAGTAATTGGCGGAAAAGCGCAGATTCTCGCCCCAGGCTTCCGCGCCTACGCTGGCGCGCTGCAAATGATCGTCGAACCGGCTGTCGTAGAAGGTGTTATAGCCCAGCAGCCAGTCGCCGGTGCGCCAGCGCTGGCCGAGGCCCGCGTTGCCGATCAGCCCTTCGCTCTGTTGCGTTAATCCCAGCTGGCTCCAGGTCAGCCCGGCGTCGCGGTCGATAAGCGGCGTGAACAGCGAACCGCGCGTGCCGGTAAACTCCCCTTCGTCGTTGACCTGCACATCCACTTCCGCCTGGCCCCAGGGCGAGAGCAGCGATTGCGCCTCGCGCGCCACCCGTTCACTGACGGCTTCCCGGAACTGGTCGAAAGCATAGGCGCGCGCCTGTTCGCTGATCCCCAGCCCGTTATCGGTCTGGCTGGCCTCGCCGAAGGATTTCGCCAGCTCGGCGAGATGTTTCTCGCCGCTGTTGCCGGTGGGCGTCATGCCGAGATCCGGCAGAGTATCCTGATGGTTATCGAATGGATTGCCGGTTTGCCGGGTATCGCGGCCCTGAACGGCCTGCGCGCCTCCGGTAACCAGGAAGCTGAAAAGCAGAGGGGTGAAGAGTGATTTATACAACGCCATCGGGTAATGATAGCTAAGCTTTGCGCATCGCTGAACCACGAATCGGTTAAGCGTGGCGTTTTTCGCCGCAGCGGGCCTCATTTCCAGATTATCCTCAAACGCTTTCCCCCCGCCTGCGCTACGCTTAATACATCTTCCCGTGTGAGATCCCCCGATGAAAAAGTCACTGCTTTCAGCGCTCTGTTTGCTGTCAGGGCTGGCGATGCCCGTCGCTTATGCCGACAGTCTGTTTATCCTCCAGTCGCCGGATTTCGCCGATAATGCGCTGATGGAAAAAAAATTCGCCGGTAATGCGAAAGACAACCCCAACTGCACCGGCGAAAACGCCTCTCCGGCGCTGGTCTGGAGCCACGCCCCCACCGGCACCAAAAGCTACGCGCTGATCATGCATGACCCCGAAGGCGCGAAAGGCCTCGGCGTCACCCATCTGGTGGCCTACAACATTCCCTCTTCCACCACCGGCTTTGCCGCCAATGCGCTGGTGAAAGAAGAAGGCTTTACCGGCGGGAAAAACAGCCCCGGCACCACCACCTGGTACGGCCCCTGCCCGCCGCCCGGCACCGGGGCGCACCATTACACCTTTACCCTGATCGCCACCGATCGGGATCCCAATCTGAAAGCGGGCATGACCAAAGAAGAACTGCTGGCCGCGCTGAAAGGCCATGCGCTGGCCGCCACCGGCTTAGTGGGCCGCTTTGGTCAGTGACGACGCGATCAGCGCCCGCAGTTCCGGCAGGCAGGAACCGCACTGAGTACCGCAACCTGACTGCTTGCCGAGCGCGGCGGGCGTGTCGCACCCCGCCGCGATAGCCGCGCAAATCGCGGCTTCGCTCACCCCCATACAACTGCATACCGTGCGCCCGCGCGGCGTTGGCTGCGCGCCGCCCCCCGCCAGCAGCTGGTGACGCCGCGCCGGATCGGTGACCGGCGCGTCAAAGCTGGCGACAAGGGTTTGCTCATCCAGCGCGACTTCATGGCGGCTAAGGAACAGCGCCAGTTGCAAAGCCGCGCCCTGCCAGGCCAGCAGATGGACGAAGGTGTCGCCCTGGGCGTACTGCAACTGCCAGCCTTCGCGCCCGGCGAGGGTTTCAATCCAGCCGACGTCTCCGGTGCTCGCCGCCAGTTTCCAGCCCGCGGCCTGCCGCCACCACATCATTGACTGAGGGATCGCCAGTGGGTATCGGCTAAACAGCGATCCCTGCCACGGCGCGTTTATCCGCTGGAGGCGCACCGCCGTTTGTTTGCTCTCGGGTTGCCCGGAGTGCGGATCGACCACCGACGCCACCAGCGTGTTGACCCGGCTCTGGCTGGCGAAGTGATTATTCCAGTGCATCGGCATAAACAGCTCGCCAGGGCGCTGCCCGGCGCTGATGCGGGCAAAGCCCAGCGCCCAGCCGCGCGGCGAAGAGAGCCGCAGCAGGGACTGCTCGCCAATGCCCAGGTGCGCCGCATCGTCGGGGTGGATCAGCACCCAGGGCAGCGGCTGGTGCTGCATCAGGCGCGGCACCGCGCCAGTGCGGGTCATGGTGTGCCACTGATCGCGTATCCGCCCGGTGTTGAGCAACAGCGGATAGTGCGCGGTGGTTTGCGCCTGAGCGTTTTGCGGATCCACCGCAATCAACTGCAATCGGCCCGAGGGATGCCAGCCCTGCCCCGTTTCCAGTAATCGCGCGGTGCCGCGCGGCGCGTCGGCGGTCACCGGCCACTGGATCGGCGCCAGGTTGTCCCACTGCTCAGCATTCAGCGATGCCAGCCCGCTGATATCAAATGCGCGGCTGCCGTGGTTTTCAAAGCCCGACAGCCGGGCGTGTTCGCTGAATACCTCTGCCGGGTGCTGCCAGCTAAAGGCCTCGCTAAAACCCAAGCGCTGCGCCACCCGGGCGACGATCCACCAGTCAGGCCGGGTCTCGCCCGGCGCGGGCATAAACGTCCGCTGACGCGAAATCCGCCGCTCCGAGTTGGTGACGGTGCCGTTTTTCTCGCCCCATGCCTGGGCGGGAAAACGGATATCGGTAAACGCCAGGGTATCGCTGTGCGTGGAGACTTCTGAGACGATCACCAGCGGGCAGCGACGCAGCGCCTCGCGCACCCGGTCGCTGTCGGGCAGCGACACCGCCGGGTTGGTGCCCATGATCCACACCGCTTTCACCTCGCCGTGATACATCGCCTCAAACAGCTCCACCGCCATCAGCCCCGGCGTTTCGGCAATCCGCTCGCTGCCCCAGAAGCGCCCCAGCCGGGCGATATCCTGCGGGTTAAACCCCATATGGCAGGCCAGCTGGTTCGCCAGCCCGCCCACTTCACGCCCGCCCATGGCATTTGGTTGCCCGGTCAGCGAAAAGGGGCCACAGCCTTCGCGGCCAAATTTCCCGCTCGCCAGGTGGACGTTAATAATCGCGTTGCATTTGTCGCTGCCGCTGGACGACTGGTTGATGCCCATGGTGTAGAGCGTCACGGCGCGATCGGCGCTGATGAACCAGTCGTAAAAACGCGCCAGCTCGTCACGCGGCAGATCGCAAAACGTCGCGCAGCGATCCAGCGGCCATGCCGCCGCCGCGTCCACCGCCAGCTGTTGCCCGTCGAAGGTATCCGGCGGGATTTGCTGCGCCAGCAGATTCAGCAGCCCGTTAAACAGCCCGGCGTCGGTGCCGGGCTTCAGCGCCAGATGCAGGTCGGCGATATCGCAGGTGGCGGTTTTGCGCGGGTCGATCACCACCACTTTCATGGCTGGCCGCTGCGCTTTTGCCGCCGCCAGCCGTTGATACAGCACCGGATGCGCCCAGGCGGCGTTTGATCCCACCAGCACCACCAGATCGCTGGTTTCGATATCCTGATAATTGCCCGGCACCGCGTCCGCACCGAACGCGCGCTTGTAGCCCACCACCGCCGACGACATGCACAGCCGGGAGTTGGTATCGATACTGGCGCTGCCGATAAAGCCCTTCATCAGCTTATTGGCGGCATAATAGTCTTCGGTCAGCAGCTGGCCCGAAGCATAAAACGCCACCGCCTGCGGGCCATGCTGCTGGATAATTTCCGCCAGCTGTCCGGCGGCGGCATCCAGCGCGCGATCCCAGGAGACGATTTGCCCGTCGACTTCCGGCGCCAGCAGCCGCCCGTCTAACCCGAGCGTTTCACCCAGTGCCGCGCCTTTCACGCACAGCCGCCCAAAATTAGCGGGATGATCCGGGTCCCCCGCGACGCTGACGCTGCCGTCCGGGGCTTGGGTCACCACCACGCCGCAGCCGACCCCGCAGTATGGGCAGGTGGTTTTAACGCTCATGATGCCTCCGCGCGCAGGATCAGCGCCTGGCTGCTGACCCACACTTTGTCAGCCTCGATTTTCACCGGCCAGGCGCGCACCGCCAGCTGGCTGCTGCCCTGAAAACAGCCGTCGCGCAGGCGAATTTTCTGTTTGTAGAGGGGGGAAATCACTACCGGCTCCCCGGCCACATCACCCAGCAGGCCGCGCGACAGCACGTTGGCGTCGCTGTCCGGCTCGCGGTTATCCAGGGCGTATACCGCGTCATTAAAGCGGAACAGCGCAATCTGCAATGTACCCAGCCGCGCGCCAATGCCCGCATCCGCCGGGATCTCATCGAGGCGGCACACTTCCTGCCACAGGCGCGACGTCGGCGCGGCCTCCTGCTGCTGCGGTACGCTCACCAGCTGCGGCTGATCGCGCAGCATCTGGCGCTGCACCGCTTCGTCCGGCATCTCGCTGTTGACGAAGCTTTTGAACAGCGCCAGCCGATCCGGGCTGTTGAGCGTGGTTTGCCATTCGCACTGGTAGCTTTCAATCACCTGGGCCATTTCGCGCTCCAGTTCGTCGCAGATGCCGAGGCTGTCGTGCAAAATCACCGCCTGTAGGTAGGCCAGCCCGCCCTCCAGGTTGTCCATCCAGGTGCTGGTGCGCTGGAGCCGGTCGGCGGTGCGGATATAGAACATCAGAAAACGATCCACGGTACGCAGCAGCGTGGCGGTATCCAGATCGCTGGCGAACAGATCGGCATGGCGCGGTTTCATGCCGCCGTTGCCGCACACGTACAGGTTCCAGCCCTTTTCGGTGGCGATGACGCCGACGTCTTTGCCCTGGGCTTCGGCGCATTCCCGGGTGCAACCGGAGACCGCCATTTTGATTTTGTGCGGCGCGCGCAGTCCCTTGTAGCGGTGCTCCAGTTCGACCGCCAGCCCGGTGGAATCCTGCACGCCGTAGCGGCACCAGGTGGAGCCGACGCAGGATTTCACGGTGCGCAGGGATTTACCGTAGGCGTGGCCGGTTTCAAACCCGGCGTCCACCAGCTCGCGCCAGATCGGCGGCAGTTGCTCCAGCCGCGCGCCAAACAGGTCGATACGCTGGCCGCCGGTAACTTTGCTGTACAGGTTATAGCGTTTGGCGATCTCGCCGATGGCGATCAGCCCGTCAGGCGTCACTTCCCCGGCGGGCATGCGCGGCACAATCGAATAGGTGCCGTCTTTCTGGATATTGGCGAAGTAGCGGTCGTTGGTGTCCTGCAACGGCAGATGGCCGGGCTTGAGCAAATACTCATTCCAGCACGACGCCAGCACCGATCCCACCAGTGGCTTGCAGATTTCACAGCCGTGACCGCGCCCGTAGCGGCTAATCAGCTGGTTAAAGCTGCGGATAGGGTTAACCCGCACCAGGTGATAGATCTCCTGGCGGGAATACGCGAAGTGTTCGCAGATGTCTTTTTTGACCTCCACGCCCTGCTGTTCCAGCTGATAATCCAGCACCTGTTTCACCAGCGCGCTACAGCCGCCGCAGCCGGTGGCGGCTTTGGTGCAGGTTTTCAGGGCATCAAGGCTGGTTGCGCCGTCGCTGACCGCCTGGCAGATCCGGGCTTTGCTGATGTTATGGCAGGAGCAGATTTGCGCGCTGTCGGGCAACGCCGCCACGCCGGGCCCTTTCACGGCGTTCGGCGAACTGGCGGGCAGGATCAGGGTTTCCGGCCGGGCGGGCAGCGCCATGTCGTTAAGCATCATCTGCAACAGCGTGGCGTAGTCGCTGCTGTCGCCCACCAGCACGCCGCCCAGCAGGCGTTTGTTATCCGCGCTGACCACGATTTTCTTGTAGGTTTGCGCCGGGCCGTTGGTCCACTGATAGCTCTGCGCCCCCGGCGTCGCGCCGTGGGCATCGCCGAACGACGCCACTTCCACGCCCAGCAGCTTGAGTTTAGTGCTCATATCCGCGCCGCTGAACAGCGCGTTTTCGCCGTTAAGCGTCGCCGCCGCCACCCGCGCCATCTGATAGCCAGGGGCGACCAGCCCGAAGATTTTGCCCTGCCACAGGGCGCATTCGCCGATGGCGCTGATGCGCGGATCGCTGGTCTGACAGCGGTCGTCAATCACGATACCGCCGCGCTCGCCCAGCGCCAGCCCCGCCTGGCGCGCCAGCGCATCCTGAGGGCGGATGCCTGCCGAAAACACCACCAGATCGGTTTCCAGGCTCTGCTCATCGGCAAAATGCAGCGCCAGGCCAGTTTCCGTGGCGCGGATCTCTTTGGTGGATTTGCTGGTATGCACGCTGACGCCGAGGGCGCTGATTTTCTCGCGCAGCATCGCGGCGCCGGGGGCGTCGAGCTGCACCGCCATCAGGTTGGGCGCGAATTCCACCACGTGAGTCTCCAGCCCCAGCTGTTTCAGGGCGTTGGCGGCTTCGAGGCCCAGCAGCCCACCGCCGATCACCACGCCGCGCGTGGCGGTTTTCGCCCGCTCGCGGATAGCGTCCAGGTCATCCAGAGTGCGGTAAACAAAACAGCCCGGCAGCTGATGGCCCGGCACCGGCGGCACAAACGGCCAGGAGCCGGTAGCCAGCACCAGCCGGTCCCAGCAGGTTTCCCGGCCTTCGGCATCGCGCACCACCTGGCGTTCGCGGTCGATATCGACAATTTTGCAGCCGGTGCGCAATTCGATGCCGCTGGCGGCAAAGAAATCCCCTTCCACCATGGAAAGCGAGTCGGCGCTACGTCCGGCGAAATACTCCGACAGATGCACCCGATCGTAAGCCGCGTGACGCTCCTCGCCAAACACGATGATGTGGTACTGCTGATGCAGCCCGGCGTTGACGCACTGCTCAAGGAAATGGTGGCCCACCATGCCGTGGCCGATAACCACTAATGTCGCTTTGCTCATTTCATCACTTCCTGCAGCCAGCGGCTGCGGTTGGTCAATATCAAAAAGCAGCCCGGCGTGGAGGTCAACCGGCTGCCGGAACTGGTTCATCAGGCGCGGCGCGGCGTGGGTGTCGCCCATCAGCAGCAGCGCCGAGAGTTTGCCGTCGCGCAGCAGCAAGCGCCGGTAGTGGCCGCTGAGCGGGTCATAGCTGGTCAGCGCCTGGCAATCCGGCGTGGGGTTGATGTCGCCCGCGCTGAACAGATCGATACCGGTGACTTTTAAGCGGGTGCCGCGCGGCTGGTAGTGAAAATCGCCCTGCGGATGGCCCGCCAGCCGGGCCGCCAGCACATCCGCCTGGGCCAGGCAGGGAGCCACTAATCCCCACAAGGCGCCGTTAAATTCGCAGCATTCGCCGATGGCGCTGATCCCCGGCAGCGCGGTTCGCAGCTGGCCATCCACCAGGATCCCCCGATTGCAGGGCACGCCCGCCTGGCTGGCGAGCTGGCTATTGGGCCTGACGCCGGTGGCGATAATCACGCGCGAAGCCGGGAGCGCATCGCCGTTGCTGAGCGTGACGTGATGCTCGCCGATGTCGGTCAACGTCTGGCCCAACACGCAGCGGATACCGCGCGCCTCCAGACGTTCCGCCAGCAGACCGGCTGCCCGATCATCCAGCTGTTGTTCCATCAGCCGGGCAGCCAGATGCACCAGCGTCACCGGCATACCGCGCTGGGCCAGCGCCGCCGCGGCTTCCACGCCCAGCAACCCACCGCCGAGCACCACCGCCGGGCCGTCATGGCGCAAAATCGCCTCCACATCTTTTTGGGTGCGAAACGCGTGGACGTGCGGCTGCTGATGGCCGTTAATCGGCGGGATAAACGGCACAGATCCCGTAGCGAATACCAGTTCATCCCAGCGCAGTTGCTGGCGCGGGGTGGTGACGGTGCGGTGATCGACGTCCACCGCCAGCACCTGTTCATTGCTCAGCACGGTGACGCCGTGGGCCTGATACCACGCCAGCGGATGCAGGGTGGTATCAGCTGCGCTTTTCTCCCCGCCGAGCACCGGCGACAGCAGGATGCGGTTATAGGCTACGCCCGGCTCGTCGCCAATCAGCGTAATGGCGTAACGCGTCGGGGCCAGTTGCAGCAGTTGCTCCACCAGCCGGACCGCCGCCATGCCGTTGCCGACAATCACCAGTTGCGTCGTCATCAGGCTCTCCTCACGCCGCTTTGGGCTGCTTTTCATACAGGAAATGGAAGATTTGATGGCGCAGCTGGTGATAGTGCGGATCGTCCGCCAGTTGCACCCGGTTGCGTGGTCGTGACAACGTCACATCAAGGATTTCCCCTACCGTCGCCGCCGGACCGTTGGTCATCATCAGCACCCGGTCGCACAGCAGCACCGCTTCATCGACATCGTGAGTGATCAGCACGATGGTGGTATTGAGCGCCTGCTGGATGCGCATCACCACATCCTGAAGGTGCGCGCGGGTTAAGGCATCGAGCGCGCCGAACGGCTCATCCATCAGCAACACTTTCGGCTTCATCGCCAGCGCCCGGGCAATGCCGATGCGCTGCTTCATGCCGCCGGAAATCTCGCCGGGACGTTTATCGCGGGCGTGGCCCATCTGCACCTGTTCGAGGTTGTGCATGATCCATTCATTGCGCTCGGCGCGGCTCAGGGTGCGGGCAAAGATGTGGTCCACCGCCAGCGCCACGTTCTGGTAGCAGGTCAGCCACGGCAGCAGGGAATGGTTCTGGAACACCACCGCGCGCTCCGGGCCTGGCCCGGCGATTTCGCGGTTATCGCACAGCAGGCCGCCTTCGCTCGGCAGCGTGATGCCCGCGATCAGATTCAGCAGTGTGGATTTGCCGCAGCCGGAATGGCCGATCAGCCCGACGGTTTCCCCGGCGGCGATATCAAAGGTGACGTTTTGCAGCGCCAGAAAATCGCCGCCCTGGGTGGCGAAACGCTGGCTGACGTTCTGGACCTGAATAATCGGTTTCATGGTGCGCTCCTTATTTTTCCTGCCAGCTAAAACGACGCGCCAGCAACAGCAGCGCCTGCTCGAGCATCAGCCCCACCACCCCGATAATGACGATGGCGATAATGATGTTTTCGACGTTGAGGTTGTTCCACTCATTCCAGATCCAGAAGCCGATGCCCAGGCCGCCGGTGAGCATTTCAGCGGCGACGATCACCAGCCAGGCGATGCCGATGGACAGCCGCACCCCGGTCAAAATCGCCGGCAATACCGCCGGAAACAGAATGCGGCGCATCACCGTCCATTCAGAGAGTTGCAGCACCCGCGCCACGTTGAGGTAGTCGTCCGGGATACGGCGCACCCCGTCGGCGGTGTTGATCACCATCGGCCAGATCGAGCAGATAAAAATGGTCCAGCTGGAGGCCGGTTCGGCGCGCTGGAACAGCAGTAAACCGATGGGCAGCCAGGCCAGCGGGCTCACCGGGCGCAGCAGCGCAATCAGCGGGCCGAACATCCGGGCGAAGAACACGAAGCGGCCCGTCAAAAAGCCGAGCGGAATACCCACCAGCGCCGCCAGCCCGAAGCCGATGCCGACGCGTTGCAGGGACGCCAGCACGTTCCAGCCGATCCCCTGATCGTTAGGCCCTTCGCGGTAGAACGGGTCGGCGAACAGGGTCAGCGCCGAATCCAGGGTGCTGAGCGGGCCGGGAAAGCCTTTGCTGTTAACCGACACCAGCTGCCAGGCCACCAGCGCCAGCCCCAACCCCAGCAGACCTGGCAGCAGGCGCTGCACCAGGCGGTTGGCGGCGACGCGCAGGGCCGGATGGCGCTTGCGCACCTGTACCGGCGGCAGCGCGATCACCTCCGCGCTAATTACTTCTGACGTGACAACGTCACTCTGCGTTACCGTTTGCTGTTTCATGCTTTGCTCCCCTGATGCGAGATATCGAAGCTGGCGGCGTAAGACGCCGGGTCCGCGCCGTTCCAGATTTTGCCGTCCAGCAGACGACTGCTGCGCATGGCGTTTTTCGGCAGGTTGACGCCGGTCGCGCTGGCAGCCTGCTGGTAGATATCGGTGCGGTTGATGCGTTGGGCGATGGCCTGGTAATCCGGCTCCTGTTTCAGCAACCCCCAGCGGCGGAACTGGGTCAGGAACCAGATGCCATCGGACAGCCATGGATAGCTGACCTCGCCGTCGCGGAAGAATTGCATGCCGTGGCGATCCTGCCAGCGGCGGCCCGCGCCGTTGTCGTAATCGCCGAGCATCCGGCCCGTGAGGTACTGCTCTTTGGTATTGAGGTAAGCGCGTTTCGCCAGCACCCGGGCGGTTTCCCGGCGGTTGTCATCGCTGGCGTCGATCCAGCGGGCCGCGTCCAGCGTGGCGGAGACCAGCGCCCGCGCGGTATTGGGATTCTGTTCGACCCAGTCGTGACGGCAGCCGAGCACTTTTTCCGGGTGATCCGGCCAGATATCCTGGGTGGTCGCGGCAGTGAAGCCGATGCGGTCGTTGATTGCCCGGGCATTCCAGGGTTCACCGACGCAAAAGCCCACCATGTTGCCGATGCGCATGTTCATCACCATCTGCGGCGGCGGCACCACCACGGTGCGCACATCGGTAAACGGGTTGATGCCTTCGGATGCCAGCCAGTAGTAGAGCCACATGGCGTGGGTGCCGGTCGGGAAGGTGTGGGCGAAGGTATAGCTGCCCGGCGCGGACTGGCGCAGATAGCCCGGCAGATCGCCCAGCGTGCGGACGCCCTGGTCCAGCAGATCGGTGGAGAGCGTGATCGCCTGACCGTTGTTGTTGAGGGTCATCAGGCTCGCCATGGCCTGCTTTTTCCCGGCGATGCCCAGTTCCAGCCCGTACACCATGCCGTAGAGGATGTGCGCGGCATCCAGCTCGCCGTACACCAGTTTGTCGCGCACCGCCGCCCAGCTCGCCTCTTTGCTGAGATTAAGTTTGATGCCGTAGCGGGCGTCGAAGCCTTTTACCGATGCCATCACCAGCGGCGCGCAGTCGGTCAGCGGGATAAACCCGACGTTAACCTGCTGGCGCTCCGGCTGGTCAGAGCCTGCCGCCCGGATGCTGCTCGCCAGCCCCGGCATCATCATAACGCTGCCCAGTGCGGCTCCCGCCTGAATGAAGCGGCGGCGGGAAAGCCCTCGTTGTGTTTCGCTCATGGCTGCTCCAATAAAAAAAGGCGTCCAACAATGCGTGAACATTGCAGGACGCCTTTATCCTTATCGCCGGGAAGCCGCCGTTGGCTTCTCTGCGCGTTGTGTTGTGGTCATCAACAGAATTGCAATTGCTGTGCCAGAAATACAGGCCCCGTTTGCCGGGGTTTCAGCGCTTTTTTGTGAGCCAACGCACCATAAACTGTCACGCTCTGCCCCGCCGGTGTGCAGCTAACGCTCTGGCGTGACCGACCACAGCGAGGCGCTGAGCAGCAGCGAACGGGCGATATCCACCATCCGCTGATTCTGGTTCATGGCCAGCTTACGCAGTTGCTGCCAGGCCAGTTCTTCACTGATGCCCTGGTGGTTCATCAACAGGCTTTTGGCTTTATCGATGGTTTTACGCTCCTCAAGTGTTTCCTGAAGCGAGCTCAGTTCGCGGCTGAGTTTCTCCAGCTCGCGCGCCTGCTGGCGCACCAGCGGCAGCAGATGACGCTCCACCGGCGCGGCTTTCACGCTGCTCTGCTGCACCACCCACGCGGCAAAGGCCGTTTCACCGGTGTGTGCGTCATCTACTGTATGTTGTAACGAACGTCGCGCCACGGCGGAAAGCGTATCGATCAGCCGGGTTTCGATCAGCCGCAGCGCGTCAAGGCGTCGGGTCTGGATATCAAACCAGCGCGCCGCCGACGGCGGGTTTGCCGGAAGGCGGGTGCAGGCCTCGCGGCGCATCTGTTCGATATCCCGGGTGGCCTCTGCGCTGTCGCGAAACATCGCGGCCTGTTCCGGCTGCGTCAGCGAAAGGAAGGTGGAAAAGCTGTGCTGCTGGGCGTCGATGCGGTCCACCAGCATCTGGCGCAGCGCGGCATCAAACTCGCCGCGGGTAAAGCCAATCGCGCCGACCGCCCGCTCCTGCCCGACCCATTCTTTGCCCTGCATCAGGCTGTACAGCGCGGTCAGCGCCTGGGCGACCTGCGGATCGCTCAGCGCATCGTTGGCTTCCGGGATGATTTCCATCAGCGGCTGTACGGTGCGGTTAAAGCGTTCCATGGCCTGTTCAGGCGTGATGCGCAGGGTGCGGATTTCCTCCCGCAAGGCGCTTAATCCTTCCAGAAACCATAGCGCGCAGGCCAGCTTCGCCGCCGCGTTACCGTTCATCAGGGCGTGGTGTTCGGTTAGCCACTGCTGGAAAGCAACCAGCGTCTCATCCACCTGCCGGGCGCTGTGCTGCAACTGCGGGCCAAACAGCGCGCCCCGGGAACACAGCCAGACGTTGGACGCGCCGCGCTCGCGCTGGAGCGCATGCACCAGTTGGCTAATCAGCGTGGCGAATTCACCCAGCCGCGCGAGATGCTGTAACTGCTGCTGTTGCTGGCGACGGGTATAGTAAAACCATTCCAGCGCGGATTGCGGGCGTGGCCCCTGTTGATTCATGTCATACTCCCGAAGTCATTACCGCTTTACTCTGGTCAGCAATTAACAAAGCAATAACCATGCCCAAACGGCAAAGGAGTTAACGTGCAAAATATCGTGATTATCGCTAACGGCGCGGCCTACGGCAGCGAGTCGCTGTTTAACAGCCTGCGTCTGGCTATCGCCCTGCGCGAACAGCAGGACGACATCAGCCTGAAACTGTTTTTGATGTCGGATGCGGTGACGGCAGGCATTCGCGGCCAGAAACCGGCAGAAGGCTACAACATTCAGCAGATGCTGGAGATCCTCACCGCCCAGAACGTGCCGGTGAAACTGTGTAAGACCTGCACCGACGGGCGCGGCGTGACCGGGCTGCCGCTGATTGACGGCGTGGAGATCGGCACGCTGGTAGAGCTGGCGCAGTGGACGCTGGCGGCGGATAAAGTGCTGACCTTTTAATGGCTGCTCTGCCGCAGTCACCCCGCTGCGGCAGTTTCCAGACGAGTAAGGCGATTCGACACCCGTTGCGAAATAGCTTGCTGAACGCGCCGCAGGTTTCCAGAACTTCCCGCTCCGGTTGTTCACTTTTCAGGCGTAATTCTTTCGGTTCTGAATGTATTACGGGAATTTATAACTAAAGTTTAATGATTATGAAATTCGTTGATCAAAGTCAGCATCCGCGCCCTCCCTCTTTGGTGTTATGCATAAGCGTGATTTGTGAACAGAGTCACGTACGGGGGTAGTCTTTTTTTGGCAGAGGGTAAAGAGATGGCGATGGTAAAAACGAGTCTTACATTGTTTGGTGGGGATACGGTGGTGGTGCGCTGTTCCGATTCCTGTCACATTCATCTGATGAGCGCGAAAGGCGCTGCCAGCAGTACGGCGGATATTTTAAGCGTGCAAAACCGCAAGCACGCTTACCTCACCGTTCCCTACAGCGGCACCTGGAACGTGCTGATCGACAGTCACAGCCAGTCGCTGGAGCACTCCATCAGCTACGTTCCTGCCTGAGTTTATGCAAACCCCGGTTGCCAGTTAGCGTCGGACTGGGGTGCCTGTAACGCGCGAACCGCATTAATCAGTTCATCCAACGTCGGGTCGCGCATTCCCAGTTTGTTGAGTTCCTGCTCCAGTGAAAACAGATACTGGGCATTGGTGCCGAGCGGGCCGCTGGCGGCGGCAATCAGCGGGGCGATGATCGCGGCGCGGGTGTCGGATTCATACAGCGAATGGCGCGGATCCATGATAAACACCAGCGCGTTGACGGTGCGGCCATCGTCCAGCTCAAGCTTGCACCAGGTAGGCAGATAGCAGCCGGTGATCATCTCACGCTTCCAGAGCAGCTCCAGTTCCTGATCGAGCGTGGCTTCCGGCAGACGGTACGCCACGCCGGTGGTGCGGCCGCCCTCTTTCAGCGCCAGCATTCGTCCCGGCTGGCAGGCGGTGCCACGGCCTGCGGTTAAGCGCAGGCAAAACGCCCGATGCCAGCCCGGCAGCGTACCGGTGGCGGACTCTTCATATTCCAGCGCCGGGTTCCACATCAGCGAACCGTAACCAAAAATCCATACCGGGCCATCATCAGGCCGACAGGCCAGCGTCGCCGCAAGAGATGCCGCGCGCTGCTCAGATGACCACAATAACGATTCCTCAATGGCTCCAAAAGCCGTCTTACAATCCGCTTTCATTAAGAAATCACGTGTTAGCACTTCATACCTCCGCCACTGCCACGCTTCCCTGACACCCTCTTGTCCTGTCTGCTGTTCATTTCGAAAGCCATTATCAGCAGACGATAGGCAATTAACCCAACGCTGGCAAGAGTTGAAAAATTGATTTGGCACAATTTCGGCGCAATGGAGAGGATATTGCAGGGCGCTGGCGACGCAACGCCCTGGATTATCAAACGATTAGCAGTGGATTTATTTTTTCTTATGCCACTTTTCATCATCGCCTTTTTGGTAATCATGTTTTACCGCCGCCCAGGCCACGCGGTGCGCGGTTTCTTCACGGCTGGCGTCGCCGCGCCGGTCATCGGCATCTTTATACTGATCCCAGGCGCTGTTGAACGCTTCTTTGTAGATATCCTGCGCGTGGGCAGGCAGAACGTTAGTGACGTTTTCGGGTAAGTCGCTACGGGATTTATACGGCATACACACCTCTCTTTTCAGGGACAACTTTACAGTGTGGAACAAGATGCCAGGGTTTGCCAGCCAACAGGATAAGTGTCAGAACCTTCTTATTAATTGATTGTTAGTTAAATGAATTCTAAACAAGATAACGATTTATTGCCTTCTCAGGAGAAAAATCGACACAGGCCGTAAAACTTCGTAAATATTCCCGGTGACCATACGCTTTTTTGCTATTTTATTGACCTTTCTCACAATGACTATAATGACAATACCTGCTTCTCTGGAGTAAAAAAATGACAAAAACAGTACATGAGGCGGTGAAAACCCGCCATAAGGAGTCCTCTCTCATTTTCCCGGTGATAGCACTGGCGGTGCTGGCATTTTGGGGAGCCAGCCAGTCGCTGCCAGTGGTTATCGGCATCAATGCGCTGGCGCTGGTTGCGATCCTGAGCAGCGCATTTAGCGTGGTGCGCCACGCCGATGTGCTGGCGCATCGCCTGGGCGAACCTTACGGCTCGCTGATCCTCAGCCTTTCCGTGGTTATTCTTGAAGTCAGTTTGATCTCCGCGCTGATGGCCACCGGCGATGCCGCGCCGACGCTGATGCGCGACACGCTGTACTCCATCATTATGATCGTCACCGGCGGCCTGGTGGGTTTTGCGCTGCTGCTTGGGGGACGGAAATTTGCGACGCAGCATGTGAATCTGTTCGGTATTAAGCAGTATTTGATCGCCCTGTTCCCGCTGGCGGTGATTGTGCTGGTCTTCCCGATGGCGCTGCCAGAGGCCAACTTCACGGTGGGCCAGTCGATTCTGGTGGCGCTGATTTCCGCCGCCATGTACGGGGTGTTTTTAATTATTCAGACCAAAACCCATCAGAGCCTGTTTGTTTACGAGCATGAAGATGAAGGCGACGATGACGACCCGCATCACGGCAAGCCCTCCGCGCACAGCAACGTGTGGCACGCGGCCTGGCTGGTCGTGCATCTGATTGCGGTGATTGCGGTAACCAAAATGAACGCCAGCCCGCTGGAGTCGCTGCTGACCACGCTGAATGCGCCCGTTGCCTTTACCGGCTTCCTGGTGGCGCTGCTGATCCTCTCTCCGGAAGGATTAGGGGCGATTAAAGCGGTAATGAATAATCAGGTGCAGCGCGCCATGAACCTGTTTTTCGGCTCGGTGCTGGCGACCATCTCCCTGACCGTGCCGACGGTCACGCTGATTGCCATTCTTACCGGCAACGAGCTGATTTTCGGCCTCGGCGCGCCGGAGATGATTGTGATGCTGGCCTCGCTGGTGCTGTGTCAGATTTCGTTCTCCACCGGGCGCACCAATGTGCTTAACGGCACCGCCCATCTGGCGCTGTTCGCCGCCTACCTGATGACGATATTCGCCTGACCGCCTGAACAAAAATGCCCTGCAATGTGCAGGGCATTTTTTTATCACAGCGGGAAATTAGTTTTCCGTATCCAGCTCTTCGAAGCTCTTCACCAGATCGTCAATCGCTTTCATTTGTCTGAGGAACGGCTCCAGCTTCGCCAGCGGCAGCGCGGACGGGCCGTCGCATTTCGCGTTGGCGGGATCCGGATGCGCTTCGATAAACAGACCGGCAATGCCGACCGCCATACCGGCGCGCGCCAGTTCAGTAACCTGGCCGCGACGGCCACCGGACGCTGCGCCGAACGGGTCGCGGCACTGCAGCGCGTGGGTAACGTCGAAGATCACCGGCGAGTTGCCGGAGACTTTCTTCATGACGTTGAAGCCGAGCATATCCACAACCAGGTTGTCGTAACCGAAGTTGCTGCCGCGATCGCACAGGATCACGTTGTCGTTGCCGCCTTCAATGAACTTGTCGACGATGTTGCCGACCTGGCCCGGGCTGACGAACTGCGGTTTCTTGACGTTGATTACCGCACCGGTTTTCGCCATCGCTTCCACCAGATCGGTCTGGCGAGCCAGGAACGCCGGCAGCTGGATCACGTCAACCACATCGGCCACCGGCTGCGCCTGGGAGGCTTCGTGAACGTCGGTAATCACTTTCACGCCGAAAGTCTGTTTCAGCTCCTGGAAGATTTTCATCCCTTCTTCCAGGCCCGGTCCGCGATAGGAGTGAATCGACGAGCGGTTCGCTTTATCAAAGGAGGCTTTGAATACGTAAGGGATACCGAGTTTGTCGGTCACGGTGACGTAATGTTCGCAGATGCGCATCGCCAGATCGCGTGATTCCAGAACGTTCATACCGCCAAACAGAACGAACGGCAGGTCGTTCGCTACCTTGATATCGCCAATACTCACCACTTTTTGTTTCATACGTTCGCCTTATCAGGTGTAAATCAGAAACGTGCTGCCATTAATGCAGGGTAATCTGCTTGTGAGAAATCGAATTGATTTGCGCCCGGATCATTTCGCTGATTGGGTCTTCAGGACACTGCTCAACGAAATAACTCAGATCGGTCAGGGCAATATGGTCACAGTCCAGTTGGGCATAGATCAGCCCGCGATCGCGGATTTCGTAGGGATCTTCCGGGTTGAACTGCAACAGCGCTTCGCTGGTGCGCAGCGCCAGCAGCATCTGCCGCTCTTCCATCAGCGCCGATTTCAGGGTGTCGAGCAGTTTGCGGATCACTTCCGCGTTCTCGGACTCATCAAGATCGTCAACAAACAGCTCCGCCACCGGGCTGATGTTGCCTTTGAGCCACACTTCCAGCGTATGCTCGTCGAGCGTTTCGCCGTTGAACGGGTTGATCAACCACATTTCGCCGTCCATCCAGTCGGCGCGCAGGATCAGCTGGGTCGGGAAAATCACCGGCATCAGCGGAATATCCAGTTGTTCGGCCACCCACAGCAGGATCGCCCCCAGCGCGACGGCGCTACCCTGGCGGTTCTCCAGCACTTTATCCAGCCACAGCGCGTCGGAAAGCTTGTAGACGCCCCGGGAATCCTGGAAGCCCCACTCGCCGTAAAACAGCTCCAGCAGTTTTTCCAGTTGGATATCCTGGTGCAGCCCGCCGCTGATCTCTTCACGGGCGAGCGCCACCAGCGATTGCAGCCGATCGTAGACGTCCTGCGTCGGGAAGTCGTCGCGGATCAGCTGGGAAATCAAAATCATGCCGTCGCATAACGGCGCTTTATTAAACTCGAAATCGGCTAACGACTTCATACAAACCCCAATAACGGTATCTTGGTGGTGGCCAGCTTAATCACAATGTAAATAACCACCAGGCCCAGCAGAAAGGCTATCCAGCGCACCTGCTGGCTACGCGGGCGTCGGCCCAGCGCGATAAAACCTAAAACGATGTAGATGATAACGCCAAAAAGCTTCTCAGTCAGCCATGCGCCTTGTGGGGTGAATGGGTAGAAATGGGTGATCATCACCAGCGCCACCCCGGTCACCAGCAGCAGCGTGTCGTTCACGTGTGGGACAATACGCACCCAGCGTTTGGTCGACATGGCTGACCCGCGATATTGCCACCAGTAGCGCAGAATAAACAGACTCACGGAAAGGAACGCGGTGAGAATATGCACGTGCTTAAGCGCAAAATAGGTCGCCATGACTTACTCCTGTGATGTTATTTGTCCCATGGTCAGGCGTTCGTTGCCGCCATAATCCAGACCGGTTTCTACTGCCAAAAATCCTGCTTGATGAAACAAAGCGCGTACCGCCTCGCCCTGCTGCCAGCCGTGCTCCAGCACCAGCCAGCCGCCAGGTTCAAGAAACGCGCGCGCTTCCCGAATTAAATAGTCGATATCGGCCAGCCCTGCATCAGACGCCACCAGCGCAGTCAGCGGCTCAAAGCGCACGTCGCCCTGCCGGAGGTGCGGATCTTCGCTGTCGATATAAGGGGGGTTGCTGACGATAAGCTGAAAACGGTCGCCCTGAACGGCGCTAAACCAGTCGCTTTGCCGGATATCGATATTCGCAATGTTCAGACGTGCGGCGTTACGCTGCGCCAGATCCACCGCGTCCGGCACGTTATCCACCGCGACGACCCGGCAGTCCGGGCGTTCGGACGCCAGCGCCAGCGCAATCGCGCCGGTGCCGGTCCCTAAATCGAGAATGCGGCAAGGTTCAGCGGGCAAGCGGGCCAGCGCCTGTTCCACCACGCACTCGGTATCCGGACGCGGGATCAGCGTCGCCGGGGAGACCATCAGCGGCAGCGACCAGAACTCCCGAACGCCAGTAAGATAGGCCACGGGTTCTCCCGCTGTGCGCCGGGCTAACAGCGCGTCAAGCTCGGCAAGCTGCGCCTCGGTTAGCTGCGTTTCGCCGAAGGCCAGAATAAAGGTGCGCGCTTTACCGGTTACCAGGCTCAGCAGGATCTCCGCGTCGCGACGCGGAGACTCGCTATTCACTAAGCGTGCGGCGGCCTGGCGTAACCAGTGCTGAAACTCCATTAGTCCTGCTCGGAGAGTGCGGCAAGCTGATCGGCCTGGTATTCCTGAACAATAGGCTCGATCAGCATATCCAGTTTGCCTTCCATCACCTCATCCAGACGGTACACCGTCAGGTTGATGCGGTGGTCAGTAACGCGGCCCTGCGGGAAGTTATAAGTGCGGTTGCGATCGCTGCGATCGCCGCTGCCCAACAGGTTGCGGCGAGTCGAGGCTTCCGCCTGCTGGCGCCGGGCCATTTCCGCCGCGTGGATGCGCGCGCCAAGCACCGACAGCGCTTTGGCTTTGTTTTTGTGCTGAGAACGCTCGTCCTGGCACTCCACGACAATGCCGGTCGGCAGGTGGGTAATGCGGATAGCGGAATCGGTGGTGTTGACGTGCTGACCGCCCGCACCCGAAGAGCGGAAGGTGTCGATACGCAAATCCGCCGGGTTGATATCCGGCAGCTCGGCATCCGGCAGTTCCGGCATCACCGCCACGGTACAGGCGGAAGTGTGGATACGGCCCTGGGATTCGGTGGCGGGTACACGCTGGACGCGGTGGCCGCCGGATTCGAATTTCAGACGGCCATAGACGCCGTCGCCGCTGATTTTAGCGATCACTTCTTTATAACCGCCGTGCTCGCCGTCACTGGCGCTCATAAGCTCGACCCGCCAGCGGCGTGATTCGGCGTAGCGGCTGTACATGCGGAACAGATCCCCGGCAAACAGCGCGGCTTCGTCGCCGCCGGTTCCGGCGCGCACTTCGACAAAGGCGTTGCGCTCGTCATCCGGGTCTTTCGGCAGCAGCAGAACCTGTAATTCCTGCTCCAGCTGCTCGCTTTTTTGTTTCGCTTCGTTTAACTCTTCCTGCGCCATGTCGCGCATTTCCGGGTCATCCAACAGCATCTGTGCCGTTTCGATGTCTTCCTGAACCTGTTGCCAGAGCAAAAAACAGCGCGATACATCGCTCAACTGTGCGTATTCACGGGAGAGCGCGCGAAAGCGATCCTGATCCGCGATAGTCGCAGCATCGCCAAGCAGGGCCTGAACTTCTTCATGGCGCTCCTGCAAGGCTTCTAGTTTGGCAACGATAGAAGGCTTCATAGGCGGTGTTTCACCTTATAATATGTGTTGTTGTGCTACTCCAGCCCAAGGCTGTTGCGCAGAATATGCAGGCGATCGTCATCCCCGTCACGGGCAGCCTGCTGGAGAGATTTGGTTGGCGCATGGATCAGCCGGTTGGTTAACTTCCAGGCTAAATCCTGCATGATGGCTTCGGCGTCGCCGCCTTGTTGCAGCGCAGCAATGGCACGGGCGGTGAGATCGTCACGCACCTGTTCGGCCTGACTGCGATATTCGCGAATGGTCTCACTGGCGCCCTGGGCGCGCAGCCAGGCCATAAACTCGCTGGCCTCCTGGGCTACGATGGTTTCAGCCTGCACGGCGGCGGCTTTGCGCTGCGCCAGGTTATGCTGAATGATCGATTGCAGGTCGTCCACGCTGTAGAGATAGGCGTTGGCAAGTTTGCCCACTTCCGGCTCCACGTCGCGCGGCACCGCGATATCCACCAGCAGCATCGGTTGATTGCGGCGGGCTTTTAACGCGCGCTCCACCATGCCTTTGCCAATGATGGGCAGCGGGCTGGCGGTGGAGCTGATAATAATGTCGGCTTCTTTCAGGCGTTGGTCGATCTCGCTGAGTTCAATCACGTCTGCGCCTACCTCATCCGCCAGACGCTGAGCGCGCTCGCGGGTACGGTTGGCGATGATCATTTTCGAGACGTTATGTTCGCGCAGATGGCGCGCCGCCAGTTCGATGGTCTCCCCCGCGCCGACCAGCAGCACGGTGACTTTCGAGAGCGATTCAAAGATTTGCCGCGCCAGGGTACAGGCGGCGAAGGCTACCGATACCGCGCTGGCGCCGATTTCGGTTTCGGTACGCACCCTTTTGGCCACGGAAAACGACTTCTGGAACATACGCTCCAGTTCGCTGGACTGGGTATGCCCGCGCTGGGAATCCGAAAAGGCTTTTTTGACCTGGCCAAGAATTTGCGGCTCGCCGAGCACCAGCGAATCCAGCCCGCTGGCAACGCGCATCAGATGGCTGACGGCGTCGTTGTCGTGATGCCAGTACAGGCTGTTGCGCACTTCGGCTTCATCAAGCTGGTGGTAATCGCACAGCCAGCGCACCAGACGCTCGTGAAGATCGTCCTGCTGCTCAACGCTTAAATAGAGTTCGGTACGGTTGCACGTGGATAACACCACCCCGCCCTGCACCATCGGCTGCGCCAGCAGGCTTGCCAGCGCCTGGTCGAGCGTTTCCGGCGAAAACGTAACGCGTTCTCGCAGTGAAATCGGGGCCGTTTTGTGGTTGATGCCGAGTGCTAAAAGGGTCATGTGTGCGGGAATAGTACCAGCGTTGATAAGGTTGAACCTGGTGCATCATACAGGATGAGCAGGGTCAATAAAAGAGAAGTACCTCTTTTGAATCAATCGGCGAACCGATCATTTAAGATAACTTGACCGTAGACGCATTTCTCGCTGACAGCTAGCATGAAAGGTTATCAAGCTAACCTACTTTCAAGGATTTGCCGCTATTATGATTCGCTCCCCGTTCCCGCTCATTCGACTTTTACCGCTGGCAAGCCTGATCCTGACGGCCTGCGCCGTGACAACACCAAAAGGTCCGGGGAAAAGCCCCGATTCGCCGCAATGGCAGCAGCATCAGCAGCAGGTCGCGAAGATTTCGCAGTACCAGACCCGCGGCGCATTTGCCTATCTGTCTGACCGCCAAAAAGTGTATGCGCGCTTTTTCTGGCAGCAAACCGGCCAGGATCGCTATCGCCTGCTGCTGACTAACCCGCTGGGCAGCACTGAGCTGGAGCTCAACGCGCAGCCGGGCGTGGTGCAGCTGGTGGATAGCAAAGGCCAGCGTTACACCGATACCGACGCCGAAGATATGATCGGCAAACTGACCGGGATGCCGATCCCGCTCAATAGTCTGCGCCAGTGGATCCTGGGCATTCCGGGGGACGCCACCGATTACAAGCTGGATGAAAACTATCGCCTGCGCGAGCTGAATTACAGCCAGAACGGTAAAAACTGGACCGTGACTTACGGCGGTTACGATACCCAAACCCAACCGGCGCTGCCCACTAACATGGAGCTGCGCGAAGGCGATCAGCGCATCAAGTTGAAGATGGATAGCTGGACGGTGAAATAATGCGTCGCTGGCCCTCTCCTGCAAAACTGAACCTGTTTTTGTATATCACTGGCCGTCGTCCTGACGGCTATCACGATCTCCAGACGCTGTTTCAGTTTCTGGATTACGGCGACACGCTGGATATCGACCCGCGCGCTGACGACCAAATCCGGCTGCTGAGCCCGGTGGACGGCGTGGCGGATGAAGCTAACCTGATCGTGCGCGCCGCGCGGATGCTGGCCGCCCACGCGCGCGATAACGGTTTTACCGGCCCGCTGGGCGCGGATATTGCTGTCGATAAACAACTTCCGATGGGCGGCGGGCTGGGCGGCGGGTCGTCCAACGCCGCGACGACCCTGGTGGCGCTGAACCATCTGTGGAAAACCGGTTTTAGCGATGAACAGTTGGCGCAACTCGGCGTGACGCTGGGGGCGGATGTGCCGGTATTCGTGCGCGGGCGCGCCGCGTTTGCCGAAGGCGTGGGCGAGCTGCTGACCTTTGTCGAGCCTGCTGAAAAATGGTATCTGGTGGCGCATCCTGGCGAGAGCATTTCCACGCCAGTGATTTTTGGCGATCCGGATTTGCCACGCGACACCCCGAAACGACCACTGGAAGCGTTACTAAAATGTGAATTCAGCAATGATTGCGAGGTTATCGCAAGAAAACGTTTTCGTAAGGTTGATGCCGCGCTTTCCTGGCTGTTAGAATACGCGCCGTCGCGCCTGACTGGCACAGGGGCCTGTGTATTTGCTGAATTTGACACAGAATCCGCTGCTCGCCAGGTGCTTAAGCAAGCCCCGGAATGGCTGCATGGCTTTGTCGCCAGGGGAGTTAACCGCTCTCCGCTGCATCAAGCGCTTGACGTAGTTGTTGACGAATAGCGCAGGAATTCCGGGCATACTGAGTTATGGTGACAACGTCACCCTGTTCCAGATGTTGCGCCATGCTCTTTAAATACACCGCCTGGATGGCGAGCTTCACCCGCTTAGATGCCGTCATCCACCACTGGACGCATGCCTGAGGTTCTTCTCGTGCCTGATATGAAGCTTTTTGCTGGTAACGCCACCCCGGAACTAGCACAACGTATTGCCAACCGCCTGTACACCTCCCTCGGCGACGCTGCTGTCGGTCGCTTTAGCGACGGCGAAGTCAGCGTACAAATCAATGAAAATGTACGCGGTGGTGATATTTTCATCATCCAGTCCACCTGTGCCCCCACCAACGACAACCTCATGGAACTGGTTGTGATGGTAGATGCCCTGCGTCGCGCTTCCGCAGGCCGTATTACCGCTGTGATCCCCTACTTTGGCTATGCCCGTCAGGACCGCCGCGTGCGTTCCGCGCGTGTGCCGATCACCGCAAAAGTGGTTGCTGATTTCCTGTCGAGCGTCGGCGTTGACCGCGTTCTGACGGTGGACCTGCACGCAGAACAGATCCAGGGCTTCTTTGATGTGCCGGTAGACAACGTCTTCGGTAGCCCGATTCTGCTCGAAGATATGATCCAGAAAAACCTCGACAACCCGATCGTGGTTTCCCCGGATATCGGCGGCGTAGTACGCGCACGCGCTATCGCTAAACTGCTCAACGATACCGACATGGCGATCATCGACAAACGTCGTCCGCGCGCTAACGTGTCCCAGGTGATGCACATCATCGGCGACGTGGCTGACCGCGACTGCGTGATGGTTGATGACATGATCGATACCGGCGGCACCCTGTGCAAAGCGGCGGAAGCGCTGAAAGAGCGCGGCGCGAAACGCGTCTTCGCTTATGCGACTCACCCGATTTTCTCCGGCAACGCAGTGGAAAACATCAAGAACTCCGTGATCGACGAGTTCATCGTATGTGACACCATTCCGCTGGCACCGGAAATCAAAGCGCTGGAAAAAGTCCGCACCCTGACCCTTTCCGGTATGCTGGCAGAAGCGATTCGTCGTATCAGCAACGAAGAATCCATTTCTGCAATGTTCGAACATTGATAGACATGCGTTCAGAAACCCGCTGCGGCGGGTTTTTTTTATTGCATGATGTATTTGTATGACTAATGCCTCCTTCATCTGACATACACTCAACAGATGATGCGCTCATGGATGAAACACAGTGAAAACATCTTCAATCGCCCATTTCCTGCCATTTCGCGCCCTCATCGACGCCTGCTGGCGGGAAAAATACACCGCGTCGCGCTTTAGCCGCGACGTCATTGCCGGGATCACCGTCGGGATTATTGCTATTCCGCTGGCGATGGCGCTGGCCATTGGCAGCGGCGTCGCGCCGCAGTACGGCCTGTACACTTCCGCTGTGGCCGGGATCGTCATTGCCTTAAGCGGCGGCTCGCGCTTTAGCGTCTCCGGCCCCACCGCCGCCTTTGTGGTGATCCTTTACCCGGTGGCCCAGCAGTTCGGGCTGGCGGGCCTGCTGATGGCGACGCTGATTTCCGGGCTATTTCTGGTGCTGTTCGGCCTCGCGCGCTTTGGCCGATTGATTGAATACATCCCGCTGTCCGTGACGCTGGGCTTTACCTCCGGTATCGGTATCACCATCGCCACTATGCAGATCAAAGACTTCTTTGGCCTGGAAATGGCGCATGTGCCGGAACACTATTTGCAGAAAGTCGGCGCGCTGGTGATGGCGATGCCGACCCTGAACATGGGTGATGCGGTCATCGGCATTGTGACCCTCGGCGTGCTGGTGTTCTGGCCGCGCTTCGGCATTCGCCTGCCGCCGCATCTGCCCGCGCTGCTGGCGGGCTGCGCCGTGATGGCCGTCGTGAATATGCTCGGCGGCGATGTGGCCACGATCGGCTCACGCTTCCATTACGTGCTGGCGGACGGCACCCAGGGTAGCGGCATCCCGCAACTGCTGCCGCAACTGATGCTGCCGTGGAACATTCCTGATTCCGGCTTTACGCTGAGCTGGTCATCGATTCAGGCGCTGCTGCCCGCCGCGTTTTCCATGGCGATGCTGGGCGCGATTGAGTCGCTGCTGTGCGCGGTAGTGCTCGACGGCATGACCGGCACCAAACATAACGCCAACAGCGAGTTGATCGGCCAGGGGCTGGGCAATCTGATTGCGCCGTTCTTCGGCGGCATCACCGCCACCGCGGCGATTGCCCGTTCCGCCGCCAACGTGCGCGCCGGGGCCACGTCGCCCATCGCGGCAGTTATCCATTCCCTGCTGGTGATTATGGCGCTGCTGGCGCTGGCTCCATTGCTCTCCTGGCTGCCGCTGTCGGCCATGGCGGCGCTGCTGCTGATGGTGGCGTGGAACATGAGCGAAGCCCATAAAGTGGTTAGCCTGCTGCGCCATGCGCCGAAAGACGACATTCTGGTGATGCTGCTGTGCATGTCGCTCACCGTGCTGTTCGACATGGTGATTGCCATCAGCGTCGGCATTGTGCTGGCCTCGCTGCTGTTTATGCGCCGGGTCGCGCGCATGACGCGGCTTGCGCCGCTCAACGTGACGGTGCCGGATGATGTGCTGGCGGTACGCGTTACCGGCCCGCTGTTTTTCGCCGCTGCTGAAGGGGTATTTGGCCCGCTGATGCAGCAGGCCGAAGGGAAACGTATCATCGTAATGCAGTGGGATGCGGTGCCGGTGCTGGACGCAGGCGGTCTGGATGCCCTGCAACGCTTTATCGCCCGCCTGCCGGAAGGCTGCGAGTTGCGCATCTGCCATCTGGAATTCCAGCCGCTGCGCACCCTGGCCCGCGCTCACGTCAAGCCCATCCCCGGGCGTCTGGCGTTCTTCCCCGACCGCGAGGCGGCACTCGCCGAACTGTGATCCATTACGCTGATGCGGGCCGCTGCGCCTGCATCAGCGCGTTGCGTTACAGTCAAAAAAAAACGGCCCCGCATGCGGCGCCGTCCTTTAAAATTGAGTGATTAGCTATGACGATGTTCGTCGCGGCGGCAGCGCTTATCGAAATGGCGCACCCACCAGTACCGGTCGCAAACCTGTTCATGCCCGCCAACGCGCGCGCCGGCAAGCCAGAGCACGGCACCAACGAAAATGCTTAATACCGCTCCATGGGCGAAAAACTGTGGCAGGTTGAGCTGAGGCAGCTGATTGAGGATGGAATACGCGACGCCAACGACCATGACAACTAAGCCCAACCCCATAAGAAAGTTACCGAGTAACGAAGCGTTTTTGCGTTTCATATGTCACCTCCGGAACGAAAGGGTGTGTGGGAATATCCCCATTCCTTGTGTGTAAAGTATAGACAACAGTTATGGTTCTCTGTTGCGTCTGGGATCACATTTACGCGCCTGAGCTCACAAAACTTGACATATAACTTGCTGAACTGAATGAAATTCTAATGGTTCAGCTTAGTTATTATTCAATATCTTTGCGTCACAAGCGCAGCGCTTTGTCATCACGACCTGAGCGAAGTAAACTACCCGGCGATTAACGGGCAACCTGGAATAATAACGTGACGATAAAATTGATTGTCGGCCTGGCGAACCCTGGCGCTGAGTATGCGGCGACCCGCCATAACGCCGGGGCATGGTATGTGGATTTACTTGCGGAGCGCCTGCGCGCGCCGCTGAAAGAAGAAGCCAAATTTTTTGGCTATACCTCACGGGTCTCCCTCGCGGGTGAAGATGTACGATTGCTGGTTCCCACTACCTTTATGAACCTGAGCGGCAAAGCGGTGGCGGCGATGGCGGGCTTTTACCGCATTGCGCCGGATGAGATTTTAGTGGCGCATGACGAGTTAGACCTGCCGCCCGGCGTCGCCAAATTTAAACTCGGCGGCGGCCACGGCGGGCATAACGGCCTGAAAGACATCATCAGCAAGCTGGGCAATAACCCGAATTTTCACCGCTTACGTGTGGGAATTGGTCATCCCGGCGATAAAAACAAAGTTGTTGGATTTGTACTGGGCAAACCGCCTGTCTCCGAGCAGAAATTAATTGACGACGCCGTAGACGAAGCGGCGCGCTGCACCGAGATTTGGCTGAAAGAAGGCCTGACCAAAGCCACTAACCGTTTACATGCCTTCAGGGCGCAATAGTCGGCTTTTTATCGGGGGGCGGGGTGAAATACGCCCCGAATAACGCCCGTTCGATGTATAATAGGCAAAGTTATTTATTTCCGGTCGTTGAGCCTGTTTTAACTCAATGATAATCAAGCAATTAAGGTGATCTAAACCATGGGATTCAAATGCGGTATCGTCGGCTTGCCGAACGTCGGTAAATCCACTCTGTTCAATGCGCTGACCAAAGCCGGTATTGAAGCGGCTAACTTCCCGTTCTGTACCATTGAGCCGAACACTGGCGTGGTGCCAATGCCCGATCCGCGTCTCGACAAACTGGCGGAAATCGTTAAGCCTCAGCGCATTCTGCCGACCACCATGGAATTCGTGGATATCGCGGGCCTGGTAAAAGGCGCGTCCAAAGGCGAAGGCCTGGGTAACCAGTTTCTGACCAACATCCGCGAAACCGAAGCTATCGGCCACGTGGTGCGTTGCTTTGAAAACGACAATATCATCCACGTGGCGGGTAAAGTGGATCCGGCGGAAGATATTGACGTTATCAATACCGAGCTGGCGCTGTCTGACCTGGAAACCTGCGAGCGCGCCATTCACCGCGTGCAGAAGAAAGCCAAAGGCGGCGATAAAGACGCCAAAGCGGAGCTGGCGGCGCTGGAAAAATGCCTGCCGCACCTGGAAAACGCCGGGATGCTGCGCGCGCTGGACCTGACGGCGGAAGACAAAGCGGCCATCCGCTACCTGAGCTTCCTGACCCTGAAGCCCACCATGTACATCGCCAACGTTAACGAAGACGGTTTCGAAAACAACCCGTACCTGGATAAAGTGCGTGAAATCGCCGACAAAGAAGGTTCTGTGGTGGTGCCGGTATGTGCCGCTGTGGAATCTGATATCGCCGAGCTGGACGACGCCGACCGCGAAGAATTTATGGCCGAACTGGGCATTGAAGAGCCGGGCCTGAACCGCGTGATCCGCGCCGGTTATGCCCTGCTGAACCTGCAAACCTACTTCACCGCTGGCGTGAAAGAAGTGCGCGCATGGACCATCCCGGTTGGCGCGACTGCGCCGCAGGCGGCGGGTAAAATCCATACCGACTTCGAGAAAGGCTTTATCCGTGCCCAGACCATCGCTTATGAAGATTTCATTGCTTATAAGGGTGAGCAAGGCGCTAAAGAAGCGGGCAAAATGCGCGCTGAAGGGAAGGATTACATCGTGAAGGATGGCGATGTGATGAACTTCCTGTTCAATGTCTAAGCTATTGACTGAAAACAAAAATCCACGCTACGGCGTGGATTTTTTTTACCGTTATTTTTTATTGAGCATCGACTTTAAATCGGCGAACGGATTATAGGTGGCGACTCCCACGTCTTTCTGGGCGTCCTCCCCGGCCACTACGTTGGTGCCGTACTGGTCAGCTTCGGTGTACTTCGAGTGTTCATGATCATGGCAAAACAGGCACAACAACTCCCAGTTACTGCCGTCTTCCGGGTTATTGGTGTGGTCGTGATCGATATGATGGACCGTTAATTCGCGAAGGTTCGAGTAAACAAACTCCCGCGAACAACGCCCACATACCCAGGGATAAATTTTTAACGCTTTCTCACGGTAGCCGCTTTCCAGCCGCGCGTAGTTTTTGGGGATCAGAGCCATTGTCGATGTAACCTGTAATAAAAAGAGAGAATATAACGTTGATTTTAGCAGGCTCGCGTTGTGAACAGGGAGCACTAAGTTCAACAATCGGCCCAGCGCAGATGCTGATAAAAATGCTATGCTCCAGCCCATGCTTCTTTCTCAAAGGAATTCACAATGACGTCTTCTATTCCACTGAAGTTTTATGACATCGCCGACGAGTACGCGACAGAAACAGAAATCGCCGTCACCGAAACCGAACGGGACGCCCTGGCGCACTATTTCCAGTTGCTGATCACCCGCCTGATGAATAACGAAGAAATCAGCGAAGAGGCCCAGCAGGAGATGGCTGTTGAAGCCGGGATTAATCAGGGACGTATTGATGAGATCGCGGATTTCCTCAACCAGTGGGGCAACGAGTAACGCCTGTTGGCGGCGTTATCCCGGACAGGCAAGATACTTTTCCCCGGAACGACGCACAGCCCGATCGGCATTGTATTCAAACGCGCCGTCGAGTTTTACGAATGTCACGGCGCTCAGGCGGCGCAGGATTTACTCCTCGCCCCCTTCCCTCTGCTTCTGCAAATTATCCCGCCCCACGCCGCCGATAAACGGCAATCTCAGCTTCAGCGGCGATACGTCCAGGCCGACATTCAGGCCCAGCACGTTCACCTCAAACCCCTCTTCAACCCCCAACGTCACCCCGGCAACACCCAGCACGGAAACCTGCACCCCGCGCCCTGACGGCGGTAAGCCCACCACATGGCGCAGCGAGCGAAAATCTTTGCCGATCGCATTGGCAGGCATATCCAGCTTCAGCGCCGGCACTTCGCGCCCGATATGGGCAATAAAAGTATTGCTGTTCGGTCCGGGCCAGACGCGATAGCTATCCGGCCAGGGATAAGAAGCAATCGCCGCTTCGATCTGCGGGATCATGGCTTCGGCCGTCGCCCCGCGATGCTCCACCAGCAGGCGTGGCTTCGAGCCGTACCAGTAGCCGTCCGGCGCATTGCGGTTGCGGCGCACTTTCTCACCCGAGCCCCAACTAATCACCTCGTAGCGGTTGTACTGAGTTTCTCCGGCACGCTTAAAGATGATCCACGGGTGTACCGCCACCACCCCCTTCCAGCCCCAGGTGGGCGCGGCGTAAACCTGCACCACCGCCAGCGCGGCGTTTTTACGCGGATCGGGGGCCATTCCGGCGGAATCGCTGCGGGCCGCCCACCACCCTCGCTGCGCCTGAGGATCGTGGTGATACATCGCCTGGCCGACGCTGGCGACCAGAGAGAGCAGAATGATACACAGCAGGCTGAGCGACAGCGTTTTAATCAGGATCATGGGCATCCGTTATGAAAAGGTTTTGCCTATTGTACTGGTGATTTTTTGCACAGCAATACGTGCTGCGCCGCGAATTGTCCTGAAACGCCGCCAGCCCGCGAATCTATGCCAGGCTTTAGAGGCAGTTTCTGTTAAGGAGCCTCGCCTTCTTGCTTATCTGGCATACAAGACAATATGGGGAAAGCATGACTGAAACCAACCCACTCTCCGATAGTGAAATCCAGTTAATCGATCGCTACTGGCGAGCCGCGAATTATCTTTCCGTCGGGCAAATCTATTTAATGGATAACCCCCTGCTGCGCGAACCGCTCAAACCCGAACACATTAAGCCGCGTCTGCTGGGCCACTGGGGCACCACGCCGGGCCTGAACTTTATTTACGCGCACCTTAACCGCGTCATCCGCCAGCGCGACCTGGATATGATCTATATCTGCGGACCGGGGCACGGCGGGCCAGGCATGGTCGCCAACACCTGGCTTGAAGGCAGCTACAGCGAAATTTACCCCGATATCAGCCCTGACGCCGACGGCATGAAAAAGCTGTTTAAACAATTTTCGTTCCCCGGCGGCATCCCCAGCCACGCGGCCCCCGAAACGCCGGGCTCGATCAACGAAGGCGGCGAGCTGGGCTATTCCCTGTCCCATGCCTTCGGCGCGGTGTTTGATAACCCGTCGCTGATCGCCGCCTGCGTGATTGGCGACGGAGAGGCGGAAACCGGCCCGTTGGCCTCCAGCTGGTACGGCATCAAGTTCCTGAATGCGGCACGCGACGGCGCGGTGCTGCCGATTTTGCACCTCAACGGCTATAAAATCGCTAACCCCACTATCCTCGGGCGCACCAGCGACGAAGATCTCCAGCAGCTGTTCCGGGGTTACGGCTATCAGCCGCTGATCGTCTGCGGCCATGAGCCGGAGAAAATGCACCGCCAGATGGCGGAAACCCTGGAGCACGCGCTGGAGAGCATTCGCCAGTACCAGCAGCAGGCGCGCAGCGGCAATCCCCCCGATCAACTGCCGCGCTGGCCGATGATCGCTTTGCGCAGCCCGAAAGGCTGGACCGGCCCGCAAACGGTGGACGGCAAAAAAGTCGAGGATTTCTGGCGCGCCCATCAGGTGCCGATTTCATCGTGCCGCGAGAATGACGACCACCGTCAGATCCTCGAACGCTGGATGCGCGGTTATCAGCCGGAAGATCTGTTTGACGAGCGCGGCACGCTGAGGCCTGAACTGCGCGCGCTGGCACCGGAGGGCGATAAGCGCATGGGAGCGTCGCCCTGGGCCAACGGTGGCCGTCTGCGTCGGGAGCTGGTCACCCCGGCATTACGGGACTACGCCGTGGATGTCGTTAAGCCAGGGGAAACCCAGGCGGAATCGACGTCGGCGCTGGGCGCTTATCTGGCGGGGATTTTCCAGCGCAACCCGGATAACTTCCGCCTGTTTGGCCCGGATGAAACCGCATCGAACCGCCTGAGTAAGGTGTTCGATGTCACCAGCCGTACCTGGCAGGAGCCGGTGAAACCCTATGATGAACAGCTGGCAGCGGATGGCCGGGTGATGGAAATTCTCAGCGAGCACCAGTGCCAGGGCTGGCTGGAGGGCTATCTGTTGACCGGGCGGCACGGCCTGTTTAACTGCTATGAGGCTTTTATCCACATTATTGATTCGATGTTCAACCAGCACGCCAAATGGCTGAAGATCACCCGCAAGCTGCCGTGGCGCGAGCCGGTTTCGTCGCTTAATTATCTGCTCTCCTCGCATGTCTGGCGTCAGGATCACAACGGCTATAGCCATCAGGACCCCGGTTTTATGGATCATGTGGCGAACAAAAAGGCCGATATTGTGCGCATCTATCTGCCGCCGGACGCCAACACGCTGCTGTGCGTGGCCGACCACTGCCTGAAAACCTGGGACCGCATTAACGTTATCGTGGCCGGTAAACAGCCCGCGCCCCAGTGGCTGACGCTGGACGATGCGGCGCAACACTGCGCTGCCGGGATGGGCATCTGGCAATGGGCTGGCACCGTGGCGCCAGGAGAGTCCCCGGATGTGGTGATGGCCTGCGCGGGAGACGTGCCGACCATGGAAACGCTGGCGGCGGTGGATTTACTGCGCGAGTACCTTCCCGGGCTGCGTATCCGGGTGGTCAACGTGGTGGACTTGATGGCGCTGCAAACGCAGGATGAGCATCCGCACGGGAAAAGCGAACAGGATTTCGAGGCGATTTTCACCCCCGACAGGCCGGTGATTTTTGCTTTCCACGGCTACCCGAGCCTGATCCACCGCCTGACTTACCAGCGCAACAGCCATCGCAACTTCCACGTGCGCGGGTTTATGGAAGAAGGCACCACCACCACGCCGTTTGATATGACGGTGCTCAATGAGCTGGATCGCTTTCACCTGGCGCAGGCGGCAATCCTGCGGGTGCCATCGCTACAGGGCAACGCCGACGCCATTCTTGACGCGTTGCAGGAGAAAATCGCCGCTCACCATCAGTACGTGCGCGAGCATGGCGAGGATTTACCCGAAGTACAAAACTGGAAATGGCCTTCCCAACAGGGGGAAGGCCAGGCGCCGGAGTAAGCCTGTCGTCAAAGCGTAAACGGTCTTGCTTTGCAGGCGGTGGCGCAGCCCGGGAACCATGTCATCCACCGCGCCACTACCCGCAGGGTGCCGGTGCCGCCGATTGCGGCATCGGCACTCACCCAGCCTGGTGGCCTGCTCAAATTAGCGCGGCTGGCAAAAAGCCGCGTCTCACGACTGAAAACGCCGTTTGACTTCTTTTGTAAAAAGTCTACATTTCAGGCCATGAAAACTATCCTGATTATCGTTCCTGATGGCGGCATGCTGTTCGAAGCCGCCGGTATCGCCGACATTCTGATGCAGGCCAACCGGCTGCATCCCAATACTTCCGGCGCGCCGCGCTACCGCATCACCATCGCAACCACCCAACCGCACCAGGTGATCCACGGCCAGTCGGGTCTGAACCTGCTGGCGGACCATCGTCTCACCGAGCTGGACCCGTTTGAAGCGCGCGATACCATCATGATCACCGGGCGCGGCACCCACCTGGACGAGCGCGACGCGGTGGCAAGCTGGGTGCGAATGGCTGCGCCCCATGCCCGGCGCGTGGCGTCGATTTGCGGCGGCGCGATGCTGCTGGCGCAGGCCGGTCTGCTGGATGGCCGCCGCGCCACTACCCACTGGCGTCTGCTGGAAACCATGCAGGCCACTTATCCGCAGGTGAAGGTGGAAGGCGGCCCGCTGTACGTGCAGGATGGCCCGATGTGGTCGTCCGGCGGGGTCAGCTCCGGGTTTGATTTAACCCTGGCGCTGGTGGAAGAGGATTACGGATTTACCCTCGCCCGGGACGTGGCCCAGGATATGGTGATGTACCTGCGTCGTCCCGGCGGGCAGTTGCAGTTCAGCCGCTATAAACTGGATCGGGCCGAACATGACGGTCCGGTGGGCGATCTGCAAAACTGGATCCTGGCGAACCTCGCAGAAGATCTGTCGGTGGAAAATCTGGCCCAGCGCGTGGCCATGAGCCCGCGCAACTTTACCCGGGTATTCACCCGGGAAGCCGGCGTCTCCCCTGCTCGTTACGTGGCGGAAGCGCGTCTGGCTGCGGCCCGCGACCGGCTGGAGCAGACCACCGAAACCCTGGAGCGCATCGCGCACATCACCGGTTTCGGCAGCAGCATCAATCTGCGCCGCATCTTTGAAAAACAACTGCACCTTACCCCCGGCGAATATCGCCAGCGCTTCCACTGCCGTAAAATGGCGTAAAGTGATCCTTTTTTGTCATTTACGCCAAACCGGCCGCTGACTATTCTGATGGCAGAAACGGCACATCAGGAGGTAACTATGTTAAAGATCGGCATCAACGGCTTTGGCCGCATTGGGCGCAACGTATTCCGCGCAGCACTTAACGATCCGCAGGTCGACATCGTGGCGATTAACGACCTGACCGACAGCAAAACCCTTGCGCACCTGCTGAAATATGACTCTCTGCTCGGCACCCTGCCGCTGACGGTTGAGGCAGGCGAAGGGGAACTGCGCATCGACGGCAAAGCCGTGAAAGTGTTCTCCCAACGTGACCCGGCAGACATCCCGTGGCGAAGCGTCGGCGTGGATATTGTGATTGAGGCCACCGGCTTCTTTACCGAGCGCGAAAAGGCGGCGGTGCATATCACCCACGGCGGGGCAAAGCGCGTGATTATTTCAGCCCCGGCGAAAAACGACGACATTACCCTGGTGATGGGCGTGAACCATCAGCACTACGATCCTGAAAAACATTTTGTGGTCAGCAACGGCAGTTGCACCACCAACGGGCTGGCGCCGGCGGCACAGGTACTGCACCAGCAGTTTGGCATTGAGCACGGCCTGATGAACACCACGCACGCCTACACCAACAGCCAGGCGCTGCATGACCAGCCGGAAAAAGATCTGCGCGGCGCGCGTGCCGCCGCCCTGTCGATTGTTCCCTACTCCAGCGGCGCGGCCAAAGCGCTCGGCAAAGTGATCCCGGAACTCGACGGACGGCTGACCGGCTATTCGCTGCGCGTCCCGGTGCCGGTGGTCTCGATTGTCGATTTAACCGTGACGCTGAAGCGCGATGTCACTGCTGAAGAGGTTAACGCCGCCTTCCGCGCCGCCGCGACTGACGGCCCGTTGCAGGGGATTTTGGGTTACAGCGAGGAGCCGCTGGTTTCCAGCGACTATCAGGGCGATGCCCGCTCATCGATTATCGACGGTCTTTCAACCCTGGTGATTGGCGGCAATCTGGTGAAAATCCTCGCCTGGTATGACAATGAATGGGCGTTCTCGAATCGCCTGATTGACCTGGCCCGCCTGATGGAACAGCGCGGTCTGTAAACCGTTAACCGTCGCCATCTGATTCCGCGTCAGATGGCGTTTTTCTATCGGCAGCCCAGCCCCTGTCCCGCCTGAGCCGGTTATTGCAAACTTGTACATCGTAAAGTTACAAACTTGTACACTGCTTTACTGGCAAACCCCCGCCGCGCAGTCTACGGTTAAACAAACACTACAGTCTGTTTCCATGGCGGTCCCTCATCAATGAGCGAGAATCAAAACACCCTGTCCGGTGGCGTGTCTGTCCACGAAATCAAAAGCACTATCGAGCATCACCTCAGCGGATTACTGAAGAGCTGCGACAGTAATACTGCAGTGGGCATGGCGATGCAGGAGAGCGTCTTAGGCCAGGGTAAACGGATCCGCCCCCTGATGATGATGCTGATCGCGCACGATCTGGGGTATCCGGGCGAAGAGAAGACTTTACTCGACCTCGCCTGCGCCGTGGAGATGATCCATAGCGCCTCGCTGATCCTTGACGATATCCCCTGCATGGATAACGCCGACATGCGGCGCGGCAAGCCGACCATCCACAAGAAATATGGCGAAAGCGTGGCGATCCTCGCGGCGATTGGGCTGCTCACAAAAGCCTTTGCGCAGGTCTCCGCCGCCAGCGGGCTGAGCGGCGAGCAGAAAGCGCGGGTCGTGGGCGAACTGGCAAACGCCGTGGGCGAACAGGGGCTGGTGCTCGGCCAGTTTCGCGATCTGGCGGGCGTCGGGCGTCCTCAGAATATCAACGATATTACCGCCACTAACGATTTGAAAACCGGCGTATTGTTTATTGCCATGCTCCAGGTGATCGCCCTGGCCGCCAGCGCCAGCGACGCCACCCACCAGCGGCTGTCGGCGTTCGCCACCGACTTTGGCCAGCTGTTTCAACTGCTGGACGACCTGTCAGACAGCCACTTCACCACCGGCAAGGATCGCAACAAGGATGCCGGTAAGCCTACGCTGGTGAACGTGCTGGGCCGGGAGCGGGTCTGCGATCGGGTCTATCACCATTTTCACTCCGCCAATGAGCACCTGGCCGCCGTGTGCGTGGCCGGGCAGGAAACCCGTCAGTTTATTCATGCCTGGTTAACCCTGACGCTGGCAGGTGAGAAACCCGCCATGAAAAGCGCCTGAATGTGTCCATTTGTGTATCGTTTACCAGCCAGGTTGGAGGAATACCATGGCGTTGAAACAGCAGGGAATTGTACAGAGGAAAAACGATCATCTGGACATTATCCTTAACTCCCCGCAGGACGTGACGGGGACATCCACCGGCTTTGAACACTGGCGCTTTGTGCATTGCGCCCTGCCGGAAATCGATTATCAGGCCATTGATATTTCCAGCCGGTTTCTCGGCAAAACCCTCAACGCCCCGCTGCTGATCAGTTCCATGACCGGCGGCGCGCAGCGCTCGAAATTTATCAATCACCATCTGGCGGAAGCGGCCCAGGAGCTGCGTGTGGCGATGGGCGTCGGCTCCCAGCGCATCGCCCTGGAAGGCAAGTCCGACAGCGGCATCGACAAATCGCTACGCCGACTGGCGCCGGACATCCCGCTGATGGCGAATCTGGGCGCAGCGCAGCTGGCGGGCGATAAAGGCATCGACGATGCGCGGCGGGTAGTGGAAATGATCGAAGCCGATGCGCTGATCGTCCATCTCAACCCGCTCCAGGAAATGCTGCAAGCCGATGGCGACCATGACTGGTCAGGCAAGCTTGACGCCATTGCCCGTGTCGTGCGTTACCTGGAAGTGCCCGTGGTGGTGAAGGAGGTGGGCGCAGGGATTTCAGCCGCCGTGGCGGGCCGGCTGATTGACGCAGGCGTCAGCGCCATTGACGTGGCGGGCGCGGGCGGCACCAGCTGGGCGGCGGTAGAAGGAAAGCGCGCCCAGGATGCCCATCTGCGCGCGCTGGCGATGGCGTTCGCCGACTGGGGTATCCCCACCGCCGACGCGGTCAAGGCGATTGCCGAATCTTATCCGCAAATCCCGCTTATCGCTTCCGGCGGCATCCGCAGCGGTATCGACGCGGCGAAAGCGCTACGGCTTGGGGCCAGTCTCGTCGGACAGGCGGCGGCGATCCTCGATAGCGCGACCGAATCCAGCCGGGCGGTGGTGGAGCGTTTCACCGTCACCATCGATCAGCTCAAACTGGCCTGTTTCTGTACCGGCAGCCCCAGTCTGGAGGCCCTGAAGCACGCCGACATCGTCTGGTGCGGCCGCTGACGATGAGCCATTTTGCGATTATCGTCCCGCCGCTCTACAGCCATATCCGGTCGATGGAAGCGCTGGCGCTGCACCTGAGCGGCAAAGGGCACCGCCTGACGTTTATTGCCAGCCCGGAACTGATCGCCCGCGATAATCCGCGCATCAGCGGCTGCCCGTCGCTGCCGGAGGCGATCGCGGCGGCGCAGCGGCGTTTCCGCGACCCCGCCGCCCGCACCTTTTTCCGCATCGCCGGCACGCTGGCCGGGCATACCGAGGCGCTGTGCCGCGAACTGCCGGGCCTGTTAAAGCGCTTGCAGGTTGACGGCGCGATCGTCGATCAAATGGAGCCTGCGGGCGCGCTGGTCAGCGAGTATCTGGGTCTGCCGTTTGTATCAGCGGCCTGCGCCCTGCCGGTCAACCGCGAACCGGATTTACCGCTGCCGGTGATGCCGTTCAACTATGCCGAGGATGACACCGCACGCAAGCTTTACGCGGGCAGCGAGCGGGTCTACGACCGGCTGATGCAGGCGCATTATCGGGTCATCGACCATTACAGCCGCCGCTTCGGGCTGACTGCCCGTTATCGGCTGGATCACTGCCTGTCGCCGCTGGCCCAGGTGGCGCAAGGCTCTGTGGCGTTTGATTTCCCGCGCCGCGCCCTGCCCGACCATTTTCACTATATCGGCGCGTTTCAGTCGGTGGACGCCACGCTAACCCCGCCGCGTAATCCCAAACCCGTGGTGTACGCCACCCTGGGGACGCTGCACGGGCACCACTATTCCCTGATGCGCACGCTGGCCCGCGCCTGCCATCTGGCGGGCGCCGAGGTGACGATATCCCACTGCGGCGGGCTCGACGCCGCGCAGGTCGACGGGCTGTACCGTAACGGCGCGCATCGGGTAGAAAGCTTTGTTCCCCAGCGCGAGGTGATCCTCCAGGCGGATATGATCCTGTGCCACGCCGGGTATAACACCGTGCTGGAAGGCATCGCCGCCCGACGACCGCTGCTGGTGATGCCGGTGGCGTTCGATCAGCCCGCCGTGGCGGCGCGGGTGACGTATCACAATCTGGGACGACGGGTTTCCCGGCTGGCGACCGCTTCCACCCTCGCCCGGGAAATCACCGCGCTGCTGGATGATAGCCACGGCGTCGGCAAAAACCTGGCGCAGGCCAGCCAGGCGCTGCGCGACGCGGGCGGCGCGGCGC
>NZ_JAAATR010000013.1 GCF_009907385.1 Atlantibacter hermannii
ATATTACGCTTTCCTCTTTCAGAGTCAAGCCTGAATTTCAGGATTTTTCTCTTTGTTGTTCCGACTGTTGCTGTGAAGCGTTTCACATTGTCGTCTCAACGGAGGCGCATTATAGGGATCCCATTTTTTTGCACAAGCCTTTTTTCGATCTTTTCTTTCGACCGCTGGTTTTTCGCGCTTTTCGCTGCGATCGCATACGATCTGCTTAAAAATGATACCACTTTGCCTTGCTTACCCCTGGGAATGCAGCCAAAGTCTGTTTCACGGTCCAAGAAAGATGAGGTTTTTATGTCTGCAGTACTGCGTCCTTATAAAGATACCTTTCCTGAAGTCGGTCAACGCGTCATGGTTGATCCGTCAAGCGTAGTCATTGGCGATGTTCGGATCGCCGATGACGTCGGCATTTGGCCCCTGGTTGCTATGCGCGGCGATGTACATTTTATTGCGATTGGTGCCCGCACTAATATTCAGGATGGAAGCGTGCTCCATGTGACGCACAAGTCTTCTTACAACCCGGAAGGCAATCCGTTGGTTGTGGGTGAAGACGTAACGGTCGGGCATAAGGTAATGCTGCACGGCTGCACCATCGGCAATCGTGTGCTGGTAGGAATGGGATCGATTGTATTAGATGGCGTAGTAGTTGAAGACGACGTGATGATTGGCGCAGGCAGCCTGGTTCCACAGAATAAGCGCCTTGAAAGCGGCTATTTGTATCTTGGAAGCCCAGTTAAACAGATCCGGCCACTCTCGGATGCTGAAATTCAGGGCTTAGTCTATTCCGCTAATAACTATGTGAAGTGGAAAGATGAGTATCTGGATCAGGAGAGCCAAAACCAACCCTGATCGTCATCCTGCCCCTCAGCAATCAGGGGCTCGATCTCTTCTTCCAGATCCCAGCGGTGTTGGCGAAACAGCTCCAGCCATTCTGCAGGTGTTTCGCCACCATAACGACTTGTCAGCGACACAGCAGAAATCGCGCAGTTAACCTGAAACCCGTCCGTCAGCGCCGGAAAACACACTGCGCGCAGATCTTCATTCCACTGCTCGACGTCCGGAAACTGGATTGCCTGATTCATGCCGCCAGATCCTGCTTGAGACGTTCAATGATCGGGGCCACATCCGGCATCTGCCCATGCCATAGCATAAAGGCATGCGCCGCCTGGCCCACCAGCATACCTAACCCATCGGCCATACTCTGCGCCCCCAGCGACTCGCACCAGCTCAAAAAAGGCGTGCGGCCTTGCTGATAAAACATGTCATAGCAATGTACGCTGGCGTGAACCAGTGAAGCGGGGATGGCTGGGCGATCGCCCGAAATCCCGCTGGACGTAGCATTAACGATAAGATCAAACGCATGCCCAGCAAGCGCATCGCCGTCCAGCGCGACCACACCACCGGTATGGCTGAAAAGCGAGGCCAGTTGCTGAGCCCGAGACAGGGTTCGGTTAGTGATGGTTACCGCACAATCTAAAGAAAGCAGCGGAAGCAGTACTCCCCGCGCCGCGCCGCCTGCGCCAATCAACAATACGCGCGAGCCGGGCTTAATCATCTTCAGCCGCTCTAAATCACTTAATAGCCCGATGCCATCCGTGTTATCGCCAAGCAGTCGCCCATCTTCAAGGCGCTTCAAAGTATTCACCGCACCCGCCAGCGAAGCGCGTTCGGTCAACTCATCCGCGCGCCCAAACGCTTCTTCTTTAAAGGGTACCGTAACGTTAGCGCCTTTACCGCCAGCCTGGAAAAAAGCCTCCAGCGTCGGGATAAATCCATCAAGCGGGGCCAGAACCCGGCCATAGGGATGGATAACCTGCATCTGCTGGGCAAAGAGCTGATGAATAAAAGGGGATTTGCTATGAGCAACAGGATTGCCGAATACCGCATAGGTTTCCATTACATCACCCCTCACGAAAGAGTTCGCCTGTTAGCGCATCGCGGATCTCAGAAGGATTAAGACGTCCACCGGTCGCACCATCAAGCACAGGGAAATCATTACCAAATTGTCGCTGGACTTCCTCCGTGCTACGGCACGGCGGCAATCCGGTTAAATTGGCGCTGGTTGACACTAACGGCTTGCCAAACGCTTCACACAACGCCATCACTAACGGGTGATCGGTGACGCGCACAGCCAATGTGTCGAAGCGGCCAGTGAGCCAGCGCGGCGTCGTGCTTTTGGCGGGAAAGACAAAAGTGACAGGACCGGGCCAGCGGGCAAAAACAGCGTCGCGCTGCGCTTGTGTCAGCATACTGTCGTCAATATAAGGCTTCAGTTGGTCAAAACGGGAGGCGATGAGAATAAGCCCCTTTTCTACCGGACGCTGTTTAAGCGCCAGCAGGCGATTAACCGCAACTTGACTATCAGGATCGCAACCTACCCCAAACACAGCTTCAGTAGGATAGGCAATCACTTCTTCTTTTTTAAGTACCTCAACGATCGATTCGATGGGGCTTGCAGGCAGGTTTTTATTCACTTTTTTCCGCCGTAACCGGCTTTCCACATTGTTTACTGGCGCAGAAGTACTTAGCCCCTTGCGCGGTTTTCTTTTCAATAAGTAACGGGTAGCCACACGCAAGGCATACACCCGCTACAGGTTTAGCATTAATCACGAACTGGCATTCCGGATAGCGATCGCAGGAATGAAAGGTTTTGCCATAACGGGAGCGGCGCTGGATAAGACGGCCTTCCTGACACTGCGGACAGCTAATCGACGTCTCATCAGGCTTATCAATCTGTTCGGTATGGTCACATTCCGGGTAGCGGCTACAGCCGATAAACATACCAAACCGGCCCTGGCGCAACACCAGTTCGGCCTGACACAGGGGGCAGAACTGGCCCTCCAGAATTTTGATGATATGTCCATCCGCCTGATTACGCAGGGGACGGACATAATCACATTCCGGATAGTGAGAACAACCGAGAAACGGGCCATGTTTCCCGGTTCGAATTACCAGATCGGCCCCACACTGCGGGCAGGGCTCTTGTTGGCGCACAGAAAAGAGTGCCGATTTTGTCATAACGACTTATTACGCTGCATAAATGTTAGTGCAGCATACCTTCATTCACTTCGAAGAGTAATTCTTCCATTTGTTGATAGGCGTTTTCACAGCCCGGAAGATTGAACAACACCATCAATACCACCCATTTGAGATCTTCAAGATCGAAATCGGCCGTATCAAGTGCCAGTACGCGTTCAATTACCATTTCACGGGTTTCGAGGTTCAGCACCTGAATTTGTTCCAGGAACAACAGAAATCCCCGGCAGCTGGCATCCAGTCTCTGACACTCTTCGGCGGTATAAATACGCATCGAAAGCGGGTCAGAAGCCAACTGCATCGGCTCAACCAGACCGTCCTGATAATCCGCCAGTTTTTCTAACCACAGTAGCGCATTGAAAATATCTTCACGCTCAAAGCCAGCATCAGTAAGGTCGCGAGTGATGATATCCTGATCGACACGCACTTCGGCGTCGTTATGGATATATGTCTCAAACAAATACATTAGTACGTCGAACATGGCCTGCCCTCCTTAATCGGACATAGCCGCCGGGTACAGCTGCGATCCATCCTGCTAACTCCAGTTCGAGTAATTGGGTTACTGTCTCTGGCACAGGTTGGCCGGCACGTTCAGCGACGACGTCAACAGGTGTAACCTCATCTCCTACGTTAGCCAACAGCTCGGGAAATGGCAATGCGCCCTCCTCTTCATTTGGTGAATAATTTGCGATATTCAGAGAAGGCAGCCATTGGAGATCGCTTTGCAAATACGTAAGGATCTCTTCGGGAGAAGTGACCAGCGTAGCACCCTGCTGAATCAGCCAGTGTGGCCCGCTTGCCCCTGGATTGCCGATCGGGCCCGGCAGCGCAAAGACTTCCCGTCCCTGTTCAAGCGCACAGCGCGCGGTAACTAACGAACCGCTGCGCTGTGTCGCCTCAACCACCAGCACGCCGTGGCTTAAACCGCTAATAATGCGATTTCGTCTGGGGAAGTTGCTTTGCCAGGGCTTCATGTTAAGCGGGAACTCGCTAACCAGCGCGCCGCCTTTGGCTACTATCTCGTCAGCCAGCCGCTTGTGCCGCTTAGGGTACAACTGCCCAAGGCCGCTGCCGAGCACGGCAATGGTGCTCCCTTTCATATTGAGTGCCGCACGATGGGCTACACCATCAATCCCTAACGCCAATCCGCTGGTAATCGTTATCCCCAGGTTAGCCAGAGTTTCACAAAAATATCGTCCCCAATGTTCGCCGTACCATGAATGTGCGCGGCTTCCAACTACGGCAAGCTGTGGCGTGGTTAACGCATCGATATTGCCGGCAATCATCAGCGCGCCAGGGAACCAGTCAATGGTTTTGAGCAACGAAGGATACAGGAGCATATCTGCGGTTAATAAGTGATGCCCAGGCTCCTCAAGCCAACTGAGGGCGCGTTCAATGTCAGTCATGCCAACCGATAAGAACTGCTGAATTTGTGAAGCCGACAGCGGTACGGCGCCCAAAGCCAGAGCGGGTTCGTCAGGATGATGCTGCAAAAGTTTCACAGCATTAAGCATCTGTTCGCCATTCAGGCTGGCAACGGCCATTAAACGCAACCAAATTTCTGTAAGCGGCATCCTTTTCCCCTGCCATTAATGCATCCAGGCAATCCCTGCGATTGGTTACGGATGCTGTCAATCAGGGGGGGTTTTGTCTAGAATAGACATAATGATCTTTATCAACTCTTGAACACAGCTCTGGATAAATATGTCAGTTTTGCAGGTATTACATTTTCCGGACGAGCGCCTTCGCAAAGTCGCCGAACCGGTTAAAGAAGTGAATGCGGAAATTCAACGTATCGTGGATGATATGTTCGAAACGATGTACGCCGAAGAAGGCATTGGCCTGGCGGCCACTCAGGTCGATATTCATCAGCGGATTATTGTGATCGACGTTTCTGAGAATCGCGATGAGCGTTTAGTGCTGATCAACCCGGAACTGCTGGAAAAACACGGTGAGACGGGCATTGAAGAGGGATGTTTATCCATTCCTGAGCAGAGAGCCCTGGTGCCGCGCGCCGAGACGGTAAAAATTCGTGCGCTTGACCGAGACGGCAACAGTTTCGAGTTAGCCGCCGATGGCCTGCTGGCAATTTGTATTCAGCATGAAATGGATCATCTGGTGGGCAAACTGTTTGTTGATTATCTCTCGCCGATGAAGCGCCAGCGTATTCGCCAGAAAGTTGAGAAACTCGATCGTTTAAACGGGCGTTAAGCCGTTAGCACAACAGGGAATATCGTGTCCGATTCATTACGTATCATTTTTGCAGGTACGCCTGATTTTGCAGCGCGTCATCTCGATGCTCTGCTTGCCGCGAATTATAACGTGGTGGGCGTGTTTACTCAGCCTGACCGCCCGGCCGGACGCGGTAAAAAGCTCATGCCTTCGCCGGTTAAAGCCGTGGCGCAAGAGCGCGGCCTCCCTGTTTTCCAGCCCGCCTCGCTTCGCCCGGCTGACAATCAACAGCTTATCGCCGATTTGAACGCCGATATCATGGTTGTGGTGGCTTATGGTTTGATTTTGCCTAAAGCCGTGCTGGAGATGCCTCGCCTGGGCTGTATCAACGTTCATGGCTCGTTACTGCCGCGTTGGCGCGGGGCTGCGCCGATCCAGCGCTCGCTTTGGGCGGGCGACGAAGAAACTGGCGTAACCATTATGCAGATGGACGTGGGACTGGATACCGGTGATATGTTGTATAAACTGGCCTGCCCGATTACGCCAGACGATACCAGCGCCTCGCTGTATGACAAACTGGCCGAACTGGGTCCGCAAGGGCTTATCGAGACGCTGCAACTGCTCGCCAGCGGTAAAGCCAGCCCGGAAGTGCAGGACGAATCGCGGGTAACCTATGCGGAAAAACTGAGTAAAGAAGAGGCCCTGCTTGACTGGTCGCTCTCTGCCGCTCAGTTAGAGCGCTGTATTCGCGCCTTCAATCCGTGGCCGATGAGTTACTTCATGATGGACGGGCAGCCGGTAAAAGTCTGGAAAGCCAGCGTACTTGAAACTGGGTTCAATGCCGCGCCGGGCACCATCCTTGAGGCGGATAAGCAAGGTATTCAGGTTGCGACAGCACAGGGCGTCCTCAATCTTGAAGAATTGCAGCCTGCCGGCAAAAAAGCCATGAAAGCGCAGGATTTGCTGAATTCCCGCAAGGCGTTTTTTGCGCCAGGCAACAGACTTGCCTGAACCTCATTCTCTTTTTAGCGCCCGGAACTTCCGGGCCTTTTTATTTTACTGACCGTAACTATGAAGAAATCACCGAATATTCGCAGCCTGGCGGCGCAGGCCGTTGAGCAAGTGGTCGAGAAAGGCCAGTCCCTCAGCAATGTTCTGCCGCCCTTGCAGCAGAAAGTGCCTGAGAAAGATAAAGCGCTGCTCCAGGAGCTGTGCTTTGGCGTACTGCGTACTCTTTCACAGCTTGAGTGGCTTATCGGCAAACTAATGTCGCGCCCGATGACCGGTAAACAGCGTACCGTACATTATTTAATTATGGTTGGGCTGTACCAGCTACTTTATACCCGTATTCCTCCCCATGCAGCGCTAGCCGAAACGGTAGAAGGTGCGGTGGTGATCAAGCGTCCGCAGCTTAAAGGCCTCATTAACGGTGTATTGCGTGAGTTTCAGCGCCAGCAGGAAACCCTGCTCGGCGAATTTGCCGCCCACGATAGCCGTTTCCTGCATCCTTCATGGTTGGTTAAACGGCTACGCGCCGCTTATCCCACACAGTGGGAAGAAATTCTTGAAGCAAATAATCAACGGCCGCCAATGTGGCTGCGGGTTAATCGCCAGCATCACAGCCGCGACGCCTGGCTAGCCCTGTTGGAAGAAAGCGGGATCCAGGGCTTCGCTCATCCGGCATATCCAGATGCGGTACGTCTGGAAACCCCTACGCCGGTCCATGCGCTCCCCGGTTTTGAAGAGGGATGGGTCACGGTACAGGATGCGTCGGCGCAAGGCTGCCTTCCCCTGCTTTCCCCGCAAAATGGCGAGGAGATTTTAGATCTCTGCGCGGCACCGGGCGGTAAGACCACGCATATTCTGGAAGCCGCGCCTCAGGCGAATGTGCTTGCCGTAGATATTGATGAGCAGCGCCTGGGCCGGGTTTACGAAAATTTAAAACGTCTGGGCATGAAAGCGACCGTCAAGCAGGGCGATGGCCGCTATCCACAACAGTGGGCCGAAGATCAACAGTTCGACCGTATATTGCTGGATGCGCCATGCTCCGCAACGGGCGTGATCCGCCGTCATCCTGACATAAAATGGTTACGCCGCGACCGCGATATTCCGGAGCTGGCGGAACTCCAGTCGCAAATTCTGGATGCCGTCTGGCCACTGCTGAAACCCGGCGGTACGCTGGTTTACGCAACCTGTTCCGTTCTTCCTGAAGAGAACACGCAACAGGTAGCCACATTCCTGAAACGCACCGCTGATGCCCAGCTCACCGACACCGGTACGCAGGATGCACCGGGTATTCAGAATTTGCCGGCCAGCACAGAAGGTGACGGTTTCTTTTACGCTAAGCTTGTGAAGCAAGGCTAAGGTCATTTTCAACTGAGTCTGAGAAACGAAAGACGATGAAAATAATCATTCTGGGCGCGGGCCAGGTCGGCGGCACCCTGGCGGAAAATCTGGTCGGCGAAAACAACGACATCACGCTGGTTGATACCAATGGCGATCGCCTGCGCAGCCTGCAGGATAAGTTCGATCTACGCGTTGTACAGGGCCATGGCTCTCATCCCCGCGTGTTGCGTGAAGCTGGCGCGGATGATGCGGATATGCTGGTTGCTGTGACCAGTTCCGACGAAACCAATATGGTCGCTTGTCAGGTCGCTTATTCGCTGTTTAACACACCGAACCGTATTGCCCGTATCCGGGCGCCGGACTATGTCCGTGACGCTGAAAAGCTGTTTAATTCAGAAGCGGTACCTATCGACCATCTCATTGCCCCTGAGCAACTGGTTATCGATAATATTTATCGCCTGATTGAGTATCCCGGCGCGCTCCAGGTGGTCAATTTCGCGGAAGGAAAAGTCAGCCTTGCAGTGGTAAAAGCCTATTATGGTGGGCCGCTGGTAGGCAATGCGTTATCTACCATGCGCGAGCATATGCCGCATATCGACACCCGCGTGGCTGCGATCTTCCGTCACGATCGTCCCATTCGACCTCAGGGCTCAACGATCGTTGAAGCCGGTGATGAAGTGTTTTTCATCGCGGCATCACAGCATATCCGTGCGGTTATGAGCGAACTTCAGCGCCTGGAGAAACCCTATAAGCGCATTATGCTGGTAGGCGGTGGGAATATCGGAGCGGGCCTCGCGCATCGCCTGGAAAAAGATTACAGCGTTAAGCTGATTGAGCGTAACCAGCAGCGCGCCGCTGAACTCGCTGAAAAGCTTCAGAACACCATCGTGTTTTATGGCGATGCATCAGATCAGGAGTTGCTCGCTGAAGAGCACATTGATCAAGTGGATCTTTTTATTGCCGTCACTAACGATGACGAAGCCAATATTATGTCCGCCATGCTCGCGAAGCGAATGGGCGCAAAAAAAGTGATGGTACTGATCCAGCGACGCGCTTATGTCGATTTAGTACAGGGTAGCGTTATCGATATCGCGATTTCTCCCCAACAGGCAACTATTTCGGCATTACTAGGCCATGTTCGTAAAGCGGATATTGTTAGCGTATCTTCACTGCGGCGCGGCGTGGCGGAAGCAATTGAAGCGGTTGCCCACGGCGATGAGAGTACTTCCCGCGTCGTTGGACGGGTCATCGACGACATTAAACTTCCTCCCGGCACGATTATTGGCGCCGTGGTACGCGGCAATGACGTCATGATTGCTAATAATACGTTGCGGATTGAACAGGGCGATCACGTCATTATGTTCCTGACGGATAAAAAGTTTGTTTCTGACGTAGAGCGTTTATTCCAGCCAAGCCCCTTCTTCCTGTAATAGCGAGGCGGGCTGTTCCGCCTCGCTATTTTTCCGCTTTAACATTGTGGATACTGTGTGAAAACAATTACTTCGCACCAATGGCAAACGACCAACTCTTTGTTAGACTTATGAAGCTAGCCCAGATAAGGAGAATAAAATGAGTATGTTGAAAGAGTTTCGCGAATTCGCGATGCGCGGAAATGTGGTTGATTTGGCAGTGGGTGTGATTATTGGCGCGGCGTTCGGGAAAATTGTTTCTTCTCTGGTTGCCGATATTATTATGCCACCGCTGGGCTTATTAATCGGTGGTATCGACTTTAAACAGTTTGCACTGACACTGCGTCCGGCGGTTGGCGATACGCCTGCTGTAGTCATGCATTATGGCGTGTTTATTCAGAATGTATTTGATTTTATCATTGTCGCTTTCGCTATTTTCATGGCGATAAAGCTCATTAACAAACTGAATCGTAAGAAAAAAGAAGAGCCAAAAGCACCGCCTGCGCCAACAAAAGAAGAGGTTCTCCTGACTGAAATTCGCGATATTTTGAAACAACAGAAAGAACGTATTTAATTAACGCCGCAAAGCAGAAGGCCAGTGGAAAATAAGCTGTTAGCTTGTTTACCACTGGCCTCCCAGTCACCCCGCCCTTTGTGTTTCCCTTTCCTTTGATAGCTCCCTTTCCCTTTGATATTTTTCTCGACGCGTTGTCTGAATAACGGATCGTGTAACAGAGCTTCGAGCGCATTCTCTTTAATCTGCCCCCGAGTATGCTTATAACGACTCATAGATGTCTCCTTAGTAATGTGGCGCGAGTGTAATACTGGCTGGTTGATAAATCAACGTGCGGTACCGTTGGCACCCTGCTCCAGAGCTTCGAGGATCGAACAATATACGCTACTGTGTGCTGTGCCACAGCATGTTTCATTTAAGCGCTGTAGCGAGACGCGCATCAGTTCGAGTTCATTGATTCTGGCTTCTACATCTTTAAGCCTGGCCTGCACAATCCCTTTAGATTCCTGGCAGGTATGGTGTTCAGGATCGATGCGGATCGACAGTAGTTCACGGATGGATTCCAGCGTGAAGCCCAACTGCCGGGCGTAACGTATAAATTTCAGGCGCTGTAAATCGTTTTCACTGTATAAACGAAATCCACCTTCGGTGCGTATTTCATGATCCATCATCTGTTGTTTTTCATAAAAACGGATGGTGTCAGGCGTTACGTCCGCCAGTTTTGCTAACTCACCAATTCTGTACATCATTGCTCCTTTGCCAGTTTTTTCTCGATAGCTCGTCCATAGGAGGTATGCAGAAAAGCCGTACTCATGCCTGCCTGACGCAGTTTCATCTCCAGTACCTGCAGCCGTTTTTTTAGCGCGGCGTATTCCGGTTGTTCAGGGTTAAGGCCATTAAGCAGTTCATGAAGTTCCACCGCCTCTTTACGCTGCATTAACTCAGGAGGCAAAAAACCTGAATTCTTTAACAGGCGATAGCCGGCACGCAACTCTGGCGGCACATGGGTATCGTCGTCCAGTACCAGTTTCTGACCTGTACCGGGTAGGTTATCCAGCTCACCTTTATTTTGGGCTTCAACAATGCGTTGCTCAGCCCACCGATCGATTAACCACATAGCGTTATTCCGGGCTTTGAAGAGAAGAAAAGTATAACAGGCGGGGAAGTGAATATAAAAAAACCCGCCGAAGCGGGTTTTTTTAACGATACTGCAGATTACTCTGCAGCAGCTTCTGCTTTCGACTCAGAGCGATCAACCAGCTCGATGTATGCCATCGGCGCGTTGTCGCCTGCACGGAAGCCACACTTCAGAATGCGAGTGTAACCACCGGCGCGGCTCGCGAAACGCGGGCCCAGCTCGTTAAACAGTTTTGCCACGATCTCGTTATCACGAGTGCGGGCGAATGCCAGACGACGATTAGCAACGCTATCAGTCTTGGCAAGAGTAATCAGCGGCTCAACTACGCGACGCAGCTCTTTCGCTTTCGGCAGGGTCGTCTTGATGATTTCATGACGAACCAGAGAACCTGCCATGTTGCGGAACATAGCCTGGCGATGGCTGCTGTTGCGGTTCAGTTGACGACCACTCTTACGATGGCGCATGACCTTATCCTTCTCAGTAAAACCTTAACCTGTGATCCGGTTACTCGTCAGCAATGCTTGCCGGCGGCCAGTTTTCCAGGCGCATGCCCAGAGACAGACCACGTGAGGCCAGCACGTCTTTAATCTCGGTAAGAGATTTTTTACCTAGGTTCGGCGTTTTCAGCAACTCAACCTCGGTACGCTGTACCAGATCACCGATATAGTGGATAGCTTCTGCCTTGAGGCAGTTAGCAGAGCGGACAGTCAATTCCAGATCGTCAACAGGGCGCAGCAGGATCGGATCGAATTCTGGTTTTTCTTCTTTCACTTCCGGCTGACGTACATCACGTAAATCAACGAAAGCTTCCAGTTGTTCAGCCAGAATGGTCGCCGCACGACGAATCGCCTCTTCAGGATCGATTGTGCCGTTGGTTTCCATTTCGATGACCAGCTTGTCCAGGTCGGTACGCTGTTCTACACGCGCTGCTTCAACATTGTAGGCGATACGCTCTACAGGGCTATAGCAAGCGTCGACCAGCAGACGGCCGATTGGGCGCTCATCTTCTTCCGAATGAATTCGGGCAGAAGCCGGCACATAACCACGACCGCGCTGAACTTTGATACGCATGCTAATAGATGCGTTTTCATCGGTCAGGTGGCAGATCACGTGCTGCGGCTTGACGATTTCGACATCTCCATCATGGGTGATGTCGGCTGCAGTCACAGGGCCAATGCCAGATTTATTCAAAGTAAGGATAACTTCATCTTTACCTTGAACTCTTACCGCCAGCCCTTTCAGGTTAAGCAGGATTTCCAGGATATCTTCCTGAACACCTTCTTTGGTGCTGTACTCGTGCAGTACACCATCAATCTCAACCTCAGTCACCGCGCAACCCGGCATCGATGAAAGCAGAATACGGCGCAGTGCGTTACCCAGAGTATGGCCAAAGCCACGCTCTAAAGGCTCAAGGGTCACCTTGGCGTGCGTCGAACTCACTTGCTCGATATCTACCAGGCGCGGTTTTAGAAACTCTGTCACAGAACCCTGCATTGTGTCCTCTCTTTGGTACTAAGCTTTACTTGGAGTAAAGCTCGACGATCAGGTGTTCGTTAATGTCCGCAGACAGATCAGAACGCTCAGGCTTACGCTTAAACGTACCTTCCATCTTGCCACCATCAACTTCCAGCCAGGTTGGCTTTTCACGCTGCTCAGCCAGCTCCAGAGCTGCTTTCACGCGAGATTGCTTTTTCGCTTTCTCACGAATGCTGACTACGTCGTTCGGGCTAACCTGATAAGAAGCGATGTTAACAACACGACCGTTTACCATGATAGCTTTATGGCTAACCAGCTGACGTGCTTCAGCACGCGTAGCGCCAAAACCCATACGGTATACAACGTTGTCCAGACGACCTTCCAGCAGAGCCAACAGGTTTTCACCGGTGTTGCCTTTCAGACGTGCTGCTTCTTTATAGTAGTTACGGAACTGACGCTCCAGCACACCGTAGATACGGCGAACTTTTTGCTTTTCACGCAACTGCACACCATAGTCAGACAGACGCGGTTTACGCGCACCGTGCTGGCCAGGAGCTTGTTCAATTTTACACTTGGTATCAATCGCGCGAACGCCAGACTTCAGGAATAAGTCTGTACCCTCGCGACGGCTCAGCTTGAGCTTAGGACCCAAATATCTTGCCATTTTCTTTCTCCAACATTCCTAAAAACGGGCGTTATACGCGACGTTTTTTCGGCGGACGACAACCGTTGTGAGGGATCGGAGTCACATCAGTAATATTAGTGATGCGGAAACCAGCGGCGTTCAGAGCACGAATGGTAGATTCGCGACCCGGACCCGGTCCCTTAACCATAACTTCCAGGTTCTTGATACCGTATTCTTTCACGGCTTCTGCGCAACGCTCTGCTGCAACCTGAGCTGCAAACGGAGTGGATTTGCGAGAACCACGGAAACCGGAACCACCGGCAGTTGCCCAACCCAACGCGTTACCTTGACGATCGGTAATAGTCACGATGGTGTTGTTGAAAGAAGCATGGACATGAGCCACGCCGTCAGAGACTTGTTTTCTTACACGCTTACGTGCACGAACTGGTGCCTTTGCCATTATTCAATCACCCCGATTATTTCTTGATCGGTTTGCGCGGACCCTTACGGGTACGAGCGTTGGTCTTGGTACGCTGACCGCGAACCGGGAGACCACGACGATGACGCAAACCGCGATAGCAACCAAGGTCCATCAGACGCTTGATGCTCATGCTCACTTCACGGCGCAGATCACCTTCAACGACAAATTTGGCAACTTCGTCACGCAGCGTGTCGATTTGTTCTTCAGACAGCTCACTGATCTTAACATCTTCAGCGATACCCGCAGCGGCGCAGATGGCCTTGGAGCGAGTCTTGCCGACACCGTAGATCGAGGTTAACGCGATCACGGTATGTTTCTGATCAGGAATGTTAATGCCTGCTATACGGGCCACTATGCACTCCTACTATTTAATTATGCGCCCCATGCTGAAAAGCCCGTTTTCAGGATACTCAAATGGAAACGCATAGACATACAAAAGATTGGCTGGCTAATCTAGCCAGCTCAACCCAACTTTGCAAGAAAAATATGCGAGATAAATCAGCCTTGACGCTGTTTATGCTTCGGCTCGGCACTGCAAATCACGCGGATGACGCCATCACGCTTAACGATTTTGCAGTTACGGCATAATTTCTTGACGGAAGCACGAACTTTCATTTTTACTCTCCGTAACTTCTTAAGCGACCATTAACGGCCATAGCCTTTGAGGTTCGCTTTCTTCAATGCAGACTCGTACTGACTGGACATCATCAGAGTTTGCACTTGAGCCATAAAGTCCATAATGACGACAACAACGATTAGCAGTGAGGTCCCACCGAAGTAGAACGGCACTTTCATTGCATCACGCATGAACTCCGGGATCAGGCAGATAAAAGTAATATAAAGCGCGCCAACTAAAGTCAGACGAGTCATTACTTTATCGATATACTTCGCCGTTTGCTCTCCCGGACGAATTCCTGGTACAAATGCACCGGACTTCTTCAGGTTATCAGCTGTTTCTCTCGGGTTGAAAACCAACGCGGTATAGAAGAAACAGAAGAAGATGATTGCAGACGCATAGAGTAACACATAAAGCGGTTGCCCAGGCTGCAAATACAGCGAAATTGTTGTCAGCCAGTTCCAACCGGTACCGCCCCCGAACCATGACGCGATGGTCGCCGGGAACAGAATAATACTGGAAGCGAAAATTGCCGGGATAACCCCCGCCATATTCACTTTCAGCGGTAAATGTGTGCTCTGTGCAGCATAGACACGACGACCTTGCTGACGTTTCGCATAGTTCACCACAATGCGGCGTTGACCACGCTCAACGAAAACAACAAAGAAGGTCACTGCAAATACTAATACTGCAACCAACAGCAACAGGAGGAAGTGCAGGTCGCCTTGACGCGCTTGCTCGATCGTATGGCCAATGGCTGGCGGGAGACCCGCAACGATACCAGCGAAGATAATGATTGAGATACCGTTACCGATACCACGCTCAGTAATCTGTTCGCCGAGCCACATCAGGAACATTGTCCCTGTAACCAGACTGACAACAGCAGTGAAATAGAAGGCAAAGCCTGGGTTAAGAACCAGGCCCTGCATTCCAGGCATATTCGGCAGACCGGTAGCAATACCGATCGACTGGAATATCGCCAACACCAACGTACCGTAACGGGTGTACTGGCTAATCTTACGACGACCAGACTCCCCTTCTTTCTTAAGCTCCGCAAGGGCCGGATGAACGACCGTCAGCAACTGGATAATAATAGATGCCGAAATATACGGCATAATACCCAAAGCAAAGATAGAAGCACGGCTGAGAGCACCACCAGAGAACATGTTGAACATTTCAATGATGGTGCCACGCTGTTGATCAAGCAGTTTGGCAAGTACAGCGGCATCAATACCAGGGATCGGAATAAAAGAGCCAATTCGGAACACGATCAGCGCACCGATTACAAACAGCAGTCTGCGTTTCAGTTCGCCAAGGCCACCTTTGGCACTTTGAAAATCTAATCCCGGTTGTTTAGCCATCTGCTACTTATTCCTCAGTTTTACCGCCAGCAGCTTCGATAGCAGCACGAGCGCCTTTAGTAACACGCAGACCGCGTACAGTTACCGGACGAGTTACCTCGCCAGACAGGATCACTTTCGCGAACTCGATCTGGATACCGATAATGTTGGCCGCTTTCAGCGTGTTCAGGTCAACGACGTCGCCTTCTACTTTAGCCAGGTCAGACAGTCGAACTTCTGCGGTGACCATTGCTTTACGAGAAGTAAAACCGAATTTCGGCAGACGACGGTATAACGGCATCTGACCACCTTCGAAACCGCGACGTACGCCACCGCCAGAACGAGAGTTCTGACCTTTGTGACCACGACCACCGGTTTTACCCAGGCCAGAACCGATACCACGACCCAGACGCTTGGAAGCGTGCTTAGACCCTTCGGCCGGAGACAGAGTATTTAAACGCATCTCTTACTCCTCAACTTTAACCATGTAGGAAATCGCGTTAACCATACCGCGTACAGCAGGAGTATCCTCGCGCTCTACGGTGTGGCCAATACGACGCAGACCCAGGCCAAGCAGCGTTGCCTTGTGTTTCGGCAGACGACCGATTGCACTGCGGGTTTGAGTAATTTTAATAGTCTTTGCCATGGTCATTACCCCAGAATTTCTTCAACGGATTTACCACGCTTGGCAGCGACCATTTCTGGAGAATTCATATTTTCCAGGCCATCGATAGTTGCACGAACCACGTTAATCGGGTTGGTGGAACCGTACGCTTTAGCCAGTACGTTATGAACTCCAGCAACTTCCAGAACGGCGCGCATTGCACCACCGGCGATGATACCGGTACCTTCGGAAGCTGGCTGCATGAATACACGAGAACCCGTGTGAACACCTTTAACCGGGTGCTGCAGGGTGCCGTGGTTCAGCGCGACGTTAATCATATTGCGACGGGCTTTTTCCATCGCTTTCTGGATGGCTGCCGGAACTTCGCGTGCTTTACCGTAACCAAAACCAACGCGACCGTTACCATCGCCAACAACAGTCAGAGCTGTGAAGGAGAAAATACGACCACCTTTTACGGTTTTAGATACGCGGTTAACCGCGATCAGCTTTTCCTGCAGTTCGCCAGCTTGTTTTTCGATGTGAGCCATCTTACACCTCTACCTTAGAACTGAAGGCCAGCTTCACGGGCAGCATCTGCCAGTGCCTGGACACGACCATGATATTGGAAACCGGAACGGTCAAAGGAAACTTCTTTGATACCTTTTTCCAGAGCGCGTTCAGCAACTGCTTTACCAACAGCAGCGGCAGCGTCTTTGTTCCCAGTGTACTTCAGTTGTTCAGTGATAGCTTTTTCAACAGTAGAAGCTGCTACCAGAACTTCAGAACCATTCGGTGCAATTACCTGTGCGTAAATGTGACGCGGGGTACGATGTACCACCAGGCGAGTTGCACCCAGCTCTTTGAGCTTGCGGCGTGCGCGGGTCGCACGACGGATACGAGCAGATTTCTTATCCATAGTGTTACCTTACTTCTTCTTAGCCTCTTTGGTACGCACGACTTCGTCGGCGTAACGAACACCCTTGCCTTTATAAGGCTCAGGACGACGGTAGGCGCGCAGATCAGCTGCAACCTGACCGATCATCTGCTTATCAGCGCCTTTCAGCACGATTTCAGTCTGAGTCGGACATTCAGCAGTGATGCCTGCCGGCAGTTGATGGTCAACAGGATGTGAGAAACCCAGAGCCAGGTTTACTACATTGCCTTTAACCGCTGCACGATAACCTACACCAACCAGCTGCAGCTTCTTAGTGAAGCCTTCGGTAACACCGATAACCATTGAGTTCAGCAGTGCACGAGCAGTACCCGCCTGAGCCCATCCATCCACGTAACCATCACGCGGACCGAAAGTCAGAGCGTTGTCTGCTTGTTTCACTTCAACAGCATCGTTGAGAGTACGAGTCAGCTCGCCGTTTTTACCTTTGATCGTAATAACCTGACCGTTGAGTTTTACCTCTACGCCGGCAGGAATAACGACCGGTGCCTTAGCAACACGAGACATTTTTTCCTCCGATTACGCTACGTAGCAGATAATTTCGCCACCAAGACCAGCCTGGCGCGCTGCACGATCGGTCATAACACCTTTAGAGGTAGATACGACAGCGATACCTAAACCAGCCATTACTTTCGGCAGCTCATCTTTTTTCTTATAGATGCGCAGGCCTGGACGGCTGACACGCTGAATGCTTTCTACCACAGCCTTGCCCTGGAAATACTTAAGAGTCAGTTCCAGTTCCGGCTTGGTGTCGCCTTCAATTTTAAAATCTTCAATAAAACCTTCTTCCTTCAGCACGTTGGCAATTGCCACTTTCAGCTTGGAGGAAGGCATGGTGACCGCAGCTTTATTCGCGGATTGACCGTTACGGATACGGGTCAGCATATCCGCGATCGGATCTTGCATGCTCATCTGTCTTTACTCCCGTGATTCAATTGGTGACAATTACCAGCTAGCCTTCTTAAGACCCGGAATTTCACCGCGCATAGCGGCTTCACGGACCTTAATACGGCTCAACCCGAACTTCCGCAGGAAAGCGTGCGGACGACCAGTTTGGCGGCAGCGGTTACGCTGACGAGACGGGCTGGAATCACGCGGCAGAGACTGCAGCTTGAGAACGGCATTCCAACGATCTTCGTCAGAAGCGTTCACATCAGAAATGATCGCTTTCAGTTCAGCGCGTACAGCGAAGTATTTTTCAGCTAAAGCTACGCGTTTTACTTCGCGTGCTTTCATTGATTGCTTAGCCATGAAGTAACCCTACCTTACTTGCGGAACGGGAAGTCAAAGGCAGCCAGCAGAGCACGGCCTTCATCATCGGATTTCGCAGTAGTGGTAATGGTAATATCCAAACCACGAACGCGATCGACTTTATCGTAATCGATTTCCGGGAAGATGATCTGCTCACGGACACCCATGCTGTAGTTACCACGACCGTCGAAAGACTTAGCGGACAAGCCACGGAAGTCACGGATACGCGGTACAGCAATAGTGATCAGACGCTCAAAGAACTCCCACATGCGTTCGCCACGCAGAGTCACTTTACAGCCGATCGGATAGCCCTGACGGATTTTGAAGCCTGCAACAGATTTGCGTGCTTTGGTGATCAACGGTTTTTGACCGGAGATTGCTGCCAGGTCAGCTGCTGCGTTATCCAGCAGTTTCTTGTCAGCGATCGCTTCACCAACACCCATGTTCAGGGTGATCTTCTCGACCCGAGGGACTTGCATGACAGAATTGTAGTTAAACTCGGTCATGAGTTTCTTAACTACTTCGTCTTTGTAGTAATCATGCAGTTTCGCCATCGTACTACTCCAAATTACTTGATAGTTTCGCTATTAGATTTGAAGAAACGGACTTTTTTGCCGTCTTCGAATCTAAAACCTACACGGTCAGCCTTGCCGGTTGCCGCGTTGAAGATTGCAACGTTAGAAACCTGAATAGCCGCTTCTTTTTCAACGATGCCACCTGGTTGGTTCAGGGCCGGAACCGGCTTCTGATGTTTCTTAACCAGGTTGATACCTTCAACAATGAGCTTGCCGGAAGACAAGACATTCTTAACTTTACCGCGTTTACCTTTATCTTTACCGGTTAACACGATAACTTCGTCATCACGACGGATTTTAGCTGCCATGATTCGCTCCTTAGAGTACTTCTGGTGCCAGAGAGATAATTTTCATGAACTTTTCATTACGCAGTTCACGAGTTACCGGCCCAAAAATACGCGTGCCGATTGGCTGCTCGCTGTTATTGTTTAAAATAACGCATGCATTGCCATCGAAGCGAATGACAGAACCGTCCGGGCGACGAACGCCCTTCCTGGTGCGCACCACTACCGCCTTCAGGACATCGCCTTTTTTCACCTTACCGCGAGGAATTGCTTCCTTGATGGTAATTTTGATGATGTCGCCGACGCCTGCGTAGCGACGGTGCGAGCCACCCAGAACCTTGATACACATTACGCGACGTGCGCCGGAGTTGTCGGCCACGGTCAGCATAGTCTGTTCTTGGATCATTTCAGTGCTCCGCTAATGTCAACTACTACTTCGGGACCCAATAAATCGGGTCGTTAAAAAGCCCCATAATCGAGGGCGCGGCATTATAACACCGGTTCTTTGATATGGGTAGAAAAAATAAACGGCTCATCGCTGAGCCGTTTATTTGTATTGAGAAAGGCTACTGTATTACAGAACCGCTTTCTCTACAACGCGAACCAGCGTCCAGGACTTAGTCTTGGACAGCGGACGGCATTCACGGATTTCAACCTTGTCGCCGATACCGCATTCGTTGTTCTCGTCATGTACGTGCAGTTTGGTCGTACGCTTGATGAATTTACCGTAGATCGGGTGTTTCACAAAACGTTCGATAGCAACAACAATGGATTTTTCCATTTTGTCGCTAACAACGCGACCTTGCAGAGTACGGATTTTATCGGTCATTACGCACCCGCCTTCTCAGTCAGTAAAGTCTTAACGCGTGCGACATCACGACGCACTTGCTTCAACAGGTGAGACTGTTGCAGCTGGCCACTTGCAGCCTGCATACGCAGGTTGAACTGCTCACGCAGCAGGTTCAGCAGCTCGGTGTTCAGCTCTTCAACACTTTTCTCACGCAGCTCTTTTGCTTTCATTACATCACCGTCTTAGTTACAAAGGTGGTTTTAATCGGCAGTTTCGCTGCTGCCAGCTTGAATGCTTCACGGGCCAGCTCTTCCGGTACTCCGTCCATTTCATACAGGACTTTACCCGGCTGAATTAAGGCAACCCAATACTCCACGTTACCTTTACCTTTACCCATACGCACTTCCAGCGGCTTTTCGGTGATCGGTTTGTCCGGGAATACACGGATCCAGATCTTACCTTGACGCTTAACTGCACGGGTCATAGCACGACGTGCTGCTTCGATCTGACGGGCAGTCAGACGACCACGGCCAACAGCTTTCAGACCGAAAGTGCCGAAGCTAACATCCGTACCCTGCGCCAGACCACGGTTGCGGCCTTTGTGCACTTTACGGAATTTTGTACGCTTTGGTTGTAACATCAGCGACGCTCCTTATTTACGGCCTTTACGCTGCTGCTTTTTAGGTTGAGCAGCCGGTTTTTCCGGTTGTTCAACAGCAGCCATACCACCCAGGATCTCACCTTTGAAGATCCACACTTTAACGCCGATTACACCGTAAGTGGTGTGCGCTTCAGAGGTGTTGTAGTCGATGTCAGCACGCAGGGTGTGCAACGGAACACGACCTTCACGGTACCATTCGGTACGTGCGATCTCCGCGCCGCCCAGACGGCCGCTAACTTCAACTTTGATACCTTTAGCGCCCAGACGCATGGCGTTCTGCACAGCACGCTTCATCGCACGACGGAACATCACACGACGCTCCAGCTGAGAAGTGATGCTGTCAGCAACCAGTTTTGCGTCCAGTTCAGGCTTACGAACTTCAGCGATATTGATCTGAGCAGGAACGCCAGCGATATCCGCTACGACCTTGCGCAGTTTTTCTACGTCTTCGCCTTTCTTACCGATAACGATACCCGGGCGAGCAGTGTGAATGGTCACACGGATGCTCTTAGCCGGACGCTCGATAACGATACGAGATACGGACGCTTTAGCCAGTTCCTTCGTCAGGTACTGACGTACTTTAAAGTCGCTGTCCAGGTTGTCAGCGAATTCTTTGGTGTTCGCAAACCAGGTAGAGTTCCATGGTTTTACAATACCCAGGCGAATACCATTAGGATGTACTTTCTGACCCATTGCTAGTCTCCAGAGTCTCAGCGATCGGACACAACCACAGTAATGTGGCTGGTGCGCTTCAGGATGCGATCTGCACGACCTTTCGCACGCGGCATAATGCGCTTCATGCTCGGGCCTTCGTCTACGAAAATTTTCGCAACTTTCAGATCGTCGATGTCAGCGCCATCGTTGTGTTCAGCGTTAGCAATGGCAGATTCCAGTACTTTCTTAACCAATACCGCAGCTTTCTTGTTGGTATAGGTCAGGATGTCCAGGGCCTGCGACACTTTCTTACCGCGAATCAGGTCAGCAACAAGGCGAACCTTTTGAGCAGAAGAACGAGCATGGCGATGTTTAGCGATAGTTTCCATCTCTTCCTCCTACCTTATTTCTTCTTCGCTTTTTTATCAGCAGCGTGGCCGCGATAAGTACGAGTCGGTGCGAATTCACCCAGTTTGTGACCAACCATTTCGTCGGAAACAAAGACTGGAACGTGCTGACGACCATTATGGACAGCGATGGTCAAACCGATCATGTTAGGAAAGATCGTTGAACGACGGGACCAAGTGCGCAGGGGCTTCTTGTCTCCGCTTTCCACCGCTTTCTCTACCTTCTTCAGCAAGTGCAGGTCAATAAAAGGACCTTTCTTGAGAGAACGTGGCATGGCTTATCCTCTAAAATTATTTGCTACGGCGACGTACGATAAATTTATCAGTACGCTTGTTGCTGCGGGTCTTCTTACCTTTGGTCTGGACGCCCCACGGAGTTACCGGGTGCTTACCAAAGTTACGACCTTCACCACCACCGTGTGGGTGGTCGACTGGGTTCATCGCAGTACCGCGAACGGTAGGACGAACACCACGCCAGCGTGCAGCACCTGCTTTACCCAGAACGCGCAGCATATGCTCAGCATTGCCAACTTCGCCCAGAGTTGCGCGGCAATCTGCTTCGACTTTACGCATTTCACCAGAACGCAGACGCAGGGTGACATAAGCACCATCGCGCGCAACGATCTGAACGTAAGTACCCGCAGAACGCGCCAGCTGACCGCCTTTACCAGGTTTCATTTCTACGTTATGAACGGTAGAACCAACCGGGATATTGCGCATCGGCAGGGTGTTACCCGCTTTGATTGCAGCATCAACGCCAGACTGAATCTGGTCGCCCGCTTTCAGGCCTTTCGGGGCCAGGATGTAACGGCGTTCGCCGTCTTTGTACAGAACCAGCGCGATGTTCGCGGAACGGTTCGGATCGTACTCAAGACGCTCAACAACTGCCGGGATACCATCTTTGTTGCGTTTGAAGTCAACAATACGGTAAGCCTGCTTGTGGCCACCACCGATGTGACGAGTGGTGATGCGACCATTGTTGTTACGACCACCGGATTTGCTGTTTTTTTCCAGCAACGGAGCAAAAGGTTTGCCCTTGTGCAGCTCAGGGTTAACCACTTTAACTACGTGGCGACGACCCGGAGATGTCGGTTTACACTTAACAACTGCCATTGTATTACTCCTCCGACTTACTCAGCGCCGCCAACGAAGTCCAGGTTCTGGCCTTCTTTCAGGGTGACGTAAGCTTTTTTCCAGTCGCTACGACGACCGATACGCTGTCCGTGACGTTTAACTTTCCCTTTAACAACCAGGGTGTTAACGACTTCGACTTCGACTTCAAACAGTTTCTGCACAGCAGCTTTGATTTCTGCTTTAGTCGCGTCTTTGGCAACTTTGAGAACGATGGTGTTAGTTTTTTCCATCGCAGTAGACGCTTTCTCAGAAACGTGCGGTGCACGCAGCACCTTCAGCAAACGTTCTTCACGAATCATGCCAGCATCTCCTCAACTTGCTTAACAGCGTCAGCCGTCATTACGACTTTGTCGAAGGCGATCAGGCTAACCGGATCGATGCTCACTGCGTCACGTACGTCAACCTTGTGCAGGTTGCGTGCAGCCAGGAACAGATTCTCATCCAGTTCGCCGGTGATGATCAGCACATCTTCCAGAGCCATGTCTTTCAGTTTCTGAGCCAGCAGCTTAGTTTTCGGCGCTTCTACAGAGAACTTCTCGACAACGATCAGACGATCTTGACGTACCAGTTCGGACAGGATGCTTTTCAGCGCGCCGCGGTACATCTTTTTGTTAACTTTTTGACTGTGGTCCTGCGGGCGAGCAGCGAAGGTCACGCCACCGGAACGCCAGATCGGGCTCTTGATAGAACCAGAACGCGCACGGCCGGTACCTTTCTGGCGCCACGGCTTTTTACCGGAACCAGTTACTTCAGCACGGGTCTTCTGAGCACGAGTACCCTGACGAGCACCAGCTGCATAAGCTACAACAACCTGGTGTACCAGCGCTTCGTTGAAGTCACGACCGAAGGTAGTTTCGGAAACAGTCAGCGCGCTTTGCGCGTCTTTCAGTACTAATTCCATTGCTATCTCCTTACGCCTTCACAGCTGGTTTAACGATAAGGTTGCTACCGGTTGCACCCGGGACCGCACCTTTAACCAGCAGCAGGTTGCGCTCAGCGTCAACACGTACTACGTCCAGGCTCTGAACGGTTACACGTTCGTTGCCCAGCTGACCTGCCATTTTCTTGCCTTTGAATACCTTGCCCGGAGTCTGGTTCTGACCGATAGAACCCGGAACGCGGTGAGACAAGGAGTTACCGTGAGTCGCGTCCTGGGTACGGAAGTTCCAGCGCTTAACGGTACCTGCGAAACCTTTACCTTTAGAGGTGCCAGTTACGTCAACTTTTTTCACTTCTGCAAACAGTTCAACGCTGATGCTCTGACCAACAGTGAACTCTTCGCCGTCTGCCAGGCGGAATTCCCACAGACCACGGCCAGCTTCAACGCCAGCTTTCGCGAAGTGACCAGCTTCCGGCTTAGTTACACGGTTAGCTTTTTTAGCACCAGTGGTAACCTGAATTGCACGGTAGCCGTCGTTAGCCAGGTCTTTAACCTGAGTAACACGGTTTGCTTCTACTTCGATAACGGTTACTGGGATAGAAACGCCGTCTTCAGTGAAGATACGGGTCATACCCACTTTTTTACCGACTAAACCAATCATTGTTTCAACCTCTCAATCGCTCAATGACCTGATTAACCCAGGCTGATCTGCACGTCTACACCGGCAGCCAGATCCAGACGCATCAGAGCATCAACGGTTTTCTCGGTTGGCTCAACGATGTCAACCAGACGCTTGTGAGTGCGAATTTCGTACTGATCGCGCGCGTCTTTGTTAACGTGCGGGGAGATCAGAACGGTAAAGCGCTCTTTGCGGGTCGGCAGCGGGATCGGACCACGTACTTGCGCACCAGTGCGCTTAGCAGTCTCGACGATTTCGGCGGTTGATTGATCGATCAGACGATGATCAAACGCTTTCAAGCGGATACGGATTCTTTGGTTCTGCATGAGACCAGAGCTCCAATTATTTATAGACGAAAATAATTACTCCTCACACCCATTACGATTGATGGGGGAGTGTAATCGTTTTTTACATAGCTTCCCAATTGGAAGCATTGTTAAGCAATAAACTGCATTGCCTCGGTTCTGATTGAACCGGCCGTCAATATTGACAAGCCCGCGCATTATACGGAATTACACAGCTTAAGCAAGCGCTGTTTACTCTTCATTCGTTCAGTCCAGGAACCCAGCGCGCAATTTTTTGCCGATGCCATGTGATGGCTCCAGATAAGCCTGAAGACAGCTTCTGTATAAAACAATGTGCACTACTTTCTCTTTGGGCATTTCGGCATTGTTAGCACACCCTTCCCTGTCATCATGGAGATGCCAATGCTCCTGGCATTGATGTTTTTCTATATTGTGGTATGCGGATGCCTTAGCTGGCATGACTGGCATACCCACCTCCTGCCCGATCGCCTGACCTGCCCTTTACTATGGGGCGGCCTGCTATTCAATGTATTCTGTTTGCCAGATGCATTATCCGATGCCGTACTTGGCGCGGTAGCGGGTTATGGATTCTTTGCCTGCTTCTATTGGATGTACCGCTGTTTGCGCGGTAATGAGGGATTAGGCTATGGTGACGTCAAGCTACTCGCAGCGCTGGGCGCCTGGCACGGATGGCAATCGCTTTCAGCCATTATTCTGATCGCATCAACGTGTGGGTTAGTCATTGCCGTATTACTGCTCTGGATAAATCCGCAACGGCATAAAAAAACCCCGCTGCCGTTTGGTCCATTTCTGGTGGCTGCAGGGTTCTGCGTTAGCTGGCCGACGTTTGCGCCGCCTGTAATAAGATTGCTTAGCTCTGTTCTTTGATCTGCGACTGGATATAGTTCTGCAAACCGATTTTCGCGATCAGATCCAGCTCGGTTTCCAGCCAGTCAATATGGTGCTCTTCATCCGCCAGAATAGTGATCATCATGTCACGGCTAACGTAATCATGAATGCTATCGGCATAGGCAATCGCCTCGCGCAAGTCTTTAGCGCCTTCGAGCTCAAGGTTAAGATCGGATTGCAGCATTTCTTCCACATCTTCGCCGATGTGCAATTTGCCAAGATCCTGCAAATTTGGGATACCCTCGAGGAACAAAATACGCTCAATGTACTTATCAGCGTGCTTCATTTCATCGATAGATTCATGGTATTCGACGTCATTGAGGCGCATCAGGCCCCAGTCTTTAAACATTCTTGCGTGAAGAAAATACTGATTGATTGCGACAAGCTCATTTCCCAATAATTTATTGAGATAATTTATTATCTTGATATCACCTTTCATTTTATAGCCCCTCCGCTTCCACTACATGAAGCGTAGATCGACTAAAAGGGAAGTCAAAAAAAAGATGAGACTTTAAGCAATCTCTTTGTATTCCGGGATCTGCATCAATTCATCCTGCATGATTTCACGCGCGGCGCGAATACACTTACCGCACTGATTCCCAACAGGAATAAATTTGCGCAACTGCTGAAATGACTGTGGATGAAACTGGCGTACTGCCTGGCGGATTTTTTTATCGCTGACACCGTTACATAAACAAACGTACATGATCGCTCCCGTTCAAATTATGCGCAGTGTAAATGAGAATAGTTATGATTACAATAGCACAATTGTAAACGGTAAAGCGCGGACGTAACCAAAATTACCGGGCAATATAAAAACAAAAAGGGCGCCGAAGCGCCCTTTTCAATTCAGGGTAATTAATTAGCCCAGAACTTTAGCAACAACGCCCGCGCCAACG
>NZ_JAAATR010000014.1 GCF_009907385.1 Atlantibacter hermannii
AAAGCAATATTTGCTTTTAGATATTCGATAAAACCATGTTTTTGTTACACCGGATTTTTGACAACGTGCAAGATGGATGATCTTTCCATCACCGAGACTATCTTCTTAGTCAGCACTCCTTTTCCGTCCTTTTCAACATAAAAACGACCATGCTATACGAGCTCTAACCTTTTTTTTGTATGCCATCATAACCGCATCAGAAAAGGAGAACGGTCTATGACTCGTATTGCATTAGCGCCTTCAAAGATGGTTTTGCTTATGTCTTTGGTAATTACTGGTGCCCACGCCAGCCCTGAGCAACCCCTAATAAAAGATACGCCCTTTGTATCTGGCCAGGCTTATAAGAAGGGTTTCTTCTGGTATGACGATCCTGCTAAAAAAAGCGAAGCTGAAGAAGAAGAGGTTTTGCCACCAACCGGTGCTGCTAGCTCGCCTTCAAAAGAGGAAATGGTAGATTTAAATTCAAAATGGCTAAAAGAGAATATGCCTCGACTGTTAACGCAGGCAATGGATAACCCTACCGCAGAAAATCTATCACGTTATTACACGGCGCAAAGGTTAATGCTGGATATCAGTACGCGTTTTTCTGACAAATCAAAAGATTATTTTCTTAAAAACCCGATGATGTCTGAAAAACGCAGGCAACCAGTGGAAAAGGTGGCACTGGATGCTCACCGCACTGTTGTTGAAAAAAATCAGCAAACGGTAATGAAAGATATCTTTACTAAGTCAGGTTTATTTTTCTTTTTCCAGAGTACTTGCCAGTTTTGCCACGAAGAAAGCCAAATACTTCAATTTATGCAGAACTATTATTCGGTAGATATTCTTCCAATCAGTATGGATGGAAGGCCATTGCATAATGGCCTTTTTCAGGATTTTAACATCCCCAACGCACAAATTATTGATCAATTTAAAATTCGAGAGGTACCTACAATTTTCCTGGTTTCAAAGGATGGGACATCAGCTCAGCGCATTAGTGAAGGCATGATCTCCGCTGATGAATTAAAGAACACTATTATACTTGCCGCGAAGGGCATGAATCTGATCGATGACGCTTCGTTCCAGTCAACTCTAGATATTAAAAGGCAATATACCATCGGCGATGATGGCGTTATTACCGTTAATAAATCCGAAATGGAATCAGACCCATTCCTACTTCAAAAAATAATGGACCAAAAACTCGAAGGCTATGACATGCCTACGGCCGATCCGGTCAATTATCTCAATGCTGGCGGCAGTTTTGGAGGCACTTATGCGCAGTAATGCCGTTTTCAACTTCAAAAAGTTACTTTTGTCTCTTTCTGTTTGTGCTGCAATTTTAGCCCCGACTGCAAATGCAGACAACGCAATGCGTAACATTTTCAATGGCATGATGACGTCTACCAGCCCGGCCACCTTTTCCACAGCAACCCGTACAGGCATAGTTGGCGGGTCAATGTCTTACCGAACAACAAACGTTAATACCAACCTTGTTTCCATGTCGTTTCCAAAAGCTTCTGTCGGTTGTAACGGTATTGACGTTTTTCTTGGGTCCTTCAGCATGATCAACGGGGACCAGCTTGTGCAGGTGGCCCGTGGTATTGCCCAGGGTGCGGCTATCTATGCTTTTAACGTTGCTGTTTCAGCTATTTGTGCTGACTGTGCTGCAACGATTAATGACATCCAAAACAAACTGCAAGCGCTAAATAAATTTGCGAAAGATTCATGCAATGCAACTTACTCTTTCCTTTCTGAAAACGTGGGTACGCCAAGCCAGTTCGCTAACTCAGTTAGCTCTGGACCAGCCTCAATTCTGGGATCGATTAATGGTCTTATTCCTGATTTTGGCTCATCGATGACAAAGTCACCTGAAGCTGTCACTTCTCAGGTTAAAGCAAAGGATCCCGAAGAGTTCGCTGAAAAATTCAGTGGTAACCTCTTCTATATGTCGTTCATGGATATTGATAAGGGAACGATGAACATCGGAGGGGTAACGGAGTTATCCGGTTATAAACTGGCAGAACAACTTATGTCTCTCGTAGGTACTGTCATTATCAACTGGGATAGCAAAGGCGAAAAAGCGGGAATGGAAGTCCGCCCGTCTACCATGACTGTCACGGATTACATCATGGGGCCACCAGCTGGCGGATCAATTAAAATGCTCAAGTGTTCTCCGGCACCAGATCCATCATCCCCACGAAAGGCTCAGTGCCTTGTCATGTCAGAAGTTAATGACGGTGGTTTTAAGGGATTGAAGGATACCATTTCTGATCTTCTTTTAAACGTACAGAAAAAAATCATCAACGACGTTCGTGTTTCAGATGATGAATTACGCATTATCTCCTATATCGGCATCCCGACCATTATCGACTCTTTGCAAACATTCGAAGCACCGGAAGGGTACGCATACATTCAGGACATCAGCACTATTGCTGCGACGAGCCTCGTAATCAACATGTTGCGCCAGGTTGAGGCCAAAATTTCAACCATGAGCATACCGAGTGAGTCGCTGTCGGGTAAAAGGGATGATCTCAACCGATTAACAGACAATCTCTCAAAACAGGTTAAAGCCGCCTATGAGCTATCGCACAGCCAGGTCGGTACCAGCTCGGACGTCATTTCAACCTGGGATAACCGTCGCCTGCAACGGAAGGCTTTCACTGAAAGTATTCGTGGCACACGTAACTGAGGTCTGACATGGATTACAACATATATACCCTGGGTGATATTGATTTTGTCTGGTCGGCTTTTACCGGTATTGCCCTGATCTTTTCTCAATATACTGGTGTAAAAGAGTTCCTGACCACGGCCGCCGTTGTAGCAGGTGTGAGCCTATTCTATAAAACGTGGCTATGGCTTCAGGCTCCGACCAAAAATGAATTACCGTTTTTCTCCTGGTTTTTGGGGTTGATCCTTTTCATGATGGCAATGGTTCGAGTGGATGTAACTATTGAATCTGTAAAGTCGGGAGAGGTCAGAAACGTCGACGGAATTCCAATTTTTATTGCTGCGATGGCAACCGTCACCACTAACTTAAGCCAGGGTTTGCTGAAGGATTATAAAACAGCGTTTGATCCGCTTTCTCCGGTGGACCTGTCTGCAACAACTCTGGACGATGACATCACCCTCGGTCCGATGATCCGATTCGTGAAGTTTTTGCAATGGGGCGGCGATAGCCAGGGCTACTGTTCCGCATTTCCTGAACCGGCCAGCGGGCTAGGGCCAATGAACGTATGTGCTACCGTTCAGTCTCTTGCATACAACTGCCTGAAGGCTACCCAAAACTCAAGCGCAAATATTGCCGGTAAAGAAACTATTTTTAACGATATTTTCTCAGCTAATCTGGCAGATAGCATGGACCGGATTAATCAGGCGATGAAAGGCGCACTGAAGAATGCCTCTGCCAGTATTGTTGGCGCTAACGGTTCAAAATCTGGTACGTGTGATGAGGTCTGGTCAACTGTGAAACAGGTTACCAGTACAGCTGAAGCTCGCCAGACTATTTCCCTTATAGGACAGACAAACGGCATCCTTACTCCAGACGAAGCAAATGGTGCACCTACCGGCGCAAGCTTTACTGATGTTATGGCGTCAGCAAATGGTATGTACGGTAAGGCTATTGGTTCGTATGACGCCACCCTGAACCTGTTCATTATGAATGAGCTCAGAAATGGCGCAAGCAAATATAAGACCCCACTCGGTCTGGCTTCCGATATGCAGTTGTTTGAGGCTTCTCTGAAGCGAACCAACACAATGGCTTCACAGGGCCAGTTGTGGTTACAACTGTCGGGAGCAGCAATCGCATTCCTTGAAATGTTTGCTTATATGGTTGCTCCATTTGCTTTGCTTATGCTGCTGGCGTTAGGTGGTAATGGTGTTGCCGCTGCGGCGAAATATTTGCAACTTATCCTCTTCGTGAATATGTGGCCGCTTACGGCAGTAATGGTCAACGCGTATGTGAAGAAAGTCGCGACGGCCGACTTGGATACCTGGAGCACCCTCAACAGCCAGAATAATGCCGTCACGTGGATGGGACTCCCAGGGCTTGCGGAAACATACAGTTCATACCTGTCTGTTGCTTCCGCCCTCTATGCTCTGATTCCGGTACTCACATTATTCCTGATGACACAGTCGATTCACCCGATGATGAATGCGGTTAAGGGAGTGACCCCCGATGCGCCGGTGGATACTGGTCATGTAACGCCCAAAGTATGGGATGGCCCTAACAGCGGTAAATCTTCATTTGGTGACGTGACACGAACCGCCTTAACCAGTACCGGTCAGGGATACAGCGATGGCGGCGCAGTTGATTCAAGTAATTTCCGTCTTGGAATGTGGAATGCTGGTTCAAGTATCGCTAACAGCCAGGGACAAGGATCAGCTGTAACCTCATCAGTTATGAGTGCGGCAAGTAATTCATTCCAGGCTGGTTACAGTCAGATGAGCGAAATTGGAAGGTCAGGACAGTCGAGCCAGCAGTTCTCAACCAACCTGCAAACAATGAAGCAGATCTCGGATAAGATTGGTGCCTCTGTAGCAGAAGGTATTGCAACGAAACATGGGGTGAGTGCGTCTCAGATGGCCAGCATTGCTTCAAATGTTATTCTCAACGCTGGGCTTAATGGAGGTGTTGGAACTGGCAATGGAGCCGGGCTGAAAGCGGCTGTAGCAGGGCAATTGAGTAGCGGTGCATCTAAGACCAATACAGGCAGTGACTCGCTTTCAAATGACCTTTCAAAAGCAATCACGAATCAGCTTAGCCAGGATTCTGCGTTAACTGACCAGTTCAGTAAAGCGGCGTCTCAGGTAAGCAGCGATCAGATATCCAATACTAATGCGTTTAAAGAAGCATCGTCGAAAATGAACCAGGCGACACAGACGATGGCGCAAAATATTTCTACATCGGTTTCGACTAACGCAAGCTCCAATAGTGGAATGAGCCTTGATTCTAAACAAAGCATTAACCTGGACAGGTTCTCCGATTCTATTCGCAACAAAAACTTCAGTGATGATGATGTAAGGAATTTTGCTCGTAAGAATGGGCTGGATGAGAATGCGTTTATGGAGAAATTCAACTCCTATAACGATACCTTCAAGGCCAGTAATCAGCTTGGATCGCAGCTTCAACGTACTGACGCGCTTGTGGCTGCAACCCGAGATTTCAGTGAGCAAAAAATTGCGATTGATACCGCCCGGGGAGAGACGGCCGAAAGTAATAAACAGGATCTCCGTGAAACCTCCAGCCTGCTTAAAAGTCTGGTTTCCGACTTCGGTGGTAATGCACAGCAGCTGCTACCTATCACCAATCAGCTCGACAGAATTTCAGGTGACGGGTCAGGAATTAATACTATCACTCAGGCACAGGATAGAACTCCTGACAGCGTAAATACGTCTGGCGTGATGAGTGCGTCACGCGTAGGGGAACTGGGTGGAAGTGTAGATTCGCAGGCTAAACTCGGTCTTTCCTCCAACGCTCAGGACGCGACACAGCATGTCCCTGGAAAAAGTGAAGCTGGCTTTACTCCGTATAACCTTGATAACGCGGGCAAAGGCGATATTCAGGGAATACATAACAACAACGTGGGCCGCACTTATTCTGATGAAGAAAGGAATGTGCTTAATTCTCTCGAAAAGAATGGACCTGTACTGAATAATCAGGGTGTAGAGAAAGTCGTCAATTCGGGTCAGGATGTCAGAAATGCAGAAGGCACATTTAACGATCTGGAAAAGGTTGGAGGTCGGGTGGTTGGTGATGGAATGGATCAACGAGCCACTGCTTTGAACAGTATGTATCAGAGCGGGCAAGTTCGTGGCTTATCTAATAACACTGATAACTACTTTAGTCGTGTTGCCAACAACCCGAACTTAAGCCGGGACGATAAGCGAGCTGAATTGGCACAGCAAGCTGTCTTTACCTATGGTGCCAGCACCATGGCTACCGGTGCCGAAAGAGAGCAGCTCAAAGCGGATACCCAGAAGATCCTTAATGAACTGGGTAACTATAACGTTAACTGGAGTATGAATGACGTTAAGAGCATCCATAGCAGTTTCAACACTCATAACAGAGCTGATGGTTCACTTGAGTCAGTCGTACGGGCAAACCTGGGAGAAGGTGGGTCGGGCGGTGGTCTCGTTGGTAACCGCACTCAGACCGTCACAGATCGCTTGGTTGGGGAAAAGATAGAGGCCAACACTGAGCGGGGCGCGATTTCTGGTGCGCTACTCGGGGGCCAGCAATTTGTTTCGGATACGCTAACCAGCGTTGGGGCGAAACCGGTAAATGAGATGCTTACGGGAGCGGGCATCCTTCAAACCCAGACATCGATAGCAAATGATGCCTCTAACCCTGCAAATATGCCTGATTCTCTCCAGGGTAAAGTCCTTAATCACATGCAGATGTCTGATGGCGTCGCAGCTGTAAGTGACCGGTATCAGAGTATTAGCAGCGACGGCGTTTCGACTTATGCGAATGCAGCGCAGAACTCTGAAAGGGCTATCCGGCAGCAATTGACGGATGACCCACGCTTTGGGCCTCAGAAAGCAGATGAATTCATTCAGTACATGAAGTCAGAGCTGAGCAACACAAATGAGCCTTACCAGTCACGTGTCGATAAAGCGGATCAGTGGCTTAATGAAAATAAAAAATAAGGGAGGTTGAATATAACCTCCTGAAATGACTATCAATAGATTGTAAATTACTGCTAAACAATTAAGGCCGCAAAGTATGTGTTTGCGGCCTTTTTTTCAGAAGTACCGCTCTTGCGGAACATTCAACTGACGGTTTGAATCAGTGAAGACAAAAATCTATCAAACTCTGTATGAGATTCAATAACATAATCAGTAGATGCTTTGTCTCTTATCTGAAAGCAGTCGTCTGCAAAACTATAAGCGAAAAGTGACATGCCATCTTCTCCGATTAACACCTTATCAGTGAGATTTGGGTCAACGTAGATTTCATTGTCTCGTGCTTCAAAGTTGCGTATGTAAATATTTGACCACAATAGATTTTCGTTCTCTGCCTGAACAAGGTTATAAAACGTAAGTCCGTTGTACTCAAAACCATCCATAGCATTAAACACTTGGGCATAATCAAGCCTGGTTTTAATGAGTTTCTGTATATCTATATAGGCGCTCTTTTTGTGATCTGCCCACTCCACTGGAGGCGGATTGCAGATTAAGTCTTTCAAGACTTCCGGGGCTACCGGGCTGGCTAAAGGGTAGTGATCTGCAACCATCAACCTCTTTAAGCTGCTGAGTAGTTGAGTTAAATCTTTCATGAGCGCCTCTTACTTTCCTACCGGGTAGATAACACCGTTCGGCGATGGCCATAGAACTTTGGTGCTTGAATTATACGGTAGATCCTTCGTAATGATGGATTGTGCTTTCGACAGTGCTGAATGGTATGGTGAATTCTGAATAAGTACCAGGTTGTCTATAGCGTTTGTGCCACCATCATCAAGAGGGATCTTGTGGTGAACCTGCCACCCAGAGGGGACCTTGCCTGTTGCAAGTTTCATCAAATCGTTAGGTTCAAACGTAGCCAGGGCATCTGGGTGGTCTGAAAGTGATTTAAGGAAGTTAGGGCGTACAGTATTGTTGAATTGTCCACGGAGAGCTAAATATTCAGCTCTGTCTCGGCGCATGTAGTTCAATTCGCTAACATTCATATCATCGAGCAAAACGTGTGCTTTTTTGTACTTGCCGAGATAACTTGTCAATTCATCCGCAGACCTTGGATTTCGGATAACCAGAAGTGAAGCCGCTGCAACCAGCATACCTGAAGTTGTTTCGTTCAATACCTGGTCATAGCCTTCAACAGCTTCGCCGCCAAGTTGTTCAGCCGTATGTCGAAATCCCTCCACATTTCCATTATAAAGCCCGCCAGCTGCGAGAAGACGACCAGCCGCTTTGGAATTAATGGTTTTTGTTGATTGGGCGTGCTGTGCTGGTGTCGTTGATCGAACGTAATACCCCGGGCGTTTCAACTGACGAGAGATGATATCGCGCAGACGGGTAAAGAGGGACAGGGGCAGGTCATTGCGTAGGTTGCCATTTGATATAACCCCCGGCCCGGCATTGCCGGTTATGTCTTTTCTAAGCAGAACGATCTTACCGTATCTGATGTCGTCAAGCGTATCGCGGTAAGCGAGCCAGGGGCGTTGATGGTGGAACTGGTGATACCGGCTGACAAACTGTGTATATCCCTGCGGTAAATTCCATTCCTGAATAATCCGGTTTGGCAGGGCGGTATCTTCGAGGTCATGTACCGCCGTGGCCGGATGTATGATGTGGGGAATATCCTCAAGGTATATGTCATCCAGTGACTTAGCCTGACAGTGATGCAGCATAATGTCCCTTTCTTGTCGAATTCATATGAGACATTATTGCGTATGGTATAAAACAATCAATCCTAAAGTGGATGGGCGTACGAGATCAGCAGTGACAGGGTAAAAGGAAAGTTACTTTGTTCATCAGCGTCCCATGAGCTGATGGTACCTTGCGTTAAGAGCTGCAAGGTCAGATTCGGTGAGGCCCGTGTAATAATCGGTTTTGTGCAAATGCGGATAACCGGCCGGAAATAATGATTCGTCGTCATCAAGGCAGATAAATGCTTTAACTCGATGTGAAAAGACAAAGTCCTCACACTCGGCAGCCCGCACACCAGTCTGTCCGTGTTTTAAATATACCGAACCGGTTGCACCTATGATTTTGTCTCTATAAGGCACCCGGAACAGAGATTTCAGATAACTTGTATTAGCGCACTCACGCCATGAGCTGGAGATAACAATCACCATGGCAGGGCAGTTATCCAGCAATTTCTCTAACAGTGGCATTCGCTCAAAGGTTTCATTTTTACACCTGTGGCAAACCCCATCGAAATCTAAGAAAAGCACGACATGCGAATCAGGGAGAGGGGCCCATAAACCAGCTGTTGTTTCTTCATGAACACATACTTCTTCATGATGAGGGTTTTTCTGGATCAAGAAAGAAGAGAGAATCTTAAATAAATTTCTTGCAGAAGAAGACAATATATTACTCCTGAGTCAGTGTGAAATATTTGTGGTGGTTTACCCAAGCCACTCGATGATCTTCTGTAATATCGGGTTGTATTTATTTAACAACAGGAGTCGGGTTTTGCTCCGGGACATTTTTAGCTATATGGCCATTGTATCGAGGAGGTTGCTGGGTCCATTGATAAAGCTCACCCATCCCGTTACGCTGCTGGATCCGGCGATTGTACTTTACCATGAAGTTAAATATGTACTTTGCACGTACCTTTGGGGTTTTGCTGTTGTAATCTGCAATCCCTTCAAACACATTGCCCTTGCGATCAACAATTTTTCTATAGAGCCACCATGTTCCAACCCAGAAACTTGCGCAAGCATCGTAAGCCAGAACCCGCCACGTTACCGTCGGGAAATGCTTTTTTATTTCAGGTAGATTGGATGAGTTGATCTGCATTGGGCCAATATCATAAGTGCCGTTAGTATTCCTGCTGAAAGTACCAACCTTACCGCCTTCATTGTCAAACAACGTAAAAACCAGTTCAGCATCAATTCCGAAGTAGCGGGCGGCATCCGTAATGCACTGAGTGTAAATCTCATCAGGAACGGGAATAGGTTTCACATCATCTGCTGGTGGTGTAAACACAACGATTTCTCCACTGAATCTACGTTTTATCTATTCTCCCATATATCTATCGACTTTCTTTCGGCTTTACCCGTTGATTTAAGCGTTTAAGCAAAATTCTGGAATTTTGGGGCGTGATAATATTAGTGCTCGATTTAAGGAGCGGAAATGAAAAAAATTATTAAGGCATCGGTATTACTTCTTTCATTAAGTACCGCCTTCACGATGAATGCCGAGCCGGTTAATACAATGGTACTGCCAGATGCAGCCCGGGATAAGCTCAAAGCCATTGGGCTTTCAATCGAGCACGTCGAACCCTCGCCAGTAAAAGATATTTTTACGGTGATTTCCAGGGAGGGGGTAAGTTACGTGAGCAAAGACGGAGATTACATTTTTACCGGAAGCTTATTCCACGTGAAAGGTAAAGATGTGGTAAACACCACTGAGCAGGCCATTTTAATGGGCGTCCGGGAATTCGCATCCAAAACAAAATCCATCGACTACAAATCACCAAACGAAAAATACCGGCTTGCTATCTTTACCGATATAACCTGTGGATACTGCCAAAAACTGCATCATGATCTGAAGTCTTATCTTGATGCCGGTATTTCGATTAAGTTTCTTGCATTCCCACGTGCAGGACTGAACTCGGTAGTAGCCGGGAACATGGCCAAAATCTGGTGTTCAGCAAAGCCAAACGAAGCTCTGGATGCAGCGATGAATCCGGTTTCAACTATCCCGGAAGGACGTCCTGATGAGGCTTGCTTAAACATTATCAAATCGCATTTCCAGGTGGCCTCAACAATCCCGCTGCAAGGTACTCCTACCATGGTGACACTAAGCGGCAAACCGCAGTTATTTACGGGGTGGCTGAGCCCGGAAAACCTGGTGACCCAAATGGGCGCTGCGCAAAAGTAACTTTTCCGACTGTAAGAGGTGTGTATGAAATCTACTTTACTGAGTACGTTAATGCTGGTTGCTGTAGGTGTACAGCCCGTTTTCGCTGCACAATGTCAGTACGGAGCCTGTGGAACGGAAAACGATCCCGGAATCGGATTTCTGATGTCATCGGTACAAATGGATAAAGGTGAACATCTAAAGGAACTCTCTGGTGTTGCGACCACAGGTGACACCATCTCTAAAAAGATGGAAAGCTACCTGGGAAATAAAAAGCTCAAGGTAAACACCGACAGTACCCGCAAGGGGCCGGGTAATACCACCATCAGGCCTACAGATGAGCTCGCCCCAACGAGGCAACTAAAAGTTATCCGGCCCGAACTGGTAAAAAATCCCGATTCGCAGCTCGTGGTAGCTTTCAATGAGCGCCTGGCCTGATTTATTGACTGAGAGCGTCCAGAAGGAAAAAAGATGTCGATACTCAGTAGCTTCGTCATCAGAGCAACGGGGATACCTGACAAAAAGTATCTCCGGGATCCCGTAATAAAACGTTGTTATAAACGTCTGAGTCGTAGGGTGCCTGCTCTAATGACGGGGTGGCTTCTGTGCATTCTGGGTTCAGGGTATGTCAGTATGGCACTGGAACAGCCTGATAGCACTGTATTACTCAGTCTGCTGCTGTTGTATGTTATGTCAGGCATTTTACTGATGCAGTTCCAGTATATGTATTCAGAGCGAAGCATAGGCTACAAGTTCTACCTGGAAGTGCTTATGAATGCAGCTGCCAGTACTCAACATAAAGAACAGTTACAGTATCTGTTCATTAATAAGCCCAATTCCATCACGATGGGCGATCTTTACCGACTTTATGATTTTAATGGGGGAGGGCGATAGCCACGTTAATGTGCGTGTCCAAAAGTCACTTTTGAACATTCTCTTCCCGCCGTCTGCTTTCAGTTCCAGGGGATCACTGCAACATAATTTCCGGAACGCAGCGGCGCATCAAATTTATCAGTAAAGGCGTCGATCATTGCTGAATAAGCAATGCTGTCTGACGGCACAGGTGCATTGCTTTGCATACTCACTTTCAGAACCTGCTTTGCTCCTTTCGCTGACGGGTATACCTCGACATCCAGCTGTCGCATATAGTGCATCTGCGACATCGTCTCAGTGCCTATTACCCCATCGACTGGCTTGTAGTCATAGTCAGTATGCAATTCGCCATGCTTGTCAGTTCTCGTTGTCTTTTTATCTACAACGTAGCCTGTCACCCCAGTAAGAAGCTGCTCGCTATACTGCATGTTCTCCTGTGAGCTGCTGATTCGGAACCTGAGCACATAATCTGGCTGGTGAGTGGAAATAATGACTCCTTTTTTTGCTAATCCATCAGCAAAACGGCCTGAAAACATTCTGGACTGAATACTTTCGTCCGGAGGGACTATCTGAAACCTTTTATTTGTAACAGGACGAGGCATTAGATCGTACGCATCTACCTGGTTTGCGAAATGATATCCGCATCCACTCAAAAGCATTGCGGTTGTGAGTATAAAGCCCTGCCTAATCATCCTTTAATCTCCAAAAAGCATTGTTTCACGAATAATTCCGATTTACCGGGCCAGTATAATCCATCGCAGGTTAATAACTAACAGGCTGAAAAGCATAAAGGTAGCTATGTCTAAAGAATTTTATTTAAAACCGATGGCCACGATTTTAATTTCTGCGGTTATTGCTACCGCTGCCTCGGCGTTAATCACGGCAACTTATTTTAAACCGAAGGTGCTCAGTGAGGAAGAAATTGGCAAAATTGCCGCTACTTACCTGGTAAAAAATCCCCATTATTTAGTGGAAGCAGGTAAGGCGCTGGAAAATCAGAACGTGAGTGCCTCAGTGGAACGAATAATTCCATATGCGCCAGCTCTGCTGGATACCAAGGAGACGCCAAACATCGGCCCTGATGACGCCGACGTCGCGGTAATCGAGTTCTTCGACTATCAGTGTATTTACTGCATGCGGGTTACACCTGTTGTTGAATCGGTAATGAATCAGAGCAAAGATGTAAAATTCTTCTTTAAAGAATTCCCGATTTTTGCCGGTTCAAAACCTGTATCTGCCATGGGGGCCGCTACGGGTCTGCACGTCTATCAGAATTTCGGTGCTGAAGCCTATCGTAAGTACCACAACAACCTGATGGCTGTGGCTCATACCTTCATGACCTCTCAACGCAAATTCGAACTCACTGACTTTAATACTGTGGTGGAAAAGTCAGGGTTTAACAGCACGTTTTCTGACAGGGAAAAAAACCGGTATGAAAACGTGATCTCCGGCAATATGCAGCTGGGCGAAGCGCTCGGGATCACCGGCACACCCGGTTTCATCATTATGAATATGAAAAAGCCGAATGCGGCGACTACCACATTTATCCCCGGGGCTATGGACGCAGCAACTTTGCAGGGCGCAATCGAAAAAGCTCGCGGGGCCTAAAGTTACTTTCACATTTGATGAGTACGGCCATGCCGGTCATGGCCGCTACGCTTTTACAACGAGTAATTCATCCCAGCGGGTCGTATATCTCGGTGATAGCATGGCCTGCTTCATACGAAAATCCTGTTGAATGCCTTCCCCCAGTAAAAACAGAGCTCCGCGCTTTTCTTTATTGAACCGGTCCATAACTTTCATCAGTGCCTGACTGCCAGGCCTGGCCGGGCGAGTATCAAACAGGCTGAGTTGCTCTGTGCCGTCAGTCATAGCGGAGAGCATTACCCCTGCTTTCGCATACGCTATCCCGGGTCTGTAAATGCGGTTCAGGATGGTCATGGCTGCATCAACCAGATCGCGGGTGTCCTGTGTAGCGGTAAGCGGCTCGATACCACAATTGCTGTAGCGGTTTTCACCTTGCGCATAATTGCTACTCTGAATGAAGACTGTGATTTGACGGGTCCACGAGCCATCCTTGCGCAGCTGCTCTGCCGCCCGGGCGGTAAAAAATGAAACTGCCTCATGTAGCTTGCCTATCTCATTAAGGCGCTGACCAAAACTTCTGGAAACGATAATCTGTTGCCTGACAGGAGGAGACTCGTGCAGCCGGAAACATGGTTCGCCATGCAGTTCCCGCCAGGTACGCTCGATTTCAACGCCAAAGCTTTTACGTAAAAAGCGAACGTCGCTATTATAAAAATCACCGGCAGTGATGATCCCGAAAGCCGACAGGCGTTCACTAATCTTTCGACCAATACCCCATATTTCTCTGGTACTGATCAGGCTCAGGAGCTTCCTGATCCTGGCCTGATCAGTCAAAACTACAACCCCGCCTGTAGCTGCCCATCGTTTGCTCGCATAGGTGCATAATTTAGCGAGGGTTTTGGTGCTTGAACAACCCACACCACAGGTAAGGGACAGATTATGAAGAAGTGTACTTCTGATCAACCGGCCGTAATCTTCATAATCTATTATCTTGTTCATGTTTTTCAATAACATGAAATTTTCATCTATGCTATATCGACTCGATTGAGGCGCGAAGCTTTCCAGCGTTTCATGGAAGCGATTTGAGTAGTCTTCATACAAAGTAAAGTTAGAGCTCCTGACTTCGATCCGGTGTTGCTGAATCAAATCCCTGCACTTAAAAATTGGGGTCCCACGCTTAATACCAACGCTTTTAGCCAGTTTATTCATTGCAATGACGGACGAATCGTTATTGCTGGCTATGATGAGCGGCTTTTTTGACAGCTTGGGATCCATCGCACACTCAAATGCCGCATAGGCTCCGTTAATATCAACGTGCATGTACATGGCTGAACTGATTCAGTGCAAAGGTGACGACGCCCCATATCTCAAGGGATTCAGGATTTACACGTATCGGCTTATAGGCTGGATTAGAAGGCATCAAAAGCAGCTCAGGATACGTGTGTAAGATCTTTACCGTAAACTCTCCATCCACCAGCGCAACGACGATAGAGCCGTGTCGTGCTGTTAAAGACCGATCCACAACCAGTATTGCTCCATCATTGATACCGGCATTGATCATACTGAGGCCCGCCGCCCTGACAAAGAAGGTTGAGGGGCGGTTGCGGACTACATATTCATGCAAATTTAATTCATTATCTTCATGCCCGGCGCACGGACTCATCACTCCACAGCTTAGTAAATCACTGAAAAAAGGTGCCATTTCGTAAGGCTTGTTGCTAATGTGCTCAAGGATAACAGACATAGCTACACTCGAATTCTTGTACTGTATGTATAAACAGTATTGCGAGTTGAAGAGAAAAGATCAAATCTCTCCGGTAACGCTATCAAGCCTGACGAAAAATTAAGCTTTATCATAAACATCAAAAACCATCTTTTACCGATAATGGCGAGCTGGCCTACGAAGAAGGTATACAAGCTAGGATGAAAGGATTCTGATGCTCCTCCCACCAAATTTTTTATCTCCTGAAGACCAGGCTGAGTACGATGCTTATATGGCAAGGTTCAGCGAGGTAAATCACTATTATGAGCATTGCACTGTCCCCGTGATTGACTGGTTTTTTAAACAAGCAACCGAGGCGCTGCATCATGGTCTATGGTTACCGGCCTGTACGAGCTTTCTGAATGGGATCGAAACATCACTCAGGGTTACGCTGAAGTTGAAATCAACTGTTAACGTTCAGCAGTCAGTTCCTGTACTGGTGGACTTAGATGGTACGTCAGTAATGAGTAACGCTTTAATGCGAAAGGCTAAGCAGGAAGGGATGCCGATAGAATTACTGTCATTTCCAGCCGAGAAGAATATGTTGGCAAAGATAGACGCTGGTAAAAAACCTGAAGCAGATATCGTCAGGCTTAGAAATAGTCTATGCCATGGCAACATTCTGGAGTTCATTATGAGTGTTAAAGTCGGTTCTCCAGATCCCATACGAATTTTTACTCCTGGTAACTGCTGTGGTTTAGCGCTTTTACTTTCGGCCTTATCGAAGAAATGGACGGTAGGCTTGCATCAATACTGGATCGACAACAATCTGACGTCCTGCTGAAACCTCATAAATCATGCCTACTAAAGTCACGTGCAAAAAAACGTTGTAGCATGATATGTTTAAAGTCAAAACAGTGGGTTCTATGTTTTGACGGCAAACATGATATAACTAATACTTCATAAGTAGATATCAATAGTCATAATGGAGTGAACTATGAAATTAAAAAATATTCTGCTGTGTGCGATGATGTCAGTCGCTTTTGGCTCCTCTGCTAATACTACACATAAAGTTGAAAACGAACCTATCCCAAACATTATTCTTGATGGTAAGGTTGATGATATTTGTAAAGATGCAAGCATCCGAACTGAACTTAATCATGATAAAGCAAAGGAACTGGTAACCACCAACCTGAAGCAGGCATTACCATTAAATACGGTACCGGATAAGTTGGATGAAGTTGCAGAAGCCTTTGTAAACCGCGACAAAGGCGCTTCAGAAACAGCAGACCATTGCCTTGTTAATGTACGTAATAAATACTGGGAAATGTATCCCTCTGAAGATAAGTAGCATTTATTATTAAAGGCTTCACTTAAGAAGCCTTTTTTAACCCTTTGCGAAACCTGCTTTAAAAGCAATGCGCTATTCATATCTAAGAATCTATTTAATTAATGAATAATAGTGGACGGATTCATTTCTAGTGAATGCCGAAGTTGGTGTTTTTTGAGTTATTAGACGGTAAGTGCAATCTGGTATGATTCACCTAACATACGAATCTGGAAGGAAAGGTATATGGGTGACCTGGTCAGCAAAAATAACATTGACCGTTTAGAGCGATTTCATTCTTTGCTGGCGGGTCAGTACTGGACGTCCACTGACAGCATCCCTGAAGAGGGTATTGTGGCAGGGGATACGCTGCTCATTACGTCTTTGCGTTACGTTGAAGATAAGCTGCACACAGTGATTCTACGCGCCCATCCCCGCGTTTACGGTCAGACTGTAGCTATTGTCACTGAAGACAGCAGCGGCAACCGTAGGGAACGTGGCAAAGAAATGCGAGAGCATCGCTTCCTGGTTAAGGATTTTCTGTCCAGTTTTGTATTTGAACCCGACCATAAGGTAATCCGGGATGCTGAACTCAGACAAGCTCAGGAAGAAGTGAATAGCCTACAGGCATCGCTTACAGCCCTCGTGAGCGATGCTCAGGGGCTCCGTGACCTTGCGATTGAGCAATTAGGTACAGATGACCGTGAAAACCCTGTGACGGGCCTTAGCGTTGCGTTAGTGCCCCCACAAGAGCAGCAGGCGGTAACCTCACTGGCGATTGGATCAGTTCAAAATGCTCTGTCCTCTGGTATTTCAGATACCCGCATTGAACAAATCAGAGAAGCGGCCTTAAAAGAAGGGCAGATCAGCACAGCCATCAGCAAAATCATCACACAACGAACGCAGGCAATCGCTAATGCCAGCAAAAGAATGCTGCCCTATTTCGAGGAAGTTGCAGCGGCAAGTCTGGCCACTACAGAAGAAGCCATGGAATATGTGAAGAAAATCCACGATGGCGTTGGCAGTCTGGAACTGTATACCGGCAAAGACGTTGAGGTAGTGAATATCGTGAAGGGTGAATCCGCTCCATCACACCTCCCGCTCCAGGTCGTTCAGGCAAAGCTGATGGTGGATGAAGAGCTGGCCGTATGGTGCGATCTCGATAGCTGGTTCGACTTCTCTGATATGGAAAAATTTCATGAAACTTTACGAACCAGCCCCGGGCTGGTGGAGCAGATTTTTCCGTCCGAACGTTCCATCGTATGTATGGCCACAACACGACGTTATATCGATTACCGCGATCCCTGGGAAAATCATGTCCGCAATGACAGGAACCGGGTTGTATTCCTTCTGGTCCGGGACGGTCAAAATATTCATCAGGTTTACTCTTCGGTAGAAAGCCATCTTGGGGCTTCGCAGCTATTCCCTTCCGCCAGCGAACAGGAAGCACATTTCCAGGGGATTGATGGCAGCACCATAAAGTTTGAGGACGTCAGTTATACCGACCGACTGAAGCAGCATGATCTTATGGCACTTCACTACCGTCGTTTCCTGATCCTTATCTGCGGCCTCGATCACCGGCTCAAACTATTTGGTGATTTCTATGATACCAATACCCCTTACAGTTTTCTGAGCCTTGAGTTCCAGGAACGGTACTTCCAATTTCTGCACGACAAAGACGGTTCTGGCCTTTTGGGTATGGCTGAGACACGGCCGTCTCTGCAAAGTTATCTTGAACAGGCAAACTCATGCCTTCAGTCCGGATCCCGGGTAATGTGCAACTGGGATTCGTTGATGAACCCAGTGACAGCACCAGGAGCAGTTCAGGAAGACAACAGCTACTCTGGCTATAAATGGCTTGGGAGAACCCATAAAAACTATGAGCCGGTTATTGCATTCCGTCAGGGAGACGATATCTGTGTCAACGCAACAGTAAACAGATACTCAACGGATCGAGATTTCAATTGTAAGGTGAATTTGTCTTTATTTAAGGAGTCCAGCAGGAATGATGCTGAACTGGGTTTCCTGTGCATGGATACCATTAAAGCGGAGGAGCTCGAATGGTACATTCACAGACGTAAATTCAGGTCTAATCACCTGTTTTACATTCGCTTCTTCAAGATGGCTTTAAATTATATTCGTGCCGAGCGTGAGGCAGAAGAACCTTACCGGCAGATGCTGAGCCAGGCTCTGGCCGATGGAAATATTGGCCAGCCTAATCTGAGATCAGAGTTGATAGATCGATGCATTGTAGCCTGGCGAGCTGATAACAGGGGGGCGACGCTGGAAGCTGCCATGAGTACAGAGAAGGGCTCCAAAGAGCTCCTGAACCAGCTCTATATGCTCGCTGATGTGGGGCTCAAACATCTTCCCGGGGTTCGTAATTTTATTAGCAGCAAAGGCTATGAGCTGGTCAGGTTATCGGTAAATGCTTCAGGGAAACTTGTTGCATATGCCGCACCAGCAAATTTTGAATGCGACAACCGGATGGAAGGGCATGCCTGGGTTCATCGAATGGTACTTGCTACATCCCGAAATGTCTTAAACGTCACTCATCAACGTTTTGCGAAAATGAAACACTTCTTACCAGCTGAAAACACCCTGTTCGAAGATGAACAGCTGGTGGCCACATGGTCGGGCAAAAAGACTGCTTTCAAAAGCTTCGAAGAGAAGCAGCGTTATTTTGATACATGCTCCCGTGGCGCTCAGGCTCTTAAGCAGTTTTTAAAGCTGAACGATCCGGTGATTTACACCAATCTGCTTGGCCAGTGGATTGAGGCCTATGAAAGTATCAATGAAACCAGTGAGTACGTACAGCAAGTAAGCCTAATGGCTCCTGTTGCGGTCAAGAGCGAAAAAGGTAAAGCCAGCCTCATCTATATTGGCACTAAAGACCTGGCCGACTGGTTTTATCAGAAAGCGCCGACACCCGAGTTGCAGGCGCTGTTCCTTGAGGAATACCTGTCCAAATTTGAAAATAAAGAGGTCAATAAAGAAAAGCTACTTTCACGCAGAAATACCGCTCTGTCTCTCAGTTTTTACACCATGGACAACGGGGAAGTACCAGATGAAATCCTCGTCACCAAATCAGTTGATAATGCCAGACGGTGGTATTCAGGAATGTTCACAAGCATGCCAACGATGTTAAATGACCAGTGGTCCTGCCATGTTGCGCATTTTTCCCGTAACGGAAAACTCTATTTGACGCCTGATCTGGTCACTGATGAAGGGGAACCTGGTTTTGATGAAATACTCGGGTATCCGCGCCCGGAGGGGCTGGTACCGGTAACCGTGTGTGAGTTTGAAATTGACCACTTTAACCGACGTGGCATTGATGCGAATGGTGATAAGGTGAATATTACACAGTGGGTCGATATTTATCAGGGTGAGCGTGAGGTTACGGAACTGCTGGGGCCTATTTCTGAAGAAGGGGTGAACATCAAAACCTACAGGATGGACACTCTTGAGCAGGCGATGAAAAACATCTCCCGGGGCTCGACGCGCCTCAGACCGTCAACGGAGAATAGCGAGTGGCAACAGCCAGCAGAAGGTGTGAGCCGCTATGTACTTCGGTCATGGTAAAACGCGGGGGCAGGTGCCATCAAAACATCAAACAAAAAGCCATTACAGGCTCAAAGACCCCTTATCGCTCAAATTTGAAAGAGATAAGGCTTTATGATGGCAACGAGGATTATCACCCATCTCGCCGGAGTAACTGGCATAAAAATTGTTTAATCTTTATGCCAGCGCTTCGGCATTTGCTGGCAAGGAGACAGTGTTGAAAGACCATATCGTACCCCCACGAAAAACTAGCGCGAGTTTATCTTATCAACTCAAACGTATTGGGCGCATGCTCCTTCTTTTACTGAGCTTGGCTTTTATAGTTTACGGATTCGTACTGGCTTTCCATCCGCCGCTAACAACCTGGCTACTTCAACCCGGTGGACACTTTGCCCCAGATGACCGATTCATACTGGTTAGTGTTAAGGTTCAGTTTACAACCGGAATAATGGGGCTAATTGTTTGGCGCTTATGGTAAAAGTGGCAAGCAATGATGGGAGAAGGATAACGTTGCTCAGCTCAATCCGGTTTACTGATTGCTTAAATAGAAGGCAGTCATGCCTACATCAGAAAGGAGAAGCATAGATGGTAGAAGCACGTTATCAAGGCAAGCCTGTTAGCAGTCTTCCTGAAGAAGCTTTTGCTGAAGGGTTATCGCGATCCGGTTTAAGCCCCGTTCTGCTACTGGCATCCCCGACCACAGTACCCGTTACCACGGATGAGCGCTGGTGGCTCGCAAAGGAAAACGTGTCAGGACATTACGGCAGGATTTTTTATGCTGCGGTGCGGGAGTTGGTCATAAGGTCGGATATCATCTCAGTAGTGAGAAGTATTGCAGATGAGAATTTCACGTCCGAACATATGGGGTACTTCGAGCGACTTACCTCTGATGAAAAAGAAGTCGTGTTTAGTGATTACCTGCGCACTCTCGCTGAAGGCGGTCTTACCTGCACTGAGAAGAATCTCGTCAAACTGACGCAAGATTTATACCCGATTGATGCAACTCCTGACAACATTAGAAAGCTATCCACGGACAGGGATGCACTGAACGAACTACACATCGATGGTATGGTACTTTTTATTACCGGCCCTGCGCTTTGATTATGGAGATAATACATGCGGTGTTATCCCTGTTAAGGGTTAAGGTAACATTCTTCTAGAATTACAGAAAAATAGAGGTCTAACATGATAGTAAATAAAAACAGGTTTATGCATAAAAACGGGAAAAGGTTTAAGTCCATCGGAAGGTATTTAAGATTTTGGCAAGCAGTAGCGTCCTCTGGTTTACCCATGGACATGGTAATACGGGAAAAACCATATCAACTTATGGTCGCTTTGATTGCTTTATATACGGCCATCCCTGTTGTTACAATAGTAATTTTATCTGGTCAGCAATCGCATAAGTTGGAACTAATTGCTGTGCATTTCAGTACAATTATCACGATGGTGTTTGTTTTGCGTCGAAAGATGGGGAAACGTTGGCTGGATTTATTTGAAGAAAAATTAGCCATTTATAAACCTAATGATAAACTCGCGCTTAGCGAATTACACGAAAGCATACGTGAGAAAAATGGGCTAGACTTGCAGGATTTACAAGATTGGTACTGGAAAGAGAAGATGACATATGAGTATCACAAAGAACGTAAAACAACTATAAGCTATCAAAAATTCAAGTAGCGTTTTAAAATGACAGGGGAGGGCTATTGTGATTTATTAAGTCGGCAAGGTTATTAGGTAGGGGTGTTCAATATGATAAATTCTTCGAGTGAGGTTATTTCAAGAGTTGTTCTGGGCCTTTGAGATAGCTAATTATCATTACAGACTTTATCGAAAGGTATGAATTATGAACATTACCGACAAAGAACTTAGCTCAAATACAGTGAGACAGTATGGATGGAACTTAGGAGAGTTCAATCACTCAACGCCTTTTACATCTCATTTTATTTATATCACCGACTATCATAAAGATAATACATGGATGATTTCACTTTCGCAGGAGGATTTTAATACAACCAAAATTTTAACATCGTTAAGTCTAGGGAAGGTGCGAACAAGTTCCTGATAT
>NZ_JAAATR010000015.1 GCF_009907385.1 Atlantibacter hermannii
AATGACCTGCTTATTCGCACCTTCCCTAGAGTGCAATATGGTGTGCCTGAATATAAAACTGGCTCAATACATACTTAAAAGTGGTAGTCGTTAGAACTAGACTGTTAATGATACAATTCTCCTGTTATTTTATTTTTATAAAAGGTCTCAAATATGCTCAAAAACAGATTTTCTTTATTGTGTCTTGCTGTGGCATCGTCACTTACTCTTACTGCTTGCGATGTAGTTGATGCTGCCTATGACGAGACTTTAAATGATAATGCACCCGAAATTGTAATAGCTGGAGGATTCAAAATTGATATCCAAGGTAATGCAGTTCCGGTTGAGGGATATGATAATTGCTCTTTGAATACTCTTCAGGGAAGCGTTGATACGGATAAATCAAATTGTATTGTTCTGGATAGAACACGTAAAAAAGTACCGGTTCTAGTTCATTTGTCATCCGGTCCCGTCAAAGAAGAATGGAAGATCGAGCACCAGGTTGAAAAAACCAAATCCGGCAAAAATTTCATCCAAACTCGTATGATTAGACCTGACGGTAACTTTGTAGTGCCTGCATCCTCAGAACGAGGGATCTTTAGTGGCAAACATTACAGTCAAGCCAGCTAAGTCAAGTCTATCCGTTCAAACAGAAAAAGGTTTCTTAAAAATGACGTTATCCGCTGCATTGCAAGGCACTTTTAAAGAGATGAGGAAAGACAATACAGTAGGCATCACAGTTCAAACTTGTTCAGATATTTTTGACAGCAATGTTCCTCCGGCTTATGTTTTCTGGCTTTATCGTCTCAAAGCGGGAGAAACTTTGCCGCGCGGAAGGTTCTTCAGAAAAAGAAAGCCAATCATCAATGTTATGGCAGTTGTTCATGATGCTGCATTCGAAAAATAACTGCGCTATCAGGAAAGTTACTTTTATGAACGTAATTGCAGCTGGAATTTTTTGCTTTATTTTTTACCCTACAGCTTTCGCTTATGCTTGTTATAAAAAGAGATGGCTAGAGTGGATTTTTCTTACTTTAATTATAATTTTTGCTTCTGCCATTTCGATTCAACAATACAATGAAGCGAATTTTGTAAGTGAGTTAAATTACCCTATGTTTATCTCCGCCATATATGGCCTGTCACTGGCATGGTTTCCTTTTCCGATTGCTTATGTTGTTCTGCGCTTCCTTCTTGATGATTTACAGCATGAGTACCCTAAACAGTGAGCAGATTTTAAGACTCATGAACAACATCGAAAGCACGAAACAGTCTGCACAAGGAAGATAAGGAGTATTCTTAGCAAGATATCTTTGTACCTGAAGACATAAAGCTGGCATCTTTTTCCTTATAGAGTGTATTATGATTAAGTAAATCCTTATCAAAGAATTAGAAAGTGAGGTCGTATGTCTGAAGCACTCAAATCGTTAAACAATATTCGTACTCTTCGCGCCCAGGGCCGCGAGCTGCCTTTAGAAGTACTTGAGGAAATCCTCGAAAAGCTTAATGTCATTGTTGATGAGCGTCGTCAGGAAGAATCATCCAAAGCTGCCGAACTGCAAGCTCGTCAGGAGAAACTTGACGCCCTGCGTAAGTTAATGGAAGAAGATGGTATCAACCCGGAAGAGCTGCTTGGCTCATTCCAGGCCAAATCTACGGCTACCAAGAAAAGCCGTGAACCACGCCCGGCCAAATACTCATTTACTGATGAAAATGGCGAAACAAAAACGTGGACTGGACAGGGCCGTACCCCCAAAGCTCTGGCAGAACAAATTGCAGCCGGTAAAAGTCTTGATGATTTCCTGATCTAACTTTTGCCACCAGTTTTGATAGAGGCCACTTCGGTGGCCTTTTCTCATACGGAATCAATTTCAGGTACAGAACATATGAAAAATTCAGAACCTAAGAGCTGTGATCCCTATGTGGACAGTTTGATTAGAAATGCAGATGCAAAGGAAGCCAGGTCATTTCTCAAAATATTGAAGCCCTTACCATTCCTTATCGTTATCATCGCTGTATTCTTTTTTTGGGTATCGTTTTCCCGTTTATTATCCCAGGTCGCGTAAAACCTTTTTAAAGACTCTTCTTTACCAGATATGCTCCCTCACCGGGATGGTTTCAACCTCTTCAGTTTCCCATATTGGCAAAACCTTCAGGAAATAAGACGATACCCTCCACGCTTTCCATTAAAGCGGGATGACGACGCCCAGTTCTTACGACCAGACTCCACGTTTTCGATTAGGATGCCTTTGGGCCCTTCTAACGAGGCCACCTCAACAACTCGCACTTTCCGGATCAGTCTTGGATCCACTTCTTCCCAGATCTGGCCAACTGTAATATCTTTTTGGGTTTGCATTTAATCTCTCGCTGTCATTTAGTGAACAAGACTAATCCTCGCCGTGGTTCAGCTTATGGCTTTATTTACGCTGACGATCCTTAGCCTTAAATTTTTGCCATCGTATCCGAAGGTTTTCGATGTTAACCGGAACCTGCATGCGTGTCGTCTCTATCTCATTCCCATGCCATTTCAGGAGATCATCATCCAACTCCCGGGCCTCCCGGCTGAAGTAAATTTTCATAGTGTCAGGGTTTATGGCGCAATGGTCATTGTCGAACAGTGTATGGATATCACGGCGAAGTAAAATTCCGTTCGTTACGTCGGGAATGCCTTCTTCATGACGTGGCGTTAAGTGCGCGGCCTCAGTACGCCAGGGGGACCTTACGCCGGTGACAACACATCGCCCGTAGCAATTCAACCTAACATCCCGGGCGAAAGGACCTTGGTCAGGACTGGTGACAGAAGTACATTCCTGGCCCTCTTTGTAGATACGCTTCGGGAAGTCGATAGTGGTTTGAGCTGTTTGGGAAAGTGACACATACGTAACCCCTTTGTATCTCTTTATCCCACCATTAAAAGTGGTAGGAATCGAGCTGGTTATGGCCACCAGTTTCACATCGCCCATTTCGACGATCTTAAGGCTCTTATTAGCGGCTACATGTAACTGGATGAATTTACCTACGTACACATCATGGTTCTCATCTTGTCTTTCAACACACAGAACGACATGGTCGAAGGTTCTCTTGTCAGAGATTACCCAGTTGCCGGTTTTCACACGGCCTGCTTCACTCACCCCTGCGGTAAGATCGGGTATGAGCGTCCCCTGCATGCCGTCAGTTCGAATTGAAAGAATTTCACCCGATAAACCCAGCTCTGCAAGCTCACTAATAAACGGTCTTTTCATCCGGCTTACCGGTTTTGGCTTCGTCATTTTCATCTTTGCTGTAACACCTCAGTACCCCATTGCTCGTTCCTGGCGGGACAGCCGTTCATCAGCAGCCTGAAGACGCTCATCACGCCGCCGTGCTGCCAGAACCCGTCGTTCTGAAAAAGACATAGCCGCTACGTTTGGTACGCTGAGCTTACCGTCACCGGCACAAACGTCACAGCGAACATCAAATGCTCCGGCAAAATACTTTTCACGCATTTCTGGCTCCCACTCAGCCATTTCTGATTGGGTGAATCCATTTTCAAAGGCCGGGTTTTCCATGGTCCCGTGGCCTTCGCACTGGTGACAGATTATGTACTTAAATTTGCGCATGTAACGCTCCTGTATATGATGGATGAACCACTCTCGTTCAGGGTTATGGCGAAATGTTTATCGCCGCAGCGAGAGATTCAGTCTTGCTATCAATATTCCTGAAGGTTGTCCGCCTGATTTCAGGGAAAGCATTCATTCACTGGCCGGTTCTACCTTATTATTCATACAGATTAAAGTAGTTGTGCCTACTACTGCGGTCACCTTCCTTGACAAAGTAAGCAAAGTTTGAAAAATTTAACACCGACGAAAGGCCATACCTTCGTTAGTGTGCGAAAGCCGCTTGCGAGCGACGGAATAGGTGAAAGCTTTAGTCAGGGTTAATTACCCTGTCTGCGGTGATGGGATGGCTCAGGCGTATATCATCACTCCTTCCAAAGTCCGTACACACTCTTTCAGCCTTTGCAGAAATGCAGGGGCTGTTTCATATCAGACAAGCGCAATGAAATTTTCAAATGCTTTCCAGAAATTCAAAGGCCTTAAGCTTTATCTGTATCTTACGGTCCCCGCACGGAAAGTAACTTTCCTGAACAGGAACCGCCTTGCCAGCCTTAACTTTCTAAACGGTTAAAGTTACACCAGGCTGTAAATGGTGAAACAGTTTTTGAAGCCCATGAAACACCGCTGTCGGAAAGATAACTAGCCCCAAGACGTCTAACTTCTTTTTGATGTAGAGCTAATTCTTTCGGATCGGCAATATCTTCCACCACGCTCATCATGGCAATCTGAACTCCGGGAGATGCCATTTTATAAGCTGTCGAGCTTGCAACTGAATTTTTCAGGATTGCCAATCTTTCTTTTTCTGGTCGCCCGTTGTCAGACGTATTCGCGTACGTTGTACCCGCAACTAACAATGGAAGACTGGCGTTGGCACAGAACTGCATAACGCGTTTTTGCTGGAGCTGTAATTCAGTGGCTGCAAATGCTTTACTGCATCCGAGGATCCCGATAATCATCACTAATGCTGTTTTATACATAAAATTGAAACCGTCCTTATTGAACTTTAAATGTTGCGGTTAACACTGTGTGGAGATGTATGGACTGGATAATACCCACATGCCTGCGCCTGCCAGTATACCGGCTCAGGTATTAAACCTAAGAGATCTGGTGCACCGGATTTTACCTTTTCATTTCGGTTTTATCTTGAGCCTGGCTCTTGAGTTTAAATTTAAAGGTATGGCGCATGCAGGTTTCACTGACGGGTTTTCACACATCCCGGCTGTAACCCATCATTGTTCATGAGCCAGGCCCTGGTATCCTGCCCAGCGTACGGCCAGCCGCTCTAAGTCCAGATCGTACACCAGCGGTGTGATTTTACGGCCTTCAAACAGCTCGCCCAGCTCAATGCCTGGCTTAAAATGAACGGTCAGGGTGGCCGGATCTATGCCCATAAGATCGGCATCAAACAGAGCATGCATTGTTGGAGTCATCAGGATGCCATTAGACGGATTGTACCGGGTTCCATGTTCAATGTGTGCCGCATCCAGGACACCGCCATTAACCCAACCGGTTACCGCACAACGGCCCGCGAAATTCTCGATGAGCAGAGCTTTAAATTTACCCTGTGCCACGCCACTACGTTGCGTCACTACGCGCTCGCAGTGCTCACCCTGGATATCTACGTCAGGTTTCCGCTTTGGTTCGCTGGTGGCCGTCTCAGCTTGTTTTAGGGTGGAACGTGGATAGGCCAGGTTATATGCTGCGCCTGTGGTCATTTGCTCGATGACCGCAGGTGCATAACCTTCTGCTTCCAGCTTACGATATGCAGCCCGGTAGTCTCTTTGGGTTTTCAGCGGGTATATCTTTCCGCCTTTACCATCGAAAGCGATAAACCAGAAATCGTCCGTGCCAGTTTCCAGATTTCTGCAACGTTTCAGATGCCATCCGCCTTCTCTCGCCCAGATGGTACGGTTATTTCTGGCATTCGTTTTGTCATAACCGTTCTCGTCAAGCCAGCTATCAAAGCTGGTCAGCCCCAGATCCTGAACCTCCAGAGAAGGCACTCGAATGACCTGCAAGGTATGGCGGGGTCTTGGCTCTCTCATCTTGATCTCTTCCTAGCGCTGGTCTGGGAAATACGGATATTGCGGGCCATATTCATAGTCATGCGGGCCTGGCTCAACTTCCCAGAATGGACGGCCGCTAATTGTCTTTGGACCGCGCTCGTTTACGATGTCTTCTACATCCTGAATATTAAATGGCATCGTTGCCAGTAACAGCTGATCTTCGGGTGTCAGCGTCACAGTTGCACCGTCGATACGGCTGTAAAGGTCGGCAAACTGTTTACCTGCACCGTGCAACCGGTGCTCCGCTACACTTCTGATTGCGTGTAAGTCCAGCTCCGCCGCTTCCATGCGATCCACGTATAGTTTCATTTCTTTACGCAAAGCGCTCAGCTCACGGGCTTTAATAAACCCGCAGGCGTACCCACCCAGGGCGATAACTGCAATGATTGCTAAAATTGCCATTTTTTTCTCTCACGTGATTGCGGCCGTTACTCTAGTCTTAATGTGAAGTCTGGGAATTCGCTGGATGTTAAGTACGTTTTCATCCCCAGACTGACAGATGCTAAGGCGCGATCCCAACACTCCATTTGTAAGTATCAGGCCCATCTTCTCCGCTGGTGGCATCTGCTACAATCTGTGCATAACGTTCTCCAGCAAGTTCTCTTACCATCTGATCCACGACCCATTGCAGATGATGCATTTCATCGGTTCCGCCGTAACGACAAGCCAACTCAATAGCCCGCTCTATTCTTTTTTGTTCTTCAGTCATACTGAATCCTCACGCTTACATCAGCTATTCTGAAAACATGCACACTATAAATTGCGGCTGTCATTTCTCAGCCAGGCGCCTGCATTGCTGCCTCATTCCATCAAAAATACTTTCCGCAAGCTGCTGGGGGAACTGGTCCGGAAGAAGCCCGCTAACACGTTCAATGACACCCGGGGTTCTGGCGATGATTTCCTCTATCATCGCCTCTGTCTGCTGTTTACTCAGGCCGGTTATCTCACCATGCCTGATCCAGTGGCGTCGTTGTATTCGATATATCTGGTAATAGTTGCTACTGCCACGTACGGCCATCGCCAGTTTGCACTTCTGCCAGGATATCTGATTGTTCCCATGACCGATCACCGGCCATGCCGACAACACATCATAGAGTGGTGTAAGGTGATAACGTCCCTGTGGCCCAATAGAAATACTGAAATTTTTAGCGTGGCCATCTGTTGCGGCCATCATCCAGAAAACTATCTGCGTCATAAAAAACTGCGCTTTGTCACGCTCAGCACGGTCTGAATTACTCAGAACTTCCATAATTTCCGATATACCTGGCCCGCCGTCCGCCTGATATTTTCGTAATGGCGAAATGCCCAGGGCCTGACACATATCCTCCTGGGGTAAACGAATGATCCATTGTCCGTTTCCTGACCATTTTCGGTCAAAACGTTCTACCACCAGCGCTTTCTGATCTTCAAAGTGAGCAATCTGCGTTCTTGCCACGGGGAGCCCGTACTGTTCGAGAAGTACCGAGCAGAGCCATTCATTTTCAACCGACGAGCGCATGTCGGCTTTCATGTTCCCCACAAGTCCGAGCGGTAGCTTGAATATATGCGTCGTTGGTGTATTACCCTCCGGCATACACCACCGATCTTCATGCCACAGTAGGGCTGTTTTCTCCTGAGCACCGGCAATAGATAAACGTAAGTCGTCGTTATCTTCTGGCCTGCCCGGTAGCAATGTCTCCGTGGTATTACGCAAAGTTGCCGCAATTTCTGATTCAGTAAGCGGGTGATACTTCACGGAATATAAATCTGTGGGTTCATCTCCGTCATGAAGCAGCTGTATCGCGCCCACGCAGTCTTTTCCCAGCTCCGTCAGAAGATCAAAAGGCTCCAGGCTATCGGCCTTGTAACGCATTGCCAGACGTCTGCGTATGCCTTCGCTGTCCGGGAGTAAATTATCAAAATAGTCACGTACCACATTTCCACGCCAGACCTGGTTCCCGGGAGTAAAAGGAAGGGACAATGACAGCGGCCTTCCCTGTTCGTCTGCACTCCAGTCAGGAAGGTATTGTAAGCTGTCTACCCCTTTACTTTTTTCCCAGTATCCGACTTTGATTCCGTTCATCCAGATTGCCAGACGCTGCTGTTTCCGGCTCATATCGTTACCATTTCTCCTGTCGTGCAGGTGAGTTTGATTTAAGCATTTCTTCCGTCTGCTTCCCCTCTGAAGAGGCGGTTGTCGAGGAGAAGCTGATTTTTACGCCCAGGATAGAAAACACCTTGAATAGCCGTTCAATGCTCGCACTGGCAGGGTTGGCTTCCAGACGTGAGTATGTCTGTTGAGTGACCCCTAACCTTTCGGACAGGTCTTTTTGCGTCAGGCCATTCGCCTTGCGAAAACCAATGAGCAAGGGACGCAACTGGTTGAGCGTGTTTAACGGGTAATCATTATTGATCATAAGCTGGCCTCAGTAGTTCCTCTGATACACCTTGTACGCTGTTTTCTAAACATACACCCTAAAAGCTGTAATATCAAATTAACAGCCTAAAAGCTGTTAAATAGAGAGTACAACCTTTAGGCTGTTACTAAGTGGCAGCATAAATCTTTATGAGGTTTGATATGAGAGAACTATCAATAATAAGCCGTTACGCTCGTACAGCATCCGGTAAGAGAGCTGACAGATCAGGATCATCGGTAAACGAGAAGCGGAGTATCTTATGGCCCTGTTGTGAGCTGTATAAATAACTACGAGCTACTCTCTGCCTCGGGGAGGAGGCAGAGAGAGTATTAAAAGCAAAGGCAGACATTTTTAGCAGCTGGTGGGCTATGGGGTTCCGGAGGTGCTCCGGTGAATGTTACTTGACTGGCAAGTTTCCTGCTCTGATGGTCAATGCCTCGATGCTGTCTATATTGTTCTGAAGCCGTTCCAGTTCTGCCTTTTCAATACCGGCCCAAAGCTTTAAGTGTCGCTGATAAAGGGACCACTTGAGTGAGTGAAAACCATTCCAGGCCAACCCCATCCAGGAGGCGTAATTCGCATTGAGAATATTGCCGGTGATATACATTTTACCTGCGTTAACAGCACTGGAAGTTCCATAACCCAGGGCAAGCATCATCCGGAAGCGTGGATTTAGCCGCAACGGCATGGTATCCAGTAAGGTCTCCCCAAAAGCTCCTTTTCCCAGCGATACCTGTTTCGCCACATAGAAAACCCGCATCAAAACTTCCATTATGCTCATCGGAATACTTGTCACGATAAACTGACGAAAGTCATACCCGTTGACATACATGTACTCTATTTGTTTGCCGAAGTTAGAACTCCCCACAGGGATCCCCTCAAGCATACGAAGTAGCCCCATAAAAGGAGCCGGTAACCCCATGCCACGGTTTCCTTTTGCTGAGGGGGCATTAACATCCGATGCCAGGTGTCCAAACATTCTGGCGATGAGCCTGAAAATATTGGTTTCGTCTGTAACGCCTTTACTGGAAGGATAAACCACGATCTGTCCATTCTGAACCACCGTACAGGTCCCGTTCAGCATATCCTTTATACCGAAAATAATGCCCAGTACGGGATCGTGTGACAAAGCTCTTAAGCGGTGATTTGTGGGAGACAAAACGCCACCGGCCGCACCCATTAAATCGCTGCTGATCGAACTGTCTGGTGCCCCTATAGGGAACAAATCTGAGAGTTTTGTACTCAGGTCCTCCGGCAAAATGGCATTGAAGGCTTTCTGCACCTGTTTATTGAAAATACCATCCACTTCTGCCGTAAAGCTCACCGTAGGTTTTGGCGGGGCTCTGACGCAAAGTAAATCCAGCATGGATGCTATGAGCCCGCATCCGCAGGCAATAGCATAATCCCAGGCGTCGAGTGCGTAGCGATCATTAAATTCTTTAATATGATTCTGGATCCGGGCATCTACAACAGCCAAGTCATCCGTGGAGAGTATTGTGGCCAGTCCAATATCACCGCATACACGCTGGTTAGCCTCGCTATATATAGTCTTGAGACCAGTAGAATGCATGGCAGTATCTGAAGGGGTCATTTCTCGCAGATGATGTTCTTTAAGCGCCAGATGCTCCGCTTCATCAAGTTCAGTGCCGCTGATTAGCCCGGTCAACTGTGCCTTAAGGCTCTCTATATCACTGTTAATTGTCTCGTGAGCGTTCGCGATATCCTGACCACGGAGCTGAATATAACGGATGGCCCTGAACTCATCATCATAAGGAGACTGACTCATGTGTTTACCTCACCGCGACCAGGCTACCTTTTGGAGCTTTCTTAGTAAGCATGTCGATTGTTGCCTTGATGCCAGCAATTTCTGCCTTAAAATATTCCGCATTCGACATCAACCTTTCCTGAACTTCGTAGAGCTTTTGGATGGCCTGACTAAGGGCGGCTGTCAGTTTCGCATTTTTTTTGTGTTTCACTATCGCGTACCCGCCAATCCCTAACACAGCTACAGGTGCGGCCAATACCGCAATGCCTGCAACCATACCGCCACCGACGATAGACCCTGCTGTAGCGAGCCCGGAGGTTATGCCTGCTGCTGACACTCCCGTTGTACCAAGCGTATAGAGAGCACCGAAGGAAGCCGCTGCGCCTACGCCTGACCCCGCCAAAGCTGCTGCGCCCTCAGTAATACCCGGGAACTTATTTTCAAGCGCCTGAAGAGCACTTGTAACTTCATCCATTGCCTTCTTGCGAATTTTTTCGAGCTCTTCAGTTTCGGTAGCGTCCATTACAGGCCTCGTATTCATAACTTGCTGTGTGATAGGTGAAAAAGAGCACCATAAAAGTGATGAAGAAATCATGACTTACTATTGTGGCACTTTCGAGTTCATGTTTGTCAGTTTCAATGCTGTTGCTGTTAGTAAGGGCAGACGCCATATCGGGCAGACCCAAAATAACTATCGTGCCAGCGTCATTTTGGAACTGACTTTGCTAAAAATCAGTAGCGGACTGAACAGACATGTGTGGATTTGAATCTGGGCAGGTTCCAGACATTATTCCAACCAGACTTCCAATGACAAAATGCTCGTCATTCTCGGAGACGACATAGGGTCCACCAGAGCAACCATCGGTGTTGAAATGTGCTATTACAAAGCGAGTTGTGAGATGTTGGGGAGAATGATTTGAGCAATTTAAAGGCCAAATGCCTGAAACTTCACCAGGGAATGTCGAAATTGTTGTCTCATTCATTGGATATCCGACACCCAATGTACCCATGCCAGCTGCGGGAGCCAGGACCTTAAAGTAACTACTTACAGGCTGTTGTATTCCAGCTGGTAATACGATTTCTGCACTGTCAACAAACGGAATGCCGTCTTTAAAGTCTGCCCTGTCATTAGCCTCATTGAGAATGAAATCGACTAGAACAGGCTCTTCGTTCACCAGTCCTTGATGGTTAAGAAATTTGACGTAAAGTTTAAGTGTATTGCTGACGGGATAAATTTTTCCAAGAGCATTGGTAACAACATGGGCTGCGGTGAGAATCTTTTGCTGCTGACCATTATCGAAACCAAACGCAGTTGCTTCGAGATGGCTACTAAAATGAGGATCATTGCTTACATAGATTTTACAAACGTAGTTTTCAAACATTATTTCCTCCTTTTGCCGGTACCTAATCAGTTACACGGCTGCATGTTATAAACAACTAAACTCGCTTCCTGATATTTGAGTTTGTATGTTTTGCCAGGCACCAGCTCACCTCTGAAACACGGTTAGTCTCCTCCATGACATGGTTATGGCGATGGTCAGAAACTGTTATCGACGAAAGGCTGGAATTCCTTTAATGGCATTATCCATTTCAAGTCGTATGTCCTGAACGGGAGCGTATATTTTTATGATTCCAGATCTTAACCCTGAAACATTCCCCGTATCAAAACTGACCCGTTACAGATAAGTCACCACCGGTGCTGTCGATTAATTTAGTGAATTGCATGTCCTCATCCCATAAAGGGTAGGGCCTACCCCCGGCATCGAGCAAACCTGACCACCCTGCCCTTATTAAGACCCCACATGCGGCAATGGTGCCCTGTCCACGCCGCCCGCGAACTTTGAGGAAATGGGGAGAAAATAAAAAGAAAACAAAAAGTTATCGGCTGAAGTACCGGCGCAGATCGGGAATCAGGCGAAGCCTGACAGCACGTTAGGGCCTGGCAGGGGGCTTGAGGGATGAGGACATGCAATTGTGATAACCTTCCCGCCACGGGGTCGGTTAAATTCGTATCCTGCCGGTGCAATTCCAACGGCCGCGTTACCAGTTCGCCGGGTAGCATGGCCAGCAAAGCCAGGCATCGAGCACCCGGGTTTCACTGACGGCCGCTGCATAGACGCCGGTATCCGGGAAGAAATAAACCGGGGTGGCGTTGTTCAGCTGGTCGCCTTCATCGGCCAGAGCGCCGATCACCTCATGAGGCTTAAGCAGCATATCCGTTAAATATTCATCCGGGTGGATGGCATTCAGCGATATGGCCATCTCCAGAAATTCATCCAGGGTATGGCGGGTACGATACCCCCGGAAAACCTCGTATGAAGGCGTGACGCATTCACCATCCAGGGAACAGGCATCGTAACCGGCCAGCTGCTCTTCGGTGAGTCCGGAGGCATGCTTTGCCACAAGATTCGTAAATTGCTCTTTATCGTCCATCACAATCCTTACGCTGTAGGGGCCTGTTTGTGTTATCACTGCTTCCGGTTTTTACTTCGCACAACCCGGCAGGTATCCGGTCGCCCGGGCGTCCTTTGCGGTCTTGTTCGCCCTTCGCCTGAATTACGTCAAATCCCTTTCACTACCCGGCCGCAGGGTGACACCTCCCCTTTTCTCCGGAAGCGAAAGAGGAAGAACAGTTTAACAGCCCGGATCCTCAATAATTTTCGCGTAACGGACTAAATAACCGGTTTATGCAGCTTCTGATAACCACAGACCGCGATAGAATAAAACGTCTGGTGAGGAACCGGAGTGTTATGTAAGCGGGGGGTTTAACTGGGTATCTGTGTAGTCCTATTTAGCCAGATATCCCGAATAAAAACCTCAACGATTAGGTAAACGAAATGGATGGATTCTGGTCGATGTTCTGTTTGTTTGTCGTGGTAGTTTCACTGCATAAAGCCCTTTCTGTAGCAGCAGCACGAGCAGACGCAGCAAAATTAAATATGCTTCTCAGAATGAGAAAGTTTAAAAAGTAGCTTTCAAGACATCTGAGAATTCTTTTAAATCCTCAGAGGAAGTTATATGTTTAGGCTATTTGCAAACTAAGGTTGGAATTCCATCATTCTAGCCTTAGATCTTTGATCAAGTGAAGTTGCTCACTTGGTTGGATTTTACCGTTTCCTGACGGCTTTTCAGAAGCGAGGGCTGGTTGGAATGCCTTCCAGCTAGAAGTCTTGCAGATGCTCTCCGGGCATTAACTCATTGTCGAATCTGCACCAGTATCACTAGGTTGTTGAGCGGGCGATTAGCTTTTTCACTGAGCCGCTGTACACTCGACTGCTTCAAGAAGCACTACTTACCATTTGCCTGCCGTAAGGTCTGTTCTTAGCTGGATTTTTTTGGGAGGATACGCAGTCATGACAACTCAATCCAGCTCAATACAATACGCTTACGCGCTAGACGGCGAGGGCACCCTCACGCACATTGGCGCTGCCCTGCGCTCACATACTTACACCTGCCCAGGTTGTAAGAGCCCCCTGACCCCGGTAATGGGCGAGTTCAACGCTAAGCACTTTCGCCATTCGGAAGAATGCTGTGCCCTTGAAACCTATCTTCACAAGTGCGGCAAAGAAGCATTCTTCTATCGCTACCAACAAGCTCTCAGCCGTGAAATGCCTATTAGCCTTGAGCTGGAGCGCCGGGTTGCCTGTAATGGTTCTCGTTTAGCCTTGGTTAGAGACGAAGCACGTCAGTGCGTAAAATCCGTGCCTGCACGCTACAACTTGACTCAATTTTTCGATCAGGCAGAGCTGGAAAAACACGATAAGGTCACAGGGCTGCGACCAGACGTGATGTTGTATGATACGACTGGCGAAAGGCGTTGCTACGTAGAGATTTGTGTCACACACCCCTGCTCTCAAGACAAGATCGAAGCCGGTATCCCGATTCTTGAGTTTAAGGTCCAATCTGCCTCTGATATTCAGATGTTGCTTACCGGGGCCTACTCGATCAAGGAGAAGATCCTGAGAGTATTCAACTGGCTTCCCCCGTTTCAATCTGTGGACACCTGTAGCGGCGTCTGCTCAGTAGGTAACGTGGATATGTCTGTCTGGAGTTTAAGTGGTTCCGGCCGACTCAACGAACAAACGATGCCGCTCGCTGAAGTGGATTTAACAATCAATTCTGACGTGAACACATGGCCTAGATCGTTAGGGGCCGCTGAGCTGGCTGATAACTTACGAGCTTTTATCCGTCACGCCGATCCTCATTCACTATTTCCCAACTGCATTATGTGCGAGCAAGCAGGCCGATGGGAGGATGGCTATCTGCAATGTCACAGTAAGGCAAAGATCGTTCCCTACACCGAGGCCCGTCAGTGCGCCAATTACAAGGTTAAGGCATGACCAAAAGACTGACTTGGGAGCAGAAAAGTATTGTCAGCCATGACACCGGACATGCGTTGGTAAAAGCCGTACCTGGTAGCGGGAAAACAACCACACTTGTAAAGCGCGTTGAGCGGCTGGTCAAGACGGGAACTGATCCTCGCTCCATTCTGATCCTGATGTACAACAAGTCGGCGCAGGTGAGCTTCACGGAGAACTTGAAGACGGCACTGATGTCGAGCGTGATTCCAGAAATCCGCACGTTCCACAGCTTGGCCTTAAAGATTGTTGGTTACGGAGAACGCCAACAGATAATCAAGAAGAAAGACCTCATTACTCCAAGCGACTACCGCTATGAGCAACTGGTAAAGCAAGCCTACCGCTATGGCTTTGACCATGAGGCGAATTATATTGACCCCAATGAAATTGAAAACTTCGAGCTGTTTATTGCTCGCTGCCGGGCGGCGGCCGTAACTCCTGTTGATGCTGCCAATGATCCAACGTTCAGCAACATCAAACGGGAGTTTATTCACGCCTATGGCCGCTATTGTGAGCTGCTGGAGGAAAACAGTCTGCGAACCTTTGATGACTGTTTGATTGAGGCTGTCGCACTGTTGCGTAATGACAGCAGCCTTGGTGCCCACTTCAAGCACATCATTGTTGATGAATATCAGGACGTTAACCTGATACAGCATGACATGACCCGCTTGCTATCTAAGTCGGATACGTCGGTTATGGCTGTTGGTGATGTTAACCAGTGTATTTATGAGTGGCGTGGTGCTCGACCAGACTTTATCGGCGGACTGTTTGAAAGGCACTACCCGAATACGAAGGTGTTTCAACTGTCATGCACGTTCAGATTTGGCCATGAGCTTTCCTTGATGGCTAACTCGGTAATTCGGCGCAACTCTACAAAGCTGACCAAGCTTTGTGTCAGTCATCCTAGCACCCCCAAAACAGAGGTCAGATTGCACTTTGATAACTGCCTATCCAAGGTGCTATCAAACCTCTCGGTGAGCAGTGGAACACAAGCCATATTGTCCCGCACTAAGGCGAACCTTGCTGAGGCGGAAATTGCTTTACGCCTGTGTGGGCTACCTTATCGCTACCTCAATGGTTCAAGCGCATTACACACCCGCACCGAAATCGGGATACTGGTAGTTGGCGTCTTGCTGTCTGTGTACGGCGATCTGCGGCTACTGGAAAACCATCCCAACAAACAAGCGATTGTTTACGGCTTTCTGAAGGAGGCTGGTTTTAGATGGCAGAAAGGGCAATTCAAAGCGGCGCTCAGTGGATTGATGGCTCCGCACGCCGACCTATGGTCTGCTCTAGGTCAGTTATTCGAGGGCGCACAATACCAAAAAGATCGGCTGGGCAGGCTCGCCACTATCTGCCAGAAAGACGGAGAGGAAACGCCTGCTATCGATGTGTTACGACGCCTGAGTATGGAGGGTTTCATTGATAGTGTTGGCTCTGAGGGTGTAACTCGCACTGGATCGAACGACCAGCAACGAGGGGTCGTGAGGATCGGGGAGCTACTTGACTCCAGTAAGATCGATTCCCGCACGTTTTTAAACCTTATCTTGAATCCAGGCGAGGCTGCTACTGACTGCGATCCCTTCATCCTTTCCACACTGCATGGTTCCAAGGGGCTGGAGTGGGATAACGTAATACTGATCGGGGTCGTCTCAGAAAACGGAATCTATGGT
>NZ_JAAATR010000016.1 GCF_009907385.1 Atlantibacter hermannii
CCCTGATACATATAACCTTTTAATTCCATTTCTTTAATTATACCTTCCATATTTATTTTACCATCATGATAAAACAATAAAGAATAGTCGTTATTCAGTTGCATAAGTCCAGTAAAATTAGTTCCGTTTTTTGCTATAGCAATGGTAGCAGCACCATCCGTACTTAAAAACGCACTAAATTCAAGATGGGATAACTCTGAGATACAAATATCAGAGGTTTCATAACAAATCCCATCTAACTCGACTTTTTTGCTGTGAAATACTCCAGCGATTTATCCTTGTCTTCGCCAAGAGAAAGATCTATAGCTTGAAGAACAAGATCGACCACATGTAAAGGTAAAGCAGAAGCAAAAGCTATTTTGAAAGTGTCAAGAAGACTAAAGGTTTTTAACGTCATCGACGTGCCAACCCAAGCTACTAATTGACGAATATCCATCACACTGTCTTCTGTACCAGAGTCATTTACTGCAATCGCTACTCTTACGAACTTCTCAATGACCTGAAAAGGCAAAGAGCTATATCGTTTAGTAAGCACATTGGTTAAAGCAACTTTGTCGGGCTTCACCATTTCAACTATCAAGAACCGCTTTATAAAAGCTGCATCTTGACGTTGAGAAGAAACGAACCGGCGAGCGCCTCCACTCATGTTTGTGTTTGCAGTACCAATAAATCGCGTGTAGCCATTAGCAGTTATAACCTCACCACCATTAGCACTGAGTGACCAGGGCTTACGTTCAATGGGCATGTGAAGTTTTGCTGCCGTATCAGGATCGATTTTGTCCACTTCATCCAGAAGAATGAGGTGACCATTACGAAATCCCGTTACCAAATCGCTGTGTACAAAACCTGTATTACCACCATTAAGACTGCGCTCACCTTCAAGCTCATCAACTCGAATATTGCTGTTGATCTGCTTAATTGTCAGCGGCCAATTCATCATGTGGCTAATGTACATTACCATTTCAGTCTTGCCAGAACCGGACTCACCTTTAAGACACACACTTAAATCTATATCCGGACTGATAAGCAGTTTAACCACTTGTTCAAGTATTCGGGGATTTGGTATGTAGTCTTTGTTCAGCGGAGCTCGATACGAGGTTTTAGTTTTGAAAACAGGCACAGCCATCTTTGGATCCATTTCTGGAATACCAAAAAGGTCCTTTGCTAGAACTAAAAGATACTCACCTTTATCCACATAATGTTTTAACTTTATAACATCCGGGGAAAGAAGAGCTTCTAATTTTTCATAAGCATCAGAAGATGTTTCATTTAACTTCATAGCGGCATTAGACATTTTTAACTCCGGTAAAATGCAAACACCGCCCTCTGGCAGATGTTTGCCAGTGGCATTTTATTTGAGATTCATTTGGCAAATAGTTGCCATCAGTTTCCTGATTTGAGGCACATTATAACCAAGATGATTTCCCACTATTTCAAAAGCTTCAGACATGATCCATTCAAAATGATTTTCGAATATTGGATTTATTTCTAACTTGCCAAAAGCGTTTCGTTTAGTTAACAGATCACATGAAACAAGCTCGTCAAACAACTCTAATGTGGATTTAAAAGCTTTTATGTAAACATCCATAATTTCCCTGTCAGTCCATTTAACAGCCAGTTTTTTTTCTGACATTAAATAATCCTGATCAAAGAAGATGTCCCAGCCCATATCGTCATTGCAATCATGCAAAATGATTTCATCATCATTCCTGCATTCAGCTAATTTCGTGTTTTCACTAATCGAACGATGCGAATGATAATAGAGCCATGATTTTAATTCCGCTCTAAATTCACATGCATCAAGTCCATGAGATAAACAAGTGTATTCAAATGATTTTGACATATACCACCGTGTTTCAGCTTCTAAAAGTGGATTCACTGTGATATTACCATTGTCATCTTTGAAGAATAACTTTCTCCTCAACACTAGTTCTTTAATGATTTCCAAAGACTCTTCCATAGCGGATAGAAAAACAACATACACATCCTCAGGGGTCCATTCTATTACCAGACCACCCAAATCTGGGTTATATTCTTCAACCGAATATAGATAATCTGTTTCTGCTGCAAAATTAATTGTATGCAAAATCTGATTTTTAAGTAATTTGGATTTTTCATAAAGGTGATTTTCACGCCTTTCAGAATCATAATTTATCTCAGAAATGTTACTTTCATCTGATTTAAAGTTTAATCCGGACGTGTATGCATCATTTAAATGCTCTTTGGGTGAATCAACTATTTGCGTTATTTCATCTTCATCTATATCGAATATAGAAAAAAAACTAAGTTGATTACTACTTATTGCAGTAGCCCTAAATTTTTGTTTCATGGGGACTCCAAAAGGAGAAATCCCATGAAGGGATTTCTCCCCTTTAGGGTGGGTTTAATGTCAGATCTGATTAAAGCTACTTTGTCCAAAACCTTTTAGAGGTTTAGGTATGTGAGCCAACTTACTTGTTGCTACCACTCTCATGTAGTCAAGAGGATGTTCTCTCCCTTCAATCATAATAGTATCGACAACAATATAACCGGAGACCATCAACTCATCACCCTGATTTATACCAGTGAAACAGGTTGAATACATTTCAGGCGACACCTTGATTTGAACTGAAAATTCTCTCTCAGTGATTTCACCATCAACTTCTGTCTTCATCCTATTTTTGAGCTTTATTAACAAACCTATACTCTGGTCAGTCATTTTTTTCTCCACAGCACTGATAACTATCCCGGACACTTTTACTTCATTGATATATTCAAGATATGACATTTTCCGCTCCTCGATTTGTTCAAAGAGAAGCCCCGTTAGGGTTCCCCCTTAACAGGATTAAATAAATTTATTAGTTACATACATGAACGTGCAGACTACCAAACAGGCAATTCCGGCAATATGTAACCAATTTCTTGTTGGTTTAGTTGGTGCAATCGCTAAAGAGTTCTCCAACTTCTCTGTTACAAGACGTCGATTCTCTGCTTTAGCCGCATCATCTAAATATTGAGTTTCACGCTTAGCGAGAGTCTCAATTTTCGATTTTATTGCATGGTCCCATCCTTTAGTTTCAAAAACGCTTAACTCACTAAAGGTGTGCGTCATGAGATCTTCTGGGAAACCCAGTTTTTTCATTAACGGACGAATGGTATCATACATTTTTTCTACATTTTCGTAGTGGGCCTTTACTGCGACATCAAAACGCTTACGTAAAGTTAATTTTTCACGTTTGCAAATGATGTCCGAAACCCAATTTATTAACTGCTCATTTTTGAGTTCACTGGCTTTTTCAAGTGAGTAATCCAGATTATCCACGTCAAGAAATGAATTTAATCCGTATTTTTCAAACTCCTCAACAAGATATTTATCCAGTTCAGTTAAGCTTTTAAAAAGTGGTACATCTGGGGAAGCTTTAAGAAGCTTATAAGCTCCTTCGAAATCAATTTTCTTGACCACGAGCTCCACAACATCCACATGATAATAGCTTGAATAAGCAGAAAGCTTTTCGGCCAACAAAGACACAGGCTTAAGAGACTTAAGTTCAATGATATTTGGGCCGTCCTCATTCAAAATAACAATCAGTTCATTATCACGTTCTGTATATTTCATCAGAACTTCTAAGAGCTGTTTGTTTAGCGCCTTATCCATCTCTGGAATAATTTCACTAAAGGTTTGATGAAGGGCTTTACTGCGAGCTTTATTTTTAGACATTTGGGGTCACCTATATATAGTAAGAAGGAAGAAACAAATTTTTGTTTCAACACGAAGGCAAAGCCTGTCATTCATCTCCCGTAAGCTATGAACCGCCTGATTTATACTATCTGGCATTAGAAGTACGCAACAAAAATAGCCCCAGGAGGAGCTAAATTAGTTACGGTTTGGTAAATTCAGATTGCCTTTTGCAGGCATGGGAAGTGCACCAGCGACAAAGGTGACATTTTGCCGGTGGTGTCTTACAGCTTGTTTAAGCTGGCCGCTTTTCACGGCTAAATCAACGCTTAACGCGAAAGTAACTTTAAGCAAAGTTACTCAAATTTGGGAGCTGATATTTAAGCTCATTGTTTTTATACTATAGCTTTAAGCATAAGTAAATGCCCATATCGAATTATTCTGTATAAAGTGGAGAAATTCGAATATTAGCTGCTTCTTTTATCTTTTCTTCACTGCATTCTCTTAAAAAGAAAGAAGGATCACCATACCACATTACAAAAAGTTGCTTTTCTGCACGCGTAAATCCAACATAAAGCAAACGTCTTTCTTCTTCTATTGCCTCCTCCCCAACTGATCTTTTACTTGGTATCTGATCCGCATTACAACTCATTATTATTACTTTATTCCACTCAAGACCCTTTGAACCATGCAAGGTTGATAGGACTACTTTCTCTGGGCTGTATTCCTCGTCCTTCTTCCTAGGGCCTAATGACATTGCAGCAGCACGATTTATCATATTCATCCAACCAGTCTTTTCTGCCCACTGTTTACAAGTGTCTAAAGCAATTTTTGTTAAGGTTGCTGTACCTTTATCACTCCTCATCTTGATTGACGACGATTCCATCCATTTCGTAAGGTTGGCGAAACGTTTTGCTATCTCAACTTTATCAGAACTTTCCTGGGTAAAGCGCACGAAGTTTGAATGTAATGTTTTTGTTTCGAGAGAACTGTCCTCCGGGATGGCAAGGTCGCCAAAAGTAACTTTTCTTCCTCTCATACTCAATGCCACTTCATCCAAAACTGATTCCTGTTCTCCAAACAATGCCAATACTCTCTTCATTAAGCGAGGATCATTTGATTGTCGGAAAAAGGCCATAAGGCTTAACACATCGCTTGTTTCTTTTTCATCCCAGAATGATTTACCTCCGTAACGAATTACTGGCTGTTCGATCAAACTTTCTAGCTCATCCAAGTGAGCATTATTGCGGCTTAGAATTGCCCATCCATGTGGATCCTGATTTATAAGGCTTAAAATACCCTGTATCTGTTCCTCCATATCTACATATGAACGAAAAGTGACCTTTCCCCCTCCCTTTTTTGCCGAGCGTAACTCTTTGGCATAACGGTAAACATTCTTTCCTATCAGTGCTCCGGCCACCTCTAAAATTTCAGGTTCACACCTAAAGCATGTGTTTAAGTAAAATATGTTAGGTCTGAAGTGTTTTTCAAACTGTTGAAATATTTTGACTCCTCCTGAGGATCTGAAGGAGTAGATGGCCTGATCATCGTCTCCAACTATACTCGTATAGACTCCAGCTCTTGTATGCAATGCTATCCATGAGAATTGTATAGAGTCAGTATCCTGAACTTCGTCTACTATCAAATGTGTCAAATCTAACGTGCGCATTTTTCCCGAATGCATTTGACCGACAACAAATTTTGAAAGAGCATTGAGGTCCGCCACATGGTCTTTCTGGCATAACGCCTGATAGGTATTAAACAAATGGATCTGTTGTCTGTTATGCCGAACTGAAATCACATCCGTATCCATTTCTCTGCCGATAGCATCAATAACGAATTCAGCTTCAGCAAACTTCATCGTTACACCGGATTCTTTCAAAGCCCGGTGAATGACAGATCTCTGTGCTGGCCCTATCAACATCTTTCCCGGCCAGCGAATCATGTCCAGTTGCTTCTTAACGAGTCCGTGAAAAGTATCCACCAGCACCCGGTCAAGATCCTTCTTGCTCAATCGCTTTTGTAACTTTGCTGCAAGTGCGTTTGTTGCAGCGCGAGTAAAGGTCACCATCCCGATTCTTGCATATGGATACTTTTTGAGAATCGATATAACCGCTTCTATCATGGTGAACGATTTGCCTGATCCAGGCGCTGCTATCACCATATTGTTTGCGCTAGCATTCTCGATAACAGGTCTTTGCTCTTCTGTTGGCTTACCCATTTCAACCTCATTACTTCGTTTTAATAATTATACATTTTTATAAAAGCGCTTTTCTTGTGTACTGCTGGTTCTACTGGAAATCACTTTTTTTCCTTTTTTATGCAATCAGGTTGTTTGTGAAACGCGTGACTATGGAATAATGGTTCCATCTCCAAAAGACATTACAAAAAGGGCTTTAAATGAAACTTTTACGTTTAGTATCTCTGGTCTCTTCTGTCGTCATTGGTTTTTCCCTATCGGGTTGTGCCGGTGACACCGGCACTACGCCAGGCACCGCTCTGAATGCGTACAGTCACGGCCAGTACTGGCATGCTAATGCAAATGATTCTGTCGCCAAGAATGCCTATTCGTTTGCTGGTTTCGACGTTAATTTTAAGGAGCAAGAGGTTACTCCTGGAGGGGATGCCGACAACTTTCTTTCTAAGTATCTCATCAATAGTTCGATGGGCTACGTAACAGGCGGTCTAAAAGGTTTTGGGATCATGAGCCTCAGCTCTTTGTACAGTTCTTCTGACGCCGAATACATCCAGGTCAATCAATACCTAGTGTTCGTCCCCAATCCAAAAAAATTGCCTTACAATGATGAAAGTTTGGTACGTGAGGGAGCTAAGTATGTTTTTGAGCATACAAAAGCAACTCAGGCCTCATTTGGATACAACCCTGAAAAACAGAAAGCAGCTCTGGCCACATGTAAAATTGATATGGCAGTCGTCAATAAATGGAGTACCTGTGATCTGCCCTCTAAGCCTGATGCTGATGTTTTCCCTACAGATTCAATGTACAGCTTTCAGGCGATTCGCCCCGCAACAGGAACCGAAATTCCTGAGCTAAACCTTCCCGCTGGTGATTACGCTGTAATTCGTTATGTGTTCATCCCATTTAAAGGAAACGAAACAAGCGCTGATTTTTCGGGTATCATTTTCCGTTCTGATAGCCCAAATACAACAACTCCAGGGGGTGTTGCAGCCTCCATCAACGGAAAAGATTATTACCTCTTTACCGGTGAATACGGTAAAAAAGGCTTCCCAGAAAAAACATTGAAAGCCAAGTAATTAAAAAAGGGGCCTAACGGCCCCTTCTTCAATATTTCGGCAACTGCTTGCCCGTAACCGGATCCAGCGTAGTTGAACCTACCTCACATATGGCCGGTCGAGGTAAATAGCTACAATCTACATTTTCCTCTTTTATAGCCTGAGCATTTTCTTGTCTGGCCTTTATCATATTTTCTTCACCGCCCATTGCTTCCTTGGTACGTTCTGATGGAAGTTGATAGTTCTCATTCTGGAATGGTAAGTTTTCCACAATTGATTCTTCGGAGAATTTTGAATATTGATCAGGAACTTCTCCTACCTGAACTGCATCATTAATCCACTCCGTCAGATCAATTTTATCGAAATCCAGTTGCTGTATTTGCTTTATTGATAGCCCCACGCAATTAGAGGCGACAGGGTCTATTCCTAATTGCGGATAAGCTTGTTGCATAATAACGCGTGACAACATGGAATTATAACAGCACATGTCTGTTGCTTTTTTAACGCATTTCTTTGTGAAACCAACATTCAGATATTTGACGCATCGTTCCGTATCTAATGTAAAACAGGATTTTTGATTCTTATGAATAGAAGCTTCCATCTCTTTCTGGTCGCATGCTACCAACATTTCTAAAAGCATTTTAGTGACCTGATAGGCTGTATAAATCCAACCGATCACGTTTAATGCAAGCATAAAGTTTTGAACCGCAGCCGAGAAGACAACCTCTCCTCCGGTAGTAGCAACGTTCTTAAAGACAAAGTCACGAACTGTATCTGGTAGCAATTCGTAGGCTTTCTTCATTGCCATCTGCTTAAGCTGACCTATACCGAAGCTGGACATTGTTTCCTGTGCCAACTGGCCAGCACCTCCTGCCCCTCCAGAAGTTGCGGAAGACCCAACTGCCCTGCTTAGATTACCAGCGACGTTTTCATATACGCTCGTTAAGGAGCTCGTGACGTTGTTCCACATTTGCCCTACTGTTTTACCAGCTGATGCAGTCCACTCTCCGACCGCATTAGACATAGAAGCCCATGTACCTGTATCACCGCCGGTCCATTTTATTAGCTGAGCATTAACTCTGGTCCAGTTTGTGTTTCTGATCATAGATCCGGCAAGCATGATACCTTCAAGTGCTCCTGCGGTTCCCTGTGGTGCTTCGCAGCAGTCCGTCTTTGCCAGGCCATTTACAAAGCCTACTGAACGACCACACCATTCAGGTTTTCCTTCAAAGACGGAACATGAATTGGCATCGTTAGGGTCTTCGCATTTGGCTTCGCCCTGCATGTACTGAACCATGTTTGAATAAGCCGCAACTTTTCCAAAATCGTTGTTCTCTTCCTTTGGCCCAGTTTCGCATGTTCCACCTGAACATGGGATCATGCCAACACAGGCATTTGTAGAAGATTCAACCTCCCGAACTACATCCTTCCCTCTGTCACAGGTGTATTTCTGTTCATACATGTAGCAACTGTTAGTGCCCTCATCGAACCAACCCTCTGCACATGTTTGTTTATCGAGTACACATGCTGCATCATTTTTATAAGCACTACATGCATCAGGCATACTCTTTATTTCTTCATAGTTGTAACAGAGGTCCTTTCCATTAGCGTCTTTCATAATTTTTCCACTAGCGTCATAAGAGCAAATTTTGTCTTTGGCCAATGGATCACAAAAGTAGCCTTCAAGGTTTGTCTTCCAGGTAAGAAATCCTTTATCACCTTCATACAGAGGCTTTGCCAATGAAAGCACGCTTTCCGGAAGCCGTTTTGTGCCAACATCCATATCTTTAAACCGATCGAAACGGCAGAATGTATTCGGAGCTTGTACAGCATCGTAACAACCAGCTGGTTCCTGGACGTGCTTATCTTCGAGCTTCATATTTTCAAAAGTCAGCTCAACCTCAAAATACCCTTCACCCTTCCCACCAACCCATACTCTGGATGCCATTGTCACTTCTCGATCAGGCTCCTCATACACCGATTTTCTGACCTTATCAGTCACATCGTAAACCTTGTCGAGTTTCCACGATTTTTTTAACTCCCAAGATCCCTTAGGAGCCGGATAGTCACTTTCTCGATATGCACCATCTATGTGAGCAAAAATCTGCGTGCCATCAAGTGTTACCCGCATGTGGTCATCCCACTCCGCGTTAACAATCTTTGCTGAGGCCAATTTTGCATCCGGATGGAATTTTAATGTCAGTTCGTTATCATATACCCCGTCACTCCAGTAGTTGTCATCACGGCGACCAAACCATATACGCACACAATTATCGCCGCACATCGACATGTCTCCGTTTCCGCCTGAAATGTAAACAGGGACTGAAAAATCACGGGTTATCGTGCAGCTGCTGAAGTTATCTTGCTTAGGCGAGTTACAGTAGAACTCTTTGTAATCAGGATAGTGTGTGGTTACTGTTTTTTTAGAGGTCTCAACATTACAGTTCTGAAGCCAGTTTCCAGTACCAGCAACAGCATTTGTTATCTCATTTCTCCCCGCAGTAAACATGGGATCGTTAGGCTTTATAGATGATGCCGGGTTGTCCTTGTTAGCATTTACGAGGGTGCGGTAGGCAACGCCATCATAACTTTGAGCATCAAATAACTGGCTTTTCCGATTCTTTATATCGTTTACAAAGCCATCCTCATCCCCATAACGATCTGCGGCATTGAACTTAATATCGCTGTGCTTTTGCTCTGAGCTGAAAATCTCTCCGGTATTTGTTTTGGTTCCAGGAGTAGTATTGGGATTACTGCTTATACCAATGTTGCCATTAGCATCCCGAGAGAGCAGCTTTGCCCCTTCCTTGGTATAGTTTGAATTGATTGTCCCTCCAGACATACTCGGCAGTTGTACGGCGCTACCAATGGACTTTCCATCGGATGCGGCATTTTTCATGACACTTTCATTTGAGTTCCCTGCCCCATACTTTCCGAGATTAAGATTAGCGGATTCGGCTTTACCCACGTATTTCTCGGTGATCTTCCCACTGACATTCTCGCCTGAATCCGCATTCTTGTACTTCTCAACAATGTCCTGAGCACTGGTTGTCGCATTGCGATTTGCGTTAGGATTAGCAAGATTAAAGTTACTTTCGAGCTGGTCAAATATAGCGTCTGCCGCATAAATACGAGGAGTCATTACCATATTTATGAGAGAGATATAAAAAGCCCAACTCATAGTATTGGCAATCATTGATGCAATAATAGTTGAAGCTATCGTTTTTCTAAGTTTCATTATTTTTACCCTTAGAAATCAAGCGCCTGGTATATATCTGACGCAACAGTCATTGTAACGCCACAACATATAGACATAATTATCATTGCCTATTTTTTTGCGCCCACCTTTAAGGGTTGACCAGTCATGTACCGAATCACCAAGACGATGACAGCAATCCGGCCCTTTCGCCTCAGGAGTTGGGAAAAGCATTGAAAGCCGATACTGGGAACGAGGTGTAAAGTATTCCCACGTTTTCTCACACATTGCGTCTGCTCCCATCGTTCGCATCAGCATTCCCTGGCGATGTAGTTTAGTCAGAAGACGCTGGGTTATCAGTGAACTCGTCCTTACAGCGTCATCATTTGCGTAAATGTGGCCGGTTAATGGATAAAGGTTGCCATCGCATCCGGCACAAAAGTATGCAGCGAGATTATCCTTTCCTGCTGTTACTGCTACACAGTCAGCAGCGCACACCATTGAGGCAATTGGGTTTGCAAAAACTACTGCCTCTGGATTCAGGACGAGTGTAAGCAGATCACTTTCCCACATAGGGTCCACTTCGCTTATATAGGTCAGGCTGGCATCTATATAGGGTTCAGCAGTGCACTCGCCAATAATCAGTAATTTGAGCATTGTCATGATTGGGAACTCCCAAAGATGAACATCGTAAAATCCGGCTTCAGTTGCTGTCATTGGCTGATTTGTGTTGCTTTTACCAATATCAAACTGCGATTTTTGAAGCATCGTGCCTTCAAGAAAGGGGCTGCACCAGGGGCTCTTTACAACTTCAACAATCTTCACCGGCTGAAAGAAGCTCAATTGCCAACCTATTTCCGGTACGCCGTTCTGATCTGTGCAGTAGCAACCCGGACGTGAAGGAGCAGCGCCTTCTGGAGCTGCCCCTATGCCCATTATCCTCATGGGAAAAATGCAGCTCCAACAGATATTCTTAATCAAGCCCTGCCACACTCCAGCTGACTGACACATAGCCCCAGGGACTCCAGCATCTGCTGCCATAGCCATACCCGGTATAGAAAGCGAAAGCATAACTGCTACAATGAACTCTAAAAGTAACTTTTTGAATTTTTTCACCATCATGCTCACTTGGATGTAATAAATGTTGCAACACTTTCGATATAGTCGACGGCTTTGGTAAAATAACTTCTCATCTGGTCCGGATAATTTAGCGTCAGCCATGTTGCAAAGAGAGCGCCTATAATAAATCCGAGTTTCATCTTATTTTTCCTCTGAAAGATTTGGGGCTCCGATACCACGGACTTCTGCCTCGCTAAACAGGGTGATCCGGAATTTATCTTGGTCAGTAGTTATAAGCGCAGGTGTGTTTTTAATCTGAAAGCGTGAGATGATCTGTTCGTTAACTTTAAACACCTTACCGTTAAATTTTTCACGTAAATCATTTAGGTGATCCCATCCATTATCTTTTTGGATACGGGTAAACATTGGCATTACTTTTCCACTACCCAGACGTTGTCGATACTGCTGCTCAGCCCATACCAGCTGGCCCGGATTGAGTGGATCGAAAATTATCATCGTCAGGTTTTGAGGAAATCTCGAAAGTGGATTAATCAACTCACCGGCGGAAGCTATTACACGGCCCTGCTTATCTTTTACGTCCTGAGTGACCCTCACTGTAGGGTCAATTAAAAATTCTTTGTGTTCCTGGGCAGGAGGGAGGTCGACCATCCATTGATTTTTCCATGTGTCAGAAACGGCCCTTTTTTTTGCACCTTCCCAGTCATATTTTTGTGCACGTTCTTCCAGTTCTTTAATGATGCTCTTTTCTTCAACGGGATAAGTGGTACCAGCAACCGGGAAAATATCCTGATCGGGTTTTTTAGCAAGTTCTCGCTGAAAAAACTCAACGTTGAAGGAGCCTACCATTTTTGCAAAACGAGCTTGCTCCCTAGAAATAATTGTCGGTACTTGAGTTACTTGATACTGACTGAAGCTATCAGGATCAATTGTAATCAAAGGAGATTCAAATTTTCCTTTGACAATCATTTGGTTTATTGCTGCCTGTGTCTCTGGTAGCCGAGTAGTTCCTTTCTTTAGACCATTGAAAACTACACGAGCTTTATGCTCTGAGGCCGTACGTAGAAGGTCTTCCAGTACATAATCCGGCAAGCTAAATGAAGCAAAGATCGTTATTCCATTTTCAGTTGATAGTGCTTCTTCACGTGTGCTATCCATTTTTCTTTCGAAGTCAGCAGCTGTGATGCCCGAGGAACCAAACAATTTTTCGATATTTTTAGATTGTCCTCGCATGACTTCCGGCTTATTTTCCACAGCTTTCAGAGCCGCTTCATTAAGGCTGGCGTTTTCTTGAATTTCATCACGTCTTCTAATTATATCGTTGACAGCTTCAGAGTTATTACTTTGGGCCCTGATAGCCTGGGTATGGTCTATAACTGCTTGAACACTATCCGCATTCATACCGGGGACGTAACCACGGTTTATTTGCTTGCTCAGGTCCTGGTTTTTTTGGAGTGCTTCAGCTTGCGCTATGTACTTCTGCACATCTGGTGATTTTAGCGTAGCATCAAGGCTAAGAGCCCCATCTGGCTGCTGTGCACCTTTAGCCTGTGCCCCAAGCCCTTTTGCTTGCTGAGCGATTAGGTCAGCATCATGTTGATACTCAGTGCTTGCATTTGTATTACTTAAAACTGCACATAACGCAAGTCCAGGAAGTATTGGTAAATATTTTTTATTTACATTAAAAGATCGCATATGTTTTCCCAATTACTGAATTCAGCTTTACTGTTCCCCAAAAACGGGAATCCCATGAGTGATCGGTTTGCCCAATTAGGAAAACTTCGCCTTCAGGAATTATCAATTCTTTTTCAATCAAAATGGACGGAATATTGTATTTCTTCGAAATACGACGTGCATTAGCTTCAAAAAATTTGTCCCCGTTATAAACCCCATCCATTGTTACTTTAAGTTTGTCACCGCCCACACCGGCAACAATTTTTATGACTCGTTCATTTTCTGGGATAAAACGTACCGATTTCGGCATGTTAAATGCTATGAGTTCACCAGTTTTAATACTTTTATCCGAATGATCAATCATATAAAAATCAGCAGGCAGGCACCCATTCAATAAACCGTATCCAAATGTATAACGGGTGAAAAAGACACACATAACGAGAATCAGCAATAAAATATTAAGGGGGACATACCAATCCAGTATAAGCAGCCCTCTCTTTTTAGGTATGTAGTCGCTCATATTTTTCTCACTGGCACTGAAGAATATTTTTACTAGGCAGATGCACCTCTATCCAAGTAACTATTATCCATGTTTTTCAACGCTCGGAAGTCTGCAAACTAACCTAATATTCACCTATAAGAATGTTAATTCCTCAGCATGTATACGCAGCTTTGTTAGCGGCCATGAAAGATGCCTTTGGAGCAAAGTTACTTTCCGACATTAATTTTTCAAAGGTCCAATTATTGGGTATAAAAAAGCCGGGACATAATGTCCCGGCTTTATATTTAAAAATTAACTACTCACTGCTTGGTATTGATACAGTGTTTTCAGACTTACTTGCCTCTTCAGCCGGTCCGAAAACTGTCACGTGCTGTGTTGCAAAGTCTCCACTATCATCATAAGCAATTACTTTTATGTCCTGCTTACCACGGTTAAGGTTTTTAGAAAGTGTAGCCGTACTACCGAAAACGTTCCTTAATTCGCCGTTGATGAACCATTCATATCTAACCATTTTTCCATCAGTATCATCACATTTATTGGTAAAGCTCCAGCTTAGGTTGGTTTCCGTGTAGCTCAATGTACAATTAGGCACTGCGTTTTTAACGACATCAAACTCAACAGATGCTGAACCTCTCTGTCCAAGTTTACTAACAACATCAATTGTAATCTCGTATTTCTTTTCTTTTAAACCCGAGATCAGTTGAGCCCAATAATTTTTGCCGCTGGGTATTACTTCACCGTTCACCTTGTATGTGACCGTATCTATCGAGTCCGCCGAATGAGATAGCTTGATGTTTGACCTTAAGGTTACATCGAGTGGAGCTCTCATATATTTGTTAGAGAACTTGGGTGTCATCTCAACGTTCATTGGCGTTTGTTCATCGACAACAAAGGTATTTTCGATACGCTGTTCATTGTTTCGGTTATCTTTGAAAACAACCATCAATGTATATTTGCCAGGATTTTCAATTGTAAATTCTTTGGTGTCACCTTCATCTTTAGTGATTACCAGATTCTCTTTGTCGTAGATCCATTCACGGGAATAAGTAACACCAGGATAGTCTCCATCCTTAATACCGCTCAACGCAACGCGTAGGGTGGTCGGTGCCATGTCGTATTTAAGTTTGGAGCTTATTTTCATCTCGGGAAATTTATAAACCCACGATTTGACAGAAACTCTACGGGTAGAAACCGTATTCTCCTTATTGTCCGCTAACCATGCACTGTATTCAAAAGCAGCATATCCCTGTTTATCCAACATTTGCTCAGTAAGGGTAACAGACAGTGAAGAGCCCTTAAATGTCTGGCCATCCGGTGTTTTCCATTCTTCAACTACGTTATTACCATTCTGGTACTTACTGTTAGGGTTCGTGAACTTACCTTCCAAAGTAACTTTTTGACCAACCTCTACCTTTGAAACCCCCGTTACCGAGACAGAAAGGCGCTTGGGTTTTGCGGCTGCCAACCGAGCAGACGTTTCCTTCCATGAAGACTCCTCTGCCAGTTCATCGGAATCAAGGTAACGCATCCGGGCATAAATCGTAGACGGTAGGGTATCAGCTGAAGCCACAGTGTAAGTTGTATCTCCCTGCACCCAGTTGACTTTATCCTCTGACCAGAGAACCTCAGCGGTGCCTGCTGGTATAGGTTCATCGTTATCAAGCAGGGTTACAGGTATATCTGAGCCCTGAAGAATGTCTGTAACATCTATACTGAGCTTAGGCTGCTTGTAGGTAACTACCGTTAAGGCATCTGTGTAGGAAATCTTGGATGTGAATTTATTAGTCATTTTTGCCCTATAAAGCCACTTTCCTACTTCTGTCTTTTTGATACTTACACTTCTCTTTCCGGTCATGTCGGAAAGCATGGTCCAGGTTTGACCATTATCAGAGGACTGCTGCCATTCGGTGGGGGCGAGTGCATCAGAGTTAGCCGTACTGGCAGATTTGAAGCTTACCAGAGTACTAAGTGGGATCCTTCCGATAATAAGGCTTTTCGACAGGTTACCCTCCAGTTCCTCACCTTTATAGATTCGAATGCCTACAGCACTGGTCTCACGTTTCATTTCAAAATCAGAGAATGGCGATCTGACCTTAGCCACACCAACCAGACGCATATTACCCAGATCCATATTTTCAATTTTAATCTTGGTTTCGACAATGCCCGCATCATTGACCGGCAATGCTTCAGTCAGCGCAGTTCTTTCGTATGTAGTTTTATAACGGCCTGTTTCTGGATCTTTGCCGTATACACTTTTTTGAGAGTATATCGTGACGTCCCATTCTCCCATTGTTTTACGGTCAAATGCACTTTTACGTGTGGAGTTGTTATAACGCCCCACTGTTACCTTTAAGGGCACTTCAAGAGATGTGGCTGTTTTTTTGTCATCCACTTCCATCGATGCTCGAATATTGAAATCAGGCACCGTATATACGTTGAGGGTGTCTGTAGTTCTTAATTCTGGATCCTTTGAGTATTCTACAGCTATGTCAAAGACGTTCTTTGTCCACAATGGTGCAGCAGCAACCTTGACCCTTTGTACAAAGGTCGTTGCATCGTTGTTTGAGGAACGATTTTTAAATGACGTTTTGACAGCCTCAGAGCCGTTTTGAGAGACGATCATCGTAACGTCAGCTGGTACCACCTTCGCTAATATTCGAGCGGCCTCCCCCCGGTCGTATAAGCCAGAGCAGTGTTCGGATTGATGCCTGCTATGACTTTATTCTTTTTGTAAGAGATGATCGGGTTGTATGGTAATTGTGTGGTCAGAGTACGGCGATTCCTTGCGGAAACCGCTTTAGAGCCCTTCCCGTTAATCATATAGACTTGATAGTCGAGCAGATTCTCACCTGTTTTATTAAAGAATCCAGTTAGACCCGGGGTACGTCCTTTAAAATAGAACTCCAACCCATCAGGGACATTGTTCCACTGAGGGTAGCATGCTGTAACATCTGATTTTTCCCCATACCAGGCGAGGTAAGCATTCGCATTTTCCTCTGTGGTAAACAGAGTGCATTTATCACCAGCTGTTTGACTAAGCAGGTCCGTATACTGACGTACGCGCGAGTAAAGAGTTACGTTTTTTTCCAGATTCTTAAGAGTGAATCCAGTAGGTTGATAAGTGAACACGGTACTGAAATTTACGTTTTTTCCATAAAGGTTTTCAGCCACCACAGTAATCTCGTGATCCGAATTAACTGCTAAATCGTCTCCAACCGGCAGGTAGTAAATACCTTTATAATTTGTAGGTGTTAACGAAACTACTTTGTTGTCTATTGTTACTGATTTTATGTCAGCAACCCCAGCCTGCCCCTGGAAAGCTGCAACGATAATCTCGTTCAGGAAGTATACGGGTGCTCGTTTAGTTAATACCTGCCCATCTTTGAGAACCATAAGCGTTGGGTTATCAGACAGCATCAGTTTGCTTTCAGGCTCAGTGTACGTAGAAGAGTTTTTGCTCGTATTTTCTACTGTAAAAGTCGCTGCGTAGGACCCGTTTATAAGATCCGTTAAGTCAAAGATATAGAGGTACTCATCACCGACTTTTTGAGGTCCACTTACCGGCTGTAAAGTTCTACGTAAAGGGGTTGCCCAGGACTGTTTGAAATCAATCTCAGTGCCATCATCTAAAGTCACTTTAGTCGTCGGCTTAAACACGCCATCCGGAGTCATAGTGAGCGACATAGCTGTTGGGAGCCACCATTCACCTTCTGTTTCTTGCTGGGGTACCTTAACGGCCACAGCAACGGTTTTGGCTCCGGTATAGATGTCCTGGCCACCTACTTTGATTGTTTTAGCCTCATCGGTAAAATTCCAAAGTGTATGGTCTACTACAGGAGGCCGATAATCCCAGTTAACAACAAGCTTTTTGGATTCAGGAGGTGCGAAATAATTATTCTTAGAGTTTGCTGTAATTGTGATATCACGTGAACCCAAAAGTTCATCTGTATCACTGGCCTTAATGCTTCCAACTTCAATGGTACAGGAAGTTCCGCCAATAGGTACTTCACAGGCGGAGCCTGAACCTATTGAGATGTATTGAATATAATTGCGGGGTTCAACAGAAACAGCGATATCTTTGATCGCTTCATCCTTTAAATACGATTTGAAAGAAAAGCCGTCATAGACTAATCCGTTCAGGGATGATTTAAGACCGGTGATAGTTGGTTTTACCGGTGCCACACTTTTGATTGAATATTCACCTTTTACTATTTCAACTTTTTTCCGTTCAGAACCAGAGAAGTAAGAAATCTTGTAAGGTAGTTTTAAATCACCGGTGGTGTTGGGAACGCCTGAAAGAGTGAAGCCGTTAGAAGTTAATCCCAAGGTATTGGGTAACCACTCAAAAAAACAAACGAGGTTATCAACAGAGGAAGTCGCTCGATCATCAACCGTTACATTACAGGCTGTGCCTGCACCTGAGGCAGTGATAGTGTTAGAATTAACGTATGCAACAAAGTCGCCCGGCCCCGGGTCAAAGGATACGGCTGGCAAATCAGCCTGTAGCTTTCCTGAAATCATAATCGCTTCAGCATAGACCGCTTTAATCGGAGCAATTAAAGAAAACAACAGGGCTAAACCTAAACCTGATTTTCTCATGACGAATACCTGTTTTTCTGAGCAAAATTAAACTCACTTTACGATGAAAAACAGAAATATCCGTTCGTATAACATTTAAAAAAACCTGTATTTTTCCGTATATTCCGTATGTTAATGCGCTATTTTGAATTCTTGGCTTCAGATAAGCGAAGCGCGGTAATTATAGACTCGGAGCTTACCCAGGGCGTTTTTTGAGCAAGATATCCAAGTATGTAGAGGCCAATTTTAACGCAATCCATTTGTGAGACGGGGACCATGTGCATGAAGGGTTTTAAGCCATCTTTATCGACTGGAACTATCCCTGCGGATAACAACAAACCGCCCCTCTCGTTTGGGGTAACGCTTATATTTTTGTATACGACGTGGCCATGATGTGAGGTTTTCCTCTTATCAATCTTTAAAGTATGCATGATTCTAAGAAATACAGATGCCATCTGCATAACTTCATTCGTCGACAATTTTAGAAGTACAGAACGGTTTGAGCCCCAGTCATAATCTTTTTTTGCGTTCCTTGGAGCGACGTGCAATGTAAGATAATAATTATCAATCTCATTTGAAAAAGGTGAAGGTTTTGATGAGCTAACATCTTCATTGTTCATCTCAATGACAAGGGCTGCATCCTGACCAAATGCTTTAACATTATGGTTTTTAAGAGCGAAGTCTGAAGTTGCCATATAAAAAGTCACTTTTGATAAAACCACATACCGCCTAATGATTCATCATCGGCAAGATGCTTGAAATTTGATAGTGTAAATCCTGTTTTGGTTTCAGAAATCACCAGGCTGTAAGATGCCGTATGTACAAGGCGAGAATTGTTTAGATCAAGATCATCACAAAAACCAGGGCTTTTGACGGGGTCAGCCTTTTCAACAAAAGTTACTTTTGAAGCGATGCCGTTGATCACGATTTTCTCGTTATCAGCAATTTTAATGTTTAAAGAAGGCGAGCTTTTATCACATGGCAGGAAGAGTGATGTCTTTTTAAATGTGTTTCCAGTGAAGTCCAAAAGGTCAGGTTTAACCGGAACATTGTTTAGGATTTTATAAACTCCAGCAAATGCACATAACACAACAAAACCAGATAAAACATATCTAATCTTAGACTTCATCCCCCAGTTCCTCTCCTAAAAGTTTTAACGCGCTTACGCACATAAGCCTCAACTGATACAGTAAGTTATCAGCGGTTATTCCACCAACGAAGGTAACTGTACGTCGTATTGATGCTCCGCCAGGCTCGCACTGGATATGGCCAATACCAGAATCACGGAGGAAGTCATTTTCTGCACTTACAAGGTCTGACTCTACAGGTGGAATGATAACTTCAATGAGTATTGTATCAACTGGGGCCCACTCCCAATCGAACTTAAGAGAGGAAATTGGGGATATAGAAACAAGAAGCTCATCAATATTAAAAATTACGGGTTTTATTCCCATAACCTCAGACTGAATGAAGTGGCTTTCTACCATAACTACCGGAAACTCTGAAATAGTCAGAACTCCGATTAACTGGTCTCGGCGTAAACCATGTATTAGTGAGTTGCGAGATAGCATTCGATCAGCCTTTATTATAATAATCAATCATTTGGGACAAGGACAAAAGGGATTACAGAAACGAAGATTCTACATGAACATCGTTGTCAGTGACCTTAGGTCCATCGGGTATAAGGGTATCAAAAAATCCTTACATAACCATTAAACCACAAAGACTTTTTACGTAAAATAATAATTAAGTACCAGATTTATTAAGATAATTCTTAGGTTTTTTACAAATTTAGGAAAAATCCGCACTTCCTGTAACAGCATCCAAATTAACCTAAAATACCGTTTCATTAACAGTAATTTTACAGATTCAGCTGAAGCCTGAGTTTATTATAACAAAAAAAAGGCCAGCAAGTATGCTGGCTTTCCTGGTAAGACAAGTTGAACTCAGAAGTCGATTGTACTGTCTCTCACCTATCTTGCCAAAGTCGCTAGTCGCTTGTTTGCCTTAGCTTTAGATTTTATGCTTATGGAGGCGGTTTGATTTTCATCCGATACTTTTTCTAGCACTGGCACCACAGAGGAAATGGACTTTTCTTTTGAAATTTTGGATGCACCTGGGCTTTGTTGAATAAATCAGATTTCGGGTAAGTCTCCCCCGTAGCGGGTTGTGTTTTCAGGCAATACGCACGCTTTCAGGCATACCTGCTTTCGTCATTTTGTTCAGCGCTCGTACCAGGGCCATAGCCTCCGCAACCTGACCATCGTAGTCACGCAGCGTCAGTGAACCCCCGAACAGCTGTTTTACCCGGTACATCGCCGTTTCCGCTATCGAGCGACGGTTGTAATCTGTTGTCCATTTCCACCGCGCATTACTCCCGGTCATTCGCTGATTAGCCACTGCACGGTTACGGTCTGCATATTCACCGGGCCAGTAACCCGCACCTTTTCGGGGAGGGATAAGCGCGCTGATTTTCTTACGCCGCAGTTCATCGTGACATAGCCGGGTATCGTAAGCGCCATCGGCGGCGGCTGACCTGATTTTCCGGTGGGTTTGCCGGATTAACCCGGGGAAGGCCTCTGAGTCCGTAACATTGTTCAGCGACAGGTCAGCGCAGATGATTTCATGTGTTTTACTGTCAACGGCGAGATGCAGCTTACGCCAGATACGGCGGCGTTCCTGGCCATGCTTTTTGACTTTCCACTCGCCTTCACCGAAGACCTTCAGCCCGGTGGAATCAATTACCAGGTGTGCGATTTCACCCCGGGTGGACGTTTTGAAACTGACATTAACCGACTTTGCCCGCCTGCTGACACAGCTGTAATCCGGGCAGCGTAGCGGAACGTTCATCAGAGAAAAAATGGAATCAATAAAGCCCTGCGCAGCGCGCAGGGTCAGCCTGAATACGCGTTTAATGACCAGCACAGTCGTGATGGCAAGGTCAGAATAGCGCTGAGGTCTGCCTCGTGAAGAAGGTGTTGCTGACTCATACCAGGCCTGAATAGCTTCATCATCCAGCCAGAAAGTTATGGAGCCACGGTTGATGAGGGCTTTATTGTAGGTGGGCCAGTTGGTGATTTTGAACTTTTGCTTTGCCACGGAACGGTCTGCGTTGTCGGGAAGATGCGTGATCTGATCCTTCAACTCAGCAAAAGTTCGATTTATTCAACAAAGCCATGCACCTGAAGAAAGTGGGCTTTCAGATGGTATAGAGGTATCGCTTCCCTCATTTTCAATCTTCACACCAAAGCAGGCATGTTCCTTTTGTACAAGGAAGGTTTCTTTTACAGAAACAGAATCCTGCTTTGAATTATCTAATTGTAGAGGTGTTAAATACTCCATAAACTTTTGATCTAAGACATTCTCTAGCAATACATTAATAGGAGGCTTAGGTTCAGTATCTATAGTATTTCCATCATTCAGAAACCTATTAAGATCTGCAAGTGTTAATCTTTCGTTTAAACCATTTATAAAATTTGCCAAGTCAGGAAATAAATTATTTAATACCAACCCGGTACTAATAGCCGACCTAATTAAATCCAGTTGGTCACCCCTATGACAAAGTTCTGTTTTTTTCAAGAAACTATAAACATAGGGTGCTTTTCTTTCGGATATCCAGAAAGACCGGATCTGAATCCGGTCGTTATCTGCCTTATTTGAGATAGGGTATTTAGCCATGTTCTAGCTCATTATTCTGAATAAATAGTATCAGCAATTGCCAAAGATAATGCGAACTGCGGATTGTCTACCATGATAACTTTAGCCGTTTCAAAATGTTTACGAATAGCTGTTTCGATGAGATATGAACCTCCCCCAACAAGGAAAACATTATGAGGCCTCTCTTCGACTTGTGTAACCGCTCTGATTACTTTACTTTGCAACTTCTGTACCGCAGAGTTTACCGCATCAAAAACACCGTCACGCTTGTCCTCTGCAACCTTCAAAGCTGATTTATCATGACGATTATCAACAAGATGATGAATGTAAGCATTACTCGTATTCAGTTTCTCAGATTCAAGATACCTGCTGATCTCATCGTAAACAATAGAACAACCAATACGGTCAAAACCTTTTACTTTCGAAATCTGTTCTAATTGCCCAGTAATACTTGCAACATCAAGAGTAGTACCACCAAGATCAATTACCAAACTTGATTCAAATGAAGCAATATCCTCAATTTCATCTGCCCGGGTCACAGCTGGTAAAGATTCAGGGAAAACAGTCACAGACAAAACGTTAAAAGAATAGCGTTTACCGTCAAGATAACGCTCTACTGGTTTCATCAGATTATCTTTTTTTCTCTGAATATTTTCAATATTCGTTTCCCCTAAAGCAGTATAGAACTGGCTAAGTGGTAAAGTAACAAAGAGGTGAACATCCTGAGGAACTAAACCAGAAGCATGAAGTGCATGGTGAACATTTAACCGGCTAATTTCATCGTATTGGTGAGATACATCAGTCGATTCCAGTGAGTTACTAGATTCGCTGTGATGCGAAAACCTTTCCAGCCCATCAATAAGATAGTTAAAAGGATTGAGACCCTCATGGCGAACACGGAAATCTGGAACAAAACTATTTTGTGTAAGCAAGGGAACTAATTCGTTTCTTTCATTAAGACAAACCAGTTTTGCAGCTTTACTTCCATCATCGACAACGATTTTTAAAGCTTCAGTGATATCCTGCACTGATGGTGAAACAGGACTTTCAGATTTTAATAGTTCAGCCATAAAAACTCTCTTTTATTAATAGGACCATATTAGATATTAACTTTATACATTAATGGTGACCTATTATCAACATTAACACTATTAAAAAAATACGTAAGTCTATGTTATTTCAGCATCCTTCCATTTTAAATACCTTACCGTTAAATTTCCTGTATTCATGTATTAACCATGTTTATAAAGGAGCCAATTATAATCAGAAAGTTACTTTGCATCCTAAGTATGAACTGTTTGAGAGCCAGGACTGGGGCCTTTACCTGTAAGTAACAAAGGTCCTTAGGCTTAGAATCCAAAATGACGCCTTTTTGTAAAAAAATCATAGTTCGAAATACCGTATCATCGATGTAAACATACGTAGAGGAATTTATGGCAGCTGAGCACGTCCAAACTATAGACCTTACAAACTTCTCCGGAAGGATTTTCTTTCTGGCAGATCCTCATGGACATTACTCTGCGCTGTGCAACTTGATCCAATCAGTTACAAAGCCAGAAGAAGAGATAGTAATTTTCTCTACTGGAAATTTGTTTGACTATGGGCCGGAACCCATAGAATTGATGAAGGCGATAAACAGTGGCTTTTTCGATGGACGTTTTGTGAGGCATTTCTCAGCTGCCGGAGCCGGAGAAGAAATGTTAAAAAAATTGTTACCATTAAACAAAGACCGGAGAACATTTTACCCCAGCACATACCTCAATGAGAGATGGTGTGTAATGGGCGGAAAGTGGCATAAAGCTGTGAATCGTTACTATTTAGAGGAAGAGGTAAAAAAACTTCTTAATACCCAGCTTGGTACGATGATGCAGATTTTACTAAAAGGCGATATAAAAATTGGGGTTTGCCCTTCTGATTACGCCCCTATCCGCACATCATTCACTGATACTTATAATGCGCTTCAAGCATTCAACTATGCCAATGTGAATATTTTTCAGAGCCAGTTTCTATTCGGTATGGACCATGCCGTAATACCAATGATGATAAATGACGTCAACCTTATGGTCCTAGGTAGGAATCCTGTAAACAGCATTCGAAAAGCCCATGGTCGTACTCAAAACAATCTTCCAGTACTGATCGGTAATTGTTTGCATATAAATACTGGATCACTCTATATGTCAAAATTAGAAGACCAGGTAATAGTTGCTCCGGGTATACCGCAAACTGACTCACCAGCACTTACATTAGTAGAAATAATCATGAAGAACAATCCAGTTTTATTGTGTCATCAGCTAATACAAACAACAAACAAGTTTTATTCACTTAAAACCTATCCTTTAGAACTCGATTCGATTGAAAACAACATTGAGGTAACAAGATGAAGATAAATTGGAAGATTATCTCAATTTCAACATTACTTTTGCATCTTCACGCAGCAGCTGCACCACATCAAGAGAAAGAGCATAGAAAAGATGCTTTTTCTTCTGCCGCACAGAAAAGTGATTCACTTATATCTGCTAAAGCGGAGCTTATAAACGGAAGGTGGTTTATAAATGGTAAATATAGGCCTGTTCTAAAGACCAGCATGACCAAAACCAATTTCTTAGAAATCATGAATGTTTCAAATAAAGAATCACTTTTTATTGTGATACCAAAACTTGAGTATAATATCATTGCCAAAAATAAAATCTTACTAAATGAAAAAATTGCATTAAGCGAAGGCACATCCGGAAAAAGCATTGTTTGGGTCGAGCCAAAATCAAGTCTAACTATATCGTTTATAAATGACCTTGCTAATACGCCCCTTCAGGCTATCGTTTCGATCACAAGAAACAACAAAGATATAATTGCCATCTTTGGACCGGATCAGGGTAAAGGGTTTACTCTTCCCGGAAATACGTCTAATGATCAAGTGTCCGTTCCTGACTATTCTGACCTAAATATAAAAAAACTTAACATACCTCAAAGTGTTGGTAATCCAGTAACCATCAATCCTAAAGAGAAGAATTACCTCTTAGTTGGACAAGGAAAATATGAAATCTTATCTCTTCCTAAATATCAACATTTAGTATTTTCTGAACCCGTTTATATTGAGAAAAGAAAAAATATCCTCGGTGGTTATGGTTATTGGACGAAAGAAACAATTCTCTACCCCGGTGAATCATTATCTTTTATAACGAGCGCCAAAAACAATCTAAGGAAGCGGGATGATTAAAGTTATCACACTTTTATTGTTTGCATTACTGACTGGTTGTCAGTCAGTAGAAAGTAAAATCGAAGAACTCCCGACAGTTGGTTTTGACCCTATTCTATACAATAAAAGTGAGGCCTTTACTGACGGAAAAGTTACTTTACGTGTCGAAAGTTCAGGAACTGATGTTTGGCTTGTCGCCAAGAATGGAACCAGAAGTTTTATTGAGCTTTCAGGCCTAACGCTAGGTGGTAGTCGTTGTGCTTACAATGCCCGTAGTAAGCAACTTTTGCCCCCAGGCAGCGTAAGCACATTCGTAGTTCCTACGGTTGGAATGCTTGGACTTTGCTTCAACAATGAAGATCAACTTATGTTTATTAACCGTGCTTTTAGCAGAATCTCTCCCAAAGCAAAAGGAAAAGATTCGCTTTCGCTTTTATTTTCTGTTAGTTACGATTTTCCCGGAAAAGCGGACCTAATTACTAACCACGATTTTCAAGAGTTATATCTTTTATTTTTGAATGAGGATAATCTATGAAACAAACATTAATTGTTATTTTAATATGTTTTTGTCACACGGCTTTAGCATATCCATACCGTATCTATACTGTCCCGGAAGGGGCATTAGTAAAAAACATACTAACTAATGAATATCTAGGAAAAACCCCTGTGGTTGTGGACGTGAGCAATACCGAAGCTGGTTCTACTTTTGGGATTTCATTATTTAGACATGAAAATGTTGCTATAAAGATTTTTACAGTAATGCCTTCAGCAGAAAATAATTTTGCTGTTTCTGGACCTGACGTTGCAACTATGTCATTGCCGGGAAAAGCACCTTTAAACGTAGTAAATGATGGGAATGGCGCTTCTGTTCATATAGAACTAAGACCTTATATGTCAGAACCTGCGCACACCCCATATTAATATAACAAGAAATTAAAAATATAAATCATATGAACTGCATCATAAAGATGCAGTTCAATATTTATTCTGGTACTTTTAATTTTTCTTTTATGAACTCCTCTAGTTCCTTAATAAAACCCGCATTTATCCTATTGAATTCAAAGCGAATTTTTCTACCAGTATTGTTTTTACTGATTCTTGCATACTTATCTTTGTTATCAAAAGTAATAAGATCACTTGTTTCCCATTTTGTGGAATAAGTTTTTTCACAAACACTTTCCACAGATTGTGTGATTTTTTCCATTACAACTTTTTGAGCAACCTGGAGATCTCCAATGTCTAAATCTTTTGTTTCCTCTTTAACATTATCTATTACTTCATCTAAAGGAAATAGATTTTTTTGCACATATTTCTGTAAACGAGACAAGCGACTATAATAGGAGTTCGGGATTCCTTCATAATCCGGGAATAAAGAGATCAATGTTTCGTCAATACGGGCCGCCTGGATTCTTTTGGCTACCGATACATGACTAATCCCAAGATATGCTGCGAGTTCTTCATTAGTAGAAAATCCTTTTTCTTCCATTTTTTTGATAAATTGAAACCCAACTTCTCTATATGAAAATTTTCGAGATGTTTGTGCTGCGGATATAATTGAATTTATATCATCTTCGGTTAGTTCATCCGGAAGAACCCACAGGGGGAGATCCTTTTCTGCCTTTATACAGCAGAAACGTCTGCGACTTCCTTCTATTAATAAATAAACCCCATCTCTTTTTACAGCGATCCCTTCGGTATCGACCCCTCTTTCTTCAATCTGCTTAAGAATATCTCTAACAGAATAATCTGTAAGGGCTTCTTGATTTCGTGGGTTCGCTGGATGGACTAAGGTCTCCTTCTCCACTCTCTGGGCTGGAACAATCACATGTTCCGCTTCAAGTCTCCGGCCCTTATGAAGAGTGAATAACTTTTTTATGCGAGGTGCTGTTTTCAAACCCGCAAGACCTGAACGGTGACCGACTTCTGTCCGCTTTGGTGCGTTTAAATATCGAGATTTATCATTCCCGATATGTTGCTCATCGCTCATGCGTTAACTCCTTGCTTAGCTGAAAAACTTTTTATTTCATTTATAAATTGCTGATATACCTGTAATACAGATTCTTCTGCGACATCAAGCTGCTTTGCGGAACAAAGTTCCTCTGATTTTTTGATATCAAGCACTGTACGCCCTTTGGAAGCAGCTGCCTTAAATGCTTCAGAATTTTTTATGTTAGCGGACATCAAAAGGTCCTGAACAGTTCTGATTAATTTATCCAAAACTATTCTTTCATATGGACTTTTGTCATCTACATTGACAGCAAGAACTTTGAACCATTTTAAATTGTCGCCCTTACTTGGTGATTGTTTAAACCTTTCACTTATTGTAAGCATGAAGTCTGTAGTAGAGGCGTAATCATATTCACGTGGTGACACTGCGACAAGAATCCCATCGGCCGCTTCGTCAGCAGCCCAGATCAAAGGTGAATCTTCAGGTGGAGTGTCTATAATAATCAAATCATAGTTCTGCTTCAGTACCGGTAAGATAACTTCCTTGAAACGTAGTAACAAAGACGTACGTTCTTCTCTAGAACATTGCCAGTATTTATCTTTAAAACGAGCATCTGTCGGAAAAGCCGTTATTACGTCCAAGTTTGGCAGATGCGTTGAAAAAGGCATATTAGTGATGATTTCTTCTTCAGAGAATCCTGAATCTAAATATTTTTTATACTCAGAATTTTCTTCATAAATTCCAAGGATTGCATCAATTGCTGTAAGGAAGACATCATCTTCTGAGACACTTTGAATCATGCTGCTTCCAATCGAACCTTGTGGGTCCCATTCGATCATTAATACACGTGCATTGAGTTGTAGATCTAAAGCAGCTGCTACTGCTAAAGCTACAGATGTAGTGCTTTTCCCTGTACCGCCTTTATGATTCTGAGTAACAATAGCTCTGCTAAAGTAATGATCGCGGTACTTGGGATAACCCAGGGCATCCATTATTTTTTGAACATCCCAGCGGGTGTAAAGATGATTTTTGTTTTGATAAATAGGTGCACCAACAAGTTCTTTTTCTTCTAAGTCCGAAAGTATTTTATTGAACGTTACTCGTGACTTCCCAAAAAAATCAGAGAGATTTTTTTTATTCAAACAGTGGTTATAGATCAGTCTATCAACACCATCAACACTATCATCAGAAACAGATACTCTTGATGAAGCCATCAGAGATTCCTTTAGAGAAATCTGCTCGCTTTTCATGCGCTGACCAACGAGGGCGATCTTTTCAAGTAAATTCATGGTTATGACCTTTTTGCACTGAAAACCGACTTTTACGCATATATGTAAACTTTACGTATAATGCGTCCATTTCCTTGTTATGCGTACAATTCTATCCTTAGTTTCAATCTTAAGCTAATGTTTGTTTACTTTTTTATGATTTTTTGTGAGCTTAACTTGCAGATGTGAGCTCAGACTCTCTAGTCCATACCTAATGCACAACCTGTTTAAACCACGATTCTTGTCTCCTTCTCTACGCTTTGAAGTTAAGAGCTCCATTAATGAATCTTCACGCCTACCCTATTTCTTGCTTAGACCCTAAAATCTATCTCACCGGTGTGCTGATATACGTTTCCTAACTGTGAACCGTTGTCGTCAGTCCAGTCTAAAGATATGAGGTGTTAATCTCTTGAGGAGGCACACTACGAATTATGGGAGCAGAGTTAGCAACCTCACCCCGAAATGAAACCCAACTTAAGGAGGCAACCCCAGTGTGGAGATTAAGGGGGTTAAATCTGCCAGCGGCTGACAGTGTCCCAGCTGCTGCTCAGTCACACCACGCCCTGATTTAATCCCCTGCCCGGTATTGTAATGACCGAAAAAAACCCGTGCACTGGTGTCGGCAGACCGGCATGCATGAATATGACGTTAATCTGTATCAGCAGGCACTTTTCGCATAATGGGAGCAAGTGATAGCAACGCCGCCCAGAACGGAATGCCAACATCAGGACTGAACCCAAGTTTGGCGATTAAGGGGGTTAAATTTGCAAGCGGATGACAGTGCCCCCAGCTGCTGCTCAGTCACACCACGCTTGATTAAATCTCTCGCCAGGTCTTGTTTTGACCGAAAATAGCCCAAGCACTGATGTCGGCAGACCGGCATATAGGAATATGACGTTAATCTGTATCAGCAGGTACATTTCGCATTATGTGAGCAAGTGATAGCAACCCAGCCCGGAACTGAAGGCCAGCATGAGGACAGAACCCCAGTTTGGCGATTAAGGGGGTTAAATCTCACAGCGGCTGACAGTGCCTTCAGATGCTGCTCAGGCATACTACTCTCCCTGATATAATCTCCCATATGTTCTTGAGATCGTCGGAAATCGCCCATGCACCGGTGTCGGCAGACCGGTATGCAGTAATGTGAATTTAATCTGCATCATCAAGCACATTTCGTATTATGGAAGTAAGTGTTAGTAAACCAAAGCCCGCCCAGAACGGAAGGTCAACATCAGAACAGAATCCCAGTTTGGCGATTAAGGGTGTTAAATCTGCAAGCTGCTGACAGTGCCCCAGTTGCTGCTCAGTCACACCACGCCCTGATAGAATCTCCTGCCCGGAAATGTGATGACCGAAAAAAGCCCGTGCACTGGTGTCGGCAGACCGGCACGCAGGAATATGACGTTAATCTGTATCAGCAGGTACATCTCGCATTAGGGAGCAAGTGATAGCAACCCCGCCCAGAACTGAAGGCCAGCATGAGGACAGAACCCCAGTTTGGCGATTAAGGGGGTTAAATCCGGCAGCGTGAGTAAGTGCCCGTGCTGTGTTAAAGAAATATTCCCTAAGGACAATCTTCCGCTCGGCCTTTTGTATAAAGTTGTCACCCCGGGAGCGGGGATCACTTTACCTGCTTAGCCTAAATCTTACGTCAATCGCTATCCGGAATTTTAGCTTAATGGTCCTGAGCAAGTTAAAAGGGCTACCCATAATGACGTCCCCAGATGGTGATAAAGGAGTTAATTCCGCCTTCGGCTTACAGTGCCGCAGCTGCTGCTCAGCAACACCACGCCCTGATTAAATCTCCCGCCTGTCCTTGTGATGACCAAAAATAGTCCGTGCACTGGCGTCGTAAGACCGGCATACAGGAATGAGGCGTTAATCTTTATTAGGTGGCAGGATTCGCATCATGGGAGCAAGGGCCCTAGAACTGTAGACTAACATTAGAAAATCACAGTTTGGCGATAAAGGGGGTTAAATAAGTTAAAAGTCTTCGGTGAGCAAATTGGATAAATTTTCAGAAACCAAACCGTTAATAATAAACTTTTAGAAGAATGATTAAAGGATATTAAGTTTTGTATGCAAAATGACACCAGTGATCTGTTTTCACTAATAATGCCGCGCTACTTTGATTACCTTTGGTAAACAAAAATGTAATTTACGTGATTTTCATCTTATAATGTCAGTATTGAAGTTATAAATTTTGTTTACTTAATGCGTACACAACCTAACTGCGATTTGTATTTATGTCACTGTTTTTACACCACATTAATTATAAAACCAAAATTTGCAGCACAGTGATGAACTCATTAAGTCACAACCTCATTTGTTTACTTAAGGCATACAATAAAAAACCAGATTCTTATGAGACATCTGGTTTAATTATTTTTGCTTGAAGATATTTACTCTACGCGGCCAAACCCGCTGCTACTTCTTGAGCATAGAGAATTTCTATTGCCTCGCCATAGCTACAATTCTCGCGGCTTTGAATTTCCCATAATTTACTCCTGTCAGCACTATCCGTAGTAAAACAAAGCTCCATTTTCCGGTCTACGTATAACCGACAGATCTCTTGGAAGTTTTCGAACCTGACTAACATCTCTGAAAACACCTTTTTGACTGTACGAATATTTTTCATACGTTCATATTCTGCATCTGAAGTAGAAAAATATTTATTAGCCTTCATTGCTTCAATGCTTTCTTTTTCTTGTTTCATGATTATCTTCCAAGGCGAGTTAGCAGTCAGGGCCCGGCCAACAGAAGAAGTAAAATAATCTTCAAACGACTGTGTGATACAGATGCCAGCGCAGTTTGTTTTCCTGAACCTACGCCATGCCGCTTCGAGGAAGGAAGAGAAGAATTGGTTTGATTGATTTCCGGCACCTGATGAATTATCAGGACGAATGTACTCCCATGCTTCATCAAGGATGAACAAGCGACGACGCCCATCTTTTTTGATGAACATTGCATGCTGAGCAGCCTGAATGATAGACATTAATACAACTGTCTGAAGGTGGGGGGTGCCTTTTAGCTCCTCCAGTTCCAAAACAATAAATCTGCTGTCGAAGTTGATTGGAGGCAACGTATCGGTAAACCGGTGCCCATAAATTCCACCTTCGCACCATGCTCCGAGTTGCTCCCCAATATCCTTTATACGTTTGTCTTCATGCTTCTTGCAACGCAGAGCAAAGCCGGTTATTGAACCGGTCCGACCTGATTTTCTGGATTCTTGGTACTCTTCTGCAATAAGCTGAAGCATCACTGATTGTTGATAATCATCGATAAGGCCTTTCTCTGAAGCCATAATTTTTAGCTGATTCAAAACCATTATGGTCTGAGCAACTTTGTCTTTTTCTGCATCGTTTGAAGTTGATTCACCGGTAAATTCAGGTGCTTCGTTAAATACATCGTCGTTAACAGTGATGTCAGTTAGGAAGGCAAAGGGATTTAGGGTGAAGTCAGGGGTTTTACCGAAATCAATAAATTGACTGTTTGTATATTGTTCCGCAATCCCCTGGTAAGAACGGCCCACGTCCACAACAAATACTTGAGCACCGTCAGGATCATCATCTGGGTATTCGTTTTCTAAAAAATGCTTAAATGTTGAGCGATAATGAACGAGGTTATTAGATCGCGGTCCAGCTCCAAGATAGTTATTGATTAGATATGCTGTCCAGAATGACTTCCCTGCACCTGACGTTGCACCAATAACCATGTTATAGCTTGCAGAAGTCTTGAAAATATCAAGTCCCATGAGTTGACCTTCACGAGAAACTAAACTCAGTACTGGTCTATCTGTATTACCTTTCCAGGGCCCAAAGATCGGTGTCATATGAGCCGCTCCGGTGTTGCTCACTACTTCGGAACGGTCAAGGTCGAAAATTGTCTTTGGGTCATTGCACATTGGCAGACATGACATAAATGACGGGAAAACGATAAAGGAATCATCTGCTACTTTGACCCGGCTTTCGAGGTAAAAGGATTTGAGATCGTTAGCTGCTGTCTGCACAGAATTGGCATTACTACCCATAACAGTGAAAGTAAGATACCCTCTTAAAAGCTTTGCGCCATCCTCAAGCTCGCGAGTTACGGCCATGTAGTCATTATCCATATCCCGCAGGCGAGGGCAGAATGTGACAACTGAAGGTATACTTGCCTGTTTATTAGTGATTGCTTTGTAGCGGACGTTTTCTTTTGACAACTTGAGCGGATCGGCAAACTGAACAGTCTGAGTGATCATAAATGGGCTGAAAATTGTCTTACGTCCATGCATCCAGTTAACTACTAACTCATACATACAACCGAAATTGACGTATTCAGGAAACTTTACAACGGAAAGTTGTTTGAAGTAACGATGCTCAGATTCGTCGTCACTTTGTGTGACTGATGAGAAATGATTTTCTGTGACTGTATACTTACGGCCGGGAACGTTAACTTGTTCATTAAGCCTTTTCATAGTGTTAACGTCTATGAAACCTTCAGCCCACCGGGAGTTCTTTCCGGGGTTTACGACCTTATCTATACAATAGAGCCAGTTTTCTGCATCGACCTTAAACGGATGCAATCCAATCGTAATTAACTTACTTACAAGTTCAGAGTAAAGTGAATCGATACGCGAATGTTCCAGCTCGGTAGGAAGGGCAGACTGTAAAGGAATCGATAGCGAGATCCATACCTGAAAATCCCTCAACATAAGGTTATCATGATCAGGTTTTAAAGGCTTATGCATACTTCTGTCGTAGTAGTCCAACTGATAACCATTAAGCAGATCTGCTTTAAGCTTATCGTTCCCAGTCATACGCCCACCTCGCACAGCTGACCAAGCACTAAGCTGTAAAGTCAGGTCTGGCAATGCAGTCAGAGATATTTGACAGACAGTATCTGTAGGGAAATCCATTTTGAACATTTCAGCAAGAACATCTTGCTGATTATCAAAAACTCCAGGGGATGGATTACAGATAAACATAAACCCTAATCTGTTGCCATCAATCAAAAAATAGTGAGTCCCTGCTAATTGATCGTAAACAGGGATAAACCCACCTAATTGATGGCGATTTAAACCGCTATTGTAATTATTGATAGCTTCCATATTTGACCTTACAGTTGTCTAACAATGCCGTTCGAAGAGACAGCTTTAGTTGCTTTTTGTTGCTGCTGCATATTTTCCCGGGCCGCATCCTGTACTTCTAAAGGAACTATGCGAGCTGGGTTTGAGGTCGAATTCTTGCCAGCAATCCATGTTTGCGGTTTTACGTTGACATAAACGTAGCCGGGAAGATTAAGCGCATCGTTATCATCGGTATAAGGTGCAAAAGTAATTCTCATTACTTTCCCCTGTTGCAGAACAGCAAGTGGTTCAGGAGCCACTACAGCTTGTTTATAACCTTGCGAACGGTATTGCTGGATCTGCCCAGGGTTGAGAGTCGGGTTAACGGGCTGGCCATTGTAAAGAGAGTACATATCCTTACCAGGGCTGATATCAGAATTAGGTGCAACGTAGCGTGGGGCATTTCCAGCAGAAACCGGATAGCTTGTTTGTTTAACGACTTCCGCAGCCGGATGAACGAAAGGGTTACCAGTTGAAGAGGCAGTGCTATAACTGCTAGTCATCCTTACGTTTGAATTAACCGGTACACCAGAAATAGGCCGTGGTCCAATGGATGAAGTAGGGGCACCCATTTTTAAAGTTTTATCGTACATGACAGGTAACTGACCAACTGGCTTAATTTCGGTTTTTGAATAAGCCACAGGCTGATTTTTAAGGGTAGTAGACTGTGGATATTTGACTTCCCCTGGAGGGCTAATTTCAGTTGGATAACGGCTGTCATTGACAGCCGATTTCTCCTTTCCCGATTCCGACTCTTCCCCCGCCAGTGCAGACAGATCATCTCGATTATTAGTTAACTCCATAACTTCGCGAGGACCTTTACAGATAACGCCCTTTTCAATGCCTGGACATTCGGATTCGGAACTACCGATGGAGCACCCCGTAAGATATGAGGATGTACCTACAACCAGAGCACTGAGTACCAATCTTTTGATGTTCATAAACTAGCCTTAATTTGTCTCAAATGGATTTTTTAAGAGAGGTTCAACGCTTTGGTTCAACCAGTAGTCGAAATCTTTTGGAATGCCATTACCAGCCAAACCATCCTGTCTGACAACTGAAGGTACACCCTGCAATTTATAAATTCCTGCGAGCATCAATGACGCTACCAAAGGTTCCGCCGGACATTCTTCTGCTTCTTTTTGAGAGAGCAATCTTTTTTCAATGTCGGATTTGCTTCCCATTAGCCAACGAAGAATATCGAGGTTGTTTATTTTTCCTTTTTCTTTACTACACCAGAGCCTTCTAAGCTCTTCTTTTGGCTCACCGGGTGAGGGAACTAAAACAATATCTATCCGATACTTGTCCCGATCTGCATAGAATTTCTTAACAAGTTCCATGCAACCGTCACAATCAAGTGTTATGAAAATGGCTGCTTGTCTTTTAAGCTTTGAATTTCCCAGAGGAATGGACGCTACAGTTTCCAGAGGGAAGGGGGCCTCATCAAGACTAATAAAATAGGAATTCCTGATTTCTTCTACAGTCAGAACAGGTTTACGTTTAATTACATCAACAAGGCTTCCCCCAGTAAGGGAGTATCGGCCATCGGTCGTTACTGCCATTAGCTGCGAACGTTCGTCCTGAAAGAGGTATAGCCCACCAGAAGGAATGTATATGGCATCCTTAGGTTTATATCCTTTCATTTTTGATAACACACCCGAGATCTGACTGGGTGAAACGCCACCTTCCTTTGCCTTTGCCATTAACGCAGCAGCATCACTATTAGTTAGGACCTGCTCTGAAGCATAAGTGACCGTATTCGCCATAATGGCGAAAGCCGCCATTAAAGGGAAAAGTAACTTTTTCACTATTGGGTGCCCTCTACTTCTTTGCATTATAAGAACTTGATTGTACCGCTTCAGAGCTATCTTCAAGTTCCATATAAGTGACGATTTCAACACTATCCGGTACAGTAACGGCAAGCGTTGCATCAATAATTAAATAGCCACGGTCACGGTAGATCTTCATTAATGTTCTGAAATATTCTTCGAATTGAGATCTATCATTGTCAGCAGTACGGCCTCCGTGATGCTTGAAAAATTCCTTACGTAATTCAGGCATGTCAAGCACTGCAATCTTGTACGAAGGCTGGGATTGTTTATTGAAGTAATCGTAAACATTCATAAAGCCTTTATAACCATAAATAATGACCAATACGGCAAAGGCGAAGAAAAATAAATACTTCAATATTTTTTCAATATCAATTTCGAAGGTAATTTTTTTTGTTGTCCTTTCTCGCACCATTTTTTTAGTGATTTCAGGTCCAGCTGATTCAGGCGATTCTTTTTTTTCTAAACTATCCATTTAAACCTCAGCGACTGGTCAGATTCGTTGGAATTGTAGTTCCGGTCTGAACGACAAATGTAATAGCTCGGCCAGGGCTAATTTCTACGATTGGCCACTGTTGTTCTGCAATTGCGGTGTAGTAATCGACGAGTCGATTAAGACCACCTTGAGCTGCACCAGCCCCGGCTAATGCCCCAAGTGCACCAAAATTAGGGGACTGATACTGAGCCTGTGAATTAGGGTCGATGTTAAGTGAAGATACCTTACTGGGACTTAAGCTACCGGCAAGTGAAGAAAGTCCACCGGCAAATGCAGCTCCTGCAATTGCGTTACCATTTCGGCTGATAAGCGTGCCTCGGATCCCATTTTTTCCGTCATTTTCACTTACAGCATATGCTTCCAGTTTTACGTCAAAAGCTTTCCCTTTTGAATTAACACAAGAGATAGAAGTGGCACGTATGTAAGCACGCTGTGACGCCAGATCACCAACAGCTGAACCCAGAAGGTTACAGTCACGCAAATCCATGGTGAAATTATTGGGCATGATGACATCTTTTTTAATACGCATCGTTACTGGCATTGGTTCTGATTTGGAAGAAAGGCTTGTAGGCGCTTCAAGCCCGGTAATCAGAACACCAGTGATAATAGATGTTGCCGGAAGAAACATTTCATCTTTTCGGGCAGCATGCCGCGCTTTGCTATCAACTGGCGCAGTACCATCACCTCGTACAGTCCGAGTTGGCGCTTTATCTCCTGCAATGACCTCTCTGCCTTCCTTGATTCTGTTTTCAGACACGGGCATAACCTGAATGACACCATCGGTACCATTAGTCTTAATGGAACTTTGTGTGATTGTTCTCATTGGGCTATTACGCGTAGGTGTGATAGAAGCGTAATTAGGGTTTACGCCATTAATCGGCGCATTAGCATTAAGCTGATAAGGAGCTGCCGGTGCCTGCTCATTAATCGTTTTACGCGAACTACCAGCATCCAAGTTACGATTGCCGTTTCGATTTGTCTGCATATCATTAATTTGCTGAGACAGCTGCTGAAGTTGAGAAGTTAAACTTGCAACTTGGGCTTTAGTTTCCTGTTGGGCTTTTTCTGCTTTTTCGCGGTCCTCTTTCGCCGCATTTTGGTCAAGTCGGTTTTGCTTAACCATTTCTTTATATACTTTCTGGCTTTCTTCATTACTCAATTTGTTCATTTGCGAATCATCTAACAACAAATTGGTCTGCATGTCTTTTTTCTGTGTTTTCTTTTCTTTCTTAACTGGTGTGGAAAAAATAGACTGGCTAATAATATAAACAATCACTACCAGCAGAGCGCCAATAACAGAAAGTCTGACGGTCTTATTTTCCCAGGCCTTTTTAATGTCCATGATTAGCTCCACTTGTAGGTTTCTGGAATCGTTTAATTTTTAGATTTCGTTCGCTGTCAGACATCTGAGGAACGATATAGGGTTCACCTGCTCTGGCCCAGTTTTCACGAACAGATGGATGATTCATTTCAGCTTTATCTATCTGGCTCGTTCTAGATATTTCATGTTTGTAATTAGGTTCCAAAACGTTACTTTTGTGATAGTCAAAAGCATTCTCCTCATTAATATTGCCCTCTCCTACAAATTTATCAATAAGAGTTGGATCGTTCATTATTACTGTCTGAACGGGAAAAGCGTTACTGCCATCTTCGATACTAATGGGTGCGTCCGGAACGATTAATACACTCCTTTTTGGTATATATTCTGACCTGTAGTAAAAGCTGGTTAAAGCAAATACGACAAAACCAATCACGGTGGCCCCAAGCAGAGCAGGCAAAGTAACTTTTCCCATATTATTTTCTGATTAGACTTGGTCTGGTTGTAACCCGGGCCTCGCGTTCCTTGAACAATTTATCCCGGACTATGTAAAGCTCTGTTTCTTCTCCCGGTTGCAGGTATGCTTTATCAAATAAAGCACTTGCAATAACGCCTTCTGCCATACACTGCTGATCAGCAACGATTTGACCGTATGGTTTATCGTTTTTCACAAGAATTACATCAATAAGTTCACGTGAGCCAACCAGTCTCTGACCGAGCTTTGCATACATATTAAAGTTACATGGTGACTGCTCTGGCGCAGGAATACGAGAAAGTCGGTCCTGTTGTAAACTGAATCCTGAAGGGACCTCACCAAGAGCCACAGGAGTCAATAAATCAATGATTCTTTGTTTATGATCGTCTTGTTTTGGATCCGTTGGAGCCAGTTCTTCTGACTGGGAGCGGGCCAACATTTCCTCATAGTTTTGCTTATCCAATGAGGTTTCACGTTTGGCTTGCATAGATGGGCTTAAAGATGTAGTAACTGAAATCATCGCACCGGGAACATCAAGCGGTACCAGGGTCAGGTTATAGGTCGATTCAGGTACCTGATCTTCAGACAACATAATCCCGATTGGTTTATCGGTATTAGTTGAAATAAAGACATCGCCACCATTAACAAATATGCTTGCCTCTTCAGCAGGGGTAGAAGTACTGACAGAAGCATTCTTGAAGCTGGTCGATATTCTGTTTTGAAGTCCTCGTGAAACTGGCAGTACCACATTCCCACCAGGCGGCACATTTACACGCTGAACTTCTTTATATCGGTTACGAGCTTCGACATAAAGTTCATCGGCTTTTGACGTGGCGGTCGCATTGGTTGCATTCTGCTGGGAAGAGGTACCTGTTGGTCTCCCATAGCTATCAATTGCACCAGATCGGGTCTGTGCGTCAAATCCGGGGAGACTAGGATTATTTGATAATGCTCCAGTAATAGCGCTTACCGCAGGCGAAGCATTGCTGGCTGGGGAAAGTTGCACGGTAGGGAGATCAGTTGTAGGTTTTTGTCCCTGCGCATTACCGGCTTCACTAAGGTTTGTTTGTGCACCTGACTGTTCAGAACCAGCTTGACCCGGAATAATGGCTTTTGCAGCTCCATTCTGAAATCCGTCAGCACCAACTGGCATTACAACCGGGTTATTAATTGTTGCTGGCAATTGGTATTCTTCAGCGATTACGCAGTTCGAAGTCGTGAGCATGATCAATGCTGTAATTGCGTTGAAGCCTAAGCCCTTTTTTTTAATCATCACTTGTTACCTGTAGACGGTGGCGGATTATCCAGCGTTGCCAGTTGCTCTTTGCCGTTTATCGTAATTTTTTTAATATTCGGTGTTCCGGAATATTGATTTACATATGCAATTCTTGGGCGACCATTTTTCATCCCGAGAACCCATTCATAAGTCCATTTCGATGATTCAGTTTTGTCCGGAACATTTACAAGTCGAGTCGTTTTGGTACCCCAGACATAGACCATGTCATTTTTTGGATCAAAGTAAATATCATTAGGCTTAAAGGTCTGCTCAACACCACGAGCCTGCATGATATTTATCTGCTCCTGTAAAGACTCACTCGTTTTAGCCTGTAGTTCAGGTGAAAGGGCATCGAGGACATAGGCCGTCACAAAGGAAATATTAGTTGGATTAATATTCCCTAAAAGGGTACTAAAAAAGAGAGCCCATTGTGTTTTATAAGATTCCGATGCTTTGTTACCAACAACCGTGATCTCTTCATTCATGTTTGGAGGGGTAACAATCGTCACTGGGTCAGTGAAAAAAAGAATCTTTGCAACCAATAACCCAATGACGGCTATTGAAACAGTATTAATGCGGATAAGTTTTGTATCACGATTAATCAGGGCGCTGTATGTAATTCCAGCACCTGACGCTTCAGCTTGTGGGCTAAATCGTTTTTTAATGTCCAAAAAACGTCCCTTAGCACTTTCATCTTTCTTTACGTATGACTGTTCAAGATCACCGTTTTCATCCTTTTTAGATTTTTTGAAAAAAGGGATGTTAATGCCACTTAGCATTTTCATTCATAGCTCCATCAAGAATACAAATCTCTGATAAATGGATCGTTGAAATAACGGCTACTAAAAACTGCTTTACCTGGCAAAAAACCGAGCCACCAGAGTTTGTGTTTTAGCAATCCTCTTATTCCTGACTCAGCTGCTTTGTTATACGCAATCCAATACACAACCGCTGCTACAACAGAAAACCCGAAGCATTCGAAGATATTCCCAAATGCAACCAGAATGAATGCAAGCCCTAATTTTTTGGCATCCCAAAACAAAATCAGTAGAGGCATGTTGATCCTGAAAGGGAATCTATAGGTATGCTGAGGAACGTCGTTCTGCTTACTCATTAAAAATCCAGAGAGGGGGATGAACCCCCTCATGCATGATTAACAATAAATTACAGCGGTACGCCAGCATCCATAAAGGTGCTGATAATTTTCTCGCCGTTGGCCATTACCAGCATCATGAATAATGAAACCAGTGCCAGGCCCGGGTTAGGCTTAAGGACAGAGAAATATACGCTTGAGATCAACATCGCGGCTGCCAGAATTTTGCCCGGAGCTCCAGTCATACTTTCACTCATGTATGACCAAATATCTCCCAGTGCCCCATCATCTGAACCCGCATATGCCAGACCGCAAAAAAGCACGGTCAGCAGAACAAACAAAATCACTTTTGCGCTTTTTGTTTTAAAAAGTGCAGCCGTGTTAGATTTCTTTTCACTAAGGCCAATATTTAAAGAAAGTTCCATAATTACTCCGTGTAGATTTGAGTTCACGTAAACGCGAATGAATAATACTTTTTTATTCCGATCCTTCCGTTCGCATAAACCCCCTTTTTTTAACGTTTAGCGATTGGTGAATTTTTAAGCAAAGGGCCTAAAGCATAATCTTTGAAAGGTACCAGTGAACGCTTAGTAAAAGTTTGAAAGAGGGGAGGGGGTAAGATTACGTTAAGCTCAATCCTGAAGCTGATGAGACTCCTCAAGCATAAAAGTCACTTTTGATGGTTTGAAAAGCTCTAACTAGATATCGGGCAGGTAACTAAGCTTCATATCTAATCTTTTTTGTTCCCTTATTATCTATCTCTTGATTCTGAGAAGGCCGCATATCACTGTGCTCCCTGGTTCGGCAACTATCAGTTGGAGAAACTACATACAATCCTCGGGCCGGTGCGTCATTCATCTAAATGCCTTTTACACCTCTGGGCGTGAGTGGGACTTTGTCTTGTCCATACGAACATCATTCATTCGAATGCTTTTGGCCAATGCTATTTAAGCAAATGCTTTCTGGCTGAGTCCTTTTGCGAATGAGTCTTTGATATAACTGCATGAATTTTGGGTTGTTTGGTGTACTAACAAAACAAAGGCATTTCTTTGAATGCCATTGGAGTTGTGATGCTTCTGATATTTTTTTGATCTCATATCAAGCACATAGTCCTTCTGATGCCCAATGTCATAGATGTCTTGGACCATTCTCGCTCTTAACAAAGCTGAACTGTGTGTCATTCGACCTAATGCCATTCACCAAAATGCCTTTTTATACCACTGCATAGCTATGCTCGGGATACAGTGGCAAACAAAAGCATTTCAATGAATGAATTTTTGGGATACCGACATCAAAAGCATTTGTATGAATGTAAGAGGCGTAATCCACAAAAGGCATTCACGTGAATAGAGTGCGCACGAAACCATCTTGCTCAACGGCATTTAATGAATGGGCTAGCATGTACGCTTGAGTCAGAAAGGCATACAGATGAATAGTCAGGAGTTCGTTTGAAAAGTTACTTTTTTGCACATTAAGCCGAGATGTAAGACCAGTAGTAAAAGAAGCACTAAGCATAGCACTGATAAATAACTTATTTTTCAGCAGGTTATAACCAGTGCATACCAGATAGCTTTCAACCTTGTTTGGCAAGGGCCAGCTTAGGGCTTCTTTTGAAGATCTGAAATTGTATGTCGCGACCTTTCTTAACTTCTTGATAATCGAGATATCCGATAGATTCAAGTTCCCGCATTGCTTTACGAATTATCTGGTTTTGCGTACGAATAGGGGTTGTAAGAAGCAACCTTTCCCTCAACCGTTTCATATTAACGAACAACGTACCAGCTGGCATTGCTTCAAAATAAATATAGAGAGATTGCGCAGCTTCTTTTTTAGCCAAAATGTATAGAACCTGAAGGCTTAACAATGTCTTATGGTCGTAACGATACAGTTCCCACATAGAAGGATCCCCAACCAGCTCAACAGTATCGCTTTTTGGATCAATCATAGCCTTCTGCACCAGATGCGTTACTGTGAACCGACCACTACGAGAGTCTGAGAAGGCAAGCACTACCGATGCAAGGTTCATTAATGACTCTTTAAAGCGCGCACGAGTTCGTTTGTTGATGTTTGTTGAACTGATACCACACATCTTCGCAAACTCGTTAAAAGTCAGGCTAATCTTCTCGGAAGTAAAACCATATTTACTGAAAGCCATGATGATCCCGAGCCAGCACTTAAAGTCGGTAGACATAGATAGTTTGACACCAGTTATCTTGATGTCGTCATAACCCTCCGATCTTGCAATTTCCATACACGAAAGCTCATCAGAGGCATCAACTTCAAAGTTTCGGTCGCGGTTTTCTTTTGTGCCGACAGGGGTAAATACACTCAATCTCAGCAGGGCCACGGGCTGAACCGACTTGGACGAGTTAGGCGTCAGTTGATAAGTCTTACCTGATTCATTACTGGTTACGTCAAAAGGATGGATTAACTCGTTGTTTTTAATCATTAACTTAACTCGTCGGTGATAAGATTTTCATTTGGCAAACTGTTTATAACATATTCTTGCAAATGCTTTTTACGCATTTACCTAAATGCCATAAGCATTCCAGTAAATGCCTTCCTTATTCATTCAAATGCTTTTCGCATGCATCCGAATGCCGGATCCTTTCATAAAGTTACTATAATCAATGAGTTAAAGATGCCGTGATCTTTACTTGAACTCTATTGATCTTTAGTGATCTAAAGAATTGATCTAACCTGTTGAAAACAATGATAAGTCCATATAAAACAAGGAATAGCGCTCCTTTATCAATATCTACAGATCGCAAACGGAAATGAAAGTGGGTTTACTATCATTGTTTTATTCAAGACAGTTTTTATTTTAATTTTATTAAGCAAATTTTTTGAGTTTACCTTTTAGATGTATCAGCCCTATTTGGCAAATTTGAGGTTCATGTATCATGTAGTAAACAGGAGGAAGATATGAACAACAGCAAACATACAGTCATTGAAGTGGATACTAATCTAGTTGAAATTGAAAAGGGATTTAATCCCCGAGAGGCGGTAATCGGAGATTTGTGTTACGAACAAGAACCTGTCAAATCGATGATTGTGTCAATCAAACAAGCCTTTAAGGAAGGAAGGCAGGTTGATATGATCAAGGTCGTAAAAAGAAAAGGTAAATATTTAGTTCGTCAAGGTCATACTCGTTTTCATGGCTTAAAATTAGCAATTTCTGAAGGTGCTAATATTCCAAAATTATCTGTTATCTTAATCGATTATAAAAACGAAATTGAAGAATACCTTGAGAACCTCGATGGTAACAGAAGCAATGGGCTAAATCCGGTTGGGCAAGCTCATGCATTAGCTCATGCTGTTAGTCTCGGGTATTCGGTTGAAGAACTAGCAATGCGATATCAACGATCAACTACCGCAATTCGTAATATGCTAAAAATCCTTGATATGCCATTAGAGCTTCAACGTTTGATTAGCCTAAATCTAATCAAAAAAACGCTCGCCATTGAAATAATGTTAAAATATTCCAACGATCACAAAATGGTTTTAAAACATATAGAAGGTTTCTTACCTGGCGTTAAGAATATTGAGACTACAACGAGCAAAATTGTAGGCATACCTGAACACAATGCAGCTGGAGCAGGACCAGACACCTTAAATAAAGGCGGACCAGAAAAGAAAAATTCGGCAGTCACACGTAAGACTTTGGGTATTAAGCGCCTCTCGCATAAGAAAACAGAACGGCTAAAATCTGAATTTCTTGAGCTTGTGGAAAGTACACATACGGAATCTATAACGAATACTCAAACAGAACTAAAATTTGGTAGAGATAGTGCACACTTGTTCAAAAATGTTGATAGTAAAAATGTAATATTTTCTGATGATGGTGTTCAAATAATCTTGAATGATGAAAAGCTAAATATTTTATTGTCTTTACTTAACGACGAAAATACAGCAATCATTCTTTCTAAACCAAAATTAGAAGAGCTTCTGGAAATTCGAGATCTCCTTAAGGAATAAAAACCCGAGGATTAGTTGAGTGATTAAACCTATAAAGCTGACTCTTATCGATAATTATAATGATTTGCTTCTAACTCATGAAGTCCTTAAACGCAACATGGAAGAGTTAGAACACGGTAAACGTTTTGACCAATTTCCTGAAGGGCATGACCACTATGAAAAAACTGTGAAAGAAGCTGTAGCAATCGTAGAGGCACGTTTGGAGGTGTTTCGAAAATGAAATCTCTTTTCTTTACTCTTGATGGTCATATGGTACCAGCCTCAGTGAATGTATCCCTTAACGGAGATGGAAATTATTATGCACCTATCGAAAGAGAATGTAACGAATGTGCGGGCACAGGCCACAAAGGGGCTGATGTATGTGAAAAGTGTCATGCGGTGCAAACAGTTGGACCCATTATTGAAAAATTAGTGGTACTAGAGCCAATTACCTTTCTCGATAACATTCCGGAACTGCGTGTTAACCCAACACTCGAAGCATGGAAATCCAGAAACCACGTACTTATTGAGAAAGCAAAAAAGGCTAACACTAAGTTTTCTAATAGTATATTGGCGCAACTAGACAATAACCGTTTTTTGACAGAACGCCAGCTGGATTGTTTCTTTACAACCTTTGATGTGATGTTGTCTGAAACTCCGGAAAATGAACAAGAAATTTTAAAACATAGCTACAATATCGGCCAGGTCATAAGCATTGAACTAACATTTACTGAAGTCAGGGCCGCGTACGCAAAAAGTAAAGGGAGTTATTTTTTTACATTTACTGGTAAAGTTAGAAATGACGGGATCGCTTTAACGGCCGATAAACAGGATCACATTTTATTGGGTGAACGTTATCATTTGACTGGAAAAGTCAGAAAATTCTATGATTTTGATTCGAAAAATTATGCTGCAATAACAGTTTTTAAGTTAAGTAAACTCCAAGACAGTTAAATGTTTTACTGCTTAAATATAGAGCCAAGACTTAAACTGTCGTTAGGACTCACTCACGTAATATTGTTGCTTACGCAATGGGTTTTATCCCTCATAAAGATCTGCGAGTATAAATCTTTTACATTTAAATTCCCCTCTATCACAACCTTTTCAATAGTAAAAAAATGATAATC
>NZ_JAAATR010000017.1 GCF_009907385.1 Atlantibacter hermannii
ATATTGTGTATTGAGCCGTTTACTTTACGCCTGACAAATCCATTCTATTTCATTCACGTTAAAAGATGAGGGTTAGCGGAATGATTTATGATTACAAGCAACAACGACAAAAATTCATTCTTGGTGAAATAAAGAAACACAAATCCATACAGATAAAAATTTTATCAAAAAAACTCAACGTTACAGAACGAACCATAAGGCGTGACATTAAAGAACTGGCGCAAACAGGTCTTGTCTATGCGCGTTATGGTAGAGCCGTTCTCATCAGCGACAAAGAATCTCCTTTATATAAAAACCATCAACTTTATTTACACGAAAACATGGAAATTAACACTTTAAATTTATTTTCGCCTATCATGAAAACGAAAGGAAAAGTATTTATTCTCGGTTCTTTTAATACCGATCTGGTTTACCGTCTGAATAACTTTCCCGCCTCTGGTGAAACCATATGTGCTATGCACGCCAGTTGTTGTCCGGGTGGTAAAGGCAGTAATCAGGCTATCGCAAGCTGCATGGCGGGGGCACCTACCCATTTTGCGGCCAAATTGGGTAATGATGATTTCGCCACAAAAGCCCTGCAATTCCTTAACACGGTCGGCCTTGAGACGTTGACGCTTTTTACCCATCCCAACATCTCTACCGGAAGCGCTGTTGTGATGATATCTGAAGAGGTTGGCGATAACGCAATTATTATCAATCCTGGAGCCAACCATACGATCACAGTCGACGAAATTATTTCTTGCTATGAAGCGATCGGTGAATGCAACGTCTTCCTTACCCAAATGGAAAACAACCCAGACGCAACAAAGCTGGCCATTAAGTTTGCGCACTCCAGCGGCATTACCACTATATTTAACCCCGCTCCCTGGAGAAAGGAAGTGTTGGATATATTACCCTGGGCCAAGGTGGTCACGCCTAACATCACTGAAGCCGAGGCCATTCTTTCAACGTCAATAAAAACAGAAAGTGAAATACGTAATGCCGCGGAAGCCATTTACAAAATTGGGCCGCAGATAGTCATCATCACGCTGGGAAGCCAGGGGTGTTGGTTATTTGACGGAGAACAACATCGCCATTTCCCCGCCTTCCCTGCAGTGAATATTGATACCGCCGGGGCGGGAGATGCTTTTAATGGCGCGCTGGCCGCACAACTGGCATGCGGAGAAAAAATGGCAACCGCCATCCTTTATGCCAGTGCTTTTGCTTCTTTAGCGGTTGAACGAGAAGGCGCCTCCAGTATGCCAGAACATCAGGCGGTTATTAAAAGAATGGCTTTATCAATGGACTAAACCTCTACTGCACCTTTACTTACATGGAAAGGAAAATATAACATGAGAAAAACAACGTTATTTTTAATGTTAATTATTACTGCATTTTCTGTTTCGGCGGAGCAAAAATACGGATGGGGAAATCTTCATTTCGATTATCAATCCTGGGATGCTGGCGTTAAAGATTTAGAATATGAACAGTCGCTGGTTGGGATTGAAGGTGGAATAGGCTTTGATTGGGGTGAAATGTATGGTTTCTACGACTTTGAGAATATACTCGATGATGAAGGTAACCAAGGGCAAACTGCTAATGGTGAGATTCACACTTATTTATGGGATACGGGCGCAAGTCTCTTCACAAAAGTTTATAATTCGCAAAGTCCTGACTTTAAAGAAACTAACCAATTTATTGGCTTAGGTTATACCGATTTAAAAGGCGAGGGTTGGTGGTTCAAACCCTGGATCGCCAGACAATATATTACCGCGCATAATAATTTTGGCCCTGCTTATGATATTAATGGTTTGAATGGTTTTACCATCGGCTGGAATGGCGGCTATGCCTTTAAATTATTCAACCAGGATTTTTTGTTCTCTAACTGGAATGAAATAGAACTGGAGCGCAATGATGATTACGCCTCCAATAATTTTGGGCACGAGGGATTAAATGGAGGTTTGAACCTGACATGGAAAATAACAAATCATATTTCAACCACTTTTATGTACCGCTATTTTTACAACAAACTGGGTGCAGACGGTTATGGGGACATTTTGATTTATCGTCTGGCTTATGATTTCTAACCTGAAGGAAACTTTCAATGATAAACGCATCATGGCCCGACCTTACGCTGGAACAACGCATGGCGCTAATGTCTATTCCTGCCAATCGCATCATACCCGTTGTTATCGATAGTGATACCTATAATGAAATCGATGATCAGATGGCTATTGCCTGGGCTTACCTTCATCCTGAGCGGATTGATCTTCAGGCAGTTTATGCCGCACCTTTTACTAATCATTTTTTTGGAAAAGAAAGCTCACATACTTATGTCGATAGTCCTGCCACAGGCATGAATTTGAGTGAAGAAGAGATTCATCGTGTTTTTGAAAAGTTACCTCATCGCCACCCTTTGCCAGGGATATTTAAAGGTGCGACCCGTTATTTAACGAATAGCGATGCACCGGAATGCTCGCCCGCCGTTGCCGATCTTATTTCTCGCGCCCGGAAGGCTACCCAAACATTACAGGTACTTTGCATCGCCGCTCCAACAAATATTGCCAGCGCCCTGTTGATCGCGCCTGATATTATTGAAAAAATACATATTATTTGGTTAGGTGGAAACAGCTACGACTGGCATGATAATCAAGAGTTTAATTTAATGCAGGATATTACAGCCAGTAGAGTGCTCTTTGACAGTGGCGTCGCGCTAACGCAAATCCCTTGCTTCGGCGTAACCAATTGTATGGCGACATCAGTGCCAGAAATGCAGTTTTATTTCGCTAATAGTAGTTGCATCGGTAATTACTTCGCCGAAATCGCGCCGCGTTGCCCATGGATTGGTTTCGCTTCCCGCAAAGTCATTTGGGATATCACAACCGTGGGTTATGTATTAAATTCCACCTGGTATACCTGTGAGTATCTTCCTGCCCCCCTGATTAACGATGATTTACGTTGGAGTTTTGATAATCGTCGACATCTTATTCGTGTGGTGAAATTTATTGAACGTGATTGTCTTTTTAAAGATCTGTTCCGTAAGATTATGGATGCGGATAAGGACTAACATATGCAGATAATGATTTTATGTCTGGGAATTGTCGTACTCCTGGCTATCGCTATATTATGTTCATCGAACCGGCGCGCAATCAATATTCGTACCGTTACCGGCGCGTTCACCATTCAAGCTTCATTAGCAGCGTTTGTTCTCTACGTTCCCGCAGGTGAGAAAACGCTTTTGGCCATTTCCAACAGTCTGTCGGGGATATTAAATTATTCATCGGAGGGAATTAATTTCCTTTTTGGCGATTTAGGCCGTTTCAAGATGGGTTTTTTGTTCGCGTTTCATGTTCTTCCAATTATTATATTTATGTCTGCGTTATTTTCAGTATTATACTATATAGGGATCATGCAATGGGTGATCCGGCTTATAGGTACTGGCATTCATAAATTATTAAGGACCAGCCCTGCAGAATCAATGGCGGCGACGGCGAATATATTTGCAGGTAATACCGATGTGTTTGTTTTAATGCGCCCTTATGCACCCAAAATGACACGTTCGGAACTGTTTGCATTAATGTGCGGCGGCGTTGCCTCCATTGCCGGATCGGTACTGGTGGGCTATGCGAGTATGGGTATTGAAATTCGCTACCTTGTCGCAGCTTCATTCATGTCTGCGCCTGGCGGATTATTAATGGCCAAAATTCTTTACCCGGAAACCGACGCTGAACATGTCGCCGATGTCTCAGCCGATATGGCCACTGGCGAAGAGAACCCCATTAATATCGTAGAAGCCGCGACAAACGGTGCGAGTACGGGTCTTAAGCTGGCGGTTAATGTCGGCGCAATGCTATTGGCGCTAATTGCGCTTATTGCCATGATTAACGGCTTGCTGGGCTGGATTTTCGATTTATTCCATATTGAAAATATCACGCTACAACTCATTTTTAGCTATATTTTTGCACCTGTCGCCTGGCTGTTGGGCGTACCCGGTTCAGAGATATTTCAGGTCGGAAATTTACTGGGGCAAAAGCTCGTTCTTAATGAATTTGTAGCCTTTACCAGTTTTATTCCGCTTAAAGCCAGTCTCAGCGAATATTCACAAATTATCGTCATTATGGCGCTGGCAGGTTTTGCGAATCTTTCTGCTCCTGCCGCGTTGATTGGCGTATTAGGCGGGATTGTTCCTGCGCAAAAAAGTTTTATCGCTAAAATGGGCGGAAAGGTAATTCTTGCCGGAACGTTATCGAATTTAATGAGTGCCGCACTAACCGGTCTTTTCTGGTTACTGGCGCGCTAAGTAAAAAGCCCGGTGATTTGCGCCGGGCTTTTGCAGTTATCGCCAGGTTTAAACATCCAGATCGGCGAGATCGCCTTTCTCCTGCAACCAGTTACGACGATCTTCCGAACGCTTCTTAGCCAGCAGCATATCCATCATCGCCGTGGTGCGTGCATCGTCGTCGTCGCTGATGGTCAACTGCACCAGCCGACGGGTGTTCGGGTCAAGCGTGGTTTCGCGCAGCTGGAGCGGGTTCATCTCACCCAGTCCTTTAAAGCGTTGCACGTTCGGTTTGCCCTTCTTACGCTTAAGCTGATCCAGCACGCCGGCCTTTTCTTCTTCCGTCAACGCGTAGTAAACCTCTTTACCCAAATCGATGCGGTACAGCGGCGGCAACGCAACGTAGACGTGACCGTTTTTCACCAGGGTGCGGAAATGTTTCACAAACAGCGCGCACAGCAGCGTGGCGATATGCAGCCCGTCCGAGTCGGCATCCGCCAGAATGCAGATTTTGCCGTAGCGCAACTGGCTGAGATCTTCGCTGTCCGGGTCGATGCCGATAGCCACGGAAATATCGTGTACTTCCTGGGAGGCCAGCACTTCGTCCGACGAGACTTCCCAGGTATTCAGGATTTTACCCTTCAGCGGCATGATCGCCTGATATTCGCGATCGCGCGCCTGTTTGGCCGAACCGCCCGCCGAATCCCCTTCCACCAGGAACAGCTCGGTGCGCGCCAAATCCTGCGCGGTGCAGTCCGCCAGTTTGCCCGGCAGCGCCGGTCCGCTGGTGAGTTTTTTACGCACCACTTTTTTGGCGGCGCGCATCCGGCGCTGGGCGCTGGAAATCGCCAGTTCCGCCAGCATTTCCGCCGCTTGCACGTTCTGGTTCAGCCACAGGCTAAAGGCGTCTTTCACCACGCCAGAAACAAACGCGGCGCACTGGCGTGAGGAGAGGCGCTCTTTGGTCTGACCGGCAAACTGCGGGTCCTGCATTTTCACCGACAGCACATAGGCGCAGCGTTCCCAGATATCTTCCGCTGAGAGCTTCACGCCGCGCGGCAGGATGTTGCGGTATTCGCAAAACTCGCGCATCGCATCCAGCAGGCCCTGACGCAGGCCGTTAACATGGGTGCCGCCCTGCATAGTGGGAATCAGGTTGACGTAACTTTCCGTGAGCAGTTCGCCGCCTTCCGGCAGCCACAGCAGCGCCCAGTCAACCGCTTCGGTATCACTGGAAAAATTGCCGATAAACGGTTTTTCCGGCAGCGTCGGCAGCCCGTTGACCGCCTCGCTCAGGTAATCATTCAGCCCGTCGAGATAGCACCAGCGCTGCTCGGTGTTATTCACCTTGTCTTTAAACGTGATTTCCACGCCGGGGCACAGCACTGCTTTCGCTTTCAGCAAATGGCTTAAGCGCGATACCGAAAAACGCGGAGAATCGAAAAAGGATTCATCCGGCCAGAAATGGACGCTGGTACCGGTATTGCGTTTACCGCAGGTGCCGACTACTTCCAGATCTTTCACTTTATCGCCGTTGGCGAACGCGATGTTGTAGACCTGCCCGTCACGGCGGACGTTCACTTCCACCCGCTTCGACAGGGCGTTGACCACCGAGATCCCCACGCCGTGCAGGCCGCCTGAGAACTGATAGTTTTTATTAGAGAACTTACCGCCCGCGTGCAAACGGCACAGGATCAGCTCAACGGCGGGCACACCCTCTTCCGGGTGGATATCGACAGGCATACCGCGCCCGTCGTCAATGACTTCAAGGGACTGATCTTCGTGGAGAATGACGTCTACGCGTTTCGCATGGCCCGCCAGCGCTTCGTCCACGCTGTTATCAATAACTTCTTGCCCAAGGTGGTTGGGGCGAGTGGTATCGGTATACATCCCCGGACGGCGGCGAACCGGCTCAAGCCCGGTGAGTACCTCAATGGCATCAGCGTTATAGGATTGCGTCATGGTTTATTCGTTCAGAGAGAAACGGCATCGACTCCGGGCGGAATTACTCAAGCCCCAGGAAATCGACAATCTGTGAGAAATAATCTTCAAAGCCCACAAAGGCGTGATTACCCCCGTCAATCACGGTCTGCCGACAGGAAGCGTAGTACGCCACCGCCTGGCGATAATCAAGCACCTCGTCCCCGGTCTGCTGCAGCAGCCAAATCAAATCCGGCGCTTCCAGCGGGTCGATTTGCATGACTTTAAGATCGTAAATATGGCGTGACTCTAGCACATATTGCTGCCCGGTGTAGGGGTTCTCGTTCTGGCCTAAATAGTCGACCAGCAGTTCAAACGGGCGCACCGCCGGGTTAACCACCACCGCCGGTAACATAAAACACTGGGAAAGCCAGGTGGCGTAATATCCGCCGAGAGACGAGCCCACCACCGCCAGCTCTTCGCCGCCGTGCTCCAGCACCAGCGACTCCAGCAGTTCCGCCGCATCGGAGGGAAACGGCGGCAGCTGCGGCACGATCATGTTTATCGCCGGATGATGGTGTTCCAGCCAGGCTTTAAACAGCGTCGCTTTCGCGGATCGTGGCGAGCTGTTGAACCCATGCAGGTAGAGAAGCGTGGACATCAGTAGCCTTCAGACGCGGTGTCAGGATTGAACTGCGTCCCCTCCAGCCGTTCGACCTGGGTGGTCAATGTGCCGTCGGCATGTAATTCCAGCCAGCGCCAGCCGGGAGCGATGGTATCGAGGGTAAAGTTCGCGCAGTGGGGTTTGAACTGAACGCAGGTTGACGGCGTCGCCAGCAGACGGCGGCCATTCCAGTCGAGATCCTGCTCCTGATGGATATGTCCGCACAGCAGGTGGCGCACATTCGGAAAATGGCCCAGCACCGCGTCCAGCTCGCCCGCGTTACGCAGACTGTGTTGATCCAGCCAGCTGCATCCCGCTGGCAACGGATGATGGTGAAGCAATAATAAGGTAAACCGATCGGCGTTTTCCGCCAGCTTTGCTTCCAGCCACTCCAGCTGATATTCGCTTAACTCGCCGTGCGGCACGCCGAAGACCTGGCTGTCCAGCAGCAAAATCTGCCACTTTTCACCACACAGCACCTGCTTCGCGGGGGAGATGCCCGCCTCCTGCAGCGCGCTGAACATGGCAGGCTGGAAATCGTGATTGCCCGGCAACCAGACGCAGGGCGCAGAAAATGCGGCAATGCCCTGCGCGAAATGCTGGTAGGCCTCAGGCGTGTGATCCTGCGCTAAATCGCCGGTCGCGACAATCAGGTCGCACGGACGCTGCTGTGCGGTGATCGCTTCCAGCACAGCCTGATAACTACTCCAGGTATTGACGCCCAACAGCGTTTCGCTTTTTTGTGCGAACAAGTGGGTATCGGTAATTTGTAAAATCCTGATGCTCGCCCCATCCGCAACAGGAAGATTCAACAAACTTTCCAAAGGGTGTCCTTAGGTTTCACGACGCTAACAAACCGGAACCGCCATCGCTCCATGCGCCAGGCAGTAGCGCAACCAATCCGCAAGAAACTGGTTAATTTGATGCTTTTCATCGCGTTGATGCAACTTTTTGTTCGGGTAATCATAACGTGCTTTGAAGCGAAAGATCTGCTGGCTTGAACACACTTCCGCCACCATCGCGTCATGATAGAGCCGCACCGACATTGACGGCAGGCTCCAGTAGCTAATTGCGGGCACGGTCTGTTTGATTTCCACGAGCGTAGTGTAGCGGGTGAATTCGAGGATCGTTAATCGGTATTGCGCGCTGCCGACTTGATAGCTCACTGTTTCGCCCACTGCGTCAGTTCGCGGCAGCAAGCGGCGCAAAATTGCAAAATTGGTTTCGCAAAGGCGCATCATTTCTGGAAAGTCGGGGGTATAGCGCTTCATATTCAGGTGTTCCACTCTTGACGTATTTCTTGATAGTGCAGTTGCAGCCAGAGCAGTGCGATGACTGAGGCTGCGTTATCGATTTTCCCCTCTTTTACCCACTGGTATGCCTGTTCCCGGCTTACCACATGAACACGAATATCTTCGTTTTCTTCCACCAGGCCGTGTATACCTTCGGCCTGCGTGGCATCCACTTCACCCACCAGAATCGATAACCGCTCGCTGGTGCCGCCTGGGCTTGCGAGATAGTTCAATACTGGCTTCGTGCGTCCGACCCGTAATCCTGCTTCTTCCATGGCTTCGCGGCGCGCCACTTCTTCCACGCTTTCGCCGGGCTCAATCATCCCGGCGACAAGCTCCAACAACCATGGGGTGTCGCTGGTGTCATACGCGGCGATACGGATCTGCTCGATCAGCACCACTTCATCACGTACAGGGTCAAAGGGTAGCAGGACTGAAGCATGACCGCGCTCAAAAATTTCACGCCGCACTTCGCCGCTCATTTCACCGTTGAAAAGCCGGTGTCGAAAACGATACAGATCTAACGAAAAAAAGCCGCGGTACAATTTTTCCCGTGCAATAATTTCTACATCGTTTTTTGTGAAAGTCACTGCGCGATCGTCTGGTTTGCTCATGATCAAAGCCTGTTATAAATGAGGATGGTGGTGAACGTATTCAACTCAGTTTACCTGTCGTTATAACGCCGATATGGTAGATTGATGAAATTTAATGGCATAAGGCACAGAAGGCCAATCTTCAGATATCGCGGATTCTGCTAAAATCGGCGACAATTTTCGACTTCTGTCAGCGCTAATAAACAAATTCTGCTTCACAACAAGGAATGCAAATGAAGAAACTGCTCCCCATCCTTATCGGCCTGAGCCTTACCGGATTCAGCGCCATGAGCCAGGCAGAAAACCTGTTACAGGTTTATCAGCAAGCACGCTTGAGCAACCCGGACCTGCGTAGATCCGCCGCCGATCGTGATGCCGCATTCGAAAAAATCAACGAAGTTCGCAGTCCTTTATTACCGCAGCTCGGCCTTGGCGCAGACTACTCTTACAGCAACGGTTACCGCGACGCGAACGGTATTAACTCCAACACCACCAGCGCATCGCTGTCGTTGACCCAGACCATTTTCGATATGTCGAAATGGCGTCAGTTAACGCTTCAGGAAAAAAGCGCCGGTATTCAGGACGTCACCTTCCAGACCGATCAGCAAACCCTGATCCTGAACACCGCGACGGCTTATTTTAACGTGCTGAGCGCTATCGATGCGCTTTCCTATACCGAAGCGCAGAAACAGGCGATCTATCGCCAGTTAGACCAGACGACCCAGCGTTTTAACGTGGGCCTGGTGGCGATCACCGACGTACAGAACGCCCGCTCCCAGTACGATAACGTGCTGGCGAACGAAGTGACCGCCCGTAACAACCTGGATAACGCGCTGGAACAGCTGCGTCAGGTGACCGGCAACTACTATCCGCAGCTGGCGTCGTTGAACGTTGATGCGTTCAAAACCGCGAAACCGGATTCGGTGAACAATCTGCTGAAAGAAGCGGAAAACCGCAACCTGGCGCTGTTGCAGGCGCGTCTGAGCCAGGATTTGGCCCGCGAGCAGATTCGCCTGGCTGAATCGGGCCATTTGCCGACGGTGGGTTTGACCGCATCGACCGGCATTTCCGACAGCTCTTACAGCGGCTCCGCGACCAATACCGCCCAGTATAACGACAGCAATGTCGGCCAGAACAAAGTCGGCATTAACTTCTCCCTGCCGATTTACAGCGGCGGTGCGGTGACCTCCCAGGTTAAACAGGCGCAGTACAACTTCGTCGGTGCCAGCGAGCAGCTTGAAAGCGCGCACCGCAACGTGGTGCAAACCGTGCGCTCCTCTTTCAATAACATCAATGCCTCTATCAGCAGCATCAACGCCTACAAACAGGCGGTGGTTTCTGCCCAAAGTTCATTGGATGCGACAGAAGCGGGCTATGAAGTGGGTACACGTACCATCGTTGATGTGCTGGATGCCACCACCACCCTGTACAACGCGAAGCAGCAGCTCTCCAGCGCCCGTTATAACTATCTGATTAACCAGCTGAATATTAAATCCGCACTGGGCACGTTGAACGAGCAGGATCTGCAAATCCTCAACAGCAACCTGGGTAAACCGGTTTCCACGACGCCTGAAATCGTGGCCCCGGAAAATGCCCGGCAGGATGCCGCCGCCGATGGCTACGCCACCAACGGCGCGCAGACCCAGCCAGCCGCTCAGCCAGCAAGCGCGGTGCAACCCGCTGCCGCCACGCAGAGCAACGGTAAAAATCCGTTCCGCAATTAAGCCTGCGACGGGGGGTGTGAATCACCCCCCGAAACTTCGTAAGGCAACGTAAAGATCCGCGCCCGGCGCGCCTGCCGCTTTAATTTCGACCGTTCATCCTCTATCCTTTAACGTTAATTCTTTGCATTATCACTGGGTTCAGGAAGATAAAATGAAACGGACAAAATCCATCAATCATGCGACGTTTCGCAAAAGCTTTAGCGCGCGCCACTTAACTCCGGTTGCACTGGCGGTTTCCGCCGTGTTTATGCTTGCGGGTTGTGAAAAGAGCGATGAGACTGTCTCGCTTTATCAGAATGCCGACGACTGTTCGACAGCCAACCCGGGCAAAAGCGCCGAATGTACCACTGCCTATAACAACGCCCTGAAAGAAGCCGAGCGCACCGCGCCGAAATACGCCACCCGCGAAGACTGCGTGGCAGAATTTGGCGAAAATCAGTGCCAGCAGGCGCCTGCCCAGGCAGGCATGACGGGTGAAAACCAGGCTCAGGCCCACAGCGGCGGCAGCTTCTGGATGCCGTTAATGGCGGGCTATATGATGGGCCGTATGATGGGCGGCGGCGCGGGCTTCGCGCAGCAGCCGCTGTTCACCTCGCGCAACCCTGCCAGCCCGGCTTATGGTCAATATAACGACGCCAGCGGCAAGAGCTATGGCGCGGCGCAGCCGGGCCGCACCATGACGGTGCCGAAAACTGCCATGGCCCCGAAACCGGCCACCACCACTACCGTGACCCGCGGCGGCTTTGGCGAATCGGTGGCGAAGCAGTCTGCGATGCAGCGTAGCTCGGCAACCGGCACCTCCAGCCGTTCGATGGGTGGTTAATCGATGGAACGGATTGCCATCAGCGAGCGCCCGGACTGGCGCGAAAAAGCCACCGAATACGGTTTCAACTTCCACACCATGTACGGCGAGCCGTACTGGTGTGAAGACGCCTATTATCAGTTGACGCTCGACCAGGTGGAACGCCTGGAAGCCGTCACCGCCGAACTTCACCAGATGTGTTTGCAGGTGGTGGAGAAAGTCGTTGCCAGCGATGCCCTGCTGACCAAATTTCGCATCCCGAAACACACCTGGGCGTTTGTGCGCCAGTCCTGGCGCAGCCAGCAGCCGTCGCTCTACTCGCGTCTCGATCTGGCCTGGGACGGCGTCGGCGATCCGAAGCTGTTAGAGAACAACGCCGATACGCCCACCTCGCTGTATGAAGCGGCGTTTTTCCAGTGGATCTGGCTGGAAGATCAGATCAAGGCGGGCAAGCTCCCGGCCAACAGCGATCAGTTCAACAGTCTGCAAGAAAAAGTCATTGCGCGCTTCGCCGAGCTGAAAGAGCAACACGGCTTTAATCTGGTGCATTTCGCCTGCTGCCGTGACACGGTGGAAGATCGCGGAACCGTGCAGTATTTGCAGGACTGCGCCGCTGAGGCGGGCGTGGCGAGCGAATTCTTATATATTGACGACATTGGTCTGGGCGAGAAAGGCCAGTTTACCGATCCACAGGATCAGGTGATCGCCAACCTGTTTAAGCTCTACCCGTGGGAGTACATGCTGCGCGAGATCTTCTCCACCAAACTGGAAGACGCAGGCGTGCGCTGGCTGGAGCCGGCCTGGAAAAGCATTATCTCCAACAAAGCCCTGCTGCCGATGCTGTGGGAGATGTTCCCGAACCACCCTAACCTGCTGCCCGCTTATTTTGCCGAAGACGAGCATCCGACGATGGAGAAATACGTCGTGAAGCCAATTTTCTCCCGCGAAGGCGCCAATATTTCCATCATTGAAAACGGTCAAACGCTGGAGCAAGTTGAGGGGCCGTATGGCGAGGAAGGCATGATCGTGCAGCAGTTCCACCCGCTACCGAAGTTTGGCGACAGTTATACGCTGATTGGCAGCTGGCTTATCAACGATCAGCCAGCCGGGATCGGCATCCGTGAAGATCGGGCGTTAATCACCCAGGATCTGTCACGGTTTTATCCGCATATCTTTATCGAGTAATACCCAGGGCGCGATTGATATCGCGCCTTTTTTTTAGCCCACCTGCACCGACAGCATACTTAACGATCCCATCTCGATACCGTCCACCGGCACCGAAACCGGCTCGCTGCCGTCCCATGCGCCCAGCACGTAGAGCAGCGGTAAAAAGTGTTCCGGGGTCGGGTTAGACAAGCTGCCCCCTTCCTGCTGGAGATAATTCACCAGCGGATGCTGCTCTACCGGCCCCTGCCACGTGAGATTGGCTTTCACCACATCGTTGAATGCCGTCGCCCACGGGTACGGCGTATTTTCGCCATGCCAGCGGGCGGTACGCAGGTTGTGTACCACATTGCCGCTGGCGATCAGCATAATACCTTCATCACGCAGCGTCGCCAGTTTACGGCCCATGTCAAAATGCCAGGCGGCAGGCTTTGTGCTGTCTATACTCAATTGCACCATCGGGATGTCGGCATCCGGATACATCTTGATCAGTACACCCCATGAACCGTGGTCGAACCCCCAGGCTTCTTTGTCGAGCGCAACAGGTAGCGGCGCGAGCAGATCCACCAGCCGCTGCGCCAGTTCCGGCGATCCCGGCGCCGGGTAATGGGTGTCATACAGCGCCTGCGGGAATCCGCCAAAATCATGGATGGTTTTGGGCTGTTCCATGGCCGTGACGCCGGTCCCCCGCGTGAACCAGTGGGCAGACACCACGACAATCGCTTTTGGACGTGGCAGGGTCGCGCCCAAATGCCGCCAGGCCTGAGTATACTGATTGTCTTCCAGCACGTTCATCGGGCTACCGTGGCCGAGAAACAGTGCGGGCATACGCGAAACGTTCATGGTGTTATCCTTTGGTCTTCGGGGTATTGTTGATGGATAAACCTTACGCTGATTCGGGAAAAGAAGAACTCAGATAACCATGATGGAGATCATCAGGAAATTTGAATGTAAGTCTGGTGTAAATCCGCTGACCACGCGTCGATTTTAATCGACGGGTTCTTTAAGCTTTGAGAATCCAGAACACAAGGAGCTGTTGATGTCGGTCCCTCTTATATTGACTTTACTGGCTGGCGGAGCCACGTTTATCGGCGCGCTGCTGGGCGTGATCGGCCAAAAACCGTCAAACCGGCTGCGGGCGTTTTCGCTGGGTTTTGCCGCTGGCATTATGCTGCTGATTTCCCTGATGGAAATGCTGCCCGCCGCCCTGCGCGAAGAAGGAATGTCACCGATGCTGGGTTACGGCATGTTTATTGTCGGCCTGCTGGGTTACTACGCCCTGGATCGCGTTTTGCCCCACGCCCATGCACAGGATCTGCTGGATAAAGATTTGCAGCGCGCGCCGCGCAATCTCAAGCGCACCGCGCTGCTGCTGACGCTCGGCATCAGCCTGCATAACTTCCCGGAAGGCATCGCCACCTTCGTGACGGCCAGCAACAATCTGGAATTAGGATTTGGCATCGCCCTTGCCGTCGCCTTGCACAATATTCCTGAAGGACTGGCGGTGGCCGGGCCGGTGTATGCCGCGACGGGTTCCAAATACAAAGCAGTATTCTGGGCGGGTATTTCCGGGATGGCGGAAATTCTCGGCGGCGTACTCGCCTGGCTGATCCTCGGATCGCTGGTATCGCCGGTGCTGATGGCCTCGATTATGGCGGCGGTGGCGGGGATTATGGTGGCGCTTTCGGTCGATGAACTGATGCCGCTGGCGAAAGAGATCGACCCGAATAACAACCCCAGTTACGGCGTGCTGTGCGGGATGTCGGTAATGGGGCTAAGCCTGACGCTGCTGCAAACCAGCGGGATCGGCTGATTGCTGTGGACGTAAAAAAACCCGGTTGATGTCACCGGGTTTTTTATTCTCTGCCTGAAGAATTAGCTGGCTTTACGCTCGTGCTGCTGGCGGTAAGCCACCAGATCTTCAATGGTTACGACCGCCATCTGATGCTTCACGGCGAAGTCGATGCACTCCGGCGCGCGCGCCATTGAGCCGTCGTCGTTGGTCAATTCGCACAGTACGCCAGCCGGTTTGAAACCTGCCAGCGTCACCAAATCGATAGTGGCTTCGGTATGGCCGCCACGGGTCAACACACCGCCGCTCTGAGCGCGCAGCGGGAACACGTGGCCCGGACGGTTCAGATCGGAAGGTTTCGCGTCATCAGCGATAGCAGCGCGGATGGTGGTGACGCGGTCCGCAGCGGAAACGCCGGTGCTCACGCCGTGCGCGGCTTCAATGGTTACGGTAAAACCGGTGCCGTAAGCGCTGGTGTTATTTTCAACCATCATCGGCAGGTCGAGCTGCTGACGGCGATCTTCAGTGATGCACAGGCACACAATGCCGCTGCCGTGGCGAATCGTCAGCGCCATTTGTTCAACGGTCATGGTTTCGGCGGCGAAAATCATATCGCCTTCGTTTTCACGGTCTTCATCATCAAGCACCATCACGCCACGGCCTTCGCGCAAAGCGGTCAGAGCGTGTTCTACGCGTTCAAATGCGGTACCGAAAGAGGAAAGAAGCGTCTGATTCATGGTAAAAAAACCTCATTAAAATTATGGTTACCAGAATCAGGGCGGTCTTAGGAGTGCCGTAAAACGGCAAAAAAATAACGTGAGTGGGCCGTAAGCCCGACTTGATCGTTACTCTCTCCCATCCGGACTTTAACCGTCGGCCCCGGAATTACACCGGATCTGCTGACCTTTGAATTTGCATCCAAAGCGCTCGCGGGCTTTCAGCGTAAGCTGATTTACCGCCGGTGGGGAATTTCGCCCCGCCCTGAGAATAAGCGGGATTACTATAACGCCAATGACTATTGTCGGCAATGTATTCAGCAGCCTAAATAAATCGGTTTGTGCTATTACTTAGATTCATACATTTCCGGTTTCTCCTCCCGGAAACAGGCATTACAATAAGAGGTTATGTAACTCACGCACTGGGAAACCGCCATGATTGACCCGAAGAAAATTGAGCAGATTGCCCGCCAGGTTCATGAATCCATGCCGAAAGGTATTCGTGAATTCGGGGATGACGTTGAAAAGAAAATCCGCCAGGTTTTACAGTCGCAGTTGACGCGTCTCGACCTTGTCAGCCGCGAAGAGTTTGATGTGCAGACTCAGGTGCTGCTGCGCACCCGCGAGAAGCTGGCGGCGCTGGAACAGCGTATCAGCGCGCTGGAAAGCCGCAATACGCCCGTGGAACAATCCGCTGCGCCAGCACCGGCCATTCCGCCGGTCGACGTGATTCAACCCGCTCCGGCGGTCCCGCCGGTTGACGAAGAAAAACCGCAGTAAAAAAATCGGGCCTTCATTGAAGGCCCGATGGGTTTTATTTGCCGCTATCTTTCTGGATCTTTTTAATGATGTTGGTGGTTGAACAGCCATCTTCGAAGTTCAGCACCATCACCTCGCCGCCGTTGGCCCAGACCTCTTCGCTACCGGCGATCTGTTCCGGTTTGTAGTCGCCGCCTTTGACCAGCAGGTCAGGCAGGATCCCGGCGATCAGGCGCTGCGGGGTATCTTCCTCAAACGACACCACCCAGTCCACGGCTTCCAGCGCGCCCAGCACGATCATCCGCTGTTCGAGCGGGTTCACCGGTCGGGTTTCGCCTTTCAGGCGTTTAGTGGACGCGTCGCTGTTGACCGCGACGATCAACCGGTCGCCCAGCTTGCGGGCGTTAGCCAGATAAGACACGTGCCCGGCGTGGAGAATGTCGAATACGCCGTTGGTCATCACCACTTTCTCGCCGCGTTTGCGCGCAGCGGCGACAGCCAGTTTCAGCGCCTCTTCATCCATCACGCCAAAACCGGAATCGGCACGCCCGCGTACCGCGTTTTCCAGTTCGATAGGCGACACGGTGGAAGTACCGAGTTTGCCCACGACCACACCCGCCGCCGCGTTAGCGAAGAAGCAGGCTTCTTCCAGCGAGTTGCCCGCCGCAAGCGTGGCCGCCAGCACGCCGATCACGGTATCGCCCGCACCGGTCACGTCATACACTTCCTGCGCCTGAGTCGGCAGATGCAGCGGATCTTTACCCGGTTGCAGTAGGCTCATGCCCTGCTCGGAACGGGTGATGAGCAGCGCGCTGAGATCGTAATCCGCCACCAGCTTCATGCCGCGCTCAACGATTTCCGCGTCGGTTTTGCATTTCCCGACCACCGCTTCAAATTCAGACAGGTTCGGCGTCAGCAGCGTCGCGCCGCGGTAGCGTTCAAAATCGGTGCCTTTCGGGTCGATCAGCACCGGTACGCCCGCTTTGCGCGCCAGTTGGATCATCTGCTGTACGCTGGCCAGCGCGCCTTTGGCGTAGTCAGACAGCACCAGCGCGCCGATATTGCCCAACGCCTGGTTGATGCGCTCGTGCAGCGGCTCCGGATCCACGCCCTCGAAACCCTCTTCGAAATCCAGGCGGATCAGCTGTTGGTTGCGCGAAAGCACCCGCAGTTTAGTGATGGTCGGGTGAGTCGGCACCGATACAAAATCACATTTCACATTAACGTTAGCCAGCGCCTGGCTCAGCGCCCGCGCCGCATCGTCGATGCCGGTCAGGCCAACCAGACGGGAGTGCGCGCCCAGCGAAGCGATGTTCATCGCCACGTTCGCCGCGCCGCCGGGGCGTTCTTCGATATTATCGACTTTGACCACCGGGACCGGGGCTTCCGGGGAAATACGGCTGGTGGGGCCATACCAGTAGCGATCGAGCATGACATCGCCCACCACCATGACGCCTGCGCGTTCAAACTCGGGCAGCGTTACTTTCATTCCAGACTCTCCTGAGAGATACCAAATTTGCGCGGGATAATAGCACAATTCCCTGCGTACACATTTTTATGCCTTGCCCAGCCATGCCGCCCAGCTTTGGGCGACCTGCCGGCGCTCCGCCTGAAACGCGCCGGGATCCACGTGGCCGGGCAGCTCCTGAAGCGCCAGATGGTGCAGCTCATCGCGCAGCGTGACGTAAGCGTGGGTCAGCGCGCGCGCTTCCTGCTCCGGCATGATGTCATTCTGCGCCAGCAGCTCAAGGATGCGCACGTTATCAGACCAGCGGGTCAGCTTCGGCGCGTCGTGAGAAAAGCGCAGCACCAGATACTGGGTAATAAATTCAATATCTGTAATTCCGCCTTCATCGGCTTTAATATCGAAGCGATCTTTATGCTTGTTGCCAAGATGGGCGCGCATTTTCTCGCGCATCTCGCGCACTTCGGTTTGCAGCGCGGCACCGTCACGGGCTTTGCACAAAATCTCCCGGCGGATGGCGTCAAAATCCTGGCACAGTTGCGGATCGCCGTAGACCACGCGGGCGCGCACCAGCGCCTGATGCTCCCATGTCCAGGCCTCGTTTTGCTGATAATCCGCAAAGGCGTCAACGGTCGTGACCAGCATTCCCGCCGCCCCGGACGGACGCAGACGGGCATCCACTTCATACAAAATGCCGGACGAGGTGCGGGTGCTGAACAGGTGCATGATGCGCTGGGCCAGCCGCAGATAGAACTGGCGGCCATCGATCTCCCGCTCGCCGTCGGTCATCACGTCTGCCGGGCAATCGTGCAGGAACACCAGGTCGAGATCGGAACTGTACCCCAGCTCCCAGCCGCCCAGTTTGCCATAGCCCACCACGGCGAAACCGCGCCCTTCACGTCCCTGGAGATGCGTCGGCGCGCCGTACCGCGCGACCATCAGCGTCCAGGCCTGCTGCACCACGGCGTCGATCATCGCTTCCGCCAGCCAGGTTAAGTGATCGCTTACTTTCATTACCGGCAGGGTTTCGGCGATATCTGCCGCCGCCACGCGCAACAGCTGCGCCTGTTTAAACTGGCGCATCGCTTCAAGCTGCTGCTCTTCGTCGTCTTCCGGGACGCGCAGCAAATACTGGCGCAGCTCGTCGCGGTAAGCATTGGTGGCGGTAGGTTGATACAGGGTGTTCGGATCGAGCAGTTCATCGAGCAGCAGCGGATAACGCGCCAGCTGCCCGGCAATCATCGGCGAGGCGGCGCACAGCCGGATAAGATGCTTCAGCGCGCCGGGGAATTCGGTGAGCAGTTCCAGATACGTGGTGCGGGTCACAATGCCCAGCAGCAGCGGCGTGATGCGCCCCAGCGGGACGGCAGGCGTCGGCATGGCGCACACTTCGCTTAGCAGACGCGGCATCAGCAGATCCAGCACGTGCCGCCCACGCGGGCCGATGGTGCGTTTATCCGCCTCTTTGCGGAAATCCGCCGCCAGCGCAACGACCTGACGCTGGCTGTCACTATCCAGATGGCTTAAGACCGGGCTGGAGACATCGGCGTCGTGCGCATCCTGCCACAGTTCGCGCCAGCCTTCGGCCAGTTTGTCTTCGCTGGCCTCGGGCTCGTCATCGCCAATCAGATCGTTAAAAATGCGCCGCACCGCCGTCATATGGCGGGCTGAGGTTGCCTGAAGCGCCGCCCAGTCGGGCTCGCCCATTGCCCAGGCCAGGCGCGCGCGATTCAAGTCATCGCCCGGCAGCGTCTGGGTCTGCTCGTCATTAATGCTTTGCAGCAGATTTTCGAGGCGGCGCAGAAACAGATAAGCGTCGCGTAACTGTTCTGCATCCCCCGCTGGCAGCAGATGGAGCGCGTCGATGGCCTCCAGCGTCGGCAGCAGCGAACGCGATTGCAGCGACGGCTCGCGTCCGCCGCGAATCAACTGGAACACCTGGACGATAAACTCGGTTTCCCGGATGCCGCCCGCGCCCAGCTTGATGTTATCGGTCAGGCCGCGCCGCCGTACTTCGCGGGCAATCATGCCTTTCATATTACGCAGCGACTGGATCACGCTGAAATCGATATAGCGACGGAACACAAACGGACGCAGCATGGCGCGCAGCTCCTGGCTCCAGCGATCGTCGTTGTCGCCCATAATGCGCGCTTTTACCATGGCGTAGCGTTCCCAGTCGCGCCCCTGCTCCTGGTAATAATCCTCCAGCGCCGCAAAGCTCAGCACCAGCGGGCCGCTGTCGCCAAACGGGCGCAGCCGCATATCCACCCGGTAAACGAAGCCATCCTGGGTCGGCTGATCGAGCACTTTGATCAGCCGCTGCCCCATGCGGGTAAAGAACTGCGCGTTATCCAGCTCGCGCCGTCCCCCTTGTGTCACGCCGTTTTCCGGCCAGGCGAAGATCAGGTCAATATCAGAAGAAAAATTGAGTTCGCCGCCGCCGAGTTTGCCCATTCCAAGGATCATCAGCGGCTGCGGCTCGCCCTGCGCATTGCACGGCGTGCCCCACTCGCGGCAGCAGGAGGCCCACAGCCAGTCGCGCGCGGCGACAATCAGCGTTTCGGCCAGCACGCTGAGCTGCGCCAGCGTGCCCTGAGTGGTAACCCGATTCAGGGTTTGCGCCCAGGCGATACGCACCATGATCCGCCGCCGAAACTGGCGCAGCGCGCGCATCAGTTGCGCCTCATCGCTTACCTCCTGCAACGCCTCCTGGAGCCAGAGCGCATAATGGCGTTCTTCGTTGGCTTCCGGCGGCCTGCCATGCAGCTCATCCAGCCATTCCGGATGCGCGACCAGTCCGTCGCGGACGAAATCGCTGAACGCCAGCATCGCCTGCGCGTCTTTATCCAGCGCAAGGCCCGATAGCGGCTCCGGCAGGTTAGCCAGCACCTTTTCAACGTGTTGTTGCAGTAAGGGTGAGAGCGGCATCATGGTGGGATCCTTTTATTTTTTTCCGCTGTGCAACCAGAACGGCGATTGCGCGATCGCTTCATGGCGCAGGGATTCGATATCGCCGCGTAAGCCGTTTTCGATAGCGTGACGCAGGGCGTCCCAGGTATCGATCCAGTCAAGCGCCACCTCGCCAGGATAAACGCCCGCCAGCGTGCGGATAGCATCCAGCTCGCGGTATAAACGCGGCAGCTGATCGCGGTAGCGTTCGCCACAGGATTGTAAAAACGCCTGCTTCAGCTCGGCGGCGTGGCGCGACAGGTGAATATCGGCGTAGCGCTTAAAGGAATCATCCAGCTTACGGCGGTCTTTTTCATCGATAAACGGCTGCCAGCCCTGGGTCAACAACCACTCGGTCAGCGCCAGTTTCGCGGTGCTGATTTCGCTGCCGAACGCGAGGGTTTCCGCCGAGGCGTCCGAGACCAGCGACACTTCACACTGGGTCAGCAAATCGCGTAAGCGAGCGCTCGCTTTCCTTGGCACAACGCCGCCGAACAGCGCCAGAATATGGCGAACCAGGCCGATAGCCTGCTGAACCTGCGCTTTCGCCAGGGTATTTCCACGCACCCACAGCTCTTCATGGTACTGCCAGTGGGATAGCGCGGCTTCCAGCGCCGTTTGTAGCCCCTGTTCAACGGTAGCTTTCGGCGGCATAGCGATCACCGTCAGCGGACGGATAGCCCGCAGGGCATTGCCCTGAGCCAGATGATACCCCCGCGCGGCCTTGCTCAGGCTGCCCTGGCGCAAGCCGGGGACTGCCACCAGCTGGCGCGCCAGTTTTAAAATATCCGCTAACTGGCCTTCCAGCAGTTCCATTTCCAGTTCGCACAGCGGCTCGCTGTGCTCTCCTGCTTTAACCTCTCCACGATCGAGCGCCATCTCAATGCGGCTTTCACCGTGAGTAACCACCCACTTCTCGCGCTGAAAATCGGTGCTGAACAGCGGTTTTACCTGGCTTTGCAGGGCATCCGCCGTTAGCCCTTCCGGCCAGATGTCCGCCGGGAAACGTGCTAAATCCAGCTCGGCGTTATCCAGCTCGACATTGTATTCCGGGCGCTGATGTACGCCGCCCGTGACGCGCCCGGCGGTTTTGATGGTCATTTCATAACGACCGTCCACGCCGCGAATACGCAATCCCATATCGTGGCTGCGTAACTGGTTATCGGGCGTTTCGTAATACACGTTGAGTAATGAGCGGGGGGCGTGATGTTCGCCGGAAAAGCCATTGAGGACGTTGCGCACGCTCTCAAGCGCGTCGGGTTGTACGATAAATTTGAGTTCGATTTCTTGTGCCATAGCCTTTTACTTACGGTTGCGTCACACCGGCGCGAATGTCCGGCGAACTTACGGGCCTGATTTTTGTCAGTAGATAGTATTTTCCGCTAAAATGCCACGCCGAAGGCGTTTTAGACGAGTGACAAACCCTTTGGCAGTGCGCCAGTCACTGATGTACCAGGATGATTCTCATTCAGGTTTGCGCTTCGCATCGTCAAACTGTTGCACTACTATCATCCCACGAATAACGATTAATGAAGACCTGATGCCTAAATTACGCCTGATTTGCCTGACTTTATTCGCGCTTAGCGTTTCTACTGTGGCCCATAGCGAAGAGAAACGCTACGTTTCCGACGAATTGACCACCTGGGTTCGAAGCGGCCCTGGCGATAACTATCGCCTGGTAGGTTCACTCAATGCGGGTGAAGCCGTCACGTTATTGCAGACCAATGAGTCCACCAATTATGGTCAGGTGCGTGACAGCAACGGGCGTACCGCATGGATCCCGCTTAAAGAGCTCAATACCGAACCGAGTCTGCGCACCCGCGTGCCGGAACTGGAAAATCAGGTCAAAACGCTGACTGATAAGCTGAATAATATTGATGCGACCTGGAATGAGCGCACGTCAGACATGCAGAAAAAAGTCTCTGCCAGCGACGGCATCATCAACGGCCTGAAAGAAGAAAATCAGAAGCTGAAAAACGAGCTGATTGTCGCAAGTAAAAAGGTTAACGCCGCCAATCTGCAACTCGATGACAAGCAGCGCACCATTATTATGCAGTGGTTTATGTACGGCGGCGGCGTGTTAGGCGTTGGTCTGCTGCTGGGCCTGCTGCTCCCGCATATGATCCCGCGTCGCAAGAAGAAAGACCGCTGGATGAATTAATCGCTAAAGGGCAACCACACAGGTTGCCCTTTTACTTGGCCTTCTCCTCTACACTTACGTATTATCTCAACGCTAACGTGAACAAGAGAGGTGTGGGTGAAGAGCTATTTGGTCGGTGGTGCAGTACGTGACGCGTTGTTAGGGCTACCGGTTAAAGACAGAGACTGGGTTGTGGTCGGCGCAACGCCTGCCCAAATGCTTGAGCTGGGCTATCAACAGGTTGGGCGCGATTTCCCGGTGTTTTTGCACCCACAAACCCGTGAAGAGTACGCCCTCGCCCGTACTGAACGGAAAAACGGCTACGGCTATACCGGGTTTGTTTGTTATGCCGCGCCTGACGTCACCCTGGAACAGGATTTATTGCGTCGCGATTTGACGATTAACGCCATCGCGCTGGATGAAAACGGCGAGTTTGTCGACCCGTATAACGGACGTGCAGATATTGAAAAGCGGCTGCTGCGCCACGTTTCCGGGGCGTTCAATGAGGATCCGCTGCGCGTGCTGCGCGTGGCGCGTTTCGCCGCTCGTTTCGCCCATCTCAATTTCACCATCGCCGAAGAAACCCAGGCGCTGATGCGGGAAATGACCGAGGCCGGCGAACTGACCCATCTCACCCCTGAGCGGGTCTGGAAAGAGACCGAAAACGCGCTGCGCTCCCATAATCCGCATATTTTTTTCAAAGTGCTGCGCGACTGTGGGGCGCTGAATGTGCTGTTCCCGGAACTGGATGCGCTGTTCGGCGTGCCCGCGCCGGAAAAGTGGCACCCGGAAATCGACACCGGCGTGCATGTGCTGATGACGCTCTCTATGGCGGCGATGCTCAGCCCGGACGTTGACGTGCGTTTCGCCACCCTGACGCATGATGTGGGCAAAGGCCTTACGCCGCCGCGCCTCTGGCCCCGTCATCACGGACATGGCCCGGCAGGCGTTCCGCTGGTGGAGAACATGTGCCAGCGACTGCGGGTGCCGAACGAGATCCGCGACCTCGCCAGACTGGTGGCGGAGTTTCACGATCTCATCCATACCCTGCCGATTTTGCAGCCAAAAACTATCGTGAAGCTGTTTGATTCTATCGACGCCTGGCGCAAACCTCAGCGCGTAGAGCAGATTGCATTAACCAGCGAAGCAGACGTGCGCGGACGCCAGGGGTTTGAAGGCTGCGATTATCCACAAGGACGATTACTGCGCGAGGCGTGGGAAGTGGCGAAAGCGGTGTCACCCAAAGAGGTGGTCGCGGACGGGTTCAAAGGTATTGAGGTACGCGAAGAACTGACCAAACGGCGTATCAGAGCGGTCGCGCGCTGGAAAGAACAACGCTGCCCCCAGCCCTGAAGCCGGGGGCGTAGTATCACATAAAGACCACGTACACTGCCGCCGCGACGATAAACCGGTAGATGGCGAACGGGATGAACGAAATCCGTTTGATAATTTGCAGGAAGGTTTTAATGGCCACCAGCGCCACCAAAAACGCGGTGACAAACCCTACGGCGAACATAGGAATATCGGCGGCGGTCAGGAAGTGAAAACTTTTATACAGATCGAGCGCCGTCGCGCCCATCATCATCGGCACCGCCAGTATGAATGAGAATTCCGATGCTGCGTAACGGCTGACGCCCACCAGCATCCCGCCGGAGATGGTTGCGCCGGAACGCGAAAAGCCCGGCCACAGCGCCAGACACTGGAAACAGCCAATGGCAAACGCCTGGCGGTAGGTCATATCATCCAGACCGGGGGCACGCGGCTCTTTGGGCTTAAAGAGTTCCGCCGCAATCAGCAACACCCCGCCAACGACCAGCGCGTACATCACGTTGATCGGGTTAAACAGCGATTTAATCAGATCGTGAAACACCAGTCCCAGCACTACCGCCGGTATCATGCCCAGCAAAATGTGGATCAATGACAGACGGCCCCGGCCCATCCCCTCGTGAGGCGCACGGCCAAAATGGATGCCGATCAGGCTGAACAGGCGGCGCCAGAACATCACCACAACCGCCAGGATCGACCCCAGCTGTATGACCACTTCAAACGTCTTGGCCGTTTCCCCTTCAAAGCCCAGAAGATGGCCCACGATAATCATATGCCCGGTGCTGGAAACCGGCAGAAACTCGGTTAAGCCTTCAACGACGCCGAGAATCGCCGCAATAACCAGCGAATGCAAATCGCCCATGAATTGTCCTCGTACCCCAAAAAAATCAAAAAAAACGGCGGGCGCAATGCGCTTGCCGTAAAAGCCCGAGCTATAAGACAGATAGAGCTGCGTTAGGTTTAAAAATTATTAACTTAAATGATTTGATTAGGATTATGGCCACGCTGAATGATAACGCCCACATTAGCCGCCTGCGCCACCGCGCCGGGTTTGCTGATTTTGATTTTCACCCACGGCGTGTTGAAGCGGGTAAGCAGCAGCTCCGCCACCTCTTCCGCCACGCGTTCCACCAGCGCAAATTTACCGCCCTGAACGTGGCTGATGATGGCCTCGCTGACGTCGGCATAGCTCAGGCAATCCGCCACGTCGTCGCTTTTTCCCGCCGGACGGTTGTCCCACGCCATTTCGATATCGAACATTAACTTCTGTTCGATGGTTTGCTCCCAGTCGTAAACACCAATAGTGGTGATTATCGAAAGTTGCTCTATAAATACTATATCCATCATCACCTGCCTGTTTTTAGCGCGCCCGGATACCACTTCCGGCAAATTATGCGTATTATCCACAGATGCAGAGAATAAAACGACATTTTCAAAACGGAACAGCGTTATGAGTGCAATCGCGCCTGGAATGATCCTCCTTGCGTACCTTTGCGGCTCAATTTCCAGCGCCATTTTGGTCTGCCGTATCGCAGGTTTGCCCGATCCGCGCGACAGCGGCTCCGGTAATCCCGGGGCAACCAACGTCTTACGCATAGGTGGCAAGGGAGCAGCCGTAGCGGTACTGATTTTCGACGTGCTGAAAGGCATGCTGCCCGTCTGGGGCGCCTACGCGCTGGGTCTCTCTCCGTTCTGGTTAGGCTTAGTCGCCATTGCCGCCTGCCTGGGCCATATCTGGCCGGTATTCTTTGGCTTTCGCGGCGGCAAAGGCGTCGCCACGGCTTTTGGCGCGATCGCCCCTATCGGCTGGGACCTTACCGGGGTAATGGCGGGTACCTGGCTGCTGAGCGTGTTGCTTAGCGGATACTCCTCTGTCGGTGCGATCGTTAGCGCGTTAATCGCCCCGTTTTACGTCTGGTGGTTTAAGCCCCAGTTTACCTTCCCGGTTTCTATGCTCTCCTGCCTGATTTTGCTGCGTCATCACGACAATATTCAGCGCTTATGGCGCGGGCAGGAAACCAAAATCTGGCAAAAGCTGAAAAGAAAGCAAAAAAAAGAAGAGCGCTAAGCTCTTCTTTGCTGTCAGGCGGCTGGCAGCTCCGCCAGCGGCCAGCGCGGACGTACCGAAACGCGTAAATCGGTGTCGCCCCCCGCTTTTAAACGTACCATGCCCGCATAAGCAATCATCGCGCCGTTATCAGTGCAAAACTCGGGGCGGGCGTAGAACACTTCGCCGCCGCGTTTTTTCATCATCTCAGCCAGTCTGGCGCGCAGCGTGCGGTTAGCGCTTACGCCACCCGCCATCACCAGGCGCTTAAAGCCGGTTTGCTCCAGCGCGCGGCGGCATTTGATCATCAGCGTATCCACGACGGCATCTTCAAACGCGCGGGCGATATCTGCATGGGTTTGCAGATCGGGCGCATTATCGCGAATCGTGTTGGCGGCAAAGGTTTTCAGGCCCGAGAAGCTGAAGTCCAGACCCGGACGGTCGGTCATCGGTCGCGGGAAGGTAAAGCGCCCGGGAGTGCCGTTGGCGGCCAGTTTCGACAGCATCGGGCCGCCGGGATAATCCAGGCCCAGCAATTTGGCTGTTTTATCAAAGGCTTCGCCAGCGGCGTCGTCAATGGACTCGCCCAGCAATTGGTATGCGCCGATGCCGGTAACGGAAATCAGCTGGGTATGACCGCCGGAGACCAGCAGCGCGACAAACGGGAATTCAGGTGGATTCTCTTCCAGCATCGGAGCCAGCAGATGCCCTTCCATATGATGCACCGGCACCGCAGGCACGTTCCAGGCAAAGGCCAGCGCGCGCCCGACAGTTGCGCCGACCAGCAGCGCGCCGACCAGGCCAGGGCCTGCGGTATAGGCCACCGCATCGATATCGCTGGCGTTAAGCCCGGCGTTTTTCATCGCTTCCTGAATCAGGGGCACGGTTTTACGGACGTGATCGCGGGACGCCAGTTCTGGCACCACGCCGCCGTAATCCGCGTGCAGTTTTACCTGGCTATACAGCTCGTTAGCCAATAGCCCCTTTTCATCGTCGTAAATAGCGATGCCGGTCTCATCGCAGGATGTTTCAATACCCAATACACGCATGCTTATTTTTACCTCTTTTGCCTGCGCCGCAGTGTATGCGCAGAGGTCGCCATTGTAAAACATTGCTCATCGGCCTGCGGGATAGTGTATAATCCCCGCCCCTGTAAGAATGCCACCGAAAAGCGGTTTTTGTTCCTCCTGTTGCTTTACAAAGCATCAGCAGTTGCAGTAAAATTCCGCACCATTTTGAATTAAGCTGGCGTTGATGCCAGCAGCAAACCGATTTAATCAAAGGTGAGAGGCACATGCCGGTAATTAAAGTACGTGAAAACGAGCCGTTCGACGTAGCACTGCGTCGCTTCAAACGTTCCTGTGAAAAAGCAGGTGTTCTGGCGGAAGTTCGTCGTCGTGAGTTCTATGAAAAACCGACTACCGAACGTAAACGCGCCAAAGCTTCTGCTGTGAAACGTCACGCGAAGAAACTGGCTCGCGAAAACGCACGCCGTACTCGTCTGTACTAATCTCTGGAGGGGACTCCCCTCCTTTCAGACCGAGTTGTAGTTGTAAAGGCCGTGCTTCCGAAAGGAATGCGCGGCTTATTTTCGTTTATGAACTGACATCCCTACGCTTTTTGCCCCCGCTTCGCCGTCTTGCGATTGCGTTTATGGTTAGCAGAAAGTTAACGGGTAAATGGGGCTTATGGCTGGACGAATCCCACGTGTCTTTATTAATGACCTGCTGGCTCGTACCGATATCGTCGACCTCGTTGACGCGCGGGTAAAGCTCAAGAAACAGGGCAAAAATTACCACGCGTGCTGTCCGTTCCATAATGAAAAAACGCCTTCATTTACCGTAAACGGCGAAAAGCAGTTCTACCATTGCTTTGGCTGTGGTGCGCACGGTAATGCCATCGACTTTTTGATGAATTACGACAAGCTCGAATTCGTCGAAACCGTTGAAGAGCTGGCGGCGATGCATAACCTGGACGTGCCTTACGAGGCGGGAACCGGGCCGAGCCAGATCGAACGCCATCAGCGGCAGAATTTGTATCAACTGCTGGATGGCCTGAGTACGTTTTATCAACAATCCCTGACGCAATCGAATGCCAGTGACGCGCGTGAATATCTTTCCCGACGCGGTTTAAGCGCCGATGTCATTTCGCGCTTCGCTATCGGTTATGCGCCTGCCGGTTGGGACAACGTGCTCAAGCGCTTCGGCGGCAACGAGGAAAACCGTCAGTCGCTGATTGACGCCGGTATGTTGGTCACCAACGATCGCGGCCGCAGTTACGACCGTTTCCGCGAACGGGTCATGTTCCCGATCCGTGATAAACGGGGCCGGGTGATTGGTTTTGGCGGTCGTGTACTGGGCGACGGCCAGCCTAAGTATTTGAACTCGCCGGAAACCGACATTTTCCATAAAGGTCGCCAGCTGTATGGCCTGTATGAAGCGCAGCAGAGCAGCCCTGAACCGGCGCGCCTGCTGGTGGTCGAAGGCTATATGGATGTGGTTGCGCTGGCGCAATACGACATCAACTATGCGGTCGCGTCGTTAGGCACCTCGACCACAGCTGACCATATTCAGCTGCTGTTTCGGGTGACCAACAACGTCATTTGCTGTTATGACGGCGACCGGGCCGGACGGGACGCGGCGTGGCGCGCGCTGGAAACGGCGCTGCCTTATATGACCGATGGTCGGCAGTTGCGCTTTATGTTTCTGCCGGACGGCGAAGACCCGGATACGCTGGTGCGCAAAGAAGGTAAGGACGCGTTTGAAGCGCGCATGGAGCAGGCCCAGCCGCTCTCAACCTTCTTGTTTAACAGCCTGATGCCGCAGGTGGATTTGAGTACGCCAGATGGCCGTGCGCAGTTAAGCACGCTGGCGCTGCCGCTGATCACTCAGGTGCCCGGCGAGACGCTGCGAATCTATCTGCGCCAGGAATTAGGAAAAAAGCTCGGTATCCTTGATGACAGCGCGCTGGAGCGCCTGATGCCGAAGCAGGCTGACGCTGCGGTACGTGCCGCGCCAACGCTAAAACGCACAACCATGCGTATACTGATAGGACTGCTGTTGCAGAACCCTGAGCTTGCGCCGCAGGTGCCGCCGCTGGATGCGCTGGATAAAGACAAACTGCCTGGACTTGGCTTATTTGCCGAACTGGTCAACACTTGTTTGTCACAGCCAGGTCTGACCACCGGCCAGCTTTTAGAGCAATATCGCGGTACAAAAGAGTCCGCCACCCTTGAAAAACTGTCGATGTGGGACGATATAGCAGATAAAGACATCGCAGAAAAAACGTTCACCGACTCACTCAATCATATGTTTGATTCGATGCTTGAACAGCGCCAGGAAGAGCTGATAGCTCGCGAGCGCACGCACGGTTTAAGCAGCGAAGAACGCCGGGAACTCTGGAGATTGAACCAGGAACTGGCAAAAAAATGAATTCCGCGGCTTAACTGCCGATTATCGTTCGGGTGGACCCCCGAAGGCCGCAAAGAGGTGCTGCGGCATGAAAATAAATCAGCCCTCGCTCGTTATTGTTGGCGGTCACGCCTGCCGACACAACCCTCATGAAATAAGTGTGGATACCGTCTTATGGAGCAAAACCCGCAGTCACAGCTGAAGCTTCTCGTCACTCGTGGTAAGGAGCAAGGCTATCTGACCTATGCCGAGGTCAATGACCATCTGCCGGAAGATATCGTCGACTCCGATCAGATCGAAGACATCATCCAAATGATCAACGACATGGGCATCCAGGTGATGGAAGAAGCACCGGACGCCGATGATCTGCTGCTTGCTGAAAACTCAAACAGCACTGATGAAGATGCAGAAGAAGCTGCTGCCCAGGTACTGTCCAGCGTTGAGTCTGAAATCGGGCGCACCACCGACCCGGTTCGTATGTACATGCGTGAAATGGGTACTGTTGAACTGTTGACCCGCGAAGGCGAAATCGACATCGCTAAACGCATTGAAGACGGGATCAACCAGGTCCAGTGTTCGGTTGCCGAGTATCCGGAAGCCATCACCTATCTGCTGGAGCAGTACGATCGCGTTGAAGCGGGCGAAGCTCGCCTGTCTGACTTGATCACCGGTTTTGTCGACCCGAACGCGGAAGAAGATCTCGCGCCGACCGCGACCCACGTGGGCTCAGAACTGTCCAGCGAAGAGCTGGAAGATGATGAAGATGAAGACGAAGATGACGACGCCGACGACAGCAGCGATGACGACAACACCATTGACCCGGAACTGGCCCGTGAGAAGTTCAGCGAACTTCGCACCCAGTACGAAGCCGCGCGTGTTGTCATCAAAGCGAAAGGCCGCAGCGATAAAGCCGCGCAGGAAGAGATCCTGAAGCTGTCTGAAGTCTTCAAGCAGTTCCGTCTGGTGCCGAAGCAGTTCGATTACCTGGTTAACAGCATGCGTATCATGATGGACCGCGTGCGTACCCAGGAACGTATCATCATGAAGATGTGCGTTGAACAATGCAAAATGCCGAAGAAAAACTTCATCACGCTGTTTACCGGTAATGAAACCAGCGAGACCTGGTTCACCGCTGCGCTGGCCATGAATAAACCCTGGTCTGAAAAGCTGAAAGACGTCGCTGAAGATGTGCATCGCAGCCTGCAAAAACTGCAGCAGATCGAAGAAGAAACCGGCCTGACCATCGAGCAGGTTAAAGATATCAACCGTCGCATGTCTATCGGTGAAGCAAAAGCTCGCCGCGCCAAGAAAGAGATGGTTGAAGCGAACCTGCGTCTGGTGATTTCTATCGCCAAGAAATACACCAACCGCGGTCTGCAATTCCTGGATCTGATTCAGGAAGGTAATATCGGTCTGATGAAAGCGGTAGACAAGTTTGAATACCGTCGTGGTTATAAGTTCTCCACCTATGCTACATGGTGGATCCGTCAGGCAATCACCCGCTCTATCGCGGATCAGGCGCGCACCATTCGTATTCCGGTGCATATGATTGAGACCATCAACAAACTCAACCGTATCTCCCGCCAGATGCTGCAGGAAATGGGCCGTGAGCCGACGCCGGAAGAACTCGCCGAGCGCATGCTGATGCCGGAAGACAAAATCCGCAAAGTGCTGAAAATCGCTAAAGAGCCTATCTCTATGGAAACGCCGATTGGCGACGATGAAGATTCGCATTTAGGGGATTTCATTGAGGATACCACCCTCGAACTGCCTCTGGATTCTGCTACCACTGAGAGCCTGCGTGCCGCCACGCACGATGTGCTGGCAGGCCTGACAGCCCGTGAAGCAAAAGTGCTGCGTATGCGTTTTGGTATCGATATGAACACCGACCATACGCTGGAAGAAGTGGGTAAACAGTTTGACGTAACCCGCGAACGTATCCGTCAGATCGAAGCCAAGGCGCTGCGTAAACTGCGCCACCCGAGCCGTTCTGAAGTGCTGCGTAGCTTCCTGGACGATTAATTCTAAACATCACGTTAAAAACCCTCTTCGCGAGGGTTTTTTTATGCCTGGTTATAGCCCACGAAATACCAGCGCTTCGTCCAGTTCCCGGTACGCTTCCACCAGTTTATCCAGTGATGCGCGATTCAACCCGCTGGGATTGGGCAGCACCCATACTTCCGTCTCACCAATGGTTAACGTCTGCTTACCCCATTTCACGCCACGCTGGCTGAATGCCTGCTCAAAGGCCTTTTTACCTAATACCGCTAACGCAGCTGGCTGATAATCATTGATTTTGCGGATAAGCTCGCGTCCACCGGTGCGCAACTCATGCAGCCCGACCTCATTCGCCTGCACCGTTGGACGCTCCACCAGCATGGTGATCCCACAGCGGGTGTCCAGCAGTTGCTGCTCTTCTTGCGGAAGTAGCTGTTTATCGGTAAACCCAGCCTGATGAATAACTTTCCAGAATCGGTTACCCGGATGCGCGAAATGGAATCCAGTGTGGGCAGACGATTTGCCCGGGTTAATCCCGCAAAACACAACTCTTAACCCTGGTGCTAAAATGTCGCTAATCATGCTTTCTCCCGATAACTTACGGATTCTTAAAGTATAAAAAACCGCGTTTAAATTGCCGATAAAAGCAGCAGCCGCGCGGTAATGGCTGGATTGAGGACAGCACATCCATTATAATCCAGCGCCACGGCCCCTTAGCTCAGTGGTTAGAGCAGGCGACTCATAATCGCTTGGTCGTTGGTTCAAACCCAACAGGGGCCACCAGATAAAACAAGGGCTTACGTTAACAACGTAAGCCCTTTGTTATTAGGGATGATTTGGGTTTGCTTCGTATCACTGACGCCCGAAGAGGGGTGAAAGCGCCCGTACAGATTAACCTGTATGTGATTCATCAACGCACATCTGCGCCCGGAGTTGTTCCCGCATAAAAGAAGTAAAATACTCAGGATTTTTAATAATCACCCGATCGCCGGATGCTATTTTCTCGGCCCATCCCGCCACTTTTTGCGTGAAGCCAGCATTCCACCCCTCCCTTTCCCCCCGAGCCGTCACGTCGGCCACACTGGCCGGTACGCCCAACTCTTTTAAATACTTCAATAATCCTTTCGTTGTGCTTTCATCCATAGGATGCGGCACAGACGCTGAAGTATTCATACCGTTAATGAAGTCCAATGCTTTATCAATTACTGCTGGCATAGTCTTATCCTTAAAATTAACCACGTAATAAATGAGCCTTTAACGGGAAGTAAAATAAACGGCAATATCAAAGGGCGTCCCCCCCTGACAGGCCAAAAGCTCAAGCCTCTTTCACCATAGCAAATCCCCCGCGCAAACCCACCTGTCAGCACCGGAATTGAGATATGACATCATCATTTCCTGCCAAAAATAAAAAAGAGCCAGCGGGCAATCCTCTGGCTCCTTGTTCTTTAGCGTAGAGATACGCCCAGCCTGAAACTCAACCCGCGCTCCGGGTCCACTATGATGCCTCGCCCTGTGGAGGTGGATTTCCCCGCAACCGGTAAAAGGGTAGGCCTTTAACGCAGGTAATTGATCTGTTTGATTTAAAACGGAGAGTGTATGTGGATTTACGCAGGCAAAGCCAGCCGCTGTGCTGCGGCTGGCTCGTTTTATCCGGGATGCGTTCAGGCTCCGGTCAGAATTTCCAGGATACGCTGCCCGCAATGCTGCGTTCAGCGCCAAAGTAGCAGTACGAGAGCGAGTTACAGGCGGCCACATAGCTTTTATCCGTCAGATTATTGACGTTAAGCTGCGCGCTCAAACCCTTTATACCCAGCTTTGACAGGTCGTAACCCACCATCATATCCACCAGGGTATACGACGGCAGCGTATGGGTATTCTGGCGATCGCTGGTTACGCCGTTAACATAACGCACGCCCGAGCCGACGGTTAATCCGTCCAGCGGACCGGTTTTCACGTCATAACTCAGCCAGGCGCTGGCCATGTTGCGCGGCGCGTAAACGGCACGTTTCCCCTGCTCTTCCGGGCTGCTTTTCTTGTAACGGATATCCGTGTAGGTATACGCCGCCTGCATCCGCAGGCTGTCGGTCAACTGCCCTACCGCTTCCAGCTCCACGCCCTCGGATTCAATTTCGCCGATGGAGCGATACGGATCGGTTGGCTCCTCTTTGGTGGCGATATTTTCCTGATTGATGCGGAACACCGAGGCGCTGAACTGGCTGTTCCACCCTTCCGGCTCATATTTCACGCCCGCTTCCCACTGTTTGCCCTTCATCGGCTCCAGAATATTGCCATTCTCATCGGCAAAGCTGGTTGGCGTAAAGGCGGTGGAGTAGCTCACATACGGCGCAACCCCGCTGTCAAACAGATACAACAGCGCCGCGCGGCTGCTGAAGTTATTCTTATCCAGATCGCTGCGGGTGTTGTTGAAATTATCGATATTCGACACGCTGACCTGGTCGTAGCGGCCGCCGAGCGTCAGACGCCAGCGGTCAAGCGACATCTGATCCTGAAGGTAATATCCGGTCTGGCGCAGCTTGTGCTTCTCTTTGCTGTACATAGTGATGTCATCGGGCTGTGCACCGTACACCGGATGGAATGCGTTAATCGGCGGGAAAGCGCCATAATAGCCGGTGGTGTGGTTGCTGCGATCCTGATAATCCATGCCAATCAATACCCGATGGTTAATCGCCCCGGTATCGAAACTGCCGTCGATCTGGTTATCCAGAGTGATGGCGTTCATTTTCTCATCAGAACCGGAATAGCCGCGATTCAGCTCGGTTTCATTCAGCCAGTCCGCCGCATAAACCTGGTTCAGCTCCACTTTGGTGTGCAGATAACGCAGCTTCTGGCGTACCGACCAACCGCTATCGAACATATGCTCGATGTTGTAGCCAACCATGTTCTCGCGACGGTCGTATTTATCGTAATCGTCCTCGCCTTCAAAGAAGGTGTTGGAAATTTTATTGCCGTCATGCGGGACCACCGTACCGTCATAAGGCAAACCAGAATGGCTGCCGCCCTCTGGATCGCGGTGCAGATAGGCCATCAGATCGAGGCGCGTATTATCGGTAATGCGCCATGTCAGGCCTGGCATTAGCGCATAACGCTCTTCTTTTAGCGGATCGAACTGGGAATCGGCGTAACGGGTCATGCCGCTCAGGCGCACCGCCACACGATCGTTGTCGTCCAGCGGACCGGTAACGTCGAACATCGCCCCACGTTGCTCATTATTTCCGGCGAAAAGTTTAATCTCCCCGCCAGGATCGAACGACGGCTTGCGCGAGGTCAGCGCCACAATGCCCCCCGGCGATGAGCGCCCGTACAGCACAGAGGCCGGGCCGCGCACTACTTCAATATTTTCCAGGAACCACGGGTCGACCACCAGCGAACTGTGGGAATTGGTATCGCCCATCATCTTCAGGCCGTCGAGATAGACGTTATCGAGACTGCCGTCCGAGAAACCGCGCAGCACGATATAGTCAAAGCGATTCGACGCGCCAATCTGATTGCTGTAAACGCCCGGCGTATAACTCACCGCCTGACGCACGCTGGTTGCGCCCTGCTCTTCAAACTGCCCGCGCGTGACGATGGATACCGACTGCGGCGTTTCAATATCCGGCGTTGCCACTTTGGTCGCGCCGCTCAGCAGCTGTGACGTAACCACAACGGTATCGGTTTTTTGCGTATCCTGCGCCATTAAGGGAAAAGTGAGACTGCCGGTAACCCATCCCACCAGCAGCGCCAGCCGCGATTTAGCGAACATGAACATCTCCAGAAAGCATTTCTAATTGTTAATAAGAATTATTACCTTTTTTGATGCGCAAACGGCTATGCGCGACGCCAGATTGCGTATGCGCGCTGCCAAACCGTTGCGGTGTTATTCGCAAAGAGGGAGAAAATGGGTTAGCCGCCCGGGCGAATATTGCCGGGCGAGACGCCATAGCGACGGCGAAAAGCGGTGGAAAAATTGGTGGCATGCTGATAGCCCGAGATCCAGGCGGCGTGCTGAACGCTATGACCTTCCAGCAAATAGCGCCGCGCCAGGGCCAGCCGGCAATCGCGTAAATAATCAAATACCGTGCAGCCGTAGGTCTGGCGGAACTTGCTGCGCAAACTGCTGGGGCTCATCGCTGCCTGCGCCGCCAGCTCAGCCAGCGAATAATCGCGCTCCGGCGCGCTCTCCAGCTGTTCCCGCACTCGCTCCAGACGGTGCTGTTCACAACGCACCGGCGCACTATTGCGCTGCGCGTTTTCCTGACGCGCGCTCAACCCCTGCCCCAACAGCTGGAGCATCAGGCCCTCCAGCATTAACTGGCGCGCGACGCCGTGAGTCCTGCTCTGGCGAACATGCACCAGCCCGGAAAGCAAAAAGCCCGGCACCTGCCAGACAAACGTCGACGGCCCGTGCATTTCCCACTCCCGCAACAGCGAATCGAGCATTCCATTGCGCCAGGCATCGCCAGGATACACGCCCAGTGACAGGGTTTTCAGCTTACATTCCGCCGTATGGCGCGCATTCATGGTCTGATGTTCATAAAGGCTGGAACTGAACGCCATTCCGGCGCGTACCACATACTCCTGACCGTTAAGGGTTAAAACCACGCAGCCTTCCAGCACCACCAGGGTGTACAGCGGGCTGCTGTAGCGTGAAAAGGTTTCGTAAGGCTGAAGAACCTGCACGTCCGAATGGGTCAGTGAAATGCCTGGGGCGAGGGCGATCTCTTCCACATCGCCCTGCAAAACCGGCGCATCGGCCTGATGAGGAGAAGCCAGCAGCGGGAAGCGGTAATCGATGCCGTAACGTTCGCCGAACCCCTGAAAGTCGCGGACAAAAAAGACTTTTTGCTGCGGGGGCTGGTGTGGATATGGCCGGGTTAGCGTTGCGTCATTCATGCCTGCATCTACCATAACAGTGGAAGACGCACCTTATCATTCCCGGCAGCGCCCGGCAATTTAAGTGATAACTATTCTCAGTAACACCCCTGTCAGAAGCAATGCAGGCGGCTACTGACAGGCAACAGGCAACAGGCAATAGAGTCGTTCTCGCGATTGACAGGGTTATACAGGGGAAATTTCTGCAAACCACATCCAGTTAGCGCCCCCTTCTCCCCACTCCGTGCCTGAAATCACTATCAACCCCGTTTCGCTGTCTTCTAACACTCGCGCCGTTAACGGGATATCTTCACGGGAAACGTGATGAATTGCCTTACCTTTATACAAACTGCCTGATTTTTTAATCAGGGAAACCGTATATTTTTCGCCATAATGCACCAAATCAAATGAGAGACTTCCATCTCTGATAACCAGATCGGTAAATTTTCCCTCTTCGCTTTTTCCATAAAAAACAGCTTTACCTTCAAATGATTCCATTATTATCTCCTGAGTAATGTGTGCTTCACGCTAGCCGATCATCGGCCAAATTTCCCTGATCTGTAGTGATGAAAGCGATTATCGTGGCTGCGGCGCAAGCGGGCGCTGCTCCACAGCAACCAATACCGTGCTACTCCTTTTATCCGCTTTTTATTCTTTGGTAGTATTTGCTCGAATATTTCCAGATTCCGGGTATTTTATTGGCGTTGGGTAGCCCCGGGCGGCTGCCGTCAGGCACTATTTTTACTGCGGATTTATTCGCAGCTTTAAGAAGTTTTGGAGAGGTTCCATGTTTCATCCAAAGCAAAGCGGCAAACCCGCTTTGATTTCGCGTGTGTTGGTCAAACGCATCAGCGTAATACTGGCTGCCATCGCACGCCATCCGCTGATGGTGGGTGCGTTATTGCTTTTATATGTCGTCTTCCCTATCCCTAAAAATAACGGGCTTATTCAGGCTGCACTTTCTGCCCGTGATTTTCCGGAAACCGCGCTGGGCGCGCTGATATTCTCCGCACTGCTGATGGCCGTGATTTACGCCTTCGCCCTCTTTGCTCGTCAGATCCTGACGGCGTTTCGCAACGACGAGTAATGCCATGAAATCTCAGGGACTTGCACTGATTATCGGTACCGTGGTGTTAATTAACGCCGCCAGCTCTCATGCTCGAACGTCATCGGGAACGGTGCGTCTACTGGCGGGGCTGCATGCTGCCAGAGCGTCGCTGCCGCCCTGGAAATTCTGGCCCGGCGGGCCACGTCGCGCGGTACTGCCGCAGCGCAGACGCACCCGGGTAGTGCAGAGGAGCTAAAGACAGGTTAGCAGGGCGCGAGAAGCGCCTTTTTTATTGCCTTTATGCCAATATTGCGAGACAGATTCCTGTTAATTCCTTAATAAGATATTGCGCGCTATCGCTGGCTCGATAATATATCCCACGACATGGTTATTTTAATATCCATTATCATAGAAAATTAGCAACCCTTTATCACCGTTGATTAGTGGTTCGCATTATAATAATCCCTAACCTAAACTGTGCGCATGTTATTAAGATTAATCCAATAGGCAAATAAATACCTTTTTCCGTTACATTCAAATAACATCAAGGATACGCCATTAACATGGTTTTTTAAGGCTATTTTAATTGACGTGACCCATTTCAATATTTTTTTGAGCCAGATCGTTTATTTTTAAATATGCGATAATGCTGTAAAGATGCGGGCTGAAAGTATGATGAATAAATACAAGTTACATGAATTTTTGGATGTAAAACGCCTTCAGACCCTGCAGGACAACTTTTCAAAATCAATGATGATCGCGCTGGTGGTGGTGGATGAGAATGGCGTCCCGGTCACTAAGCCCAGCGGGTTTTCAGACTTCTGCGCGCGTTCACGCCTCAACCCGACGCTGGCCCACCACTGTTATGAAAGCGACAACGCCGGTGGCCGTGCCGCAATGCATGCTCGTGAACCTGTGGTCTATCGCTGCTACTGCGGTTTTGTCGAGTTTGCCGTACCGATCATGATTAATGATCATTATCTCGGCGCATTTATTTCCGGCCAGGTAAAAGTTGAAGAAGAGAAAGAACAAAGCATTCCCTATATTCTGAATAACAATGACGTCTGGGAAGAGAATCCGTGGTTAATTAATTTACACCAGAATACACGTCGCATGCCGTATGAGCGGTTTGAGTCTACCGCCTCGACGTTATTGCACGTATCGTCTTATCTGGTCGAACAGGCCCATGCGAATAATATCCAGCGCGAGCTACGTAAAAAAGATCTTGAGTTGACTAATGAATTAAGAAAACGTGTAGAGATTGAACGTTCATTACATGAAGCGGAATTTAAAGCGCTCTCTTACCAGATAAACCCCCACTTTTTATTTAACGTATTAAATACCATTGGCCGATTAGCTTTTCTGGAAGATGCGCAACGCACCGAAACCATGGTGCACGATTTCTCTGACATGATGCGCTATTTGTTACGTAAAAATAATCGCGGTCTGATTACGCTGCGTAATGAAATGAATTACGTCAACAGCTATATGTCGATCCAAAAAGTGCGCATGAGCGACCGCTTCGATTACCTGTGCGATATCCCGGAAAAGTATCTGGATGTGGTCTGCCCGTTTTTAATTCTCCAACCGCTGGTGGAAAACTTCTTCAACTACGTGGTGGAACCGCGAGACAGCAGTAGCCATTTGCTGATCCGCGCCACGGATGACGGGCAGGACGTCATTATCGAAGTTACCGACAACGGCGACGGCATCGCGCCGGATGCCATCAACCGCATTTTGTCAGGCGACCAAAACCTGCAAAAAGGCAGTATTGGCATTAACAACATAAAAAATAGATTGAAGCTGTTATTTGGCGAGCGCTATGGCCTGGAAATCATGAGCCCTAACAAACCCAGGATGGGCACAACCATTAAACTTCGGTTCCCGATGCTGGAAGCCTGATATCAGGAAGAGGACATATGTTTAACATTGTTATCGTTGAAGATGAGCCCATCGAATTAGAATCCCTGCGGCGGATTATTTCCCAGTGCGTGGAGAATGCCGTGATCCATGAAGCCTCAACCGGTAAAAAAGCGATTCAACTGATCGACCAACTGAACCAAATCGACATGATCTTCGTGGACATTAATATTCCGTTGCCGAATGGCAACCAGGTTATTGAATATCTGAAGAAAAAGAACAGTGATACCAAAGTCATCGTTACCACAGCCAATGACGACTTTGATATCGTGCGCAGCATGTACAACCTGAAAGTGGATGATTACCTGCTCAAGCCGGTGAAAAAAAGCATTCTGACTGACACCATCAAAAGAACCCTGGCGTTCGACGAGGGGGACAATGAAAAATCCCGCGCCCTGAAGCAGAAAGTGTTTGCCATGATAGACAACTGCGATTACGCCCAGTGGCACAGCTTCATTTTTGACACCATCAACGGCGCCTGTCCGGTGGATATGATGGAAGAAGATAAGCGCAAAGACGTGACTGATTTTCTGGAAATCGTTAGCCACTATATGACTGCGAAAGGGGAAAAATTAGCGCCCACCAACCGCAAAGTCGCCGCGCTGATCAAAGACATCAATCAGTATGGCGTGATGGAAAGCCGCTATTTCCGCATCATGATCAGCCTGCTGACCATTAGCGAAGAGCTGTTTGATTACGCCTTCAAGAGCTATACCGGGAACATCGATTTTATCGAACGGGCGAAATTCCATATTGAGAAAAATATTCTCAGAAACCTGACGCTGGATGACGTGGCGGCAAAATCGTTTGTCAGCTCCTGCTATCTGAGCCGCGCCTTTAAGAAAATTACCGGCATCGGGTTTTCGAATTATATTGCCACGCGCAAAATGACTATCGCCAAATCGTTATTGCAGTTCAGCGATTTAAAAGTGAATACCATTGCGCTGGAGCTGGCATATCAGGATTCAAATTATTTTTGCCGTATCTTTAAAAAAGAGACCGGCATGGCCCCCTCCGATTATCGGAAAGTCGTGAGCCCCGGGGATTACGCGGCGATGGCGTGATTTTGCGCTGGCACGATAATGAAAACAAAATAGTCCAACACACCCGCAAGATAGTTTACGCCCACTTGTCTGGTTGCCCCCTAAGATAGGAATAAACCTTCCAGACAAGTGGCCTCGCTTTGAACGATTACCTGTTTACCTCCGAATCCGTTGCCGAAGGGCATCCCGATAAAATGGCGGACCAAATTTCCGACGCCATTCTGGATGCCATTCTCCTGCAGGACCCGTGGGGCAAGGTTGCCTGTGAATGCATGGTGAAAACCGGCGTCGCTATTGTCGCAGGAGAAATCTCTACCCATGCTGCCGTGGATATCGAGCAGATTGTCCGTAACACCATCAAAGAGATTGGCTATGACCATTCACGATTGGGGTTTGATGGCAATACCTGCGGCGTATTGAACATCCTCGGCAAACAGTCCGCCGATATTGCTGACGGCATCCGCGGCCACTCGATAGAAGAGCTGGGCGCGGGCGATCAGGGCATCACCTTCGGTTACGCCTGTGATGAAACGCCGGAACTGATGCCCGCCACGCTGGTTTACGCCCATCGTCTGATGGGGCGCCAGGCACAGCTGCGTAAATCCCGACGACTGCCGTTTTTACTCCCCGATGCCAAAAGCCAGGTCACCCTGCGCTATCAGGATAACCGCGTTCATTCGGTAGACACCGTCGTGGTATCGACCCAACACAGCCCGGACGTTTCACTGGACGCGCTACGGGAAGCGGTCATTGAAGAGATCGTGAAACCGGTGATGCCGTCGCGCTGGCTCACGCCGCAGACTCGCGTTCTGGTGAATCCGGCAGGCAGTTTTGTGACTGGCGGGCCGGTAGGCGATTGCGGTCTCACGGGCCGTAAAATTATTGTCGATACCTACGGCGGCGCTGCCTGCCACGGCGGCGGCGCGTTTTCCGGTAAAGACCCGTCGAAGGTCGATCGCTCCGCCGCTTACGCTGCTCGCTACGTGGCGAAAAATATTGTCGCCGCCGGGCTTGCCTCACGCTGCGAGATCCAGCTGGGATGGGCCATCGGCCTGCCCCGCCCCGTTTCCGTCAGGATTAATACCTTCGGTACGCAAACCGTGTCCTCTGAGGCCTTGCAGCAAGGCGTTAACCGCCATTTCGACCTTAGCGTGTTCGGCATCATTTCCATGCTCGACCTGCTGGTCCCCCGCTATCGTAAAACGGCCTGTTATGGCCACTTTGGTCGCGACAGCTTTCCGTGGGAAGCCACGGACAAAGCGGCGCAATTACGCGAAGACGTTGGACGTTAAGCCGACGACGCGCAGCACAGTTGAATTTATCTACAGGAGAAGTGTATGTCCGGGCAAAGTTTAGGCTTAATCGAAACCGTCGGAATGGCAGCGGCGGTCGAAGCCGCCGATGCCGCCATGAAATCCGCTAACGTCAGCCTGGTGGGCTATGAGTTAACCAAAGGCGGTGGGATGGTTACCGTGAAGCTGGAAGGTGAAGTCGGCGCGGTTAACGCGGCGGTAGCGGCAGCCATCAGCGCGGCAAGCCGGGTTGGCGACGTGTATGCCCACAAAGTTATCGCCCGCACCGCGCAGCATATTGAGCATATTATTCACTCTGAAGAGACCGTCGGCGTTGCGCAGCCTGAACCTGAAACGCCTGCCGCACAACCCGCACCGCAGACGGAAGACGCACCTTCACAGGCAATTCCGGTGGTCAATCTGGATACGTCAACCAGCGCATCCTGCATGGATGCCGTCGATAACGCGCCCCAACCCGTAGCTCAGGAACAACAACCTGAACCCAGCGCGGAAAACATTGAGCCGGCAAAACCTGACGCGCCACAGGAAGTGACGAAGAAAAGTCCCCGTCCCGGTGGCAAAAAAAGATAACTAAACCGCAATGATACCGCCGCGATAAATCTTCTTTTATCGCGGCTTTTTTTATGTCTGAGAAATAACAAAAAGCCAGCAGGCATAACCTGCTGGCTTGTTACAAGGCAGGGTTAAAACAGGGGAACCAGGGTAAATAAACCAATAGTCGCCAGCAGGTTAATCGCCGTAGTCATAATGGCAATGGCCATCGCCGGCGGGTCAATATGGGTATCGCCGTGGATCAGGAAAATTCGCGACATCAGTTCGCCCAACAGCGCGCAAATTATCCCGACGATAGCTGCCCAAATCAGGCTACCCGACAGTACCGCCACCAGCGCAGCAGGCAGCGCAATATGATGCGATACCGGAACCTGAGTGTTGAAATGCAGGAAAATCAGCGAGAATGCGGAAATGCCAAACGCCAGCAGCGCGCCGTTACCGCCAAATTTCAGGCCTAAAAAGCCTGCCAGCAAGCCGATCCCCAGGCCCAGTACCGAGAGCTGCGGAATGCGGCTATGGTAAGGCATCCAGCACTTATCCTGCGGTGGATAACAGTGACGAATTCCCTGCTCCGGTTTGCCAAACAGACCCGTTTTGCCGAAAACCAGACGTGAGACCACGCCAGAGATCACCACGGTCAGCGCTACGGTATCGGTCCAGGCATTGCCAGACGGGAAAGCCGGGATCTGGTTCAGCCCCCACGCGATGATGTAACCACCCGCGCCGAAAATCCCGCCTACCAGCAGCACATCATAAGCCGCCAGACCGCTCAGCCCAGCGGTGATATCACGCCCGGAACCCAACTTGCCTTTCTTCGCCGCATACGCTGTCGCCGCAACCCCAGCGGCAAAACCGCCGGTGTGCGGTCCAAACAGCCCAAACGGAAAAGAAATAAAGTCCGATGGCGCGCCGGTAATAATTTGCACTACCGCCATGGCGATAACCAGAAGCCCCACGAATTCAAACGCCGCCAGCGCGCCGATAGCTGCGCCAAATATGCCGCCGCCGAAGGCAACTAAAATATCTAAGCTATTCATCCAGCTTACCTCTGTAATTGGATTGGATTAAATGAAATAACAAAATAAGAAATGCAGACTGGCTCCAGATTTTTATAATTAAAATAATATTCGTGCGTGACAAATAAAAAAGCGCAGCAATTTTGCCGCGCTCTTATAACACCATTAATTAACCGCCGATATGGCAGTTGAAGCCTAAGGATTCAACCGTTGCTTTCAGGGTTGCCATTTTAGACTCTTCAATACTTTTGGCATCGCCCATTGGATACTGGCGGCCCAGCAAGTTATATTTGTTTTCACCAAAGCTATGATAAGGCAATAAATGAATGGTATCGACGTTCTGCATCAGGCGGGCGAATTCCGCGATATGATGAATTTCCTGCGGATTGTCATTCACGCCGGGGATCACCGGAATACGCACCACCACTTTGGTTAAAAAGGATATACGTAACAGGTTCTCCAGAATCACGCTGTTATTCACACCGGTGTTGCGCTCATGGATCTCCGGATCGATGGCTTTGATATCGGTCAGCGCCAGATCGACATAGGGAAATACCTCATCAATCACCGCTTTGGTGGTAAAGCCGGTCGTTTCAATGGCGGTATGCCAGCCTTTGGCTTTACAGGCTTTCAGCAGCTCGCGGGCAAATTCCGGCTGCGCCAGCGGCTCACCGCCGGACAGGGTAATTCCGCCGCCTGAGCGACGGTATAAATTCTCTTCTTTTTCCAGTTCGCGCATCACTGCGGTTACCGACATACGCTTGCCCTTCATTTCCAGCGCACGGGTCGGACAAACTTCAGTACATTTGCCGCACTGAATACAACGGTCGCGATCGATAAACCAGGGATTGCTGGTTGAAAGGGCCTGTTGGGGACACGTTTCAATACATTTCCCACAGCGGATGCAATCATTCTTTTTAAATAATAACTCTGGCTGTGGACGTTGTGATTCAGGATTACTACACCATTTGCAGGACAGCGGGCAACCTTTAAAAAAAGGAATGGTGCGAATGCCTGGGCCATCATGCAAAGAATAGCGTTGAATATTAAAGATGACGCCTTCGGTTTCGTACTCAACTTTATTCATAACATCACTCTATATTTGCCAGATGAATTACCTTTTCAGGTAAAAATAAAAACCAGAAGTCGTGGGGAAGTAACGGGCTATATATTGCTATATAGCCCGTTTGGTATTTACGACAGTTGTTGCTCAGTACGGCTGATGATGTCGTCCTGAACTTCTTTTGCCAGAACGACCCACTGGGCGCTGTAGCCCGCGACGCGTACCACCAGATCCTGATGTTGCTCAGGATTTTTCTGGGCTTCGATCAGGGTATTACGGTCGATAACGTTAAACTGAACGTGCATCCCTTTCTTATCGAAGTAGTTACGCACCAGGCCGCTGAAGTTACGCAGACCGTTCTCGCCAGCCAAAGAGGACGGCAGGAATTTCTGGTTATAGAGCGTACCGTTGGAGGCGATAAAGTGGTCCAGCTTGGCAACCGAGTTGGCTGCGGCGGTTGGGCCAAGGGTGTCTTTACCCTGACGTGGAGATACGCCATCCGCCAGCGGTTCTTTCGCCAGACGGCCATCCGGCAGCGCGGCAACGTCTTTCCCAAACAGCACGTTCGCAGACACCGGGTAGATACCGGCCTGGAACTGACCGCCACGCGGGTTGGTGTATTTCTCAACTTCCTGGCAGTAGATCAGCGCACATTTACGCGCCACTAAATCCACGTCATCAATGTCGTTACCAAAGCACGGCGTATTCTCCAGAATACGGCGGATCTCTTCATGACGGGACATCGTACCGGATTGCACCGGTGCCGCGTTGCCGGAGGTCAGTTGGCGATATACTTCGTTTTTAATCGCCGCCGGATCCAGCGCGCCGTGTTGTTCAATGATGCGTTTCACGACATCGTAGATATCCTGCTCGTTCAGCGAGGATTTCGCTGCCGGGGTGTGCGGGTTCGCGCCGACCGGATAACCAAAGTTGGCATCCAGCGCGCTTTTCAGCTCGCTCAGTGACAGTTTACGATCTTCGAATACCTGTTTCTGAATCGCGTAGACGGAGTCCCCGGTGTCGGCTACGCCGAATGCCTGCGGCCCGGTAAAGTTGTAAATCGCCCCGCCTTCCTGGAGGGATTTACCGCGACCGATACAGTCGTCGACCAGTGCAGACAGGAACGGCAGCGGGCAGCGTTCACCGTGGGCGATATCCACGCTGTTACAGGCTTCAACCAGTTGATGAACAAAGTGCGCCATCTGTTTCTGGAACGCAGTGTAGAAGTCGTCCATGCTGGTGTACTGAGTCAGTTCGCCCGTTACCGGACCCAGCTGTTTGTTGCCGACGCGACCGTTGTTCAGGGTAATTTCCAGCACTTTTGCGACGTTAAAGAACGCGGCGTCATGCCAGCCCTCGGTGCGGTGCGGCGCCTGCGGTTCTACACAACCGATGATGCAGTAATCACGCGCATCACGCAGCGAAACGCCACGGTTTTGCAGCGCCGGAATGATCACTTCATCGTTGTACATCGCCGGAACGCCCAGGCCCATACGCACCAGTTCGCAAGCGCGATACAGGAACGCATCCGGGGTGCCCTGCCATACGCGGATGGAGAAAGACGGCTGCGGCAGACGCACGTGCGCGGTCGCTTCCATACACATGTAGCTCAGGTCGTTGGTGGCGTCGCGGCCGTCTTCAGTCTGGCCGCCGCAGCACAGGTTCTGGAACACCGCATAACCGGCAAACGCCTGGGCGGACACTTCGTCACGGGTTTTGTTGATGTCGTTAAGCTTGATCCAGCAGCAATCCACCAGCTCCTGCGCGAATTCGCGTGAAATAGATTTGTCCGCCGCCAGGTACGGATACATATACTGGTCGAAACGGCCCGGGGAGATAGAGTGACCGCTGGATTCGATCTGCAGCATGCTCTGGATGAACCAGAAAGTCTGGCACGCTTCCCAGAAGGTGGTCGCACCGTATTCCGGTACGCGGGTACAGTTCTGAGCGATTTGCTCCAGTTCGCGTTTACGGGTCGGGTTAGTTTCCTGCTGCGCCAGGCGGGACGCTTCTTCCGCGTAGCGATGGGCGAAGCGGATCGCCGCGTTGTAGCTGATCAGCACCGCATTATAGAACTGCTCTTTCTTGATATAGCCCGGCTCGGTGCGATCTAACGCTTCCAGCGCGCGGCTGACTTCATTGATGATGCCGCGGAAACCGATTTTCAGCACCTTACCGTAGTCAACGCTGACATGACCGACGCCGCCGAAGAAGTAGTTGCCGACGGTGAAAACGCCGCTCGCCATACTCTCTTTGGTGCCTTCAGACATGTAAGACGCCGCCAGAGAACTGGTGGTTTTACCCGGCCAGTATTTAAACGCCTCATGCAGATCCTGAGCGGTCTTTTTTGGGATAATGAACGGGTCGGCGATACGGTGCTCCATCGTCTCGAACTCTTTTTCCACCCAGTCGTAGGAGAATTCAGGGCAGATTTCAGTCGAGCGAGGATTAATGGTTACCGCGCCAACGATTAATTCATCCGGGCGAATCGTCACCGGTAATTGATTAAAGATTTTTTCAACGACTTTTGCACGGCGCATAATCGCCGGCAGCTGTTCTGTTTCTTTATATGCTTCGGTTGCCAGCACTGCGCGCTCTGATTCCACATACGGCTTCGCCGTCAGGATCATATTTTTCAGTCTTACAACACGGTCAGTCGGATTAGAAAAGCCTTTCTCTAACATATAAAACTCCCGAATATATTTTGTTAACCTTGCGGCGATGCCGGGGTATTAATGAATAATGCTGGTGCCTGTCTGAGTAATAAAGTGACGTAATATTGCCGGATGCCCCATCCAGGTGGTCGCAGTAATTAAATTACCGTCCACCACGGCCTCATCATCTGCGGCAGTGACCCACAGGCCGCCTGCCATCTCCACCTCGGGCTTCACCGTGAAATATCCTGTCAGTGTCCTGCCTTTTAATACCCCCGCAGCGGCCAGAATTTGTGGACCATGACAAATTGCAGCAACAGGTAATGAAAAGTTCATTGCATAATGCACAATATTCAGAACCGATTTATTTAATCGCAGGTATTCTGATGAACGCCCGCCTGAAATATAAATGCCGCAATACTCCTGTAACCTTATTTCATCAAATGATGCGGTTAATCTGAAAAGATGTCCGGGTTTTTCGGTATACGTCTGATCACCTTCAAAATCATGAATCGCGGTTTTAATAAACTCGCCGGTTCGTTTACCCGGACACACAACATCCACTCTGAAACCTAACATGCTTAATGCCTGCCATGGCACCATGACTTCATAGTCTTCAGAGAAATCGCCTGCGATAAGTAATACCTTTTTCATAAGCGAACTCTCAAAACGGGTTGTCGTCTTCCTCAATGATTCGCATGGCTTCATGCACCGCCGCGACTTCGCCAAAAATGGCCAGGGTGGTGATGTGCTGAGGGCAACTGCCAAAGATTTCCGATACCACCACATTGGCGCTTTTGCTGGCTACGTCGGCATAAAAATAGAGATCCGGAACCGGCAGCATTAATAATCCGATGGCGTCGATGCGAATCAAATCCAGACGCGAACGAAACTCCCCTGGCATACGCCGTTTCAACATGGCCAAAATATCCGGGGTCGGCGCGTTTATGATTCGTTTTTTCATCTTTGAGTTACCCTTCGCGATGGTTAGCGAATATTCAGCGCTTCAACCATTACGCAGCGACGGTGGCGTGCAAACGCGCGCGCTGACGTAAGCCCTTCACCGGTCGGTCCGGCAATCGTAAAGGTGGCATGCCCTTCGCCACCCACCCCGATCCCCGCATACGAGGGACCATTTTTAACAAAGATGGTGGTCTGGATCAGGCGCGCCATTTTGGTCAGTTTTTCGACGTTGGTGGAGTGCATCATCGCGGTATGGCGATTGCCGTGCTCCACTTTCACCGCCAGCTCAATGGCTTCATCAACGTTGTCGACGCGTACCACCGGCAGGACCGGCATCATCAGTTCATGCACCACAAACGGATGGGTTTTCTCGGTCTCGATTAAGATGACTTTGATGTCGTCGCCAACCGTAATCCCAAGCTTTTGCAGGATGTAGCGCGCATCTTTGCCGACAAAGGCGGTATTCGGCCCGGTGCCTTTTTCGTTAAGCACCAGCGATTGCAACTGCTGAATCAGTTTCTTGTCGCACAGCAGATAGGCACCGCTTTTTTTCATGCAATGAATCAGGTAGTCCGCGACCTGGTTCACCACGATCACTTCTTTTTCCGCCACGCACGGCAGGTTGTTGTCAAAGCTACAGCCTTTGATGATGTCGCGGGCCGCTTTTTCGATATCCGCCGTTTCGTCTACCACCGCTGGCGGGTTGCCAGCGCCTGCGCCAATCGCTTTCTTACCGGATGACATCACGGTTTTTACGATAGCCGGGCCGCCGGTCGCTACCAGCATATTGATACGCGGGTCGTTGATCAGGGCGTTGGTGTTGTCGATAGACGGTTTGGTCACCGTGACTACCATGTTCGCCGGGGCACCCAACTGAGCAAGCTTGTTGTTAATCAGCGCCACCGCGTACAGCGAGACTTTGCGCGAACGCGGATGCGGACTGAACACCACGGTGTTGCCTGCCGCCAGCATGCCGATGCTGTTGTTGATAATGGTTTCGGTCGGGTTAGTGGTTGGCGTAATTGACCCAATCACCCCGAACGCGGAGTACTCGATCAACGTTAAACCACCGTCTCCGGTAACCGCACTGGTGGCCAGATCTTCAAGACCTGGCGTTTTCAGCGCTGCGACGCGGTTTTTGATCAGCTTGTCCTCGTAGTTCCCCATGCCGGTCTCTTCCACCGCCATACGGGAAATAGCGCTCAGCACATCTTCCTGCAGGAAAACGTCGCGAATGCCATTGATAAACGAAGCACGGTCTTGCATAGAACAGTGGCGATACTGCACCTGCGCCAGGACTGCGGCGGAGATCGCCTCATCCATGGTCTCGAACGCGCCTGTTCCGGCGTTCGCTACCTGAGAGGTTGCACAGGCGGCGCGCCCGGAGGACTGCTGCGCCAGCGCCTTAGCGACGATTTCATCCAGGCCTTCAACTCGCGCCGTTTCTGACGTGGCGGGAGCCGCTGCCGGAACCGCATCCGGTGTTGCTTTGGTGAATTTGCTCAGAATGGTCGAGACAGCCTGAGCGATTTCAATATCATTCATCTTTAAATTCCTTACTACTCTTTCTCTGCCGACCGCGTCGCGCGCGTCGTCACCCGATGCTTAGATATACGGCGTCGTGGTGGATTTAATGTCCGCCGGATCTAACGTGGAGAGCAGTTGTAGGCCGACTTCACGCGCGGCAATCACCGCCTGGCGTACCGCACCGGAATCACCGGAGAAGGTAAAGATCACTTCGTTGCTGAAGCTGGTGCCTTTCGACGGGCTGGCATAACCCACCGGGTCGATCACGGCGGATTTCGCCGCAGCGTCGGCAATCACCAGGCCGATCGCCGCAGGCGAGGCACAGGTCATCCCAAAGGATTTGCCAATCGGCGCGCCCAGCGCTTTATTCAGCGCGTAGCTGGCACGCGCGGTGTACTGGAATTCAAGGTGCCCGGCTGGCGAGCCGTAAACGTCGCCCATGGTGCGTTCAATTTCAGACAGCGCCACTTCAACCGCACGTCTGACGTCGGAAACATCAGACGCGCCGAAAATAATTAAGCAACCGTGTCCGCCACCCCCTTCGGTATCGCGGGCCAGCTCGATAGAAATAATTTCGCTGTTGGTTGCTTTAATAGCTTCATCAGCCGCAAAAATTTGCGGGCCTGCGCCAGTGCGCGCGCCCAGAATACCGATAGAGCGATATTTCTTGTCGATATTCATAACTTCATGCAATTGATTATCGACATTGGCAATCACCAGGCCGATAGTGTGACCCAACGCAGTGCCGACAAATTCCGTAATACCACAACCGGAAAAATTTGCCGCGTTATTGGCTTTCGGTTGCGCGCCGGTTTGTTTATTCATTACGTCAGATATAATCTGCTCAACAAGATTATCTCTCATGATCAGTATCCTTTATTGTTATTAACCGACGGCCTTCGGCAGAATTTTTTCCACCTCAATGTGCGGGCGCGGAATAACGTGTACGGAGACCAGCTCGCCCACTTTACCCGCTGCGGCGGAGCCCGCGTCGGTGGCGGCTTTCACTGCGCCCACGTCGCCACGAACCATGACAGTCACCAGGCCAGAACCAATTTTTTCATAACCTACCAGGGTTACGTTGGCAGATTTCACCATGGTGTCTGCGGCTTCAATTGCAGAAACCAGGCCTTTCGTTTCAACCATTCCTAATGCTTCTTGTTGCATAACAACCTCGATATTTCCGATAGAAAGAAAACGTGCACAGAGGAATAGCAATCCACGGATTTACCCATGTGCGTTAATTATTGACTCATCATCATGCTAAGGTGATTCAGACAAAATGTTTTGCGCGCCAGCGGGACTATCTTGTTTTTGCTTCAGCTGAATCGACAATAAAATCCACCTGATATCGGCATTAAAAGACCTGCTTTTGATTTACCTTGCGCAAAATATTCCTGAGCCGAATAGCAATAACAATTACCGTTAAAGCGATCGCATTTTTACTCATTCGTTACGCCGTACCGGCGATCGCGACGGCATCCATTGCAATCATTTTTTCTTCATTGGTAGGCATGACGGCAATCTTCGTGGCGCCCGCTTTAGAAATCACGCCGCTGCGCCCGCCGAACAGCTGCTGGTTGCGCTCTTCATCCAGAGCAAGCCCCAGCGCCTGCAGACGTTGCACGGTGAGTTCGCGGATCAGCGCCGAGTTTTCGCCAATGCCGCCGGTGAAGATCAGCGCGTCGAAGCGTTTAAGCGAAGTCACGTGACCGCCAATATGCCGTGCGAGGCGATGCACCATGACGTCGATGGCTAACGCAGCCCGTTCATGCCCCTCATTCCGCGCCTGCTGAAGCGTGCGGCAGTCGCTGGATAAACCGGAAATCCCCATCAGGCCGGACTGGTTATTGACCATTTTGTACAACGCGTCGAGCGTTTGGCCGGTGCATTTCGCCAGGTATGCGGCGGCGCCGAAATCAAGATCCCCGCAGCGCGTGCCCATCACCAGCCCTTCGAGCGGGGTCATACCCATTGAGGTGTCGACGCTCGCGCCGTTTTGCACCGCGCACAGCGATGAACCGTTGCCCAGGTGAGCAATCACGATGCCGTGATCTGCGGGGTCGAGATCCAGTGACTGGATCGCCTCGGCGGCGATGTAGCGATGAGACGTTCCGTGAAAGCCGTAACGCCGCACCTGATAATCCTGCTGATATTCCAGCGGGATCGCATAGGTATACGCTGCCGGAGACAGGGTCTGATGGAATGCGGTATCAAATACCGCAATCTGGGGCAGCGTAGGCAGCAGCGCGCGCGCCGCTTCGATACCGATCAGGTTGGCAGGGTTATGCAGCGGGGCCAGCGCCGACAGCGCGCGGATTTTTTCAATCACCTCGTCGGTAACCCGTACCGAACGTTTAAACTCGCTGCCGCCGTGTGCCACGCGGTGCCCAATGGCGCTGATGGCGGACAGCAGTTGTTGTTCATCGAGCTTTGCGAAGAGCACTTTAAGCGCGTGCTGATGGCTGGCCTCGTCCAGCGCGACGGTGGATTTATGACCATCACGGTCTTTGAACGTCATGACGGCATGATCAATACCCAGCCGCTCCGCCAGGCCCGACAGCAACGGCTGGTCGGCATCCTGAGGGATGACGGAGAATTTCATTGATGAGGAACCACAGTTAATCACTAATACACAAGCTAAGGACATGATGACCCCTGAAATGGACTGCTATGAAAATTAACGGGTTGTTGCAAGGGGATAACGCTGGGCGCTAAACCGCGCCAGCGCCTGGCGGGCGATAAGCATATCTTCCTCAACGCTGCCGCCGCTGATGCCGATGCCGCCGAGCAAACGCCCGCCCGACCAGCAGGGAAAACCGCCGCCGAAGCAGCAGATCTCTTTTTCTTTCTCAAGGCCGTACAAATCACCGCCCGGCTGCACGAGGGCCGCCAGTTCATGGGTCGCCATTTTGAGCGCCACTGCGGTCCAGGCCTTTTGCGGTGCCAGGGTATGGCTGACCAGCAGAGCGTTATCCATGCTGCAGAAGAACCGCTGCTGGCCGCAGGCATCCACCAGACTAAAAACGATCGGGACATCGCAGGCCAGCGCCGCTTCCCGGGCCAGCCTCGCCAGCAGTTCGCTGTCTTCCAGGCTCAGCGACATTCGGCGTTCCGGCAGTTGCGTGGCAATCGCCTCATTAATCCAGTTATCGAGTGAAGCCTCTTTCGCAGACATAACTATTCCTCAGCACGCGCTGCTATTTGCCGTTAAGTTCGAGCGAGTCGACGATGCCCACCACGGCGGCGTCAATCACCGAGTGATCTTTGCTGTTGCTCATACGCGCCGAACTGCCGGTGGTGACGATGACAATCTCGCCATTGCCCGCGCCGACGGTATCGACCGCCACCTGGGCATGGCCGGTCGGCTGATAGTTTTCATCCAGCCGCGCCACCATCAGCAGCTTCGAGCCATTCAGCGAGGCGTGTTTGGTGGTGGAAACCAGTGCGCCAGTGACTTTTGCGAGATACATATTTCCTCCGGCTATCCGTGGATAACGGTGAGATTGCGCCGCTGGATTTCATCTCTGGCGGCGGGGGTAATCAGCGTATTGCCCGCTATGCGCAACGCTTCGCCAGAAGCCAGCAGACGGATATCGCGCAGCGTGATTAAGCGTTTTTTACCGGCTACCGGCAGGGCGGCAGCGGGTACGGTTTGGCTTATCGGCACCGGGCTGACAGGGGCCGCGCGTTTGCCGGAGAGCGCAATGCCATAGCTCTCCAGCACCTGCGCATACCCTTCCAGACGGGCCAGCAGCGGCAGCGGCAGCGCGCTGTCAACGCACTGCGGATGCAGCGTGGCAATGATCTGTTTACGGTGCTGCAACGCCTGAAATACCGCTTCGCAAGCCAGATTATCGCGAATGCCCAGCGCAATTTTACTCATGCTGTTAACAGAGAGGGCGGGCAGATAGAGCGCCTCATAGTGAGGCGGCGATCGGTCAAATCCGGCGCGGGATCCGCGCTGGCGCAGTGCATCCACGCAGGCGGATTTCAGCGTCGACTGGCTGGCGCTGTGAGAAAAACTGACCCACAGCTGATAACCCGCCTGCTCAAGCGCCGCGAGGCAGCTCAGTGTTTCCGGCAGCGAGGAGATATCCTCACCGGTCACCACCACGCGGACATTTTTCTGCGCGACGGATTGCGCCAGCAATTCGGCGATAACCCGGTCCAGCAGTTGCGATAAGGTCTGGCTGTCCATTGATTTACCCCTGGCCCGCATTCATGGCGATGCCTAACGGCGTGACGAGCAGCGGCTCCACCGAAGGAATCACGTTTCTGCCGGTTTGTTTGCTGAACACAGCTGCAAACTGGCTGAAGCTGCTTGCGCCGCCAACCAGATAAATATTTCTCACCCGCTGGGTAGCGAGCCACCCCGACACCAGGCTCGCCATCTTCTGGGCCACCGGCAGTACCAGGGTAAAGACCTGCGCTTCCTGCGCCGGGTCTTTTTTCATCGCTTCCGCCTCGGTATAGGGCAACCCCAGCGCGCCAGCAATCACCAGCGTCATATGGCTGCCGCCGGTAGGCTCGTCGGCGCTAAATGTCACTTTGCCGCTTTTCAGAATGCTCATGCCGGTAGTGCCGCCGCCTACATCCACCACCGCGCCGTTTTTGATATTCAGCGCGCTGGCGGCGGCGACCGGTTCGTCGAGCACGCGGGTAACCGTAAAACCCGCCGACTCCACGACGTTGACGATCACTTTTGTGTTGCCTTCAGAGATCCCCGGCGGGATTGCAGTGGCCGCGCGATCCAGCGTGCGGCCCAGTTTCTGTTCAAGAATGTGTTTAAGACGCGTGACCACCCGGCTGGCGGTCAGGTAATCCACCACCACGCCGTCTTTCACCACGCTGGAGGGATACGTGACCCCTGCCACCGGCTGGTTATCTTCATCCACCACCACGATGGCGATATTGGCGGTACCGAGATCCACCCCCACCTTCAACGCGCCGGTGCAGGGCCGACATTCGCCGCTGTCAATCAGCGCGGCCAGTTCGTGCAAACGGCGGTTTTCGGGGCTGTCAGCCATGGCGAACATCCTGTTTAAGGCCGCGAACGGTGTCGCCGTTACGTAGGCCGAAACCGTTGGCTTCTTCCACATCGATATGCAGTTCCAGCACCGCATCCGCCGTGACGCGCACCACCACATGACTGAGCACACCGCCGCGCGGGCCATTGGTTTGCACGTCGATTTCCATCCCATCGCGCAGGCCATGCAGTTCGGCTTCTTCAGGCGAGATATGGATATGGCGCCAGGCGACAATCATGCCGTTGTGTTTCACCACCCGCCCTTTCGGGCCGATAATTTCAATGCCCGGCGAATCCAGCAAATCCCCCGACATGCGCACCGGCGCTTTAGCGCCCAGCGCAAAGCCATCGGCCACGGAGATTTCCACCTGCGTGGTATTACGCAGCGGCCCTAACACGCGTACTTTGCTGAGCTCGCCTTTCGGCCCGCGCAGCGTCACCATCTCTTCGGCGGCATACTGGCCGGGCTGTTTTACCGCTTTGAAACGGGTAAGCGTGGAGCCGTAGCCAAACAGAATGTCCATATCTTCACGGCACAGATGCACATGGCGGTTGGACACGCCTACCGGGATATCCAGCGCAACGGGGCTGGCGGCAGGCGCGGGGGCTGTCGGGCTCTTCCTGGCGGCGAGTTCCTGCAGGATTTGTTGGGTGATCCACTCGGCTTGTTGTTCGGTGTAATTCATAACGGCTACGACCTGATTAATGGGTTATCTCATGGGTACTGGACGTCTGATGATTAGGATAGGGAGTCACGACGCCCGGTTTTTGCTTATCAGCAGGACTTTTTTGACCGCTTCGCGAAGGCTGGACAAAGTTGTCCAGCTAACCGGTAATCTGGTCGATTAACCCTTCGACATCATGTACCGTCGCCTGCCGTGGGTTGGAGGCCGTGCAGCCGTCAGCCAGCGCCGAGTTCACCAGTGCACTGCGCAGCCCGGCGATTTTCGCGCGGTCGGTGCCCAGTTCGCTGAGCGTGGCGGGGATGCCGAAATGACGGTTGATCTGACGGATGGCCTGCGTCATCAGCGCGATGGCCTGCTCCGGTATGGCATGGTCAATGCCCATAATTTGCGCGCAGCGGTGATAGCGATCGCGGGTTTCGGCACTGGCCTGTTTGCTGTTGAAATCGATGACAATCGGCAGCAGCATGGCGTTAATTTTGCCATGAGGAATATGCAGCATCCCGCCGATGGCATGAGCCATGCCGTGTACCAACCCCAGCCCGGCGGAGTTAAACGCCATGCCCGCCATGCAAGAGGCATTGTGCATGTGAGTGCGCGCCGCAATGTCTTTTTCGTCGTTGAACACCTGCGGCAGATAGCGCCAGGTCAATGCAATGGCTTTTTCCGCCAGCGCATCGCTAAAGTCGTTTGCGCCAGTGGAAACAAAGGCTTCAATGGCATGCGTCAGCACATCCATGCCTGTATCTACCGCGACATGGCGCGGCACGGTTAACACCAGATGAGGATCGAGAATGGCGATGTCCGGCACCAGTTGCCCGGAGATCAGCGGATATTTGCGACCATTTTGCGGATCGGAGACGATCGCGTAGGACGTAACTTCAGAGCCGGACCCGCTGGTGGTGGGAATCGCAATGAGATCAATATGATGATCTCCGTAATACTCTTCCAGTGTGACTTTAATTCCTTTCGCGGCGTCCAACGATGAGCCGCCGCCGAGAGCGATAATGACGTCGGGCTTAAAGGCTTTAAACCGCGCCGCGCCGGAAGTCAAAATGCCAATATCCGGATCCGGCGCCACCTCGCCGAAAATGCATACCGATGCCTGAGGCATGTGGTTGATTAAATAACGCGTTTTGCCTGATGACACCATAAAGTCATCGGTGACGATACCGACGCGTTTATCATTAAACTGGCAGAGAGAGGTCATGGCCTCTTCACCAAAATAAATTTGTGGGCACGAAAAATAATAGCGGGCCATGTTTACTACCTTAATCACGGTAAGCGACAAAATATGATGTCGTTAACCTAACATGACGATATTTTTAACGGGCTGAGGATGTTTGTGCAGGTGAAGGATTATTTTGCGGAGTTCTTTTACCCGCAACAAAAAAGTCCTTTTCTGGAGAAGGTCGGGGTCATAAAGACGAGAAAAATGAAATCAATGCATTGAAAGAAATGCTAATTTTATCGCCTCTCATGCATCTGCGCCTTACTCCCGACGTATTCTGAATCCCTTTAAAAACGCTGTTCTGCATCTTTAATTTTTGCTGGCAAGGCTATATTAACGGCCAGGAAGACGTCTACATAAAGACGCAACTGGCCTCGTTTAACCCCGCCGCTATAGCGGGGTATTTTTTACAAAAAAAAGTGCAACCTTTCGATTGCACTTAAAAAAACCAACATTATTAATACAAGTTAATGACGCATCGGGTAATAAGATGACGCGCTTACTTTAACCGCTTTAACCTCATCCTGCTGCTTTAATGACTGCCGCCGCTCAGTTTTAGGAATTAATAAATCCTGTCATCCGCATCAGTTATTTTCCGCCAGGGCGAACATACCGTAAGGATGGATCTCCAGATAATAGTGCTCACCCACATCCGGCTGTAAACGCGTGGCGTTAACCTGCAACAGGATCTTCTGGCCGTGCCATTCGACGATCACCTCATACTGCGGCCCCATATAGGCAACATGACGAATAACGCAGCGCTGGCTGTCCTCGCCGTGCGTGCCAAGGGTGATAGCCTCCGGACGCACGCCTACGGTGCCCTCGCCCATCGGCGCAATGTTTTCCGGGCGCGGCAGACGGTAGCCGTAAATATCGACATACTCTGCGCCAAACTGCGCCGGGAACAGGTTGGCATCGCCCATAAAGCTCGCCATAAAGCGCGAAGCCGGCTGACGATACAGCGCCTGCGGCGAACCAATCTGCATGATGTGGCCTTTATTCATCACCAGTACCGTATCCGATACCGCGAACGCTTCGCTCTGGTCGTGGGTCACGTACAGCGAGGTGATGTTGAACTGCTTTTGCAGTTCGCGGATTTTATCGCGCATGCTGCGACGCAGGTTGGCGTCGAGGTTACTCAGCGGCTCATCGAACAGCAGCACTTTAGGCTTGAGGATCAGGGCGCGGGCCAGCGCCACGCGCTGCTGCTGACCACCGGAGATCTGATCCACATAGCGATCGTCAAACCCGTCGAGATCGACCATTGCCAGCGCCTCTTTCACCCGCTGTTTGATCTCGGCGCGCCCCACGCCGAGCATCTTCAGGCCATAGCCGACGTTCTCTCCCAACGACATGTGTGGAAACAGCGCATAGGACTGGAACACCATACAAATATCGCGCTGCTGAATGGAACGATGGGTCACATCCTCGCCGTCGATAAAGATCTGCCCTTCGCTGGGCTTTTCCAGCCCGGCCACCAGGCGCAGCACCGTGGTTTTACCGCAGCCAGACGGCCCCAGCAGAGTGACCATCTCGCCGCGCGGGATCGCCAGATTGATGTTGTCGATCACGGTGTTATTGCCAAACCGTTTGGTGACATTACGTAATTCAACAAAATGATGCGTCATGGTTAAGCTCCGTGATTACGCCTGGTTTTTGGCTTTGGAACGCGAAATGCGCGCTTCGCCAATCAGCCAGTCAAAAAGGAAGATGATGGCCAGCATCACCACAATCAAAATCGAACCGTAGGCAATCGCCACGCCGTATTCGCCGTCTTCCACGCGGTTCAGGATGTAGGCCGTGGCCACGCGGGTGTCCGGCGTCACCAGGAACACAATGGCGCTGACGGTGGTAATGGCGCGCACAAAGCTGTAGATCAGCGCCGACAGGATCGCCGGGCGCAGCAGCGGCAGCAGGATATTGACGATGGTACGCAGCGATCCGGCGCGCAGGCTCAGGGACGCTTCATCCAGCGACTTGTCGATCTGCCCCAGTCCTGCGATCCCGGCGCGAATGCCCACCGGCACGTTACGCATCACCATGGAGATAATCACAATCGCCGCCGTGCCGGTCAGGTACACCGGGGCGCTGTTAAACGCCAGAATGTAGGAAACCCCCGCCACGGTGCCCGGCACCGCGAAGCACAGCATGGTGGTGAACTCAATGGTCTTTTTGCCTTTAAACTGCTGGCGCACCACGATCCAGGCGATCAGCAAGCCGAAGATGGCGGTGATCGGCGCAGCGATCCCGGCGTACAGCAGCGTGTCGAGCAGCGAAGGCCATGCGCCGTCGTCCATGCCCTGACCGAACAGTTTGATAAAGTTATCCAGCGTCAGGGTGTAATCCACGCCCCAGTTAACGGTGAAGCTGCCGTAGAAAATGCTGCCGTACAGCAGGGCGTTGAAGGCGATCCACACCGCCAGCAGGCCGATCACGCTCCACACCAGCGCCACCGGCAGCGGCTGCACGTCGCCGCGATAGGATTTACCGGAAACGGTGACGTAAGAGCGTTTGCCAATCCACATGTACTGGATGCAGAACACCAGCAGGGAGAACAGCAGCAGGAACACGCCGAGGGTACTGGCCGCCTGATAGTCGAGCTGCGAGCCGGTGATGTAGAAGTAAATTTGCGTCGCCAGCACGTCGAAGTTGCCGCCGAGCACCAGCGGGTTACTGAAGTCCGCCAGCGATTGCACCACCACGATCAAAAAGGCGTTGGCCATGGCCGGTTTCAACAGCGGCATAAACACCGAGACAAAGGTCTGCCAGCGGTTGGCGCGCAGCGTGTAGGAGGCTTCCTCCAGCGACGGGTGAATGGTTTTAATCGCGCCGTCGAGGATCATAAACGCCATCGGGGTAAACGCCAGCACCTGCGCCAGCCAAATCCCGGTAAAGCCATACAGCCAGTTGGTATTGGTCAGCCCGAACCAGTCGACCATTAATTCCGTGACATAGCCCGAACGCCCCATCATCAGCGTTACGCCCAGCCCCACCACGAACGGCGGCGTGACGATCGGCAGAATCGAGAAGATGCGCCCGATAATGGCGCTGCGTTTGGCGATGCGGGTAGTGTAAATCGCCAGCACCAGCCCGAAGAAAGTACAGCCCACGCCCACCGCCATGGAAAGCATGATCGAGTTGGCGATAACCTGAAGAATATGGGCCTGCCCCAGCACCGCCATAAACGCCAGCGGCGCAAACTCGCCCACGTCGTTGGTGAACATCGGGATAAAGATCGCAATGCTCGGCCAGACGATAAATACGCCGATCAGCGCGATAATGGCAATCAGCGAGCCGATAACAAACGGGTCGCCGCCGAGGAATTCCAGCCGGGTCAGCGCCAGGGTGGCGATAGCGCCTAACGCGATAAACAGCACGATGGTGGCATAGCCCATGCCGCGCCCGACCAGCGTGGCGCTGATCACCACAAACGCCATGCAGCCCAGCGCCCACAGCGCGTCAAACCAGTGGCGCGAGCGCTGTTCGCGGCGCGATTCATGGAAAGGACGCAGCAGCAGCACGCACGGCAACAGATACCACAGCACGCTGACGTTCCAGTGCGACCAGCCATAGGCGTCCAGGATCTCGTCAGAGGTGGATTCCATCAGGCCATAGTCCAGGCTCCAGCTCGGCAGCAGCGCGAACGCCAGCAGTCCCAGCAGCACCCAGGCGAAAATAGCCTCCCGCTTCTGCGCGGGACGCAAAAGTAATGTTTCAGACATACACGCCTCGTCGGCAGGGGGGAAAAAGCGGGTGAGGAGCTCACCCGCGTACGATTACTTGCCCATCTTCACGTCATTGACCCACTTATTGATCAGCGCTTTACGCGTGTCAGTGGAGCCGTATTTGTCCATGTCGTAGTTGATCAGTTTCAGATCGTCGAGCTTCAGGGACAGCGGCGAGGTTTCCGCCGTGGTGTTGGTCAGGATTTGGTAGGACTTGCCTTTCTTCCACGCCAGCTCCTGGGCTTCTTTCGACAGCACCCAGTCCACGAACAGTTTGGCGTTGTCCATGTTGCGCGCGCCTTTCAGAATGCTGACGCCGCCAATCTCATAGCCGGTGCCTTCGCACGGGGAAATCAGCTCCAGCGGCGCGCCCTGCTCTTTTTCCAGCGAGTAGTCATGCAGGAAGCCGATGCCGATGGCGGTTTCGCCACGGGCGGCGTTACGCGCCGGGGCAATGCCGGATTTGGTGTACTGGGAGATGTTGCCGTTGAGCTGTTTCAGGTAATCAAACGCCTGATCTTCGCCCCACAGCTGCACAAAAGTTGCGAGCGCGGTGTAGGCCGTGCCGGAGCTCTGCGGATCGGCAATCTGGATTTCGCCTTTGTATTCCGGTTTGGTCAAATCCTTCCAGCACTTCGGCACCGGCAGGTTTTTTTCTTTCAGGCGCTGGGTGTTGACCCCAAAGCCGAGAATGCCCACGTAAACCGCCGACGACAGGTTGCCTTTCACTTTGGCCGGATCGCGGAATTTCTCCATGATCTGCGCCAGGTTCGGCGACTTGTAGGCTTCCAGCAGACCCATTTCCCCGGCCTGGGACTGCGGATCCAGGGTGCCGCCGTACCATACGTCCGCCTGCGGGTTCTTCTTCTCGGCATCCACTTTCGCCAGGGTGCTACCCGAACCGTTGCGGATGAACGAGGTTTTCACGTCGTATTTCTCGCCGAACGCTTTGGTTTCCGCTTCACACATTTCATTGGTGGCGCTGCAATACACCACTAAACGTCCTTTAGCATCCGCCGCGTGGCTGAATGTCGCCAGCGTCACGCCTGCGGCAATCAGAGCAGAGAGGGCTGTCAATTTCATGTTGTTATCCTTCTGTCAGGTGTCTGGAGGTAAGCTCGCCGGGTCCGTGGCGTGATACTGGCGGTCCTGTGCGCTGATGCCCGCCATCAGCAGCGGCATCAGCAATAATCCAATCAACACGGCGGCCACCGACAACAGCACAAACATGCCGGACCAGCCGTACACTTCGGTGAGTTTCGACAGCGGCCAACCGGCTAGCGCCGCCCCTAAGTAGGCAAACAGGCCGAGAAAACCGGTAATCGAGCCCGCGGCCCCTTTATGACCGCATTCCACGGCCGCCAGACCAATCAGCATCTGCGGGCCGAAAACAAAAAAGCCGATGGCGAAAAAACACATCGCCAGTAACGCATAGTGATGTACCGGCGCGAGCCACAGCGCGGTGACCGAAACCATCAACCCGAGGGTAAACAGCAAAATCATCGGCGCGCGTTGCCCGCTGAACAGCAAATCCGATCCCCATCCGGCGAACAGCGCCCCCAGCAACCCACCCACTTCAAACAGCATCACCGTGGCGTTGGCGCTGAGTAAATTGACGCCGTGGGTTTCAGAGAGCCAGATGTTGCCCCAGTCGTTCAGCGCGATGCGAATCAGGTACACCAGCACATACGACCCGGCCAACAGCCAGATCATCGGGTTTTGCAGCATGGTGGTGCGTAACATGGCCCACAGCGACATCGGCGGACTGCGCTCTTGCTGGCGCAGTTCCAGCGGGTCGTGCCGCCACTCTCCCACCCCCGGCAACCCCTCTTCGTTCGGCGTGCCGGGCAATTGCCGGTACAGCCAAACGCCTGACGCCATGCTGATGATCCCTGGTGTCAGCATCGCGGCCTGCCATCCCCACCAGTGCGCGGCCAGCGCGCTGATCAGCGGGATAATCGCCCCGCCGATGTTGATGGAGGTGTTCCAACATCCCCACCAGAAGCCGCGCTCGTTGCGCGAATACCAGTGGGTTAATAACCGTGCGCAGGGCGGCCAGCCCCACCCCTGAAAAAAGCCGTTCAGCGTCCAGATAATCAGCAACAGCGTCAGGCTGTCGCCAAACGCGAACAGCACGTTCAGCAGGCCGGTGGCAAACAGGCCGATCCCCATAAACGACCGCTGCCCGTGGGCGTCATGCCACAATCCCGCCGCGAATTTCGACAGCCCGTAGGAGAGATAAAACAGCGATCCCAACAGGCCGATATCGCTTTTGCTCAACCCTAAATCGAGCTGGAGCGCGGGCAGGATGAAATTCAGGCTTTTGCGCGTCAGGTAAAACGCCGCATAGCCGACGATCATCACCAACAGCAGCTGCGGCCTGACGGCGCGATAACGTTTTGCGATTTCTGCGTTGGACATAGTCAGGTGGTCCATGGCTGTCTCCGGCCAGTTGAATGTAGGAAATGGTCCGCGAAAAGGGATGAGAGTCGTTCCAGGGTGACTAAGACTTTTTCCTGGTTACAGCGGGTTTTGTGGCAAAAGTGTGGGCAAGTTAACAGTTACCCGCACGCCTGCCTGGCTTTCCAGCAGCAGTTCGCCGCCCAATGCCTGTACGCGCTCGCTCATGCCCTGGATGCCAAAGCCCGGCGCGCGGCCCGGCGGGACGCCGACGCCGTTATCGCTCACCACCAGATGTACGAAGCCGGGCGACTGGCTGAGGGTGATGTCCACCTCCGTGGCCTGGGCATGTTTGGCGACGTTGTTCAGCAGCTCCTGCAACAGGCGATACAGGGTAAATACCACGGTTTCGTTATCCGGCGGCGCGGCGAGTTGATAGTGGAAGCGGCAGCGAATGCCGCGTTCGGGGAACGCGAATTCACGCACCAGATGGTGCAGGGCTTCATCGAGCGCCATTTGATCGAGTACCGGCGGGCGCAACTGGCGCAACAGCTGGCGCGTGGAGTGGTGAATGCGCTGGGCCAGTTCGCTGATCTGCTCCCCCGCCATCAGCGCGGTGCGGTTATCGCTCACCCGCTTCACCAGCTGCGACTGGATTTGGATCGCCGTGATGTTTTGGCCGATCTCATCGTGCAGCTCCCGGGCCAGCCGCTTGCGGGTATCTTCTTCGGCATGGATCAGCTTTTCGGTGAGCGCCCGCCGCGCATCCAGTTCCACTTCCAGCCGCTGGCGATAGTGGTCGAGATTGCTGGCCAGCTGCTCCTGGCGGCTGATAGCGATGCCGAGACCGATGCCCAGCAGCGCCTGGGTGGAGAGGAAAATTTCCAGTTCCATTAAATCGCTAAAACCGCTGCCTACCTGGCGCGCGGTAGTGATCATCATGCTGCCGAGCAACGCCGCCAGCACCCCGCCCTGCCAGCCGAATTTCCACGCCATTACCACGTTGGGTAAGAACACCACAATCAGCAGCAGCCGTTCGATTTCCGGCGACAGCACCATCTGGGTGCCGATACCGATAATAAAAAACAGGCTGCACCAGAGGAGCAGCGAGGTGCGCAGCGGCGGGTTGCGGGTCTCCAGTCCTAACAGCTGATAGCGATGCTGCTGGCGTAAATAGTCAAAGACCAGATAGACAAACGGCGTCAGTAACACGCCGCCGGTAAACGACGCCAGCAGGATCAGCGTGGCGCGGCTTTCGATAACCGGCGTCAGCAACAAGGTGTTGAGCAACGCCGACCCCGCCACCGCGCTTAACAAAAGCGACAGCCGTTGCCAGTAAAGCGGAAAGCGGTGCCAGAAATGCTGGGTCAGCAGCGCCGGAATAGCGGTGATAAACGGCGCGAGCGCCATTGCGCCGCCGTTGATTAACTGCTCGTGCCACAGCCACAGCGACAGGCCGATTTGCGGGATAAACAGCGCCGGCCAGTAGCGGCGCGCCAGCAAAATCAGCAGCGCCAGCTGGACGCCGTGGGGCAGCAGCAGCGCCGCCTGCTGGCCGTTGCGGGTGAGGTAAAAACTGATGGTCCAGAGCATCAGCCAGCCTGGCCCCCAGGCGAGCATGATAAACAGCGACAGGACGATCTGGCGGAGAGAACGGCGCATCAATGCCCCGTCAGCAACTGATGTTCCAGAGCAAAATGCACCAGTTCGATGGTGGTGGCGCACTGCAATTTGCCCAGTACGTTGGCCCGGTGGACGTGAACCGTTTTATGGCTGAGATCGAGCTGTAGCGCGATGGATTTCACGCTCTCGCCGCGCACCAGCAGATCAAACACCTCGCGCTCGCGGGGGGTTAATACCTGCAATACGCGGGCCGGCTCCGCGCCGCCGCGCAGCGCTTTTAACGCATCGGCGCACAGGTAATGCCCGCCAAGCCCCACCGAGCGCACCGCGTGCACCAGCTCTTCCGGGCCGCAGCGTTTGGTCAAATAGCCGCACGCCCCGGCGTCCAGCGCGCTTTGCACAAACGCCGGGGTGTCGTAAATGCTGAGGATAATGGCGCGAAAACCTGGCTGGCGGGCGCGCAGACGCTTAAGCAAACTTAATCCGTTTTCATCGGGCATCGCCACATCCAGCACCGCCACGTCCACTGGCTGGCGCGATAATACCGGCCATGCTTCGGCGGCGCTGCTGTACTGGCCCAGCACCGTAATGTCCTCTTCCAGGCTGAGTAGCTGGACGAAACCCGATCGAACGACCACATGGTCATCCACTAACACCACTCCAATCATGACCCTTCCCCTTGCTGAACCGCGCCATAATGCGCCATCAGGTTCAGGTGGCAATATTCATGTTGGTAATATGTAACGGATGTAACAAAACGGCAAGCTACAGACCCGCCTGCCCCAGCATGAATGCAGACGATCAGGCGTGCCAGTAGGCGACGGCGCGCACCCGCTGCTGATCAAGCTGGTGGGTATAGCCATCGGCCAGGCTTTTCGCCAGTTTGCCTTCCCCGGTGATCCAGACGAAGTAATCATCCGCTGGCCAGGCGATGGCCTGGAGATGCCGCTCTAACGTCGCCACGTCATGGCCGACCACCCAGTCGATATTCGCGTCGGGCAAATGGGCCAGATAGTCTTTGCAGGCGTCACTGGCGACGCTGACGATGGCGCGGCATTGCGCCTGGACGCCCGCATCGCGCAGCGCTTCAAGACGGCGGCGCAGCGCTGGTAAACCGGACTCATCACACACGTAGAGCTGCCACGAATATTCCAGCGGCACCACCAGCGAACCGCGCGGCCCGCCGATGCACAGCGTATCGCCAGGACGCGCCGCCACGGCCCAGGCGCTTGCCACGCCGCCGTCATGCACCCAGAAATCAATCGTCAGTTGCTGGGTTTGTTCATCAAACAGCGGTGTGTAATCGCGGGACGTCGGGCGCGCATCGCCGGGCCAGACAATCCCCGACTCGGTGATTTCCGGCGGAGTAAACGGCTGGCCCAGCTCCGGGAAAAACAGCTTGATGTGATCGTCAAAGCCCTGTGAGGTAAAGCCCGCCAGCGCTTCACCGCCGAAGACGATACGCTGAAAACCGCTGACATAGCTGCTGCTTAAAACGGTAATTTCGCGAAAGCGCAGCGCGTTGCGCACGCGCTGAGGGTAAGAAGTTGTCATAGTCAATTCCGCTCGCTACGTTTAGATATATCGAATTTTAAATGATAATGATTGTTATCTGAGCCGCTGGCAAGCTTTTTTTAGAGTGGATAAACGATTGGGCACGGATCGTTAAAAAACCAATAAATTACAATTAAAAACATAAAGTTAAATGATTTCATCTTATTCATGGTTGCGTCATTTCTTTTTTTAGATATAAATTAGATATATCTAATTAAGGAGGTAATCATGAGACATCAACACCGGCATACCCATCACTGTCACGCTCATGACGACGAACGCCATCATGAACCTTGCGAAAAACGCGGCCACGGCGGCGAAGGGCGTAAACGCCGCGCGCGCTTTTTTGGCCACGGCGAACTGCGCGTGGTGCTGTTAGATATTCTGACGCGCGGCGCGAGCCACGGTTATGAATTGATTAAAGAGATCGAAGCCCTGACCGGCGGCCACTACACGCCCAGCCCCGGCGTGATCTACCCGACGCTGGATTTTCTTGAAGAACATGCGTTTATCGCGTTCAGCGATGACGACGCCGGACGTAAAAAAATCGCTATCACGCCGGACGGCGAAGCCTGGCTTAACGACAATCGCGAGCACCTGGAACACATCCGCGCCCGCATGACGGCAAGGGCCATCGGGCACGAGCTGCGTAAAAACCCGGATTTAAAACGCGCGCTGGATAATATGAAAGCGGTGCTGGATTTGCGGGTTAATCAGTCGGAAATCGACGCCCGGACGCTGAAGCGGATTGTTGGCGTGATCGACAAAGCCGCGCTGGAGATTGCCCAGCTGTAAGGCCGCCGGACGGCGGCCTTCGATGATTACAAAAACATCGCCAAAAACGTCTCAATGCCCTGACGATCTTCAGGCGTCAGCGTCCAGCCGGGGTGACGGCAATAGTCGCTGGCAATAATGCCCCGCTGCCGGAGGATGGTTTTCTCCACCTGAATGATGTACTCGCAGTGGCTCATCCAGCGGGTGATCCACGGCAGCAAGCGCTGATGCAGCGCCTCCGCCTGACCAATGCGGCCTTCACCCCAGGCGCGATAGATCTGCACATAAACTTCGCTGAATGAGCAGCCTGGCATCACGCCCTTCCCGCCCACCGCCAGCATTTGCAGCATGTACAGCCCGGCATAGCCGTTGAGCACATGAGCGCCCGGCGCCTGCTGCAAAAACGCGCGGGTGTAGTCCACCGGCGGATTGCATTCGATTTTAAATACCGCATGCGGATAGCGCTGCGCCACCTGAGCCAGTTCTTCCGGCGGTATCGGCAGGCCGGTTTCACCTGGGGCGTACTGCACCATCACCGGGATAGTCACCGCCTCCAGCACCTGGTTGATATGGCTCGCCACCGCCTGCGGGCCGGGCTTCAGGAAAAACGGCGGCAGCAGCATCAGCGCATCCGCGCCCATTTGCTGGTAGCGCCGCGCGCGCTTCACCGCCAGTTCGGTTGAATGATCGGTAACCGACATGGCGCGAAACACCCCGCTGCCCGCGAGATCGCTGATAAACCGTGCAGCCAGACGTTCGCGCTCGTCATCCGACAGTTTGGGGAATTCGCTGGCGATGCCGAACAGCGTGAGGCCGTCGATACCGGTCCCCGCCAGATGCCCCAGCATATTGCTGAAGCTGGTTTCGTCCAGCTCGCCGTCGGCGCGAAACGGCACCGCGGCGATAGGGTTTACGCCTTTAATGGCGGCAACGCTGCTCACAGATTCTCCTCCCGATCAGCCAGCACCGCGCCCTGTGCGGCAGGGGCGGCCCAGCGGCGGTACAACCGTAAAAAGCCGCGCGGCACCTGTTTTTCTACCGGCTGCCAGCGGGCCTGACGCGCCGCGAGACTGGCTTCGTCTACCTGCAACGTCAGGGTACGCTCAGGGATATTGATGGTGATGATATCGCCGTGCTCTACCAGCGCCAGTGCTCCGCCGTCGCTGGCCTCCGGCGAAATATGCCCGACAAACAGCCCGCGGTTAGAGCCGGAGAAACGGCCATCGGTGATTAACGCGCAGCTGTCAGACAGGCCCATCCCTTCGAGGCATTTCATCGGCTTATACATTTCCGGCATCCCTGGTCCGCCCTTCGGTCCCTCATAACGCAGCACCAGCACGCTGCCCGGCTGAATATCGCCGGACAGGATGGCCTCGACCGATTCGTCTTCGCTGTTGAACACCACCGCTGGTCCGGAAAAGACCATCAGATGTTCCGGCACCGCCGCCGGTTTCACCACGCAGCCCAGCGGCGAGAGGTTGCCGTGCAGCACCGCCACGCCGGCTTCATTACGCACCGGGATTGCCAGGGTGTGGATCACCTCCGGGCGGTGCGAGCGCGGGACGCCAGCCAGCCATTCGCCTTTGGTCTGGCCGTTTACCGTCAGGCAGTCGGTATGCAGCAGCGAGGCGATCTCTTTTTCCACCGCCGCCACGCCGCCCGCTTCCCAGAAATCGATCATGTCATGTTCAGACGCCGGATAAAGCGAGGCCACCAGCGGCACGTTGTAGCTCAGTTGGTCAAACGCGGCGAGCGGCAGTTCGCCCAGCTCCGCTTCGTAATAAATCGCCTGAAGATGCAGGATCGCATTGGTGGAGCCGCCGGTCGCCAGCAGATATACCATGGCGTTATGGATCGATTCCCGGGTGATGATCTGCCGGGCGTTAACCCCGGTTTTAACCAGATCCACCGCTCTGCGCCCGGTGGCGTAAGCGCAGTCGCGGCGCTCGCGAGAAATAGCGGGCAAGGTGCTGCTGCCTGGCAGGCTCATGCCCAGCACTTCAGCGATGCAGCACAGGGTGTTGGCGGTGCCGTACATGGTGCACGAACCTGGCCCCGGCTCGGCGATATCTTCGATATGGCGGAATTCCGCCTCATCAATTTCGCCTCGCCGCTTCCAGCCAATGGCCTCGGTGACAATATTGCCGTCCCAGTGCTTGCCTTTGTATTCCGCCGGATACATCGGCCCGCCGTTCACCAGGATCGCCGGGACATCAAGACGCGCGGCGGCCATCAGCATCGCCGGAACGATTTTGTCGCACGAGCCGAGCAGCACCATGCCGTCGAAACGGTGGGCGCGCATCATCACCTCGATGGAGCTGACAATCACTTCCCTGGCCGCCAGGATGTAGCGCATCCCGAGATGCCCTTCGGCGATGCCGTCGCAGGGCGCGATAGTGCCAAACACCATGCCCACCCCGCCAGCCTCGTCGATGCCTTTGAGCACTTCTGCCGTCAACGCATTGAGATTGGCGTGGCCCGCCGTGGCGTTGGTGTAGCTGTTGACCACGGCGATCACGGGCCGACGCAATTGTTCATCGGTATGGCCCATCGACTTATACAGGGCGCGCTTTAACGCGCCGTCATCACCGCTGAGAACCGGGTTAAAATGGCCGCCGCAACCGCCGCCGCATCCCGTGCCACAACTGCTCATATATGACCTCTCTTCATCGTGCCTGTTTCTTCACGCTGCGCCGGGGCAGCGGCTTTGGATTTCGGGTTTACCAGCCTGGCGGGCAGTAAGAACATCAGCGGCGCGCACAGCACCAGGAAACCCGCCAGGATATACAGACCGGCGTTGGCGCTGCCGGTGGTGTCTTTGAGATAGCCCAGCACCGTGGGGCCGAAGAAGCCCGCCAGGTTGCCGATAGAATTCACCAGGGCGATGCCCGCAGCGGCGGCGGTGCCGGAAAGCAGCGTGCCGGGCAGGCTCATATAGGTGGGGATCAGCGCTAAGGTGCCGGACATCGCCAGGCAGATCCACGCCATCATCCAGAAGGTGGAACCGCTGCTTGAGGCGCTGAGCGTCAGCCCTACCGCGCCGATCAGCGCCGGAATAGCGATATGCCAGCGGCGCTCCTGTTTCAGATCCGAATGGCGGCTGTTCCAGACCATAAATGCCGCGCCGAAGATGTACGGCAACGCCGCCAGCAGGCCAATGGCGAAATCGTCCTTCACGCCGGAAGATTTAATGATCGACGGCAGCCAGAAGTTGATCCCGTAATAACCGATGTTAAAGCTGAAGAAGATCAGCGCCAGCAGCCAGACGAACTTATTGCGGAACATGGCGCTCAGGCTGCCAGGCGCTTTACCGGCGTTGGCGGCGATCTTATTGATCCGATCCTGCTCCAGATCGCGCGCGATGATGTCCTTCTCTTGCGCCGTCAGCCAGGGTGCCGATTCCACGTTATTATCGAGGTAGCGCAGCACCACAAACGCCAGCAGGAATGAGGGGATCGCTTCCACCAGGAACAGCCACTGCCAGTTATGCAGATACCCCACCCCCTCGAACATTTTGAGGATTAACCCGGACAGCGGACTGCCGATAATCGTGGACAGCGGCGTCACCAGAATAAACAGGCCAAGGGTGCGCGCCGAACGCCACGACGGGAACCACAGGGTGAGATAAAACACGATCCCCGGGAAAAAGCCCGCTTCCGCGACGCCCAGTAAAAAACGCACGATGTAAAACTGAGTGGGTGTAGTGACAAACATAGTCAGTGCCGACAGCACCGCCCAGCTCACCATAATGCGGGCGATCCAGAAGCGCGGCCCAAAGCGCTGCATCAGGAGGTTGCTGGGCAGTTCGAAAATAAAATAGCCGATAAAGAAAATCCCGGCACCGATGCCGTAAACCGTATCGCTCAGGTTAAGCGCATCCTGCATATGGAGTTTCGCGAACCCCACGTTCACCCTGTCCAGATAGGCGAAGAAATAGCACAGGATCAAAAAGGGGATAAGCCGCCGGGTCACTTTACGGTAAACCTCGTTTTTACTGGCTTCGCTGTGTGTAGAGTCAATGTTCATACGGACCTCAGTAAGGTTGTAGGGTTGTATTGCTATCTGTGGCTGTTACGCCACGCCTCGCGATAGTCGCGGGCTTTTTGTTGTACTTTCTGAGCGTCGTCCGCGCGGCGATATAACCCGCCGCCCAGACCAAATCCTTGCGCGCCAGCGTTACGCCAGGCGCGCATTTGCGCGGCGTCGGGCTGAATACCGCCCACCGGCAGGCACACTACCCCGGCGGGCAACACCGCGCGCCAGGCGCTTAAGGTGCCAGGCTCCACGGTTTCCGCCGGGAACAGTTTGAGCGCGCTGGCTCCGGCCTGTAGCGCGGTAAAAGCTTCTGAAGGCGTGATCACGCCGGGCATGCTGATTAACCCGCGTTCGCGGCTGCGGCGGATAACGTCCACGCTCATGTTGGGGGAAATAATGATTTGTCCGCCCGCGTCCGCTACCGCATCCACCTGCTCTGCGGTCAATACCGTGCCCGCGCCGACGTAGCCCCGGCTACCGACCTGCTCGCGCAGCAGCGCGATCGAGGTCAGCGCATCCGGACTGTTGAGCGGGACTTCAAGCCAGGTAAAACCTTCCGCCAGCAAGCCCCCGGCCACGGCGGGCGCATCCTCAGGGGTCAGGCCACGTAATATTGCAACCAGCGGCAGAGACGTTTGCTGCCACAGTGTCGAAAAGGCGCGGTAATCCATCATTCAATTCCTTGTAGATAAAGACGTATCTGGTTCATCCCGGCGATAAAACAGCGCTCGCCGGACAGGGCTTGCGTCACCAAACCCAGCTGTGACGCGGCCTGCTGATAGCGGGCGTTCAGCGCATCGCTGCCGATGATCCAGTGAGGGGTTGAGGGGCACTGGCGCAATTCCTGGCCGATTAACAGCCCGGACAGGTAGTCGCCGACGCCGGATAGCGGCACATCACCGCGCAGGCGCAGGGTGCGTACCGAAAACAGCAGCTGGCTCAGCGGGGCGGCCAGGCCGCTATGCTGTACGCCAAGCGCAAAGGCGCGGCTGTCGGGCTGCTGAGACGGTAAATCACGGCCCAGCAGGGAGTGCGCCATCAACAGCTGATACAGCTCACCCGTCATAAAGGTGGAAAAATCATGAATAGCCTGATGTGTGACCCTGGCGTGTTTGCTGTGCGTGCCCGGCAAAATGGCGTGGTGATTTTCCGCAGGAGCAAGCGCCATCAGGCCGATCAGTTGGATCTCTTCACCGCGCATGACCTCCGGCAAGCCCACGGCGCTGAGTCCGGTCACGCCGGGCAGGATCCAGCCCTGGCTTCCCCAATGGGTGCGTAGCGCGTAGGCGCCCTGCGCCAGCTGCTGCGCATCGACGCGCCCCTTGCAATAGGGCACGTCAACCCATCCCTGCTGCGACCCGACCATGCCCGCCATCAGCAGCGGCAGCGCGCCGTATTCGGCAATCCACTGCGCGATATGGGTTTGCAGCGCCGCTTCAAACTGCCCATTCTCAACCTGCAATAAGCCGCAGGGCGCATTGATGACGGAAACCACCTCCGCATCATGCATCAGCCACGCACGAAAATTCGTCGTGCCCCAGTCCACCGCCAGCCAGCTCCTGTTCATCTTGTAATCCAAAATATTTAATCTTGTATGACAAGAAATGTAGACGAAAAACGGGACTGCGATCTGTGATCGGGATCTAAAGCTGGCGTTAAGGGTGATAAAAGGTCGATCAATAAATACGCAAAGCAGTTATGGAAGATGCCTCGTAAAATGAGAACATATTTCACGAGATATTTTTTAGTGTATTAGGAGAAGCGTTAATATATCGAAAGGGAGGAGTGATAATTAATCATGACTTATTTCGATGAATGCGCTGAATATGGGCTTCCACGGCATCAGGTTGCAAGATTTATGGTGGCAGGTGTTAATTATGAAGTTAATTTTACCCAAATCACCCATGAAAACCCGTATGATTGCGCAGCCTTATTTCCGGAAGGATTTACGTTCCCACTATATGGGTGCCATTATGATGTCACCTTCGATACCATCGCGAACAGGATAAATAAAACACCTTTTAAACGGGCAGAAGAACTGCCAACCGGCGCGGGCTGCCGAGTCCTTAAATGTGTTGAAAGGATAATTACTGAGCACTATACTCATTTTAATGTTGGACTTTATACCTTTGCACCAGCAGACCATAAATTATTAAATATATATTGTCGGCTTATTACTAAAAAGAAACATAAAGGATTAACCATAGAGGTTGGACTAGAACCAAACGGGAGGGCAAATGTCTTACGAACACCTAAATTCTGGGGACTGGCTTGAGCAATATCGCGCTCGCCAGGCTGCCAATAATGAAATGATGGCTCGTGCAATTGAAGAAGGCAGAACGCATGTGATAATTGCGGGTGAAGACGCTGAAGCAATGTCGCCCGGTCAAATCAGCGAAATTGCGCCAATGCCAAAGCAGAACGAATAATTCCACCTGATATGCAATGGTTGCAATATTTGACCCTCAACGTCATTGCTAAAAAGCCCCGTTCGGGGCTTTTTCGTTTAACGATGATGGCGTCAGCTGGCTGATAAAAAGTGTTCCAGGCGCTCCGGCAGCGGATCCCCGAGATGTTTTTTCGCCGCGCTGAGCAGAATATGGCGCATCTGCTGGCGCGCCTGCTCGGGCTGCTTCAGGCGGATGCACTCCATCAATTCCCGGTGCGCGTCCACCGCTTCCAGCGTCAGCGTAACGTCCGGCTCCAGGGTGCGCTTAAAGGAAAACAGCATTGCCGCGGAAAGCGCATTGCCCACCGAAAACAGAAACGGATTGTGCCCTGCTTTAAGGATCGCAGTATGAAACGCCAGATCGCCCTGTTTAAACAGTTCGGCGGAATCCTGCTGCTGGCCCTGCGACATGATTTCCCAGGCGTCTTCCAGATCGGCCAGATCGCGCCCGCTGGCGTTGATCGCCGCCATGGCCGCCGCATTGGGCTCGAAGATCAACCGCGTGATCATCAACTGTTCGATCAGCGCGTCGTCAATGCCGATCTCTTCCAGCCAGCTCAGCACGTCGGCATCAAGAAAACTCCACTGCTCGCGGGGCGCCACGGTGCTGCGCCGTTTGGCCTGGATGGTCAACATGCCTTTCGCGCCCAACACCTGAAGCGCGTTGCGCACCGAGGTACGCGAGACGTTGTACTGCACCGCCAGTTCGTTTTCGCCGGGTATAGACGTGCCCGGTTGCAGCTCGCCGCGCATAATGCGCAGGGCAAGGTCCTGGGTCAGGGTTTCAGCGACAGACGCGGTCACGCTTTTCATGGGGATCCGGTTGAAGAGGCAATAAGTGGGTAGTTTATATCAGGTTGATATGAGATGGAATTTTCGCGGGTTTGCCGGAGGGTAATGCCCTGCGAACAGGGCATCTGCTGTAAACGTTACTGAAGGACCGTGACCGCATCTTCCAGCCGCGCCGCGCGATGCTTCACCATTGAGGAAACATGCGCGCTTTCTTCGACCAGTACCGCGTTCTTTTTGGTGATGTCGTCCAGCTCCGCCACCGCACGCGTCAATTCCGACAGCCCCTGCGCCTGCTCAGAGGTGGCGCTGCTGATCTGGCCAATCAGTTGCGTCACATTCTGCACCTGATCGACAATGTTTTGCATGGTACGCCCCGCCTCATGAACCTGCACCGCGCCGGACTGCACTTTACTGGCGCTGGCGTCGATCAGTTTACGGATATCGTTGGCGGCGCTGGCGCTGCGGCTTGCCAGGTGACGCACCTCCCCGGCCACCACCGCGAACCCTTTGCCCTGCTCGCCGGCGCGCGCGGCCTCCACGGCGGCGTTCAGCGCCAGAATATTGGTCTGGAAGGCGATATCGTTAATCAGTGAGGTAATCGACCCGATGCGCTGGGTACTGTCGGCAATGTCGTCCATGGTGTTCACCACCGTTTCCATCGCCTGCCCGCCCTGACGCGCCGCATCGCTGGCCTCGCTGGAGAGTTTGTTCGCATCTACCGCGGTCTGGGAGTTGTTCTGCACCGAGGTCGCCATCTGGTTCATGGTGGTCACGGTTTGCTGGACGTTCACCACTGTCTGGCGGGTACGTTCGTTGAGATCTTCATTGCCGCGCGCCAGGGTTTCGCTGCCGCTGCGCACATTTTCCACCTGGCTGGTGACGTCATTGATTAACCAGCGGCACATCAGGCCCAGTTGCCCGATGGCCCGCAGCGTCAGCCCCACTTCATCGGTGCGATTCATGTGCTCGATGCTGTTGTGTTCCCCCGTCGCGACCTGCAATGCCTGGCGCGCAACGTCCTCAATCGGGCGCGATACCTGCCATTCCAGCGCCAGGCAGCCGAGCGCCATAATCACCACTGGCGCGATCGTCATCAGCCATCCCGGCATGGCGAACGCGCTCAGCGCCAGCCACATCAGCGCGGCAATCCCCATAATGCTGCGGATACGCCAGCGCAGCGGCATGGCGGGCAGTTTGCCGAGAAAATGTTTGCGCAGTACCAGCCCTTTATAAAGGCGGCGCTTAGCCTTGCCCTCGCGCAGCGCCTGGTACAGCGGTTCGACGGCGGCAATTTCCTGCGGCGTGGCGCGGGTGCGAATCGACATATAACCGGTGGTTTTGCCGTTGCGCACCATCGGCACCGCGTTGGCGCGCACCCAGTAATGATCGCCGTTTTTACAGCGGTTTTTAACGATGCCGGTCCAGGGTTCGCCCTGCTGCAGGGTGTACCACATATCGGCAAACGCCGCCTTCGGCATATCCGGATGCCGCACCAGATTATGCGGCTGCCCGGTGAGTTCCTGCAGAGAATAACCGCTCACCTGTACAAAAGTGTCATTGGCATGGGTGATGAAGCTTTGCAGATCGGTGGTGGACATTAATGTAGTGTTTTCATCCAGCACTTTTTCGCGCTGGGTCACGCGGGGATGCGACGACATGGCTGCTCCATTTTGCAGGTTATCTTATTGTTAACCATTCCTGTGCCATGTTATGTCGGCGCTAAAATTAATAACTTTAACGGTTAAATATGATGGAGATCGCAAATCTCAGGATAACCCCAAAGAAGTAGTGCTGATGCAAAATAATCAACCTGATCAACTATTTGAATATCCCGATGGATTATGCGGTAAAAAAGTGAATTTGGGAGCCATTGCACAAATTTGCAACAATCCGCACCATTATTGTGCATCTGCGCTGGTTTTTCTTCTCCCGCTGCCGCTGTGGATAGCACAAAATGCCGCAACCCCGGTTACGATGAGATTTAATCGTAACCGGCACGCGTTCCCCCTGGCGTTTATTCCGTTTAGCGGCCCCTCCGACGAAGTGGCGCAAATGCTGCAATACTTGATCTGTGTATCGCGTGATACGCCATTCCCAGGAGCACATTTTGAACAGGTTACCGAACAGCGCCTCGGCACTCGCCTGCACCGCGCACGCATTGAATCTCATTGAGAAGCGAACGCTGTCTCATGAGGAGATGAAAACACTGAATAAAGAGGTGATCGACTATTTCCAGCAGCATGTTAATCCAGGTTTTTTAGAGTACAGAAAGTCTGTTACCGCCGGCGGGGATTACGGAGCCGTAGAATGGCAAGCGGGAGGTTTAAATACGCTTGTCGACACTCAGGGACACGAGTTTCTCGATTGCCTGGGTGGTTTCGGCATTTTTAACGTGGGGCACCGTAATCCAAAAGTGGTTTCCGCCGTACAGCATCAACTCGAAAAACAACCTCTGCACAGCCAGGAACTCCTTGACCCGCTACGGGCAATGCTGGCAAAAACCCTGGCCACCCTGACGCCGGGCAAACTCAAATACAGCTTCTTCAGCAACAGCGGCACCGAATCGGTGGAAGCCGCGCTGAAACTCGCCAAAGCCTATCAGTCCCCGCGCGGGAAATTTACTTTTGTCGCCACCAGCGGCGCGTTCCATGGTAAATCGCTGGGCTCGCTTTCTGCCACCGCCAAAGCAGATTTCCGTAAGCCGTTTATGCCACTGCTGCCGGGTTTCCGCCACGTGGCGTTCGGCAATATCGACGCGATGCGCGCCCTGTTTACGGATTGCAAAAAAACCGGCGACGACGTGGCGGCGGTGATCCTTGAGCCGATTCAGGGTGAAGGCGGCGTGATCCTGCCGCCGCCAGGCTATCTGCCCGCAGTGCGTAAGCTGTGCGATGAGTTTGGCGCGCTGCTGATTTTCGATGAAGTGCAAACCGGCATGGGGCGCACCGGCAAAATGTTCGCCTGCGAGCACGAAAACGTGCAGCCGGACATTCTGTGTCTGGCCAAGGCGCTGGGCGGCGGCGTCATGCCGATTGGCGCGACGGTGGCGACCGAAGAGGTATTCTCGGTGCTGTTCGACAACCCGTTCCTGCACACCACCACCTTTGGCGGCAATCCGCTGTCCTGCGCGGCGGCGCTGGCGACCATCCATGTACTGCTGGAAGAAAACCTCCCGGCGCAGGCGCAGCAGAAAGGCAACCTGCTGCTGGACGGCTTTAAAGAGCTGACGCAGCAGTATCCGGATCTGGTGATTGAGGCGCGCGGTCAGGGGATGCTGATGGCGATTGAGTTTGTGGATAACGAAATCGGCTACCAGTTTTCCAGCGAGATGTTCCGCCAGCAGGTGCTGGTGGCTGGCACCTTAATCAACGCCAAAACGGTACGCGTAGAACCGCCTTTAACGCTGACTATTGAACAGTGCGAGCAGGTGCTTGCGGCGGCCCGCCGTGCCCTGACGGCGCTGCGACAGACGCTGGCTGCACCGGCAACCGCTGCAACAAACTAACCGGTTAATCAGGGAAATCGTCGCAACGGTTTCCCTGATTTCCTTATCCCGCCTCGCCCATCAAATCCTTCACCAGTTCTACGCAGCGCAAAAAACGGGTGTCGTAATCCGACTCCTGAACGTGCACATAGCTGATGTTGTTCTCGTTGAGCATCTCCACCAGCAGCGCCTGGAAGGTATGGCGGTCCACGGAACTGCCAAGGCTGCGCAGGCCGTCGGCCACCCACGGGGTATTATTTTCCAGCAGGATCACCAGGTCGAAACGGTATTCGTCGATCAGCGCCTGCACGAATGGATGCTCGCGCCCTTCATACTTCTTGCAAAATGCCTGGGTGGTAACGAAATCGGTGTCGATAAACGCCACTTTATTGGCGTATTTCACCGCAAAATCAATGTACTGGGCGTGGCCGAGCGCGATTTTGTCGTAGTCCGAATATTGCAACGCCATCTCATCGCCGCCCAGATGGGAGAACACGTAATCGCGGCCATATTCCCAGGCGCTGGTGGTGTTGAAGATATTCGCCAGCTTGTTGACCAGCATCGATTTCCCGCTCGACTCGCCGCCTAAGATTGCCACGGTACGCACGAAAAACGGCTTCACTTCAGTAGGGATGTATTCCCAGTAGCGGAACGGATTTTCGCGGATCTGCCCGCCGCTGATGTTCATAAAGGTACGTTTCGGGTCAATCAGCACCGTTTCAATGCCCAGATGCTGGAGATACTGCGACGCGTCAGACTCTTCGGAGGTGTAGATCCAGTCCGGCTCAATGCCCTTTTCCGCCATAAATGCGGAGATCCCCTCGCTCCAGACGTCCCAGCCGTGCGGGTAAGGCTCCATACCCTCTTCGTTGAACGCATGGATGCGGATGTTTTTCTGGTACTTGAAGGTCTGTAACAACCAGCGCAGGCGATCCGGCACCGTCGGCTGCTGGGACATGGCGCTGTCTTCAAACAGCGCCCGGTCGCGGGTTTCATCGTAACCCATGATGATATGCAGCTCATCCACCTGGCTACAGGCGCGCTGGATCAGGTAGATGTGGCCGGTATGCAGCGGGTAAAACTTACCGAACACCACCCCCACGCTTTTCTGACGGCGCGGGAACTCCAGGCCGAGAAAACGGTGTAGCGCTTCCAGTTTCTGGGCGCTGGGGCTTTTGATTTTAGCGTTCAGCAGCTGGCTGAGATAGCCTTTGGTCATCCCGCAGGCCGCCGCTACCTGTTGCAGGGTGCAGCCCTTCTGGCGAATGGCGGTTTTTAAATAGTCGAATGATGACAAGATGCGCTGCCTCCCTTACGTATTCCGCGATCGTTCGCTGCTACTAAGTCTAGCGGCAAACGCGTCAATGCCAGGAGGATACTTGAGTAAACGACTGAGGTGAATGGTAAATATTGACAGGCGGCGCTACCGCCGCCTGAATCAGAGCGGGAAAATTACAGATCGTTGAAGATATCCAGCGCGTCAGCGAGTTTTTTCACGCCAAACACCTGCATGCCTTCCGGCGCTTTTTTCGGAACATTGGCTGCCGGCACGATAGCGCGACGGAAGCCGTGTTTCGCCGCTTCGGAAATGCGCTCCTGGCCGCTGGGCACCGGACGGATTTCCCCCGCCAGACCCACTTCGCCGAATACCACCAGATCCTGCGGCAGCGGGCGATCGCGCAGGCTCGATACCATCGCCAGCAGCAGCGCCAGATCGGCGCTGGTTTCGGTGACCTTCACGCCACCGACCACGTTCACGAACACGTCCTGATCGGACATCTGCAAGCCGCCGTGGCGGTGCAATACCGCCAGCAGGATCGCCAGACGGTTTTGTTCCAGCCCCACCGCCACGCGCCGTGGGTTGGCCATCATTGACTGATCCACCAGCGCCTGAATTTCCACCAGCAGCGGGCGCGTGCCTTCCCATACCACCATCACTGAACTGCCTGAGGTGACTTCATCGCCCCGGCTCAGGAAAATAGCAGACGGGTTGCTGACTTCACGCAGGCCCTGTTCGGTCATGGCGAACACGCCCAGCTCGTTGACCGCGCCGAAGCGGTTTTTATGGCTGCGCAGAGTACGGAAACGCGAATCAGCATCGCCGTCGAGCAGCACCGAGCAGTCGATGCAGTGCTCCAGGACTTTCGGCCCGGCCAGCGAGCCGTCTTTGGTGACGTGGCCGACCATAATAATCGCCACATCGCGGGTTTTGGCGAAACGCGTCAGATAGGCGGCGGTTTCGCGCACCTGCGCCACGCTGCCCGGCGACGACTGGATATCCGCCATATGCATCACCTGGATGGAGTCGATGACCATCAGGCGCGGCTGCTCCTGCTCGGCAATCAAACAGATCTGTTCGATGCTGGTTTCCGAGAGCATATTCAGGTTATCGGTCGGCAATCCGAGACGATGAGCGCGCATCGCCACCTGCTGGAGTGATTCCTCGCCGGTGACGTACAGCGTTTTCATGTTCTGGGCGAGCCTGCACAGCGTTTGCAGCAGCAGGGTAGATTTCCCCGCGCCGGGGTTACCGCCGATCAAAATGGCGCTGCCTGGCACCACGCCGCCGCCCAGTACCCGGTCAAACTCTTTAAAGCCGGTGGAAAAGCGCGGCAGCGCCTCAAGGCTGATGTCGGAAAGCTTCTGGACTTTCGACACGCCCGCGCTGCCCGCGTAGCCGGAAAGCCGTTCATTACGCGCAACCGTGGGCGACGCCGCCAGACGCACTTCGGTGATGGTATTCCAGGCGTGGCAGGCGCTGCATTGCCCCTGCCAGCGCGGATAATCCGCACCACACTCATTACACACAAACGCGCGTTTTGGGGCTTTAGCCACCTTTTACCTCGTTTATTTCTTGTTCAGACTGCCTGAGAGAATACAGAATACGCCCATCAGGTCCGCATGGCGGATGGTCACTTCGGTTTTTTCATTCACTTTGGGTTTGGCATGGTAGGCAATGCCCAGCCCCGCCGCCTGGATCATCGGCAGATCGTTGGCGCCGTCGCCGATCGCCACGCACTGGGCAATCGGCACTTCATATTTTTCCGCCAGGTTTTTCAGGGTCTGCGCTTTGAACTGCGCGTCGACGATCTGACCGATCACCTGACCGGTTAGTTTACCATCCCGGATCTCAAGTTCGTTGGCCACCGTGGCGGTTAAGTGCAATTTTTCGCGCAAATAATCGGCGAAGAAGGTAAACCCGCCGGAGGCTATCGCCACTTTCCAGTTCATCGCCTGTAGCTTGAGCACCAGCGAGGTCAGGCCCGGCATCAGCGGCAGCACATCGCGTACCTGGCGCAGGATTTCCGCATCCGCGCCTTCCAGGGTGCCGACGCGCAACCGCAGGCTGGCGGTAAAGTCCAGTTCGCCGCGCATGGCGCGTTCAGTCACTTCCGATACCAGTTCGCCGGTGCCCGCCAGTTTGGCGATCTCGTCAATGCACTCAATCTGGATGGCGGTGGAGTCCATGTCCATCACCAGCAGGCCCGGGGTTTTTAAATGGGGGATCTTGCCGAGCGGCGCAACGTCCAGGCCATTATCGTGCGCCAGACGGGTGGCGCGCGGAGTCAGGGATCCCGCCAGGCGGATCACCTGATAATCATCCACGCACCAGGCGGTAACAATCACCATCGCCGCGCCCAGCTTGCGCTGATATTCGGTCAGACGGCCTTTATCCAGATCTCTGCCATACAGAAGCCAACCGCTGCGTCCGGCGTGATAATCCAGCGGCATCACTTCATCGCCACTTAATGAAAGCGGTAACCCCGGCCAGAGAGAAACATCGTTCGGCAGGTCGCACCAGGTCAGACTGTTAGGCATTAACGCTCCTGAAATCGGTAAGGACTGGAGAAAACAACGCATGAGGCTACCTTGAGTCCAGCGCTTCTGGCAACATTAAGATTCATTTTTTCAGCAGGTGGATTATGGCCCGTACCCGCTTCAAATTTAGACTGCATCGCGCAGTGATTGTGCTTATCTGTCTCGCGCTACTTGTGGCGCTGATGCAGGGGGCAAGCTGGTTTAGCCAGAGCCATCAACAGTCGCGCAATATTCAGCTTGAAGAATTGGCCAGGACGCTGGCGCGCCAGGTCAACTATACCCTGACGCCGTTAATGAAAAGCGAAAACCCGGACGAAAAACGCATCGGCGCGATCCTTAAGCAGTTAACCGATGAGAGCCGTATTCTCGACGCCAGCGTGTACGATGATAAAGGCGAGATGGTGGCGCGCGCCGGGGAGAGCGTCGAGGTGCGCGACCGGCTGGCGCTGGACGGCAAACGCGCGGGCAGCTATTTCAGCCAGCAAATCGTTGAGCCGATCGAGGATAAAAGCGGCCCGCTCGGCTATCTGCGCATCACGCTCGACACCCACTCGCTGCCCACTGAAGCCAAACAGGTGGATAACACCACCAATATTTTGCGCCTGATGCTGCTGTTAGCGCTGGCGATCGGCATTGTGCTGACGCGCACCCTGTTACAGGGTAAACGCACGCGCTGGCAGCAATCGCCCTTTTTACTGACGGCCAGTAAAGACGTGCCGGAAGAAGACGTGAGCAAAAAAGAATAACCATTTGATGAAGGGATATCGTTTATGAGTACCCTGCGGCTACTGATTTCAGACTCGTATGACCCCTGGTTTAACCTCGCGGTGGAAGAGTGTATTTTCCGCCAGATGCCCGCGACCCAGCGGGTGCTGTTCCTGTGGCGCAATGCCGATACCGTGGTGATTGGCCGCGCCCAGAATCCGTGGAAAGAGTGCAATACCCGGCGCATGGAGCAGGACAATATTCGCCTGGCACGCCGCAGCAGCGGCGGCGGCGCGGTATTCCACGATTTAGGCAACAGCTGCTTTACCTTTATGGCGGGTAAGCCGGAATACGACAAAAGCATCTCCACCGGTATCGTGCTGGCGGCGTTAAACGCGCTGGGCGTGCAGGCATCGGCCTCCGGACGCAACGATCTGGAAGTCGCCACGCCGGACGGCCCGCGTAAAGTGTCAGGTTCCGCCTACCGGGAGACCCAGGATCGCGGGTTCCACCACGGCACGTTGCTGCTGAATGCCGATCTCAGCCGTCTGGCGAACTACCTTAATCCCGATGAGAAGAAGCTGAAGGCTAAAGGCATCACCTCGGTGCGCGGGCGGGTGGCGAACCTGAATGATCTCCTGCCGGGGATCACCCATCAGCAGGTGTGTGACGCCGTCAGCGAGGCGTTTTTTGCCCATTATGGCGAGCGGGTCGCGCCGGAAGTGATCTCCCCGGATGCCGCCCCGGATCTGCCCGGCTTCGCCGGGACCTTTGCCCGACAGAGCAGCTGGGAGTGGAACTTCGGCCAGGCCCCGGCGTTTACCCATACGCTGGACGAGCGCTTCGGCTGGGGCGGCGTGGAGCTGCATTTTGACGTCGAGAAAGGCCATATCACCCGCACCCAGGTGTTTACCGATAGCCTGAATCCGGCCCCGCTGGAGGCGCTCGCCAATCGGTTACAGGGCTGCGTATACCAGGCCAACGCGTTAAAGCAGCAATGCGAAACGCTGATTGTCGACTTCCCGCAGCAGGAAACAGAGCTGCGCGACGTGGCGCAATGGATGGCGGACGTGGTGCGCTAATCCCCCGCAACGCCCTCGTGGGCGTTGTTACTCGCTCTCTTTACTCTCCGTCATATCGCCAAAGAACAGCGCGGTGATGAGCGTGTTGTCGACAGGCTCGCCGTTCAGGGTGCGCACCAGCAGTTCGCTGCCCAGGGTTTGCAGCGAAAACACCATATCCGGCTGAACGCGTTTGATTTTTTGCAGGTTTTTACTGGCGTTGACTACCGAAATAGTTTTACAGCCCGCGCCTGCCACATCTTTGGCGGCCAGCACGATAAACGCGTTTTCGGCATCGTCATCGCGCAGCGCCAGGATGTACTTCGCTTTTGCCGCCCCGGCTTTGACCAGTTCATCGGCGTTCGACGGGTCGCCGGAAATCAGGTCGGTATCCGGCGGGTACTCATGGGCAATATGCGGCGGAACAATCACGGTGACCGCTTCGCCGCGCGCTTTTAAGCCGTGGTAAACGCTAAGCGCCAGCGGCGACGCGCCGGCAATAATAAAGTGGTTTTTACGCATCACGTGTGAAATCCGCCCTGTGACGATTCGTTTTAAATTACCGCCAATCACCGGCCCGATAATGGCGCTGATTGACGTGGCAAATACGGTGATGCCCATCACGATCACCGAAACGGTAAACAGCCGCGCCGTGGAGGTGACCGGGACAATATCCCCGAACCCCACCGTCGACATGCCGACAATCGCGAAGTAAAACGCCGTGGGCATATCCATAATCGCCGGCGCGAACTCCTCGCCCAGATACAGCGCGCCCATCACCGCATACAGCAGCAGCGAGACAAAACTCACCAGCGCGAACAATCCGCCTGCCGCGAGGCTGGCGCGATCGAACTGCCGCCAGAAGCCAGTCAACAGCAGCATCAGCGCCAGCGCGCCGAGGCTTAGCGCCGGGTTACCCTGCGGAGATAAAAAGTTAAACGCGCTGGTGACCAGCAGCAGCAACAGCGAGAACACCCAGGCCGTGCGGGCGCGCAGCAGCAGCCCGAAGGCCATCAGAATCAGCCCCAGCCCCAGCACAAACTGCGGGATGTCGAGCAAGCCCAGCACCGACAGCGCCTCTTTCCAGGTACTGAAACTGTGCATCTGCGGCAGTACGTCCACGGTTCTCATCAGGACCGGATGCAGAAACAGATAGCCGCAGGCCGCCACCAGAATGGCGAGCAGTCCGTGAGGGGAAAACAGGGCCAGGCAACGGTGGATTATTTTTTTCACAACAAATGGTTATTCCATGTATCCGTGGTGTGAATGCATGAATGATAGCCGTGCAGCGAGGGGTTTGAAACAGCCGGGCGCGAGAAACAAAAATGCCAGCCGGAAAGGGCTGGCATTGAGAGGCAAAAATTACGCTTTGTCGCCTAACAGCACGGATTCCAGCGCGATCTTAATCATGTCGTTGAAGGTGGTCTGGCGTTCAGCCGCCGTGGTCTGCTCGTGGGTACGGATATGGTCAGACACGGTGCAGATGGTCAGCGCTTTCGCGCCAAATTCCGCCGCGACGCCGTAGATGCCCGCCGCTTCCATTTCCACGCCCAGGATGCCGTATTTTTCCATCACGTCGAACATCTGCGGGTCCGGCGAGTAGAACAGGTCCGCCGAGAAGATGTTACCGACGCGCGCTTCCACGCCCAGCGCTTTTGCCGCGTCAACCGCGTCACGCACCATGCCGTAGTCGGCAATCGCCGCGAAATCGTGATCTTTAAAACGCAGGCGGTTTACTTTGGAATCGGTGCAGGCGCCCATGCCGATTACCACGTCACGCAGTTTCACGTCAGCGCGTACCGCGCCGCAGGAGCCCACGCGAATGATTTTCTTCACGCCGAAATCGGTGATCAGTTCTTTGGTGTAGATGGAGCAGGACGGAATGCCCATGCCGTGGCCCATCACCGAGATTTTACGGCCTTTGTAGGTGCCGGTAAAACCCAGCATGCCGCGCACGTTGTTTACTTCACGCACGTCTTCCAGGAAGGTTTCCGCGATATGTTTCGCACGCAGCGGGTCGCCCGGCATCAGAACAACGTCAGCGAAATCACCCATTTCTGCATTAATGTGTGGCGTAGCCATGAATATATCCCTTTTTAAAATGGTTAATCAGGGCGGACAGACCGCCCCGTCAATCACAACATGTTTTTGCCGTATTCCATGTCGGACGTGCCGAAGTATTTGGCGACGGTCTGGCCGATATCCGCGAAGGTTTCGCGGTGGCCCAGCGAGCCCGGTTTGACTTTCGGGCCGTAGATCAGCACCGGGATATGCTCACGGGTGTGATCGGTGCCTTTCCAGGTCGGGTCGCAGCCGTGGTCGGCGGTCAGGATCAGAATGTCATCTTCACCCACCAGTTCCATCAGCTCCGGCAAGCGGCGGTCAAACAGCTCCAGGCCGCCCGCGTAGCCCGCCACATCGCGGCGGTGACCCCAGGAGGAGTCAAAGTCCACGAAGTTGGTGAACACGATGGTGTTGTCGCCTGCGGCCTTCATCTCTTTCACCGTGGCGTCAAACAGCGCATCCAGACCGGTGGCTTTCACTTTTTTGGTGATGCCGCAGTTGGCGTAGATATCGGCGATTTTACCGACCGACACCACGTTGCCGCCCTTCTCGTCCACCAGCTTCTGAAGCACGGTCGGCGCTGGCGGCTCAACGGCCAGGTCATGGCGGTTGCCGGTACGCTGGAAGTTACCCGCTTTGTCGCCGATAAACGGACGCGCGATCACGCGGCCAATGTTGTAACCGCCTTCGGTCAGCTCTTCACGGGCGATTTCACACAGTTCATACAGGCGATCCAGCCCGAAGGTTTCTTCGTGGCAGGCAATCTGGAACACCGAGTCGGCAGAGGTGTAGAAAATCGGCTTGCCGGTTTTCATGTGCTCTTCGCCCAGCTCGTCGAGGATCACGGTGCCGGAAGAGTGGCAGTTACCGAGGTAGCCCGGCAGGTTTGCGCGCTCCACCAGTTTATCCAGCAGTTTCTGCGGGAAGCTGTTGGTGTGATCGCTAAAGTAGCCCCAGTCGAACAGAACCGGTACACCGGCGATTTCCCAGTGGCCTGACGGGGTATCTTTACCGGACGACAGCTCATGCGCCCAGGCGTATGCGCCAATCACTTCTGCGTTGCCGTCCATACCGGCGGCAATTTTGCCGGTGGCGCCTTCATGGGCTTTCACCAGACCAAGACGTGTTAAATTCGGTAAGTTCAGCGGGCCTTTACGGCCATGATCCGCTTCACCTTTTGCGCAGGCTTCGGCAATGTGACCGAGGGTATCAGAACCCACGTCGCCAAAACGCTCTGCATCTTCAGTCGCGCCAATACCGAATGAATCCAGTACCATAATGAATGCACGTTTCATATTTTCTCCGTACGTTGCGCTGTTTAACGCCCTGTGGCGTTAAAAAAATGCGATCAGATCAGTATACCCGAATGCGGCTCGCCCAGGAAGCGAGGACGGTTACTGGCTGATTCTGCGATAAACCACCGGCGTGTCTTCGGCTGCGGCGTCGCCCACCTCAATCGCCGCTTTAACGGCTTTGGCCGCTTCCTGCCACGAGGCTTCGTTTTTGGCGTGGATAATCGCCAGCGGACGTTGGCCGTCAACGCTGTCGCCCAGGCGCGCCATATCGGTAAAGCCCACGCTGTAGTCAATCGGATCGGAAGCCTGACGACGGCCGCCGCCCATGGACACCACCGCCATACCCAGTGCGCGGGTATCCATGGCCGAGACCACGCCGCTGCGATCGGCATAGACCGCTTTGCTCAGGGTCGCGGCAGGCAGGTATTTGTCGACGTTTTCCACGAAATCCGCCGGGCCTTTCTGGGCGCTGACCATACGGCCAAACACCTCTGCGGCCTTGCCGTTATCGAGCACCGCCTGCAACTGTTTACGGGCGTCGGCTTCATCACGGGCCAGGCGACCAGAAATCAGCATTTCTACGCACAGCGCCATGGTGACGTCGAACAGGCGCGGGTTACGGTAATCGCCGGTCAGGAACTGTACGGCTTCGCGTACTTCCACGGCGTTGCCCGCGCTGGAAGCCAGCACCTGGTTCATATCGGTGAGCAGCGCGGTGGTACGTACGCCTGCGCCGTTGGATACGCCAACGATCGCTTCCGCCAGCGCTTCAGAGAGTTCATACGTCGGCATAAACGCGCCGCTGCCCACTTTCACGTCCATCACCAGCGCATCCAGCCCTTCCGCCAGTTTCTTGGCGAGGATCGAGGCGGTGATCAGCGGGATAGAGTCCACGGTGGCGGTGATATCGCGGGTCGCGTAGAAGCGTTTATCCGCCGGAGCCAGCGAGCTGGTCTGGCCGATAATCGCCACGCCGACGTCTTTGATGATGGCGCGGAAACGGGCGTCATCAGGGAAAATATCAAAGCCCGGAATGGCTTCCAGTTTATCCAGCGTACCGCCGGTGTGGCCGAGGCCGCGCCCGGAGATCATCGGCACGTAGCCGCCGCACGCCGCCACCATGGGGCCGAGCATCAGGGAGGTTACATCGCCCACGCCGCCGGTGGAGTGTTTATCCACAATCGGGCCGTTGAGGTTCAGGCTCTTCCAGTCCAGCACGCTGCCGGAATCGCGCATCGCCATGGTCAGCGACACCCGCTCGGGCATCGTCATGTCATGGAAAAAGATGGTCATCGCCAGCGCGGCAATTTGCCCTTCTGAGACGGTGTTATCGCGGATCCCGTTAATGAAAAAGCGAATTTCTTCGTCGCTGAGCGCGTGGCCATCACGTTTTTTGCGAATAATTTCTTGAGCGAGGAACAAGGTAACCCCCAGAGATAGCAGATTTTAGGCGGCGGTTGCCCGCCGCAGGAAAGGAATTAGTAGCTGCTGGCGCTTTTGCCGTCGCCGTGGCCCAGCGCTTTCAGCAGGCTGGCTAACAGGCTGGATGCGCCAAAGCGGTAGTGACGGGCATCCGCCCAGTCCGCGCCGAACAGCTCGTCGGCAATCGCCAGGAATTTCTGCGCGTCTTCGGCTGTACGTACGCCGCCGGCAGGCTTAAAGCCCACAGTTTTCTGCACGCCCATATCGCGGATCACTTCCAGCATAATGCGCGCGCTTTCCGGCGTGGCGTTGACCGGCACTTTACCGGTAGACGTTTTGATGAAATCCGCGCCTGCCTTGATGGAGATTTCAGAGGCTTTACGAATCAGGGCTTCTTCTTTCAACTCGCCGGTTTCGATGATCACTTTCAGCAGCACGTTGGCAGCAGCGCAGGCGTCTTTACAGGCTTTCACCAGTTCGAATCCTACCTGCTCGTTACCGGCGATCAGCGCGCGGTACGGGAAGACCACGTCCACTTCATCCGCGCCGTAAGCGATGGCCGCACGGGTTTCCGCCAGCGCGATCTCGATATCGTCATTGCCATGCGGGAAGTTGGTGACCGTCGCGATGCGGATATCCGGCGTGCCCTGCTCTTTCAGCGTCTTGCGGGCAATCGGAATAAAGCGCGGGTAGATGCAGATCGCCGCCGTATTGCCCACCGGCGTTTTGGCCTGATGGCACAGCGCGATGACTTTCTCGTTGGTGTCGTCATCGTTCAGGGTGGTTAAATCCATTAACTGCAATGCGCGAAGGCTGCTTTGGGTTAAATCGGTCATGTGTTTCTCCAGATGGAAGCCGGGTTCGCCGGTTCATTAATCACCGCGCGGAATGTTATTATTCTAACATTTACTCACGCTTACTCTTAGACAGACGTCACAGTTATGGAAATCGATTCAACTCGCCATACACCGTAGATGTGACGTAATTCAAAATATTCACGACATCATCGCCATTCAGTGCGTGATGTGGGTGACAGGATCAAAAGCGCATGGCGTGAATGGCTTTACATTGGCGTCACTGTCAACATGTAAGGGACACATCATGTCTGCACTTTCTCAATCAGGGCTGCTGGAACGCTGCCATAATATTGTGACCTCGTCGGGGCTTTCCCCGGCGCAGAAGCGCCATTTTCTGGCGCTGGAAGCCGAGAATGCGCTTCCTTACCCCGCTCTCCCTGAAGCGGCGCGTCAGGCGCTGGCGGACGGCGTCATCTGCGATATGTTCGAAGGCCACGCCCCGTACAAACCCCGCTATGTCCTGCCCGATTACGCCAAATTTCTCGCTCAGGGCAGCGAATGGCTGGAGCTGCCGCCCGCCGAAGATTTCGACGATGCGCTGGCGATGCTCACCATTCTTTATCACCATGTTCCGTCGGTAACCTCGATGCCGGTGTTTCTGGGTCACCTCGATTCACTGCTCACGCCCTATGTTAAAATTCTAACACAGGATGAGATCGATCTGCGTATAAAACGTTTCTGGCGCTATCTCGATCGCGTCCTGCCGGATGCGTTTATGCATGCCAACATTGGCCCGCATGACTCAATGGTGGCGCGTGCGATATTGCGTGCGGATGCCGAACTCCAGCAGGTTGCGCCTAATCTGACCTTCATTTATGACCCGCAGATTACGCCGGACGATTTACTGCTCGCCGTCGCCAGTAACATTTGCGAATGCGCTAAACCCCACATCGCCAACGGCCCGGTGCATGATAAAATTTTCACACCCGGAAATTACGGCATCGTCAGCTGCTATAACTCGCTGCCAGCGGGCGGCGGCGGCAGTACCCTGGTGCGTATTAACCTCAGCGAAGTGGCGGCGCGCAGCCACAGCATTGACGACTTCTTTGCCCGCGCGCTCCCTTATTATTGTGAACAACAACGGGACATCATCAACGCGCGCTGCGCATTTCTGTATCAGGAGTCGAACTTCTTCACAGAAAGTTTCCTGGTGCGCGAAGGGCTGATCGATCCGGATCGCTTTGCGCCGATGTTTGGCATCTACGCGCTGGCCGAGGCGGTGAATGTTTTATGCGATAAGGCCGGGATTGCGGGCCGGTACGGAAAAGACGCCGCAGCCAACGAGCTGGGCTACCGCATCAGCGCCGCGCTGGCCGCCTATGTGGAAAACACGCCGGTCAGGTTCGGCTGGAATCATCGCGCCCTGCTGCACGCGCAATCCGGTATCAGCAGTGACACGGGCACCACGCCCGGCGCGCGTCTGCCGTATGGCGATGAGCCCGATCCGATCACCCATCTGCTGACCGTTGCGCCGCATCATCGCCATTACCCGTCAGGCATCAGCGATATTTTGACGCTCGACGAAACGGTGAAGCGCAATCCGCAGGCGGTGGTCCAGCTCTGCCTGGGCGCATTTAACGCCGGAATGCGCGAGTTTACCGCTAACGTCAGCGGCAACGATCTGGTGCGGGTGACCGGTTATATGGTGCGCTTATCCGATCTGGAAAAATACCGTGCACAAGGATCGCGGACCAACACCACCTGGCTGGGGGAAGAAGCCGCCCGCAATACCGGCATTTTGCAACGTAAACCCCGTGTGGTGAGTAATGAGCAGCAGATGCGCTTCGATCAATAAGATCCTGCCGTTCTCCTGCGTGGATGGGCCGGGCAGCCGCCTGGCTCTCTTTCTGCAGGGCTGCAACCTGCGCTGCAAAAGCTGCCATAACCCGTACACCATCGCGCTGTGCAACCACTGCGGCGACTGCGTTCCTGGCTGCCCCGAGCAGGCGTTAACCCTGGCCGACGGGCAGGTGGGATGGGATGAAAACCGCTGCGCCCAGTGCGATACCTGTCTTCAGGGCTGTGCTTCACAGGCCAGCCCGATGGCCCGCACGCTGAGCGTCGACGAAGTCTTAAACCAGATTTCACGCGCCGCGCCGTTTATTGAGGGCATCACCGTGAGCGGCGGCGAAGCCACCACGCAACTGCCGTTCGTGCGCGATCTGTTTGCGGCGGTTAAAGACCATGCCGCGCTGCGCCACCTCACCTGTCTGGTAGACAGCAACGGCGAGCTGGGCCAGTCAGGCTGGGAAAAACTGCTGCCGGTGATGGAGGGCGCGATGCTGGATCTCAAGGCCTGGTGCCCGGAGCGGCATCGGTTTCTCACCGGGCGCAGCAATACGCGGATCGTCGAGAGTATTCGCTTTCTGGCTGCACAGAAAAAACTGGCGGAACTGCGGCTCTTGCTTATCCCCGAACACAGCGACTATCTGCAACACATCGATCCATTAAGCGCTTTTCTGAAGGAACTGGGATCGGTGCCGGTGCGCATCAACGCGTTTCATCATCACGGCACTGTCGGTGAGGCGCGGGCGTGGCAGGCGGCCAGCAGGCAGGACGTGGAACAGTTAGCCAGCGCGCTACGCCAGCGCGGCATTAGCGATATCGTTTTGCCTTCGCTCTATCTATAAATCAAAGATCTGATGGGTATTCGCCAGAATGGCGGCGGCAATCTGATCCGGCGCTTCGCTGCGCAGTTCGCACAGCGTTTCAAACACCAGCGCGATCCGCTCCGGGCGATTGGGCTGGCCCTGCCAGCCGTTAAGCGGCATATCCGGGGCATCGGTTTCCAGCAGTAGCGATTCCAGCGGCAGTTGCGCCATCACATCGCGGGTTTTACTGGCGCGCGGGTAGGTGATCGTGCCGCCCACGCCGATCTTATACCCCAGACCGATAAAGCGTTCCGCCTGTTGCAGGCTGCCGGCAAATCCGTGCACCACGCCGGTACGCGGCAGATCGTGGCGCTTAAGGTGCATCGCCAGTTTGTCATGGGTGCGGCGCGAATGGAGGATCACCGGCAGATCGTAGCGTTTAGCGAGCTGGAGTTGCCTGTCGAGATACCACTCCTGGCGCTCGAACTGCGGATTGTCGCGATACAGATCCAGCCCGATCTCCCCCACCGCCACCAGCTTATTCGCACGCTGCGCCAGCCGCTGTTCAAGCGCCTCAAGCGCCGCTTCGGTGTGGTTTTCAATCACAATCGGATGCAGGCCCAGGGCGGCATAGATTGCCGGATGCTGCTGGGCGAGTTCAAGAACGGTATCAAAACGCGTTTCATCAATTGCCGGCAGGATGAGTTTTTCTACGCCCGCTTCAGCGGCGCGCGCGATGGCTGAGGCTTCATCTCCGGTAAACGGCGGAAAATCGAAGTGACAATGGGTATCGATAAAACGACGGGTCACGCCAGATCCTCATTTTCAAATGCCGGATCGTTGGCCTGCGGCGCGTTAACCAACGTGGCGTCGACGGCGTCGTTGGCAACGGTGGCAGGCGGCACGACCACCACCGGCGCAGGGGTAACCACACGCGGAACGTGGCGCAACACCGGCGGCGTTGGCACCAGCAGTTTACCCACCGTCGCCAGGAAATAGCGCCCGCATAAACGGCCAATTTTGTAATCTTCCAGCAGCGTCGGGACACGGCTGCCCAGCGCCATGCTCTGCAACGGCTTCGGCGGATAGATTTCGAAAATACGCAGTTTACCCGGCGGCTTTTCAATAAATTGCTGGATTTCCCGATAGGTCTTTTCGTGATGCTGAACCAGATTCAACAGCGGTTGCAGGCTGCTGTCGGTCATCCACCGCTCCATGCGCTTAAACCACTGCGGGGTGTAATACATCTGCGACGGCACGGTGCGGATCACCACCAGAGTATTGGCCCCCAGCCGGGCCGCTTCGCGCACCGGCACCGCATCGCTGATGCCCCCATCCTGATAGCTGATGCCGTCAAGCATCACGCCGGTGCGGTAGAAGCCGGGAATGGCGCTGGAGGCGCGCAGGATATCCAGCCAGGTGGCGTCAGTCGGCGAAAAATAGCCCGGCGAGTAATCATCACTACGGCAGGCGCACATATAGAAAGCTTTTCCGCCATCAAACAGCCGCGCGGCGTTGTCCATTGCCAGCGGCATTTTGCTGGCGGTCGCCTCGGTTAACCAGTCGAGATCGATAAGATTGCCGCCGCGCACAAAGCGTACCGGATTAAAAAATTCGCGGCTGGTGGTGTAGCGCGTGATCACCCGACGCGCATAGCCCGGTTGATTACAGAGATAAGCTGAGAGGTTTTGCGCACCGGCAGAGGTGCCAAGAAAAGTGTCGAACGGGTTGAAATTTGCGCGCATGAATTCGTCCAGCACGCCGGCAGTAAAGATCCCACGCTGCCCGCCCCCCTCGCACACAAGGGCAAGCTTTCCGGGACGAAACGGTTTTAACGCAAGCGGCGCGATGTTGCCGAGCGTAACGGGTATACGTTGTCCCACCCTGCTTTCCTGATTGTTGTTGTGCTGGTAAACGGAACAATCCGCCAGCAATCAACATGTTAGTTTTCTTACGCCATAAACAAAAAGATACCACGCGATGAGCAACGCCAACAACCTGCGTGGGGCGCAACGGTAAAACCGTGAAAGCCAGTCGCATTGACTGGCTTTCCGGTTACCTGTTGCTTGTGGTCACACTATGGACGTCTGCGGCCCATAAACAGGCTGACCAGGAACAGAATAATACCGACTACGAAAACAATTTTCGCTGCGCCAGCCGCTGTACCGGCCAGACCACCAAAGCCTAAAGCCGCGGCAATCAACGCAATCACGAGAAAAATAATGCCCCAACGAAACATAAGACTCTCCTTTACCATAGTTTAATTGCTACCGCTTCTGAGCAAGCTCAGCTTGCTGGCGGTGTTATCTGGTGGTGATGCTTACCATCTCCCCCGGCGCTCACCGGGAGAGGGGGTTTCGTGGTGTGAATTACTCAACTTTCAAATCGTTTTTAACGCTTTTCACACCATCAATGGCTTTGGCGATGCTCTCAGCACGCTCAGACTGTGCTTTGGACTCGACCGTACCTGAAAGCTGTACCACGCCATCGGTGGTCTCAACCTTCACTTTTCGTGAAGGAACGATGTCATCGGCCAGGAATTTGGCTTTGATTTCACTGGTGGTGGCGGCATCACCGGCATAGCCTTTTGCAGCGTCGGTTTTAGACCCGGATTTGCCATCACGCACGTGCAGTTTGTCGCTGACTGAGTCAACGCCTTCAACGCCTTTGGCGATTTTCACGGCCTGTTCAGCCTGCGCCTGGCTTTCTACGAAGCCGCTCAGGGTGACGACTTTCTTTTCGGTTTCTACCGAAATATCGGTGCTCTTGATGTTTTCATCATCCACCAGAGCCGCTTTTACTTTCGCTGTGATAGCACTGTCATCCATGAAATTACCGACTTTATTCATAGAGTTATCGATTTTTTGCCCTGCGCTATCCGCCGTTGATTCGACTTTGTTCATGGTTTCGGATTCAGCCAGTGCGGAACCGGAAGCCAGTGCAGAGCCCAACAAAACAGCCATCAGAGTTTTTGAAATCTTAGTCTTGTTCATCGATTCATTCCTGTAGGTTTGCCCAGAATTTGAGCCTTGAGCTACTTAGCGAGTAGCCTCTCCTTAAACGGCAACGCCATCGCGGCAGCTGCTAAACCCCTAAGAATCAACGGATTACAGTAGAAACAATCCTGTTCACCACTTTGCTACATCTCATTGACATTCTTAGTTGTTAATATCGTGATTGAAACTAATATCAGGATTAACGGTCAAAAACCTTAAATTAGATGACACATTAACCCGGCAATCTGTTCTTCACTTTGTTAAATATAGATCACAATCTTGAAAACGCCTGGTTGACTGAGCGAAAAATGAGCAAACCGGCGACAAACGAAGGAAATTAAGAACAATCCGCAAGGGACTAAAAAGACAGGGAAAGTGACGGGACGCGGCGTGTGCCGCGCCCTGAGAGAGGATTAGTGCTCGCGGGTTTTACGGAACGTGACGTCAGGGTAACGTTCCTGCGTCAGGTTGAGGTTGACCATGGTTGGCGCGATATAAGTCAGGTTATCGCCGCCATCCAGCGCCAGCTGAACTTCGTTCTTACGCTTAAACTCCTCGAACTTCTTGACGTCGTTGCTTTCCACCCAACGCGCGGTCGCCACGTTGACCGATTCGTAAATCGCTTCAACGTTGTACTCGCTTTTCAGGCGCGCCACGACCACGTCGAACTGCAGCACACCGACCGCGCCTACGATCAGATCGTTGTTAGCGATCGGGCGGAACACCTGCACCGCCCCCTCTTCGGAAAGCTGAACCAGCCCTTTAAGCAGCTGTTTTTGCTTAAGCGGATCGCGCAGGCGAATGCGGCGGAACAGTTCCGGCGCGAAGTTCGGGATTCCGGTGAACTTCATCATTTCGCCCTGGGTAAAGGTATCGCCAATCTGAATGGTGCCGTGGTTATGCAGACCGATAATGTCGCCCGGATAAGCTTCTTCCACATGGGAACGGTCGCCCGCCATAAAGGTCAGCGCGTCGGAAATCACCACGTCTTTGCCGATACGTACCTGGCGCAGCTTCATACCCTTTTCGTATTTGCCGGACACCACGCGCATAAACGCCACGCGGTCGCGGTGTTTCGGATCCATGTTGGCCTGGATCTTAAACACGAAGCCGGAGAATTTCTCTTCCTGGGCTTCGACTTCGCGGGTGTCGGTTTTACGCGGCATCGGCGCAGGCGCCCACTCCACCAGGCCATCCAGCATATGATCCACGCCGAAGTTGCCCAGCGCAGTACCAAAGAAGACCGGGGTGATTTCGCCGCTCAGGAACAACTCCCGATCGAACTCGTGCGACGCGCCCTGCACCAGTTCCAGTTCGTCACGCAGTTGCGCCGCCAGATCTTCACCCACCGCCGCATCGAGATCCGGGTTGTTCAGCCCTTTAACAATGCGCACTTCCTGGATGGTGTGGCCTTTACCGGTCTGGTAGAGGTAGGTTTCATCTTTATAAAGGTGATAGACGCCTTTAAACAGTTTGCCGCAGCCGATGGGCCAGGTGATCGGCGAGCAGGCGATTTTCAGTTCGCGCTCGACTTCATCCAGTAGCTCCATTGGGTCGCGAATGTCGCGGTCCAGCTTGTTCATAAACGTCAGGATCGGCGTATCGCGCAGGCGGGTCACTTCCATCAGCTTGCGGGTACGATCCTCAACGCCCTTGGCGGCATCGATGACCATCAGACAGCAGTCAACCGCCGTCAGGGTACGGTAGGTATCTTCAGAGAAGTCTTCGTGGCCCGGGGTGTCCAGCAGGTTCACCAGGCAATCGTGGTACGGGAACTGCATTACAGAGGTGGTAATCGAAATACCACGCTGCTTTTCCATCTCCATCCAGTCGGATTTGGCGTGCTGGTTGGAGCCACGGCCTTTTACCGTACCGGCGGTCTGGATCGCCTGTCCGAACAGCAACACCTTTTCAGTAATGGTAGTTTTACCGGCATCCGGGTGCGAGATGATGGCAAAAGTGCGGCGCTTGGCCACCTCTTGCAAATAAGGAGACAACGTCATAATTAAATCTTCTTCATAAGGGCATGGGCAGGCCATGCGACTGGAAATCGAAAAATGCGGCTATTTTACCTGGCTGGTAATCTCAGACAATCAGTGTTTAGTGTTTACACAACAGCTGCTCCAGTTCACTTAACGACGAAACCTGCCAGTCAGGTTTGATCTCTGGCGGCAACGTGCGTCCGCTCGAGCTCAGCCAGCAGGTCGCCAGCCCGGCATTGATGCCGCCCAGAATATCGGATTCCGGCGTATCGCCCACCATTAATACGCGCGAGCGCGGCGGGTTGCCCATTTTTTCAAAAGCATAATCGAAGATCCGCGCATCGGGTTTGGCTACGCCAACCTGCTCGGAAATCACTAATAAATCAAAATAGTCGCGCAGGCCGGTGCGTTCCAGACGAATTTCCTGCAACGCGGTAAAACCGTTAGTAATAATACCCAGTTTTACTTTTCCTTTCAGGGCGTTAAGTAAGGATACCGCGCCCGGCAGCGGAGCGCAGATTTCCGCCATCGCGTTCAGAAAGGCGTCATTCAACGTGCCTGGCGTGACGTTTAAACGATCGGACCAGCTTTGAAAACGGTTATGTTGCAGTTGCAGCGCGGTGATCGCCCCGTTCTGGTAATCGACCCACAATGGCTTATTGATGGCCTGGTAATCCTGGAAATCTTCAGCGGTAAACGTCACGCTGTAGTCAAGAAACATCCGCTGTAAACCGCCGAACGAGTCAAAAGTAAACAGCGTTTCGTCAGCATCAAACAGTATCCAGTCCCAGTTCATCACTTCACCTATCTTGTTGTGTTATCAACCCAACGGCAGGGCCATGATAATGGCGTCTTCACGGCCCTCCGCAGTGGGGTAGTAATTGCGGCGTATTGTCGCTTCGTTAAAACCGAGGCCCTCGTAGAGCGCTATGGCGGCGCGATTAGAAGCACGAACTTCCAGCCAGAGCGTGAACACGTCACGCTGTTCCAGTTCGCGAATTACATGCTCAAGCAGGGCTCGCCCCAGCCCACGGCGCTGATACGCCGGATCGACGGCAATATTGAACAGCGTCGCTTCATCCAGCACCACCTGGGTAATGGCGAATGCAGCCATCTCGTCCGCCACATCCAGCCGAAAATTGAGATAACGATCGCCCTGGTTGCTGGCAAAGGTTTTTTGACTCCAGGGAAACGCGTGGGCGCGCTGTTCAATGGCAAATGCCCGGTCGAGGTCACTGCTCGTGAGTAAAGAGATCGTGTTCATGTTCGCAAATGTGTTGCCATAATGCGGCGCGCGCCGCGGGATCTGCACGCAGTTCATCCAGCGTTTGGGTGCGCAACGCCGTGCCTGCCAGCGACGCCAAAGGCTCTACGCCCAGCCACAGACTTACGCAATGGCTGTCAGGCGGCAGCATTTCCACCCGGTCAGGGGTGAGCGCCAGAACCCGATCGGGACTGACGCCAAGGGCCTGCAGCAGATCGCGGATTAACGGCGCGGTTAACGCCGGAAGCGGCTGCGCGACCATCACCAGACGAATATGGGCGGGCAGCGAGATGGCGATTTCGCCCTGCAACGCCGTCGGACGACGCAGCACCCACTGGGTGATGCCCAGTTGCTGTAATTGCCAGTCGCGTCGGGATGTCATCGCAAAGTCTGCCTTATTGCCGGAAGGGCGCAAATATAGCAAATCCGAGCAGCCTGCGCCAACAAAGGTGCAGCCGGAAGCGGGTCGGGGTTATAATCGCCGCCTACGTTTATACAGGAGAGTTTCATGTCTGCTTTTACCCCGGCAAGCGAAGTCTTGCTGCGCCACAGTGATGATTTTGCCGAAAGCCGCGTGCTGTTCGCCGGAGATCTTCAGGACGACCTGCCCGCCCGGTTTGAAACCGCTGCCAGTCGCGCTTTCACGCAATTTTATCACCACTGGCAGACGCTCTCCCAGACGATGGGTGACAAGGCGCAGTACGGACTTACCGTGGATGCCGACTTTATCGCCGACAGCGATACCCTTATCTACTACTGGCCGAAGAACAAGCCGGAAGCCCAGTTTCAGTTGATGAACCTACTGTCGCTCATGCCGATCGGCTGCGACGTGTTTGTGGTGGGCGAAAACCGTAGCGGCGTGCGCAGCGCCGAACAGATGCTGGAAACGGTGTGTCCGCTGAATAAAATCGACAGCGCGCGCCGTTGCGGGCTGTACCATGGTCGTCTGGAAAAACAACCGGCCTTCGATGCCGAGGCGTGGTGGGGTGAATATCAGCTCGACGGGCTGACCATCAAAACGTTGCCGGGTGTGTTCAGCCGCGACGGGCTGGATGTTGGTAGCCAGTTGTTGCTCTCCACCTTTACGCCGCACACCAAAGGAAAAGTGCTGGATGTGGGCTGCGGCGCAGGGGTACTGTCCGTGATGCTGGCCAGCCATTCGCCGAAAGTGCGTTTAACGCTGACCGATGTCGGCGCCTCGGCGGTCGAAGCCGCGAAGGCGACGCTGGCGGCTAACCAGATGGAAGGCCAGGTGTTTGCCAGCAACGTCTATTCCGATGTGAATGGCCGCTTCGATATGATCATTTCTAACCCGCCGTTCCACGATGGGATGCAAACCAGCCTGGACGCGGCGCAGCAATTGATTCGCGGCGCGGTACGTCATCTGAATATAGGGGGTGAACTGCGCATTGTGGCCAACGCCTTCCTGCCCTATCCCAACGTGCTGGATGAGGCGTTCGGCAATCATGAAGTGCTGGCGCAAACCGGCCGCTTTAAAGTCTATCGCGCCGTCATGGGCCGTGGCGCGAAGAAACGCTAAACCTGACGGGTGTCGCTTTTTAAGCCAATCAGGAAAGCGACACCAAATTAACTGTTGACGACGTCCAGAAAACATCTAGAATGCGCCTCCGTGGTTGCAATACTTCTCGGTATTGCTGGTACGCGAAGGTGGCGGAATTGGTAGACGCGCTAGCTTCAGGTGTTAGTGTCTTAACGGACGTGAGGGTTCAAGTCCCTCTCTTCGCACCAACAACCACGCAAAATATCGTTCGCACTGCGCGAAGGTGGCGGAATTGGTAGACGCGCTAGCTTCAGGTGTTAGTGCCTTAACGGGCGTGAGGGTTCAAGTCCCTCTCTTCGCACCACGCTTTACTTCCTCTTGTTTGGCTTTCCTGCTTCAAAACCATCGCAAATTTAACGCAATCAGCATCAGTCCGCTGGTTAATGCTATGCATGATGGTAACAGCACAAAATGACGCAACCGCTTGTGATAAAGCATACCGGATGTCGCCAGTAGCGCCAGCACGACCACGCCCCGCCACTGTTCAAAAGTTAAACCGCTAAACGCCAGCACGGTAACGACTATGCCCGGCAGCACGATCCCCCATCCACTCTCCAGCGCTCTTTGCAACATGGCTACGCCTCTTTCACTGATAACCCAAGCGATAATGATAAATTATATCATATGATATAAATTCTCATTTTCAACCCTTCGTTTGTTAAGTGAACGTTGAGTTTTTCGGGCAATTAATGACACGAATTGATGAAGGTGATAGATTGAGCAAATTGATAAAGATCATTAATTCTGGCTCGATAATGACCTACTTTCCGCCTGTTAGCCTTTATCTCCCCTCAACCTGACATAGCGCGTATAAACAACGACTTAGATATGACGTCTCAAACCTGGCGATCGCTACTTCAAGAGAAGTACCAACTCTCATTACGCCTGTTTCTGTTTCTTAATGCGTTGTCGGCATTATTTAGCATGCTGAGCCCATTATTCCGCGTAAAGATGATTACCGTGCCGCTGGTGAGCATACTGACGCTCAGTATCGGGTTGTTGATATGGCGTTGGGTTAGCCAGGCACGCACCATTAGCCTGAATCTTATCTCCCTGCTCTTCGGCTTGCTCTGGGCCTGGCATGTTTATCTTAAACAGCCCCATATTCCCCAATATGAATCGTCCTATCTGATCATTGCGCTGATGAGCGTGCTGTTCGTCGGTGCGCTGGCGTTTATTAATAACCTTAAAGCGTTTATCTGCCACTGCCTGCCGGTGATTTTAACGGTGCTGTGGCTGGATCAGGGGCAACATACCATCCGAATGCTTTACGCCGTGGCGTTGCCGATGGTGGGCATTGTAATCCAGCACCTGATTCAGAAGCGCTACGACGCTTTTGCTCAGGGCCTGATGTTTAAGCTGATGGAAGAGAAAAAAACGCTTACCGATCTGAGCATGGTCGACCCGTTAACCGGGCTGTATAACCGGCGCGGCTTTCAGAACCGGCTGGAGAATTTGTTTGCGTTAGGGTCGGAACGTAACGTGGTGGTGGTGTTAGATATCGACCACTTTAAAGCTTACAACGATCATTACGGTCATATGATGGGCGACCAGGCATTGGCCCGCGTGTCGGCAGCCATTCGCGATGCGGTGCGTTCACGGGACATCGTGGCGCGTTTTGGTGGCGAAGAGTTTCTGGTGCTGTTGACCAATACCGATTTGGATATGGCGCGCAAAACCGCGGAGCGGATACGCCAGCGGGTATTTGATTTGCGCATTCCCCACCGTTTTAACGCCGAGGTCGCCACCAACGTCACCATCAGTATTGGCCTGGCGCCAATGCATGAACGTGATTTTAACGATGCTTTTAAGCTGGCGGATAAGGCCCTGTATAAAGCCAAACATATGGGACGCAACCATATTCTTACCAGCGAAGAGATGGAAACTGAACAGTAGCCGATGAATCCCCTTGCCATCGGTGACACTCATCGTTAGGATTGGCAATCATTATCATTTAGATTTGCCGTTCAGTGCCTATGGCTTACCGCTCGCTTCAGTTACATGTCCCTGCCGTTGCGTCGCCTGCCCCGTTTAACGATACGGTCGCGCTGGCGGACGCGCTTCGTCACGCCCTGCGCGAGTATCATCCCCATTTACTCGACACCGTAAAGTTTGATGAGCCGACGCCCATCACTGCGCTGACGCTTGCGCACTGGAGGCAACCCGACACGCTGAACGCCCTCATGGCAACCTATGGCGATCACATTTATGCCCAACACACTGAACAGACACGGGAAGCAAAGCCGCTGAAATCGCTGTGGGCGCAGTGGTACGTGGGCCTGCTCACCCCTGCGCTAATGGCGATTGTGCTGACGCATCCGCAAGGCCTGCGTCTTTCCCCGGATCTTATTCGGGCGCGCTTTCATGAAACAGGCCGGGTTGAGTCATTCTGGATTGATGTTTACCCGCATCCCGGGATGGCGAACAACAGCCTGCGCGAACGGATGGAGTATCTGGTGGGCGAGGTGCTGATGCCGGTGGTTGACGCGCTGGAAGAGAGCGGCGATATCAACGGCCGCCTGATCTGGGGCAACACCGGTTATCTTATTAACTGGTTCCTGGGCGAACTAAAACCGCGCCTGGGCGAAGCCGCCTGGCAACAATTACGCCAGGCCTGCTTCTTTGAAAAAACGCGTCTGGATGGACGCGACAACCCGCTTTATCGCACCGTCGTACCGCGTGAAGGATTACTGGTGCGCCGCACCTGTTGCCAGCGTAATCGCCTGCCCGGCGTTCAGCAGTGCGGCGACTGCACGCTTAAATAATCAGCCCTCTCCTTACGCCACCTGCTGGTTGTCAGACTCCTGCGCCAGACTTTCCGCCGCTTCCTGCGCCAGCAGCTGTTTTTCATACACTTTGAAAAACGGGTAATAGATGATGGCGGACACGACCGCCAGCACAATAACCAGCAGCGCCGCGCGATAATCCCAACCCAGCGCCCATGCCCCGCCAATCGGCGCTGGCGCAGTCCAGGGCACCACGGAAATCACCCGGCTAATCAGGTCGAATTTCATGGCGGCCCAGGCGAGAACCGCATTTACCAACGGCGCCAGCAGGAACGGAATAAAAAATACCGGGTTCATCACGATAGGCGTGCCGAAGATCACCGGCTCGTTGATGTTAAACATGCTGGGCACCACGCTCAGCCGGCCAATCGCCCGCAAATGCGCCGAGCGGCTTCTCAGATAGCAAATCACCAGCCCCATGGTCGCGCCCGATCCCCCAACCACGATAAAAAAGGTCCAGAAGGCCTCCATAAAGATATGCGGCAGCGGTGCGCCCTGGGCCAGCGCCGCCTGATTAGCAGCAAGGTTGGTCAGCCAGAACATTTGCAGCATCCCGGAGACAATTGCCGCGCCGTGAATGCCAGCGAACCACAGCAAATGGCCGATCAGCACCGCCAGCAAAATTGCCGGTAACGAATCCGCCGCAGCAACCAACGGTTTGAATATCGACATAATCGCCTGCGGGATCAGCATATCGAATTGCGACTGGATCAACAGGCTGAGCGGGTAAAGTGTCAGCACGACCACCAGCACCGGGATCAGCAAATCAAATGAGTTTTTGATCATCGGCGGCACCTGATCCGGCAGGCGAATGCCGATATTGCGCGCCTTCAAAAAGCGCATCATTTCAACGCAGTAAATCGCTACCAGAATCGCGGTGAAAATGCCGGTACCGCCAAGGCTATCCCCGGGCAGCACGCCTTTGGTTTTTGGCGCTGCCACCAGCAAAAATGCCATCAGCGACAGCATGGCACCCATAAAGGGATCGAGCTGGTGGCTCTTCATATAGTGTTTGCCGAGGTTGTAAGCGATGGCCACGCAGATGTAAATCGACATGATCCCCATGGTCATATCAAACGGCGACAGTATCTGCCCTTCGAACTGTTTCGCCAGCGCCAGCCAGCTGCGGGCAAAGCCCCAGGTGGTATCCGGTGAAAAAGGTGGATACGCGAAAACCAGCAGAAACGACCCCACGATCATAAACGGCATTGCGGAAATAAAACCATCGCGAATGGCCATGACATGGCGCTGGGAAGAAATGCGCACGGCAACGGGGCTGATATAGTTTTCAACAAAGCGGAAAATAATATTGAACGCAGCATGATTGGCAGACATCGCAATTCTCCTGTCAGGCGATGAAAGGCAGATGCCAGCACCATGTTGATCACTGTGCATCCTTTCTCATACACCCTGCGTAAAGCACGGTAAAAGAGAGGGTTAGAAGCGACTTAATGTGTGAATCAGAGAGATGACGACCTTAGTATTAGTCCGCGCTGACCGACCTGCAACCGGTTACAGTGTCCACTTTTTGCCATTGTGAAGAAGATCGCTAATTGTCTGGTGTTAACGACAAGTGAAAGATTGTCATTTTACAATCGCAAAGCCGCTGTGCCAGATTAATGGGCGACATGATGCAGGAGCCCATAATGAGTATTGAATCTGTACGTCAATTTTTTGCTGAACACGCCCCGGATATCGACATCATCGAATTAAATCAGAGTACCGCCACCGTCGCGCTGGCTGCGGCTGCGCATAACGTTGAGCCAGGGCAAATTGCAAAAACATTATCGCTGAAAGTGAAGGAAGAGATTATCCTGGTGGTCGCCAAAGGGGACGCAAGGCTGGATAATAAAAAACTGAAGGCCGCCTTTGGCGCAAAGGCGCGCATGCTGAACAGTGACGAAGTCGTGACATGGACAGGGCACCCTGTCGGCGGAGTCTGTCCCTTTGGGCTGGAGCATCCACTGAAGGTGTACTGCGACGTTTCATTACAGGCTTATCAGGAAGTTTTACCCGCTGCCGGCGCCATCCATAGCGCCGTGCGCATATCTCCCCATCGGCTGGCAGAACTCACCGCCGCGCACTGGATTGATGTTTGCCAGTAATAATAACGACATGCGTCATTCAGGCTCATTCCCGGCCTGAATAACTTACAAAAAGTTATTGCGATAGCGCAGGATATCCGCGGCATCCAACAACCCGGCATCATTGTTAACGCCCAGTTTCAGCATGGCGTTGAATTTATGCGCACGTATCGTTTTAATGTTCCGCTCCAGGCACGAGGCGATTTGCGAAACTGAGTAACCATCCGTTAAATAGCGTAGGATCACGCGCTCGGTCGGGCTGAGTAACCGAGGGCTATTGCTAATGTACCAGTGGTTTGCATTCGTATCAGTCGCACGGCTGGAGTCATTTAGCAATGCCGAAAGCTCATCATAAAAGCGAGCCACGGGTGAATCCTTATTAACGACACCATTAATAATGGTTTGTGAAAGTTGCGTAATCAGCTTAGCTTCATCGGGATCATTTACCATAACAATACGTTTCATGTTCGGCTGCAAGGATGCGATTTCGCTAAACAGCTGCAGACAGTCCCGACGATGCTCACGCGAGCCAGATAACGAAAAAATAACACCATAAAATGGGATATGCGCGCGCATCTGCATAAACTCATCACGGCTGTTAAAAAAAGTAATACGATATTGTGATTGTTTTGCAAAAAGCGCTTTAATTCCCGCAGCAATTAAACCGCAAGTTTCGACAACCGCAATATTCAGTTGATCGCTAAATTGTTCCATTGTTGTGATTCCCTGTGCATAGATAATAAATTCAATTCCTTTAAACCCTGAAAACTATTTATCCACCCATACATTTCTGCATTGGTTTTGAGCGATAAACGACGCATGGCACTGTGTTTTTGGGCGCTAATGGTTTTATTGCTCTTCTTAAGCAATTGCGCTATCTGATTGATACCCCAACCTTTACCTAATAATCGTAACACCTGCTTTTCTGAAGCAGTCAATAATGGGGGATTCTCTTCATCATTACTGTCATCCCGTCCAGCGACCAGCAGTGAATGGCTAATCCTGTCGACTTTCTGGCTACCCAGCAGAATGGCATCAGCCACGGTTTCTATGGATTCACAGGTTGATAACAGCGTGGTTTCCGGACGCATGAGCCATTCTACTGCACTGGCAAAACACGCTCTGGGTACTAAAAAAATCCAGTGAACTTCCCGGAAGCGGGTTATTAACGAATAATAAGCTTCACATTCTCTTGCAAGCTTCTGCTCATCGTTCCCAAGCTCAGCGATCACTACCGACGTTCGCATGAGTTCACTGCAGCCAATATTTTTAACATCAGTAAAATGCAATAACCCCATTCGCTCGATATGACTATCAACGACTTTCTGAAGGCCAGTATGGATTAAAGGGGTTTCGCTAACGACAATTCCTTGCCTGTTATAATTTGGTAACACAATTCCTCCATGAATATCTTATAAATATTCTTACCT